>JBEIJN010000007.1:0-76335 GCA_040380225.1 Verrucomicrobiia bacterium | reverse complement strand
TAGGAGTAACGCTGACAATCTTCTCCGGACCCAATCCTTTGTCTTTTCCTCCGCGCCTCTGCGTCTCTGCGCGAGTCCTTTTGTTTATCGACGGTCAAGATGATCGCCCAAGCAACGACAGATTAACCAGATGAGGCTCTAGTGCTCGCCGGCTTTCGTCTCGGAACGATCTCGGTTCGGTTTTCAGCTTTTGGTTTTTCCGGAAGTCAGCGGGAAGAACGGTATCAGGAACACTCCGCAGGCGCAGAGGATCCCGCTGAGTGAGACGGCCGTGCCGATGCCCGCGCGATCGGCGACCCATCCGGCGAGCCAGCTGCCGGCCGCAAGCGATCCCTGGAAGGTGATCAGGTAGAACGAGATGGTTCTCCCGCGCACCCAATCCGGGGAGGCGATCTGGACCGAGACGTTGTGATTCACCGCCACCACGATCCAGAAAAGCCCGCCAAGCAGCATCGCGGAGGCGACCACGGGAACACTCCTCCCCGCGCCGACCACCACCACGCATGACGAAAAGAGGAGCAGGCAGACAGCCACCGTGGCATCGATGGGGAAGCGGCGGCGCAGGCCCGGCACAAAGAGCGCACCGATCACCGATCCGACACCGAAGGAACTGAGCAGGAGACCGTAACCTGCGGCCCCCGTGCCGAGATGATCGCGAGCCACGATCGGCAGGAGCGCCCAGACCGCGGAGCCGGTGAGCATGAAGAAGCCGGAGCGCAGCAGGATGCCGCCGATGAGGGGTGACTTGCGGAGGAAATTCCACCCCTCCGCCAGCGAGCGAAGCACTGCCGCCGGCGTGGCTTTCCCCCGCGACTGCACGATCAGATGTTCCGGGATGCGTCGGAGTCCCGCCAGCACGGCGACGAAGGAGAGGGCGTTCAGCGCGAAGACCCACGCAGCACCGAGCGCTCCCACCAGCAAGCCGCCGAGAGCCGGACCGATCGCGCGGGCGAGGTTGAAGCTGATGCTGTTGAGCGAGACAGCTGCGGCCATCTTGTCCCGGGTCACGAGATCCTGAAGGAGGGTCTGCCAGCCGGGAAGATGGATCGCGGAGCCGATCCCCAGGAGAAGCAACAGGATCAGCAATTCCACCGGACGCAGCTTTCCGCTCCAGGCCATCACCGCCATGAGAGCGGCCATGGCCATCATCCAGAGCTGGGCTCCGACCAGCAGGCGACGGCGGTTGGTGAGATCGGTCAGGGCGCCTCCGGCAACCCCTAGGAGGAAGGCGGGAAGGCTTGCCGCCGTCTGGACGAGGCCGATCAGGAGCGGGGAATCAGTCAGCGTCGTCATCAGCCAGGCCGCCGCGGCACCGTGCATGATGGTGCCGAGATTGGAGAGGAAGTTCGCGATCCAGAGATCGCGGAACTCGGGTTGACGGAGGGGTGCGATGCCGGAGCCGAAGAGATTTTCCCTCATGACCGCAGGACTGTTCTGATCACCCTCATGCCGGGAATCCTCGCAGGTTGCGCTCGCCCCCTCCACTCCGGAGTGATAACGGGAGAGGATGAATCCGACTCTCCACGATCCCTCCCTCTTCAAAGAGCAGGCTTATGCTTCCGGGATTTGGAAAAGCGCCTCGGATGGCTCGGCGCTGGAGATTCGCGATCCCGCCGACGGACTTCCGCTGGGCAGCGTTCCGGCATTGTCGGCGCGCGAGGTCGTCGAAGCCATCGGGGCCGCCCATCAGGCGATGGCAGCCTGGAGCAGGGAAACGGCTGCGTGCCGTTCAGCAATCCTGAGGCGATGGTTCGAGCTGATCACGGCCAACACCGACGATCTGGCAGCCATCCTGACGGCGGAACAGGGAAAGCCGCTCGCGGAGGCTCGTGGCGAGGTTGCCTACGGGGCTTCCTACATCGAGTGGTTTGCGGCCGAGGCCGTGCGCATCGAGGGGGAGATCATTCCCGGCCCATCCGCTGACAAGCGTGTGCTGGTGATGAAGGAACCCGTCGGCCTCTGCGCGGCGATCACCCCGTGGAACTTCCCCATCGCGATGATCACCCGGAAGGTCGCCCCGGCGCTTGCCGCAGGCTGTGCCATGCTCGTGAAGCCGGCGCCGCAGACCCCGTTCTCGGCCCTCGCGCTCGCCGAACTGGCGCTTCGTGCCGGACTACCCGCTGGACTTTTCTCGGTCCTCACGGGGGATGCCTCCGTCATCGGGTCCGAATTCACGCGCAGTCCGCTCATCAGGAAGCTCAGCTTCACCGGCTCCACGGCCGTCGGGAAGAAGCTCATCGCCGACTCGGCCTCCACCGTCAAGCGCGTGACGATGGAGCTGGGGGGGAATGCACCTTTCCTCGTCTTTGAGGATGCCGACCTGGAGGCCGCCGTCGAGGGGTTGATGGCTTCCAAGTTCCGTGCCAGCGGACAGACCTGCATCTGCGCCAACCGCATCCTGCTTCAACGCTCGGTGGCCGAACGCTTCACGCAACTTCTGCTCCCGGCGGTGGAAGGTCTGAAGGTCGGGCCCGGCACCGTGGATGGAGTCGATCAGGGACCGCTCATCGACGAGGCGGCGGCGGCGAAAGTCGAGCGGGTGATCGGCGATGCCGTTTCCAAGGGGGCCACGATCCTTGCGGGCGGCAAGCGCCACGCACTTGGCGGCACATTCTTCGAACCCACCATCCTCACCGACTGCACGACCGGGATGGAAGTTGCCCGCGAGGAGATTTTCGGCCCCGTGATACCGATCTTCACCTTCGGCACCGACGAGGAGGCGATCAAGTTGGCCAATGCAACCGACGCCGGCCTTGCCGCCTATTTCTACAGCAAGGATCTATCCCGTGTCTGGCGCGTCGCCGGCGCCTTGGAATACGGCATGGTCGGCGTGAACACCGGCACTCTTTCGAATGCGGCCGCGCCCTTCGGCGGCATCAAGGAATCGGGTTACGGCCGGGAAGGATCCCGTCACGGGATCGAGGACTACCTCACCATGAAGTATGTCTGCATGGGGGGACTAGGTTAGAACGGTTTCTATTTTATTTGACGCATGGACAAGGGAAAAAATCTCGCGCAGAGGCGCAGAGACGCAGAGGCATAGAGTTTTTATGACTAATGGCCATGCTTCTTTACATATCTCCCTTGGAAGGAGTCGTTAGGACCCATTGCTAATCGATCAAGTGATTCTCCGATTTGAGGGGTGCAACGGCGTCCGTCTTCTCCGCACTCTATCCTTTGTCTTTTCCTCTGCGCCTCTGCGCCTCTGCGCGAGTCCTTTTATTTATCGACGGTCAAGATGATCGCCAAAGGAACAACAGATTTATTAGATGATGCTCTAGCGCCTATAACAACCGCCTCCCTTTCGAGAGGCGGTTGTTGAATTGGTACGACCTCGGACCTAACCGCCTTCAGCATTGACGCCTCTTCCCTCCCGGGAAGCCGTGGCGCCCTTTGGGCTACGACTATGTCGTAGTCTACCGCGCTCCTCCATAGGAGCTTGGTTCAGCCTAATAGCCTGCGCTCCTCAGCGTTTCCTTAGAGCGCCTTGTGTGCTCCGTCGCAGAGGGCGCCGTTGCCGCTGTGCTTGCAGCCGCAGAAGTAAACCGTCCCGTCTTTCTCCGCGGTGTAGGGAGTGGGTGCAAAGGAGCTCCCCTTGTGGGATCCATCGCAGAAGGGTTGCGAGGCGCTCTTGCCGCAGGAGCACCAGTAGTAGGTCTGGCCGGCCTTGACCTCGACGGGGATGGGGGATTTCTGGGCGATGACGGGTTCGGACATGGGATTTCGATGGTTGAGGTTTTGCTTAATGCAGTTAACAATCTGGACAGCCAATAGGCCGATGACAACACGGTAATTTTCACCACGCCACCCACACCATCCATGAGCCACACGATCCCCGAGAAGCAATTGCTTGATGCCCTGAACTGGCGCTACGCGACCAAGACCTTCGACGCCTCGAAGATAATCCCCGAGACCACCTGGAAGACCCTAGAGGAAACGCTTGTTCTCTCCGCCTCCTCGTTCGGCCTCCAACCCTACCGCTTTCTCGTGGTGAAGGATCCTGCGATCCGCAAGCAGCTCCAGCCTCACTCCTGGAACCAGACCCAGGTCGTCGATGCCTCCCACTACGTCGTCATGACAGCGCGGACCGCGATGACTGAGACCGAGATCGACCGCTTCCTCGACCGCGTTGTCGAGGTGCGTGGCATCCCCCGCGAGACGCTCGAGGGTTACCGCGGCATGATGTACGGAAGCCTCCTGAGCCCCGGCGCCGAATCACGTATTCCGCATTGGGCCGCCCTTCAGGCCTACATCGCCCTGGGAAATCTCATGACCTCGGCCTCCCTGCTCGGCATCGACACCTGCGCGATCGAGGGCTTCGCCCCGGCGGAATACGACGCCATCCTCGGACTCAAGGAGCAGGGATACGCCTCGGTCGTCTGCTGTGCCCTCGGCTACCGCAGCACGGAGGACAAGTACGCCGGCCTCGCCAAGGTCCGCTTCCAGAACAGCGATCTGATCAAGACCGTCTAAGGAACCGCGATTCCCTAAGTCCGGTGATTCCCGACCAAGAACGCGATCTCGGCGAGCAGCCGCTGGCCCGTCTCCTGACGGAACTCGGTCTCAAGCCGCACGATCTGGTCGCGGCCTCCACCGAGCAGATCACCCACAAGATGGTGCAGCGGGGTTGTAAGGGCCGCCGCCTCACGCGCAACGTCCAGGGGAAACTCCTCCGTGCGCTGAACACCGCCTCCGCCAACACCTACGTCCACCCCGATCTCTTCACCTACTGAGAGAAGAGGAAGCATATCGAACATTTTCCCGCAGAGGCGCTGAGGCGCAGAGAGGGATTGAAATCTGGAAAATACGAAAAGGCCTCATGAGCGCGGCCAACATCACTCTCACGCATTCGTATACTCACGATAAATTCTTTCCACTGCGTCTCTGCGCTTGGTTGCCCGGCCGTTGCTTCGCATCCGTTACGGCTGCGCGAGTAATCTCTTCTCTTTGACCTAACAGCCTACGGCCTAAACCGCTAACAGCCTTCCCTTTTCCCCATGCCCATCCTCAACATCGCCGCCTACAAGTTCGCGGAGTTGCAAGGGCTTCCGGAACTCCGCGAGCGCTTGCGCGCCGAATGCCGTGACGCGGGACTCAAGGGGAGCATCCTGCTGAGCCCCGAGGGGATCAACCTCTTCGTCGCCGGAGAGCCAGTTGCCGTGGAACAGCTCCTTGCAACGCTGCGCTCCATACCCGGCCTTGGGAACCTTGCCGAGAAGCGGAGCGAGAGCACGGAGCAGCCTTTCAACCGGATGCTGGTCAAGATCAAGGAGGAGATCATCGCCTTCGGCGTCGAGGGGATCAACCCAGCCCGCCACACCTCCCCGAGAATCACGGCGAAGGAGCTCAAGCAATGGATCGACGAGGGACGTGAGTTCACCCTTCTCGACACACGCAACACCTACGAGGTGAAGCTCGGAACCTTCGCCGGTGCAACGACCCTGCCGATCCGTCACTTCCGGAAATTCCCAGAGGCCGTCGCCCAACTACCTGAGGAGATGAAAGATCGGCCGGTGGTCAGCTTCTGCACCGGCGGCATTCGGTGTGAGAAAGCAGCCCCTTATCTCGAAATGGCCGGCTTCCGCGAGGTACTTCAACTCGAGGGAGGCATCCTGAAGTATTTCGAGGAGTGCGGCGGCGCCCACTGGAACGGCGAGTGCTTCGTCTTCGACAAGCGCGTCGGCGTTGATCCCTCGCTGCAGGAAACCGGCAGCCAGCTCTGCTTCGCGTGCCAGGAACCTCTCACGGCAGAGGAGGTGAAGGATCCTCGATACGTTTACGAGCAGAGCTGCCCCTACTGCTACGAGGAGTAGGGCTAGATTTCTTCAGCGTTTTTCCAGTCTGCGGAGAAACTCTGCGGGACTCAAGATCGGGATGCCCTCGTATTCCTTGAGAGCCAACAGGTGCTTCTTGTCCCCGCTGACGATGTAGTCCGCCTCGGCGGCCAGCGCCGCTTCCAGAATCTTCTCATCATCGGGGTCCGTCGTGGCCCCTGTGGCGCGATGCGTGGGAAAGACCAATTCCGCCGCCTCCCCCAAAGCCGTCACCCATTCCACAGGATTAATCACGGGATAATCGGCCCGTAGCTCCTCCATGGTTTCGTGGTATTCGGCAAGGAGTTGGGGGCTGATCGCCGCCTCGCACCGACCCTCCGCCCATGCGGTGAGACACCCGAATGGTGCGCCTTGCCAGAAGGAGGCACTCACCACCACATTCGTGTCGAAAATGACTCTAGGCTTTGGCACGGCGGCGGACCCGTTCGACAGCCTTGGCCACGTTCACCTCGTCCTTTGCCGTCAATTGGGGGAGATCCCGGCCAGCCAGCAGGAGAGCCCTCACGCGGGAAGCCGTCAGGGGACGACGCTTCCTCATCACGATGAGCCCGCCGGAGTATCCCACGTCGAGTTGGTCACCCGTCTTGATGCGGGCCATTTCCCGGATGGGGCTTGGGATCACTGTCTGCCCTTTGACTGAAACCTTGGTAAGCATAAAGTAAGATTCGACTTACTGCACCAGGATGTCAAGGGACGGCGTGTCGGCGTTGATCCCTCACTCGAATTGGAGGGTGTTGATTCTTCAAGGCTTCGAAGATCGGATGGAGAGCAAGGCGCGCGAGGGAAGCTGTAGTGAACTACTGCGACCGAGCAGCAACGCTGCTATCCGCCGATATCCCAAGCCTCACACAGGCTTTCGGACCGGTATGCCGCGAGCCGCCAACTCCCTCTTCACATCCCCCACGGTGTACGTTCCGAAGTGGAAGATGCTGGCCGCGAGCACCGCGTCAGCTTTGCCGACTGTAAGAACCTCTGCCATGTGGTCGATATCTCCGGCTCCACCGCTGGCAATGACAGGAATGCCGATGGCATCGCTCACGGCGGCAGTCAGGGCGAGATCGTAGCCCTTCTTGGTGCCGTCCGAGTCCATGCTGGTGAGGAGAATCTCACCGGCGCCTCTTCTGGCGACTTCGACGGCCCAGTCGACGGCCTGCCACGTGGTCGGCTTGCGGCCGCCGTGGGTGTGGACGATCCAGCCGCCGTTCCCGTCGCGGCGCGCATCGATGGCGACGACAACGCATTGGGAGCCGAAGCCCTCGGCCGAGGCATTCACGAGATTCGGATCGTCGAGCGCGGCGGTGTTCATGCTGACCTTGTCCGCTCCGGCCAGAAGCATGGCACGGACATCCTCGACCTTGCGGATCCCGCCGCCGACGGTGAGGGGCATGAAGCAGGCGTCTGCCGTCTTCTCGACGACTTCGCGCATGGTGGCGCGGCCCTCGTGGGAAGCGGTGATGTCGAGGAAGACCAGCTCGTCGGCCCCTTGGGAATCATAGGCACGGGCGCACTCGACCGGATCCCCCGCATCGCGGATGTTCTCAAACTTGGTTCCCTTGACGACCCTGCCTCCATCGACGTCGAGACAGGGAATGATGCGTTTACCTAGCATCGGGAGAGGGTAAAGGATGAATTATGAATTATGAAGGATGAAAAGGCGCGTTGGAACGCGGCTTTTCTTGCCTCGCTAAAGCGATGTCATTCGAGGCCAAAGGGCCGAGAAGTCTGAGGATCAGCAGATGCCTGACCTGGGAGAATTCGCTGACAAAAGAGTCAAATCTGAGGAAGCCACGATCTCGCTAAGAGAGTCATAAAGGGTTGCGCCGCGGTCTCCGTGGCTTAAATTCCCTTTTTGTCATGACCAAGCGCGCCCTCATGATCCAAGTCGCCCGCCTGCTGCCTCTTCTGGCGGCGGTGCTCCTGCCGGGCTGTGCCCTCTTCGAGGAGGGGGCCGGGCTTTCCAATTTCCGCACAGTGATCATCGATGCCGGCCACGGCGGCTACGACAACGGTGCCAAAGCGGTCAAAGGCCTGCCCGAGAAGATGCTGACTCTAGACATGGCCCGCAGGGTCAAGCCGCTGCTGGAGGCCCGGGGCTACCGTGTCGTGATGACCAGGACAACCGATGTCTTCATCCCGCTTGGGGGGCGCACCGGGATCTCCAATGCGCACCCTGACGCCGCCTTCGTAAGCATTCATTTCAACTCCTCCCCCCGACGGGCCGCCAACGGGGTCGAGACCTTCTATTACAATCCCCGCTCCGCGCCTCTTGCCTCAAACATCCTGCGCGAGATCGCCACCTGCTACGGATCCCACAGCCGCGGGGTGAAGTTCGCCCGCTACTATGTGCTGCATCACAACCAGCGGCCCGCAACCCTGCTGGAACTCGGATTCGTCTCCAATGCGAAGGAGAATGCGTCCCTGCAGGATCCGCGAGTCCGTCAACTGCTGGCCGAGAAGATCGCTGCAGGAATCGCCCGCGGCCACGGCGGAAGGGCACCCGCGGCAGGAATCTAGGAGAAGTGCTCCCGCAGAGGCGCAGAGGCGCAGAGGCGCGGAGAGAAATGATGGGGGATTAGAGCAGGACAATAGCTCTATAGGTCGCCGATTACTTCGGCGCCGTGGCTTCCTTCACCAATCATTAAAAATCTCTGCGCCTCCGCGCCTCTGCGCGAAAACATGCAGTTACTCCTGCAAGTTTTGCACGAGATCTTCAGGCTGGTTAACTAAGCGAAAAGATCTTTCAGGCGTTCGGTGAAACTCCGGTGGATCGGGGTGTTCTCCTCGCCGCAGAGTTCGGCAAAGGTTTCCAGCGCCTTGCGCTGTTCGGCGTTCAGCTTGGTGGGAACCTCGACCTCGAGGTGGACATGGAGATCCCCCTTGGCATGGCTCTGGAGGCGCGGCATGCCGTGGGATTTGACCCTGAAATCGCTTCCTCCCTGAGTTCCCGCAGGGATCTTCATCTTGACCGGACCCGCGAGGGTGGGCACCTCCACTTCGCCTCCCAAGGCGGCAACCGCAAAGGGGATCGGGATCTTGCAGAAGAGATCGGTTCCTTCGCGCGAGAAGATGGGATGTTCGGCGATGTGGATGACCACGTAGAGGTCTCCGTTCCCGCCGCCCCGGGTTCCGGCCTCGCCGGCACCGGAGGAGCGGAGTCGCGAGCCTTCGTCGATGCCCGCCGGAATATTGAGCTTGATCCGGCTGGTCTGCTCGGCGCGTCCTTCGCCCCGGCATTTCTTGCACGGCTTGTCGATGGTCTTCCCTGCTCCATGACACTGGGGGCAGGGCTGGGCGACCTGGAAGAAGCCGCGCGAGGCCACCACCTGGCCGCGTCCGCGGCAAAGGGAGCAGGTCGAGACCTTGGCCCCCTTGGCGGCACCGGATCCTTCGCAATCGTCGCAGGAGTGAAGCTTGCGGAGTTCAATCTCTTTCTCACACCCCTTGAAGGCCTCTTCGAGGGTTATGCGCAGGTCGTAGCGCAGGTCGGAACCACGTCCATCCTGGGCCCCGCCGCCTCCGCCGAAGAAATGGTCGAAGATCCCGCCGCCGCCACCCGAGGCGCCGAACATCTCGCGGAACAGGTCGAAGGGATCGTGCGTCCCGCCGCCCGCCGCTCCTCCCTGGAATGCGGCGTGGCCGTAGCGGTCGTAGGTCGCTCGTTTTTCCTGATCGCCAAGGATATCGTAGGCCTCGGCAAGCTCGCGGAAGCGCTCCTCGGCGGACGGGTCGCCGGGGTTCTTGTCAGGGTGATGCTTGACGGCCAGCTTGCGGTAGGAGCGTTTGATCTCCTCGAACTCGACGGTCCGGGTGACCTGCAGCACCTCGTAGTAACACCTCTTTGACATGACGATTGGGGTCCGGCGACTGGTCAGGCCAGCTTGTTGACGATGACGCTGGAGGGACGAATCAGCCTGTCGGCGAGCCGGTAGCCGCGGCGCATCTGGCGGAGGACGATCCCGTCTTCCTGAGAAGCGTCCGTTTCATGACCGAGTGCCTCGTGGAGTTTCGGGTCGAAGGGCTGCCCGACCGCATCGATCGGCTGGAGGCCGCTGGAGACAAGGAAATCGCCGAGCTGCCGGTGCACCATCGAGAATCCGTCGACGATACCCTTTGTCCCCGGGGTGGCTGTATCGCTGCGCGCGGCATCAAGGCCGAGCTCGAAGTTATCAAGGATCGGAAGCAGCTTCTCGAGGATTCCGGAGTTGGCGAAGCGGATGGCCTCCTCCTTCTCGCGGATCATGCGTTTGCGGAAATTCTCCAGATCGGCCGCGGCACGGAGTGCCTGGTCGCGGTAGCGGTCGGCTTCGGCCTTGAGCGCAGCGGTCTCGTCGATCGGTTCGGGGGCCGGTGCGGCGGTCTCCGGGCTCTGTGCTTCCTGTGCGGCTGCCGCCCCGTTTGCGGCGGTCTGTTCGTCAGAGTTCTGTTCGGACTCATGCCCGTGATTGGAATGTGATTTTGTCATCGAAGGTGTGGGTTGATTATGAAGCGGAGGTCTTGCGGAGGGCAATCAAAGTGATGTCGTCGTGCTGGGGTTGGTTCCCAGCGAAGTTGCGGACGGAACGTGCCAGACGGTGAAGGGTTTCATTCGCCCCTTCGCCGGGATGCTCGCAGAGCTCGGTCTGAAGCCTCTGCACGCCGAACTCATCCCCTCCCGCATCCAGTGCCTCGGTGATGCCGTCGGTGTAGAGAAGGAGCAGGTCTCCCGGTCCGAAGCGGAAGGGGAAGTCGGCGCAGAACCTGTCGAAGACCCCGCCGCTGTCGATGCCGACGGCCATTCCCTTGGGGTTGAGGCATTCGACCCCGCCGGTGGCGGCGCGGAAGATCAGCGGGGCGTCGTGACCGGCCCGCGCAAGAAGCGCCTCACCGGTGTGCCTGTTCAGCACGACATAGGCCATGCTGATGAACATGTCCTCTTTCATGTCGGGATAGAGCTGCCTGTTGACGTTCCTCAGCACGCTCGCCGGCGAGAGTTCGCCGCGCGAGTGACTCCGGAGGGCGCTCCGGCACATCGCCATGATGAGGGAGGCGGGGACGCCCTTGCCCGAGACATCGGCGATGGCGATGCCGATGTGGTCGTCGTCAATGGGCAGGAAGTCGAAGTAGTCGCCGCTGAGCGTGCGCGCCGGGAGGTTCAGGCCTCCAAGCTCGTATCCCGGGAGCTCGGGAGCATCGGAAGGGAGGAGGATCTTCTGGATCTCCCTGGCGATCTGGAGATCGCGGTCGAGGGCGTGTTTCTCCCCGGCCGCCAGATGGATGGCCTGGTTGAAGAGGGCGAAGGCCGACTGCTCCAGGATGGCCTGGAAGAGCTCCAGCTTCGTGTCGCTGAAGGGATCCTGTCCGGGTCCCCTGCAGAGGGCGAGCACGCCGAGCAGTTTCTGCCGGTAATGGAGGGGGCCGATCACCAGCGAGCCGAGCCCCTGTGCGACGAGTTCTGCGGGTAGGTCGGTTTTCCTCCTCAGGAAGCGGGGGTTGCTCCAGTTGCCGGCCTCACCGACGAGGCCCTTGCCGAGCGGAACCGCATGGAGCCGGAGATAGCTCTCGACGGCTCCCGCCGAGGAGCCCTCCCCTCCGGCCAGATTAGGCGGCAGGATCACCAGCGGAGGACAGCCCTTCGTCAGGAAGGAGGGAAGGAGGTTCTCCCCGGTGCGGTCGGTCAGGTAGAGTGCCCCGCCACCCGCCTTGAGGATGTGTTCGGCACCCTCGACGATGAGGCGGTGCAGTTCCCCCGCCGGCACACCCTCGGAGAAGGCAGCGCCGAGGCCGTGAAGAAAATCAAAGACGCGCCGCTCTTCCTGGGTGATCTCGGCGGAGCTTCTCTTGAGCTGACCCACCCTGCGCCGCGACCCGAAGACCACGATCGCGAGCGTGATCACGGCCACCAACATGATGGCGATGATGATGGACTCGATCAGGGCAATCTTCATGGCCCTCCATCATGCACGCTCCACGGCAGGAAAGCCAGCCTGCGCCCCTGCGGGATGGTCGGGGGAGACTGCGTAGTAGCCCCCTATGTCTCGATGGTTACTGCAAAGCGGCATTTCACGCAACGGACGCAACGGTCGCAAAGGGGGTGAAAACATGACAAAGTAACAAAGGGCATCGGGCAGGGAGGACCCCTTCTTTGCGGCCGTTGCGCCCTTGGCGTGAGAACGGCTTCCCCCACTCGGGCATCTGCCCACGGAGAGCTTGTGATCAAAAGTAGTTCAGGAGTCCGAGGGTTCGCCCGCCTTGAGGTAGGCGAGGACATCCCGGAAGCGTTCCGCATTGGCAGGGTTGGCCGCTATCAGCGCCTCGTGGGCGGAGAGGACGACATCGCGCTCCGGGCCGGCCTCCATGGGAAGCTGTAGAAGCTTGGCGCCCTGCTCGGCGGGGCTCACGGGGACTTCCCCTGCGGGCTCCACGCCGAAGAGCATGTCGAGCCCCAGATTCTCGAACAACTCGACATTGCGCGGGCTGACGTTGAGCGTCCGGAGCGATCCCTGGCCGAGTTCGCGGAGATTCTGGGAGATGCCGGTAAGGGTGCCCATGAAGGTGGAATCCATGTGGTCGCAGGCCGCGAGGTCGACCACGAACTCGCGGTATCCCCTGAGGATCATCGCCTGGACAAATTTCTTGAGCGGGGCGCTTCCCTGGAAGTTGCCCCTCCCCTCGACATGGATCCAGACCTCGCGGTCGAAGCAGGCGACACTGACGGTGACGGTGGGTTGAGTGCTCACGGTGGGAAAAGTATATCAGGAGAGTGCGGGATAACTACCGCAAGGCTTGGCGGTGATCCCGGCGGAGTTGAGGGAATCAAGGAAGGATTGCAGGGCCGGATCGTCGGCATGACCTGACGTCTCGACATAGAGACGAAGTCCCAAGGAACCGGGATGGGAGTGAAGGAAGAGGGGATGGAGGCCCGCCTCTCGGAGCAGGGCGATCGCCGTATCAGGCGTTGCATCCTGTCCGAGGTGGAGAAGCAGGGCGGTTTGGTCCCGGCCGGACGGGGTGTTTGGCGAAGTGCCAAGGACGAGGTATCGGGAGTTTCCGACCGCGCCCTCTTCGCCGCCGGGAAGGATCTGCGCGGTGATGAAGAGATCCCCGTTCCACAGGGCCTCCAGCACGGCGTTGTCCGGCCCGTCGTGACCCAGGGGAATGACGGCGCAGTCGGCCTTGCCCGACTTCACGGCATCCAAGAGTTCCCCGCTTCCTTGATGGAAGGCGTAGCGGACGGAAGAGCCGAACTGCTGCTTGGCCGCGAAATGAGTCCTGCCGCCGACCGAACCCTCGCAGGCGATGAGCATCTCCTTCTCGAGCGCGAGGGAGGCCGACATGATCTCGATGTAGATTGCCCGGATCGCGGCGGCGTCGAGCGGGCCGGTGCTCTTCTCGGCAAGCCGCCTCATCAGCTGTTCGGCGCGCTCGGGCGCGTAGACGGGGCGTCCGTTACGCTCCTTGATGCGGCCGATTTCCTGCGCCAGACGCGCCCGGTCGTTGAGGAGGGCGAGCAGTTTCCCGTCGATCGTGTCGATCGCGTCGCGGAGTTGCCGGAGATCCTCCATGAGGGATTACTTTTCCTCTCCGGATTCCGGCAGGCTCTCCTCGGAGTCGGGTGCCGGTTCCTCGGGATCGAAGGCCACCTCCTCGAAGACCACCGATTCGCGGACTTCGATGATCTCGGTCACCTCGACGGTCTCGGGAACGGATTCGGTGGTTTCCTCGGATAATTCTCCCGAGGCATCCCCTGAGGCATCCACCGACGATTCTTCCGTGACGCCGGGAAGCTCGGGCGTGGACTCATCGGAGGCCCCGGCGGCTCCCGGTTCGGGCGTTGCCGTGGGAAGGGGAATGTGACGGAGTTCGGAGGCATTCGGCAGCTCGTCGAGATGACGCAGGCCGAAATGATCCAGGAAGTACTGCGTGGTCGCGTAGAGCAGCGGACGGCCCGCCACTTCGGCGCGACCAGCGATCTTCACCAGGCCCCTGTCGAGGAGCGTCTGCATGACGCCGTCGACGGAGACGCCGCGCACGGCCTCCATGTCGGCGCGGGCGATCGGCTGGCGGTAGGCGATGATGGCAAGGGTCTCGAGGGCCGAAGGGCTGAGTCTGGTGGGCTTCGCCTCGGGATAGAGCGCGCGGAGCCAGGGAGCGTAGCCCGGTGCGCTGGAAAGGAGCCAGCCCGTGGCGGTCTCACGCACCTGATAGGCGCGGCCCGAGGCGGCGACCTCGGCCTGAAGCTCGACAAGCGCCTCGCGGATATCGGCTTCCTTGATCCTGGCGAAGGCGGCGGCCACCGATTCCGGCTCCGCGGTGGCGGCGCCCTTGAGGTGGGTGACGAGTTCCTTCGGGGTGACGGCTTTCTGGGATGCGAAGAGGATCGCCTCGATCACATGGGAGAGGGGGGGCACTTCGCCCGCGGGAACGGAGCCATGAAGCGCCTCCTCGGTGACAGCTTCGGGGACATCGGACGTCTCGGAATCGGCGGAAACCCCGACGGCTTCCCCCTCGGAACCTTCGCCTTGCTCTTCACCTTCGACGCCGGATTCCTCGCTGCTTTCGTCCATGACTTCCACCATGGTCTCGATGGTCTCTTCGGAAACCTCCACTTCGACTGATTCCTGATCCGCCGTTTCCACGGGATCCTGAACGGCCGGCTCTGCGGGGAGTTCCTCAGTCTTCTGCTTCTTGCGGGATTTCTTGCTCATGGGGATTCCTGAAATGATTACTGGGCGGCTTCCTCTTCCTGCGGCTCTTCCTCGCCCTCCAGGGTGCGGTCGAGCCAGATTTCACCGAATTGTTCCTCCTGACGCACGCGGAATTGTTTCATCCGGATGAGTTCCAGGATCGCGAGGAAGGTGACCACCAGCTCGGAACGGGTGGAGGCCTCGCCGAAAAGCTCCTCGAAGCGCATCGACACACCGCGATCCACGATCCGCATGAGGTGATTGATCCGGTCGGTGACGGTGAAAACCTCTTCCCTGATCTCGCCGGTCTTCTCCTCGGCGGGAAGGCGCTTGAGAGCCCGCTGGAAGGCGTTGATGAGGTCGAAGATGCCGACGTCGCCGAGCATCATGGTGTCGTCCAGGATCGGGGCGTGGGCCGGATCCAGCGAGACGGCGCGCGGGAAGAGGGCGGCCTGCAGCTCCTCCTTGTCGCGGAGGTGGGCGGCCGCCTCCTTGAACTTCCGGTACTCGATGAGCTGACGGATGAGTTCCCAGCGGGGATCATCCTCCTCGGCCTCCTCCTCGGGCATCTGCTGGTCCTTGGGAAGCAGGGTGCGGCTCTTGATGTAGAGCAGGTTGGCGGCCATGACGAGGAACTCCCCGGCCACCTCGATGTGGAGGACCTCGAAGGTCTCGAGGTAGGAAAGGTACTGCTGGGTGATCCGCTCGATGGAAATGTCGTAGATGTCCACCTCGTCCTTCTTGACGAGGTAGAGCAACAGGTCGAGGGGGCCCTCGAAGGCCTCCAGCCTGACTTTGTACTCGGACTCCATCAACCCGTCCCGGGGGGCCTAGCGGCGGTAGCCGCGGCGTTCGACCTCGCGTGCCACGCGGACCTTGTGCTTCGCCTTCTCCTTGACCTTGGTCTTCCGCTTGCGGAGCTGGGCCACAATCTTGTGAACGCAGAGGTCGATGGCGGAGTAGAGGTCATCCTCCGCGTCTTCGGCGTGGAGGTCGGGGCCGGGAAGGGCAATGTGGATCTTCACCTGATAGTCCTTCTTCTTGGAGCGATGCTCGTCGAAGAGAAGGACGACATGGGCGGCCAGGATGTTGTCCGTGTATTCCTCGAGATGGGCCACCTTGTCTGCCACATGGGCGTGGATGGCGGCGGTGAGTTGAACGTGACGGGGACTGATGTGGATTTGCATGGGCTTGTCTTTCTATCTCCTTTTTAAGGCCGGGGGGTGCTTCGCGCCACCAAAATGCGGCGCACCCCCTATGTTTACTTGCTTGACGCGTAAAAGGTGCTGATCGCCTCCACGAGGCCGGGAATGTCGTGTTGAGGCGCCTCCAGATCGACGGGAAGGCCGAGCTTCCGCATCTCCTCCGAGGTGACGGGGCCGATGCTGGCGGTGGCGAGGCCCTTCGGAAGGGGAAGGCCGAGGGCCATGAAGTGGTCGGCCGTTGAGGCGCTGGTGAAGGTGATCATGTCGGCCCCCTCCTCGCGGAAGCGGCGGATGCCGCCCGAGACATCGCCGGCTTCCGGAACGGTCCGGTAGACCGGCACGTCATCGACGATGGCCCCGAGCTTCTCGAGCTCCACGGCCAGCATCTCCCGGGCGCCAGCCGCGCGGGGAAGGAGCATCTTGAGATGCTCCACGTTCATCTCCTTGAACTCCTTCAGAAGCGACTCGGCGACGAATTCCTTCGGGATCAGGTCGACGGCGAAGCGGTATTCACGGACCTTCCTGGCGGTGCCGTTCCCGATGACGGCAATCCGGGCGCCGCCGAGATCGCGCGCATCCTCGTGGGCGGCGTAGAAGGCATTGAAGAACGCCTCCACACCGTTGGGGCTGGTGAAGACGATCCAGTCGTAGGTGCGGACATCGGCCAACGCCTCGACGAAGGCAGTCTTCTCGGCCGGTGGCTCGATCCGGATCGTCGGAAGCTCGTAGGCATCGGCACCCATCCCGCGAAGTTGGGCGAGGAGGCTGCCGGCCTGCTGGCGCGTGCGTGTGACGGCGATCCGCTTCCCGAAGAGGGGGCGGCTCTCGAACCAGTTCAGGGTATCCCGGAGCTTCACCACGTCGCCGAAGACGGCGATCGCGGGGGCCTTAAACTCTTTCTCGAGGGCCAATGCGGCGATGGTGCCGAGTGTGCCGGTGAGTGTTTGATGGCGGCCCGTGGTCGCCCAGCGGACCAGCGCCACGGGCGTTCCCGCCGGCATTCCCGCGGCGGCAAGCTGTTCCGTGATCGGCCCGAGGCGTTCGACGCCCATGAGCATCACCTTGGTGCCGGGTGCGGTGGCGATAGCCTTGTAATCGATGCCCGAGGTCTCCTTGCCCGGTTCCTCGTGGCCGGTGAAGATCGTCAGGACGGCATTGCTGGCGCGGTGGGTCACCGGGATGCCCGCATAGGCAAGGCCGCCGATCGCCGAGGTGACGCCCGGGACGATCTCGAAGCGGAGCCCCGCCGCCGCGAGTTCCTGGGCTTCCTCGCCTCCGCGGCCGAAGAGGAAGGGATCGCCTCCCTTGAGGCGGACGACCCGCTTCCCCGCTGCCGTGTGCTTCACGAGCAGGGCGTTGGTCTCCTCCTGCCGGAGGGCGTGGCGTCCCGCCGTCTTGCCAGCATAGATGATCTCGGCGCCGGTAGGGACGTGGCTCAGGAGTTCCGCATTGGAGAGGTAATCGTAGATCACCACCTCGGCCTGCTCGAGGCATTCGCGGCCCTTGAGGGTCAGGAGCCCCGGATCGCCCGGACCTGCGCCAACGAGGTGACAGATGCCCTGCGCGGGCTTGTCGCCTGCGTCTGTCGGCGACGCGGCGGTTTTCTTGGAGGATTTTTTCGTCATGGGAACGTCAGTTGGCGAGGAGTTGGTCGGCGACGCGTCTTGCGGCTTCGGCGGGTGTGGCCGCCTCGGCACGGCCGGTGCGGGGGGAGATCGGGGTGGCATGCTGATCCGCCACATAGACGCCGCTCAGGGAGAGGATGCCGTTGCGGTCGGTCGCCAGGGAGCCGAGGGCGAGATGGCAGCCGCCGCCGAGATATTTCAGGACAAGGCGCTCCGCCTCGACGCAACGCGCCGTCGTGGCGTCGTGCAGCGGGCGGAGCAGTTCCACGGCGCGGTCGCCGTCGCGCGTCTCCACGGCAATCGCTCCCTGGCCGGGGGCCGGAAGCATCCATTCGAGCACCTCGAGCGAGAGACTCAGCCCCTCGATCCGCAACTCCCCGGTGGAAAGATCGTGACCGAGGCGGCGGAGTCCAGCCGCGGCAAGCAGGGTGGCGTCGTAGCCCGCACTGCCGGCCACCTTCGAGAGGCGTGTCGGGACATTCCCGCGGATCGGCACGATCGCAAGGTCGGGGCGGCGCGCCTGGAGCAGCAATGCGCGGCGGGGGCTGCTCGTGCCGACCGTCGCTCCGGGGGGCAGGCCCGCCAGTCCCCCGGTGTGGCGCGAGATCAGCAGGTCATCGACGAGAGCCCTCGGAAGGATGGCGGCCAGGACGAGGCCCGCAGGCGTCTCCACCGGGAGATCCTTGAGGCTGTGGACGGCGAGGTCGATCTCGCCGCGCAGGAGCGCCTCCTCGAGCTGCTTGGTGAAGAGTCCAGCCCCCTCTGCGGTCGGTTCGTGCAGGGGCATAGCGGTGCGGGCATCACCGGTGGTCGTGATGATCTTCTGTTCGATGAGGAGGCCGGGATGGGCGGCTTCCAAGGCCTCCCCGACCAGCTTGCTTTGCGCCAGCGCGAGGTCACTGCCGCGTGTTCCTAGGATGAGCGGCTTCATAGGGTGAGGTGACGGCCCTCCGGCGAGTGGATGGAGCGCAACCAGCCGATGAATCCCCCCACGTGCTCCTCGATGAGCGATTCGCAGCGGTCGACCTCCTTGCGGCGGACGGTCAGGGACTCCGAGGCGATCTGCTCGAGGCTGTCGATGTCGTAAAGAAAGACGCCGTCGAGATCGTTGATTGCGGGATCGGCATCGCGGGGCACTGCCAGGTCGATCACGAAGAGCGGTGCGCCGCCACGCAGGCGCATGAGCGGGGCAAGCTTCTCCGGGGTGAGGATCATGTGGGGGGCGTTGGTCGAGGTGATCAGGATGTCGATGTCGGCGAAGGCCTTTTCCCAATGGTCGAAGTGCAGCGCCATCCCCCCGATCTCGGCCGCAAGCGCGGCGGCCCGTTCGTAGGTCCGGTTGGAAACGATCACGCTGCGCACGCCGCGGGACTGGAGGCTGCGCGCGGTGCGCTCGCTGATCTCGCCGGCGCCGAGGATCATGACGCGGCGTCCCTCCAGCGATCCGAAGATCTTCCCCGCCAGTTCCACCGCGACCGATCCGACGGAGGTCGGGCCGCTCGTGATCTGGGTCTCGGTACGCACCGACTTGGCGACGCGGAAGGCGTGCTGGAAGAGCTTGTGAAGCGGCCGCGTGGCGGCGCCCGCATCGGCGGCCACCGAATAGGCCTTCTTCACCTGGCCCAGGATCTCGGTCTCGCCGATCACCATCGAGTCGAGGCCGCTTGCCACGCGGAAGAGATGGCGCACCGCCCGGGGTGTGTCGTGATGGTAGAGGGGTGCCTCCAGGCCGGCCCGCTCAGTCAGGATGGCGCGGAACCCGTCGAGCGCGCGCAGCGGGCAGAGGCTGGCGGCATAGAGTTCGACGCGGTTGCAGGTCGAGAGCATCACTGCGCCCGACACCCCGTCGATGCCGCGGACGCGCCCGAGCACCTCGGCCATCTCCGATTCGCGCACGGCGAACCGCTCCCGCACATCGAGATGGGCGGTGCGGTGGTTGAGGCCGGCGCAGAGGATGTTCATCGGGTCGAGAGATGCTGGATGACGGGCAGCAGGATCAGGACAAGCAGGAAGGTCAGGGCGGCTCCCAGCGCCTTGCGGCGTCCGGTCACAAGACCATTCTTCGCTCCCAGAAGAAGGCCCGCGTAGAGCACCCAGATCAGCAGGGAAAACCAGAACTTCACCCCTGCAATCGGGACGTGGGCCAGCCACCCGGCGGCAAAGCTCAGCGTCAGCAGCAGGAACCCCGCCCACAGCAGGCGGAGGATGGCCTCCGAAAGCGCGCTGATCGGCGGAAGATGGTGGAAGATCGGCGCGGGGCGGCGCGACTTGAGCTGCCGCTCCTGCACCAGGAACATGAGTCCCGCCACGCAGGCGAGGCCGAAGGCACCGAATGCCACCAGCGAGAGCGCCGCATGGGCCTCGACCCAGGGATTGGGGCGCAGGAAGACCGGCCGGACTTCGCGCGGCAGAAGAAGCGCCGCGATCTGGAGAAGCAGCAGGAGCGGTGAGGTGAAGGCCCCCATGAGGGAGAGGCGGTAGGCGGGGCCGATGACCAGATAGATCAGGGCGATCGACCAGGAGAGGAAGACGAGCGTCTCGGAGAGATTCCCGATCGGGCAGGAATGCTCCGCCGCGCCGCGCATGGAGAGATACCATCCCTGGGCCGCGGCACCGAGGGCCACGGCAAGGACATTGAAGCGGCCCGGATGAAACCGGCCCGACCCGAGGACGAAAAGCGTGTGGCCGAACCCGAAGAGGTAGCAGAGGGTCGCGGCAAGCAGGGCGAGGCGTTCCATGGATCCCTCCCGGATGATCAGCTCGGATCGAGATCCCGAGCGCCCTTCCGCTCGACCAGGGCGTAGGCGTTGTGGTTGTGGATCGACTCGAAGTTCTCAGCCTCCACGCGGTACCAGAGGATGTTGGGATCCTTCTCGGAGAGGGCGGCGACATTGCGGACGAGATCCTCCACGAAGACCGGGTTGGCGTAGGCGCGCTCGGTCACGAACTTCTCGTCGGGGCGCTTGAGCAGGCTGTAGAGCTCGGAACTGGCCGACTCCTCCACCAGCCGGATCATCTCCTCGATCCACATCGGCTTGGCGCAGCGCACCGAGTAGGTCACGTGACCGCGCTGATTGTGCGCGCCCGACTCGCTGATCGCCTTGGAGCAGGGGCAGAGGGTCGTGACAGGGACGACCACGGTGACGACGAAGTCAGCCTTTCCCTTCGGTCCGCCCGCGAGCGTGGCGCTGAAGCGCACGGTGTAGTCGAGCAGGCCCACCGCGCCCGTGACGGGGGCAGGCTTCTCGATGAAGTAGGGAAACTCGAAGTCGACGTGCGCCTGGTCGCTCTCAAGCCGTTCGCTCAGCTGGACCAGGATATCGCGGATGTTGCGGACATGGAGGACCGGCCCGTGCGAATTGAGCGCCTCGACGAAGCGGCTCATGTGGGTTCCCTTGAAATGGTGGGGAAGGTCGACCGTCAGCTGCACCGTGGCGATCGTCGCCTGCTCGCTGTGGTTCTTGTCGCGGACACGGATCGGGTAGCGGAGGTCCTTCACCCCGACGCGGTCGATCGGAATCTGCCGGTCATCGGGCAGATTCTGGGTGTCGGAAAGTTGGGCGGCGGACATCGGGGGGTAAATGATGCAGGGAAAAGGAGCGGTCTTGAAAGACGAAAGAGGCGTGGGAACGGGAGGATCGCCTTGGGAGCTTCCCATGGCGGGGATGGTTGTCGACGCTCGACGGCCCGAGCCTTCCCCCTCTACTCTCCCCTCCATGCTTGAACTCATGCAAAAAGGCGGTCCTCTCATGTGGATCATCCTGCTCTGCAGCGTGGTCGCGCTGGGAGTTTTCCTCGAACGCCTGCTCTTTTTCCACAAGGCCTCGATCAGGGTCGGGGAGCTGCTCGGCGGCCTCTCGCTGCTGATCCGCAACGGTCGCCTGGACGAGGCGCTGGCGGAGAGCTCGGCCAGTCCGGGTCCCGTCGCCCGGGTCCTTCAGGCGGGACTCCTCCATCCGAAAGAAGATCGTGCCGTCCTTCAGTCGGTCGTCAGGGATGCCGCCCTGCTTGAGATCCCGAAACTGGAGCGCAATCTCCCCATCCTCGCCACCCTTGCCTACGTCACGCCGCTGGTCGGCCTGCTCGGGACGCTTCTCGGCCTGCTCGATGCCTTCCTCGTTCTCTCCGCGCACGGCGGCTATGCCACGGCCGCCGAACTTTCCCACGGTGTCTACCAGAGCCTGCTCGATGCCGCTTCCGGCCTCGGGGTCGCCATTCCCGCCATCCTGGCCCACAGTTATCTGGTCTCCCGGGTCAACGATATCATCCATGACATGGAGAGGGCCGGCATCGAGATCGTGAACCTCCTCGCCGATCACCCGAACGACTGATGAGGCTTCCGCGCTGCAAGGGGGTCGAGGGTCCCTATCTCCTGATGGCGCCCGCGCTCGGCACGCTGCTGAGCCTTGTGTTTTTCCTCCTGCTGGGCGGCTATTTCGCACTGCAGCCAGGCATCGAGCTGAAGGTACCAGACTCTCCCTTCCTGCTGCTCCCGCAGCACGATCCGCAGGTGGTGAGCGTGACCGGGGCACCGCTTCCCCAGATCTACCATGACGGAAAGGTGGTGACGTCCGCGGAGCTCGAGACAGCGCTCAGGAAGGGCCGTCGCGCGGGCAGCCTCATCATCAAGGCCGACCGGCTCGCCCCCTACGACCTGCTGCTGCGGATCATGACGATCGGTGCCGACTGCGGCTACACCGTGGTTTTGGCAAGCGGCTCCGGGGGCTCATGATCCCGGAGCTTCCCAGGCTGCCGAAGGTGCCCACCTCTCCGCGCGAGTTGGGAGAGCTCGCCCAACTCCTCCTCGAGTGGCCGATCAGACAATCCCCCAGACTGGCCCTCCCCCTCTGCATCCTGATGGCCGCGGTGGTCCAGACGGCCATCGTCGTGATCTTCTCGATCAGCTACGAGGCTCCCTCCGCCAAGCCGGCGCTCGCCCCGCGGTTCTATTTCCTCCCCCCTGATTCGGCCTGCGCCCGCCAACTCCGCCCATGGCTGGACGGGAACGATCCTGCCCTCTTCTCCCCGGGCAGGGCCACGGCATCGGCGCTCCCGCCTCCCCCTCCCCTGCAATACCGACCCAGCTACGAGGAGCCGCCTCCACCCCTTCTCCCTCTTCCGGAGAGCGTGGGGCAACCAGTGGAACCACCCATCCCCCCCTCGTCATTCACTTCGCCCAAGTCCGCAGGGACGGCCGAGGGTGGCGCCTTGCGAAGGAGCTCGCCGTCACCGATTGCTCCCACCCCCGTCGCCGCTGCGCCCCCCCGTGTCCGCTGGCTTGATGAGCTTGCGGCACGGCGCCCCGAGGGAACCGGCGCTACGCTCCCTTCCCTCCCGCCGGGAATGAGCGGGACAAAACCCTCGCTCTATCAGGTGGCGGTCGGCCCCGAAGGATTCCCGATGCATTGCACCCTGACCGATTCATCGGGTAATGCCGAAGTCGACGAATCCGGACGCGCATGGATCATGGCCAGCCGCTTTCAGCCCGCGGACACCCTCTCGTGGGGACGCGTCCTCATCCCTTGGGAAGCCGCGGAGCCTAAATCCCAGGCCAAATCCAAACCGACTCCATGATCCAGATCACGCTTTCCTGGTTTGTCTGCCTCTATCTGGTGCTCTCGCTCGTCGGCATCCTGATCCTCTGGATCGGCTATGAAATGATCCGCAAGCGCCATGCCAACACCATCGCCAGGGATCGCATTTTCTGCCGGATCTGCGGAACACGCCACACCGACACGAGTTCCGCCGAACTGCTCGTGTGCCCCGTGTGCGGTAGTAAGAACGAACGAGCGACCGGCGGGTATTTTTAGACTGTTCCCTTATCAGCCCCTGTCAGCTCCTGTTCACGTGATGTGAATAACTTGTGGGAATTGCCGGCTGCGCCTTGCTGTTCCCAACGTGGAACAGGACATGGTGAAAGGGTCCATCGGCCACTTCTTACTTCAGAAAAGAGGGGCTGCAGCGTGGAACATACTCTGTTCAAGCGCCTATCGGGCTCAGAGACGGTGACGAAACCGTAACATACGATAAAATCAGCCTCGGCGGGCGTTTGCCGTTTGGGAGGCCAGTATGACCGTCTGTGAATAACTAGCGGGTTATCCCGCAACGGACTCTATGCGATTTAACCCATAGTTTGCATTAGGAACCCAAAGATCCGGGAAAGGGGAGTTAAAAGGTTAGAAACGTTACAAGGTTACAAGGTGGATCCGGAAACCCCTGAACCTGAATTCGAGAAGGCGCCATCAAGAAGTTTGCTGATCATGGCTCGGTTCGGAGAGTGGAATGAGTCCCTGCTGTCAGCACGTTGTAACGTTTTAACCCTTTAACGGTTTTAACCATCCAACGACTCACCATACGGGTGAACCATCCAGACCTGTCGCCGCCTCCTTATCGCATTATCTGGGTTTAATCAGCGCTTCCCTAGAGTTCCGTGTATTTGGCGTTGGACCCCTTGGATTTTTCGACCGGATATTTCAGGGCGTTCTTGGAGAGCTTGGAGAGGATGGCCTCGGAGAGGTCGATGCCGAGATTGTCGGCCAGTTCCAGCAGGTAGATAGCCACGTCGGCAAGCTCCTCGCGGAGATGTTCCTGCCTGGTGGCGCCGACTTCCTCGACTTCCCCGCTGTTCTTCCAGAGAAAGAGCTCCTGGAGCTCCGAGGCCTCGATCGCAAGCGCGGCGGCCATGTCCTTGTGGTTGTGAAACTGCATCCAGTCCCGCTCGTCGCGAAAGGCACGGATGCGCTCCTGAAGTTCGGGAATCGAGAGGGAAGCTGGCTGGTCGTTCATGGGGATTGAGGTGAGGAAAGGCCTGCAATCACGGACTGGAAGGCCAGGGAAGGGTCGCCGACCACGGTGATCCTAAGCCAGCGCGGTCAAGAGCTTGGCATGAAGGCCGTCGAAGGCGCCGTTGCTCAGCACCACGAGGACATCCCCTTCCTGAAGCTGGGGGCGGAGTTGCTCGATGATCCGGTCGGCCGAGGGTTCGTGGAATGCGGGCTTGCCGGCCTTCTGCAGGTCGGCGACAAGACGCGCCGCATCGAGTCGCTCCTCGGGTCTCAAGTCGGCCGCGCGGTTGACCTCACCGATGACGACTCCATGGGCGGCGGCAAATGCTTTCGGGAACTCCTGCTGGAAGACGGCGCGCCGGGTCGTGTTCGATCGGGGTTCGAAGAGAGCCCAGAGACGGGAGCCTGTGTAGTGCTTCGAGAGTCCCTCCAGGGTCTGTCGGATCGCCGTGGGATGATGGCCGAAGTCATCGATGATCGTGATCCCCCCGACCACACCGCGCACTTCCTGGCGGCGCTTGATGCCGCGGAACTGGAGCAAGGCCTCGCGGATCACCGCTGTCGGAATACCGTAGAACCGGGCGGCCGAAACGGCCATCGCGGCGTTGCGGATATTGAACTCGCCCGACATCGGGATCTCGAACTTCTCGCCGAAGAGGGTGAAGCCGCTGCGTCCCTCCTTCTGCCAGGGCTCGAGGATCCGGTGGCCGGCATTTTCCGAGAAACCGACCTCGACGATCGGGGCGTGGCAGTTGCGCGAGACGTCGATGCAGTTGGCGTCGTCGGCATTCACCAGCACCATCCCCTCGGTCGGGACGACGTTCAGGAGCCTGCGGAAGCTGAGCTTGATGGCATCCAGATCCTCGAAGATGTCGGCATGGTCGAACTCGATGTTGTTCACCACGACAAGCTCGGGGAGGTAATGGAGGAACTTGGAGCGCTTGTCGAAGAAGGCGGTGTCGTACTCGTCCCCCTCGATCACGAAATGACGCGAGGTTTCCTGATCGCGGAGGCAGGCCCCCTGGCCGAGGTTCGCGGGGATCCCGCCGATGAGGTAGGAGGGATTCTTTCCCGCATGCTCAAGGATCCACGCCGTCATGGAGGTCGTGGTGGTCTTCCCGTGGGTGCCGGTGATGACGATGTTGTGGCGGCCGCGCAGGAAATGGGCGCGGAGCACCTCGGGGAGCGAGGCGTAGTTGAGCTTGCGGTTGAGGACGGCCTCGACTTCGGGATTGCCGCGCGAGATGGCGTTGCCAACCACGATGAGCGCCTCTTCCTTGGGAAGGTTTTCGGGGCGGAATCCTGAGAAGACCTCGATCCCGCGCGAGGCGAGGAAGTCGCTCATCGGCGGGTATGCCTGATTATCCGACCCCGTGACGATCCAACCCTGCTCCTTCATGCCCGCCGCAACGGCCCCCATCGCGGTGCCGCAGATGCCTAGGAAGTGAACGCGGCGGGAGGGGGATTCACTCACAAGGATGAAGGGGATAAACGGGGTGGTTGAAAGAAGCCTGATGGACTAAGGGAAAGCAGGGCCCTGCCTTTCTCTAAGGCTAGTACACGTCCTTGCGGTAGCGCTTCGAAGTCTTCAGCTCCGCGACGTAGGCGGCGGCCTCCTCGGGGGATTTTCCGCCGGCCTTCTCGACGACCTGGTGCAGGGCGGTGTCGACATCCTTGGCCATGCGCGAGGCGTCGCCGCAGATGTAGAAATAGCCACCCTGCTCCAGCCAGGCATAGAGCTCCTCGGCGGCCTCCAGCATGCGGTGCTGGACATAGACCTTCTCGGCCTGATCACGGGAAAAGGCCGTGGAGAGCTTGTGCAGGACGCCCTCCTTCTGCCAGGCCTCGAGTTCCTCGCGGTAGAGGAAGTCGGTAGCGGCCTTCTGGTCACCGAAGAAGAGCCAGTTCTTGCCGGTGGCACCCGCGGCCTTGCGCTCCTGCAGGAAGGCCATGAAGGGGGCGATGCCGGTGCCGGGGCCGACCATGATGACCGGCGTGGCGGGATCCTCGGGCACCCGGAAGTGCTTTGCCGTGTGGACGAATACGGGGACGGGCGCGTTGTCGGCGCGGTCGGAGAGGAAGGTGGAGCAGACGCCCTCGCGCTTGCGGCCGTTGCTCTCGTAGCGGACCGCGGCGACCGTCAGATGCACCTCGGTGGTGTGCGCCTTCTGCGAGGAGGCGATCGAGTAGAGGCGGGGCTGCAACTTGCGCAGGCACTTCACAAACTCCTCGGCAGTGAACTTCGCGGCGGGATATTCCAGCAGGGGATCGATCACTTCGCGGCCCCAGAGATAGGCGTCGAGATCGGCCTTCCCTTCGGGGGTGACCATCGCGGTGAACTTCGAAGCCGTCGGATCCTTCTCCGCAATCGCGGCCAGGAGCTTCTTGTCCATCTCGGTGATCACATAGAAGCGGGTCAGCGCCTCGCGGAGGGAGACGGGCTGGCCGTTGGTGTCGACCACCTGCTCCTCGCCGTTCAGTCCCAGCACGCCGAGCAACTCCTGCACGAGCGCGGGATTGTTGGTCGGGAAAACCCCGAGGGAATCACCCACCTCATAGGCGATGCCGGAGTCCGCGAGATCGATCTCGAAGTGACGGGTGTCTTTGGCGGAACCGGTGCCGGTGAGCTTGCGGTTGGTGCGGAGCTTGGCGGGAAAGGGATTCTTGCGGGAATAGAGAGCGGTGGGATCGGCGGACATCGGAATAAGATAAAAGGTTGGTGCTTGGGTTCAAGCCAACAGGCAACAATCCATGGGCCAAAGGCGAAGAAATTAATATAGATCGCAGGAATTCAGGAATTTTTGCTGGTTTATCTTCCTGCTTTCCTGAGTTCCACATTCAAAATCTTCAGTCAGTCTTTCCAAGCTCCTCAAGCAGGATCTTATTCATCCTGATCCCGCCGAGAAAATTCTCGATCAGCATGTTCTCGTCCGGGGAGTGGATCCGTGAGTCGGGGTTGGCTAGGCCGAGCAGGTAGGAATCGACGCCGAGGATCTCCTTGAGCGTGGCCAGGATAGGGATACTCCCCCCGTCACGCAAGAGCAGGGGCTCCGCGCCGAAGGCTCCTGCGAGCGCCTTGCGCGCGGCAAGGCCGTCGTGCGAGTTGGGATCCGACTGGTAGGCGGCGCCTGAGTGGCCCGTGATCACTTCGAGCAGAACGCCGGGAGGGGTCTGGCATCGCAGGTATTCCTCGGCTGCGGACAGGATCACGGCGGGGTCCTGATCGGCCACGAGGCGGAAGGTGAGCTTGGCGAAGGCCTCCTTGGGCAGGACGGTCTTGGTTCCCTCCCCCTGATAGCCGCCTCCGATGCCGTTCACCTCGGCGGTGGGGCGGGCTCCGATCCGCTCGATTGTGGAGAACCCTTTCTCGCCGACAAGCTGAGTCACGCCGGCGAGTTCCCTGATCGCATCATCGCCGCCGGATGCCTTTTCCAAATCCGAGGCCGCCGTTCTTTCCCAAGGTTCCAACGGGCGCACGGCGTCGTAGAATCCGGGGATCCGGACTCGGCCATTCTCGTCGTGAAGCGAGGCGAGCAGACGGGAAAGGACGGTGAGTGGATTCGCCACAGCGCCGCCGAAGAGGCCGCTGTGCAGGTCGCGGGCCGGGCCGCGGACGACAAGTTCCATCGCGGCGATCCCTCGCAGGGCGTAGGTCAGGGCAGGCTTGTTGCTGGGAGCCATCGCGGTGTCGGAGATCGCGACGAGATCGCAGGCCAGCTCCTCGCGGTGCTCGCGGAGGAATTCCTCCAGATTCGGGCTACCGATCTCCTCCTCCCCCTCGATCAGGAAGATGACATTGACCGGCAGGGAGCCTTTCTCGCGGAGCGTCTCGGCGACACCAAGGATGTGGGCGAGGATCTGTCCCTTGTTGTCGGCGGCACCGCGGGCATGGATCCGGCCTTCCTCGATCCGGGGCTCGAAAGGGGGCGTTGTCCATCCCTCGAGTGGCTCGGGCGGCTGGACGTCGTAGTGGCCGTAGATCAGGACTGTCCGCTTCGCGGGATCGCGCGGCGTCGCGGCAACGACGACCGGGGATCCGGGCGTGGAATGAACGGCGGCCTCCAGCCCGATCGAGGAGAGTTTTTCGCGCAGCCACTCGGCGCAGGAATCGAGATCCGGGGCATGCTCCGGCTGGGTCGAGATGCTCGGGAAGCGAAGGAAGGCTTTCAGCTCTTCCACGGGCTCATTCTGGAGATCGGTCTGCGCGCTCATGGCGGCAGTGTGGCAGAGTTCACACCGCGACGCGAATCCCTTGCTGTGGAAACTTCAGCAGGGAAAAATTCCCGGCCACCAAGAAGAAGAAAAAGATCAACGTGGCGAGCGGCTTGAACCAGATTTTGGTGAGTGGGAAAATCGGGTAGCCGTAGCACTCCACGGCCAATGCCAACGTGAAGAGCGTCAGGAGCAGGGCCGGGCGACCGGTATCCTCAAGGTAATACCCAAGGATGGCCCGCCCCGCCATCAGTGCGGTGAATCCGGCAAGGATCACGTACGAGTTCTCCTCGGTGCGGGGGTTGAAGAGCATCAGGTAGAGCGCTGCGAGCAGCATGACCCCGAAGGCCTGCGCCGTTAGATTCCCGCGGAATCGACGCATGACATGAATCGAGAGGGCCAGAGCCATGATTGCCGCCAAGGCCCGGATTCCCGAGATCACGGCGGGGGACGGATGGATTCCCCAGTGCCAGAGCATCCCGAAGAAATCACTGAAGGTGTTTTCCGCGGGTTGGCCCGCCAGCAGGAATTTCTCCCAGAAGTGCCGGTACTCCGCCGTGACATAACCGGGATCGGGATGAATCCACGCGACTCCGAGACAGAGAAGGAATCCACCCGCCAAGCGCAGGCGGAGCGGAGCAAAGCAGGCCGCGGCAAGCAGGGCTGGAGCCAGGGCTATCGGCTTAAGCATCACCGCGAGCAGGAGCCAGAGGGTTGCCATGTTCCAGCGCGACCGGGCCAGAGCCGAAACGGCGAGGAGCATCAGGCCCGCGAGAGGGAGGTTGACCTGACCATTGCGGGCACTGGAGAGGGATGCCGGGATCACCAGGATCGTGGCGGCGAGAAAAATCCTGTCACGTTGGGTAGGACTCATCAGTCCGGCCGTCCGCCAGAGACCAAGGGCCAGAAGAGCAAGTCCGGTCCAGCGCCAGAGCGGTTCACCGACGCATTTTGGCAGAACCTTATAGGGCGTGTAGAGGATCGCTTCCTGTGGCAGGTAGAGGTAGCCCCCCTGGCTCCTGTCGTAGGGACTCTCCTTGCCGGCCCACCACTTCTCGGAGGCCTGACGATACTCCGGGGTGACGGTGCGCTTGTCGGGTCGGACCGCCACGATGATCCCCACGATGAGTGCGAAAAGCACCCAAAGCCCGACGGCTACCCGCAAAGCCCTGTGCGGCTCAACAGCTCGCAGGGCTTGAAACGGATTCAAAAGCCTAGGCTTTCAGCGTGACCCCGAGGTCGCCGATCTTGCCGAAGTTCAGTCCGGAGAGGGCTGGGGTTTCGGCGGCCATCTGCTTGAAGAGATCCTCGAGTGAGGAGGCGCCATCGGCGCCGAGTCCCTTGAGCAGGTCGCTCAGGATCTCCCAGTCGTCGCGGGCATGACCCGGAGCAGTCAGGGCGCGATTGAGGCGCTGGAGACGGCCGTTGATGTTGACCATCGAGCCGCGCTTCTCCGCGGAGGCACTGCCGGGCAGAACCGCCGAGGCGTGCTTGAGGGAGGCGTTCGGAAGGATATCGATCGCCACGAGTGAGGCGAGCTTGCTCAGGTCGGTCTCGCTCAGGCCGCAATGGAGGGGATTCTCTCCGAGGACGATCAGCGAGGTGATCTTTCCGGAGGCGATGCCCGTGGCGATGTCGCCGAGGCGGGAACCGGGCGTCGCGGAGGTGACGCCGAGGAGTTGGGCTCCGCGGGTGTTCGGATTGGCGTCGTCGGAGACAAGGAAGCCGTCTCCCTTCTGGGCGCGGGGGCGGATGTCGATCAGGTCGGTGCCGAGGGTCTTGGCCAGGCGCTTCGCAAGGAAAAGCTCCTCGTTGGTCATGCGACCGGAGGCGATGATGGCAGTCCTGCCCTCGCCGTGCTGCTGGAGTGACTCGGTGGCTGAAGCGACGGCCTCCTTCCAGCGTGCACCAGCGCCTTTCACGAGGGGCTCCTTGAGGCGATCTTCGCGGTGGATGTAGGTGTAGTTGAGGCGGTGCGAGTCGGGCATCCAGTAGGCGTTGACCGCCTCGTTCTCGCGCGGATTGATGCGGTGGATCTTGTTCTCGCGGCTGCCGATCACGATGTTGCTGCCGGTGCCGCAGTTCGTGTCGATGGTCTTGGTCTCCTTGAGGAACCAGACGCGCATCTTGAACCGGAAATCCTTGGAGGTCAGCGCGCCGACGGGGCAGATGTCGACCGTGTTGAGCGAGTAGTTGCTGTCGAGCCTCTTGCCGGGGTGGACGGTGAGGGTCGTGTGACTGCCGCGATCGACGAAGCCGAGGCAGTCGTCCTTGGCCACTTCCTTCATGAAGCGGATGCAGCGTGAGCAGAGAATGCAGCGCTCGTCGTCGAGGACGATGCGCTCGCCGATGTCGACGTGCTTCGGCTTCTTGACCTTGTTATCGATGAAGCGTGAGGAGTCGTTGCCGTATTCTACGGAGAATTCCTGCAGGCGGCACTCTCCCGCCTTATCGCAGATGGGGCAGTCGAGCGGATGATTGATCAGGAGGAACTCCATGACGCCCTTGCGGCACTCCTCGACCAAGGGGGACTTTGTGCGGACCCCGAGGCCCTCCGAGACTTCGATGGCGCAGGAGATGGCGGGTCGCGGGCTCCAGTTGATCAGCGGACGGCCGTCGGGTCCCAGCTCGGGCTTGCGGTCGGGTCCCATCTTGGGAGTGCCCATCTCGATGAGGCACATGCGGCAGTTGCCGGGTGAGCTGAGCGCCGGGTGGTAACAGTAGTGGGGGACGTAGCTACCGCTCTGCATGCAAGCCTCGATGAGGCGGGTGCCCTTGGGAAATTGTTTCCACTCGCCGTCTACCTGAACGTTGATCATCGGTACGGCCGGAGCGGCGTTTTCGGTCTTCGGATCGGCTGTGGTGGCTGGAGCGCTCATCGGTGGATTTAAAAAGTGGGGTTCCGGGATTCGGAAAAGAGACGCTCTTTTATGGACGGAGGGCCGTTGCTGGGCAAGGAAGAAGGCATCCCCCTCGCGGTTCCCCGCGGAAAAGCGCCCCCTTCCCCGTCATAAAAATCATCGTGAACCGTCTCGTGGCTTGCACAGATACAGGTTAGTCCATACGCTTTGCTATTCAGATTAGCTCAGGATGGGTGGCAGAGTGGTCGATTGACTCGCTCGCGCCCGCTCGGCTCGCCCTACGGGTCCCGCGGTTGCGGAATCTATCCGGGCCTTTCCCAAGGCCCGTATTGCGCACGCTTGGAAAGCGTGTTTACCTTTATCGGTAACGAGGGTTCGATTGCTGCTCTCGCTCCCGCGAGCAGCACCCTGCGGGCTGCACGCTGTGCAGGCTATCCCGGCCGCTCCCACGGCCCGGTATTGGGCCATGCCGCGATTAGCGGCATTTGTCTATCGCGCAGCCTTACTGCAGAGCCTCGGCAAGGCCGGGGATAATTCCCTCCCCACATTTTTGTTGGGCGAACGACGCTAGCAAAAAATCTTGATGCCCCGCACCTAGCGGCTTGCGCGAAGAAAGTTTCGCTCATAGTCTTTGGAGTTCAGTGTAGATCAGGATGGGTGGCAGAGTGGTCGATCGCGCACGCTTGGAAAGCGTGTTTACCTTTATCGGTAACGAGGGTTCGAATCCCTCCCCATCCGGTCTTTTTGCTCATAGAGCAACAAATTGCATGCTGAGGGATGAGAACTTCAGTTCGACGACCATGCCGCGATAAGCGGAATAAGATCTCCACGAAGTCACTTTGCAGAGCCTTGGCGCTTGCCAAGGATAATCCCTCCCCATCCGGGTTCTTGCTCCAAGCTGGGGTAATGAGCTTCCCTGAGATTCTGCGTCGCCATTCCGCCGAACCTTGGCGAAACTAGGAATCATCCCTCCCCACTCTCGGGGCGATGGGCTACGCTTATCCCACTCCATGAACTCCTTTGCCGATCTCGCCCTACTCCCCACGCTTCAGGGGACCCTCGTTGAAAAGAACCTGACCAGGCCGACCGAGATCCAGTCCCAGGCGGTGCCAGCCCTGCTCGCGGGACGCTCCGTGGTCGGGGTTGCCGAGACCGGGAGTGGCAAGACACTCGCCTATGCCTTGCCGATCCTGCACCGGCTCAAGACCCTTGAACTCCAAGGCAACCCGATCTCGGTCTACGGAGAGCCCCGGGCCATCGTGATGGTTCCGACCCGGGAGCTGGGGGAGCAGGTGGCGAAGGTCTTCAAGCCATTCACCCATGAGACGCGCCTGCGTGTGCGTGCGCTCCTTGGCGGAACAACGATGGAACAGGCGAAACGCAGCCTTCAGGGGCCCTTCGAGGTCTTGGTCGCCACACCTGGGCGCCTGATCAAGATGATGGAGGCAGGGCTGGTCACGCTGGGGGATGTCCGTACCCTTGTGCTCGACGAAGCCGACCAGATGCTGGATCACGGATTCCTGCCCGATGTGCGAAGGATCGTGAAGGAGTGCCCTGCTGAACGACAGCTTGCCATGTTCTCGGCCACGGTTCCCGCTGCGGTGGAGAAGCTCATCGCGGATCTCTTCGCCGGGGCGGAGGTTATCCGCAGCCAAGGTAGCCACCGGGTGGTGCCGACGCTGAACACCACGCAGCAGATGGTCGTGGGAGGGAAACGCTTTCCACTGCTCGAGCGACTGCTCGCCAAGAAGGTGGAGGGAGGAACGATCCTCTTCACCAACACCCGCGAGCAGTGCGACAAGCTTGCCGGGGAGCTGGATCAGGCCGGCTGGGCATGCGTGGTCTACCGGGGAGAGATGGACAAGGCCGAGCGTCGCAGGAACCTCAAGGCATTCCGCGACGGAGAGGTGGATCTGCTGATCTCCACCGATCTGGCCTCCCGCGGACTCGACGTCGAGCATGTCGGCCGTGTCATCAACTACCACCTGCCGCAGCAGATGGAGAATTACCTGCACCGCGTCGGACGCACGGCGCGCGCCGGACGCCCCGGGCTCGTGGTGAATTTCGTGACCGAGCGCGATGCTCCGCTGATGAGCAAGCTCGACAGCGTGCGTTCTGCGCCGAAAGCTTCGACTGCCGCCAAGTCAGCATCACCGAAAGCCAAACGCTGATCGCCTCCTCCCGCGCTCCCCGATCTTTTTTGCATGGGCCCTTTTGAGTCGTCGTTGCTTTCCGAACTCTTCTCTCTGGAGGAGCAAGGTCTTCGCCGCTCACTGCGCGTGGTCGAATCTTCCCGGGGCACACTGATCACCATCGCGGGCCGGGAGCTGGTGAACTTCTCCTCCAACGACTATCTGGGATTGGCCTCTCATCCGGAGATTGCTACTGCGATGGCTGAAGCCGCGCAACGATGGGGCACGGGATCGACGGCCTCCCGTCTGATCTGCGGCACCAGTACAGAGCATGCCGCTTTGGAAGAAGAGATAGCCGCGGCAAAGGGGACTGAAGCCGCTTTGGTCTTTTCGACCGGGGTTGCGGCGGCAACCGGAACCATCCCCGGAGTGGTCGGCCGCGGGGATGTCGTGATCCTCGACAAGCTGACCCATGCCTGCCTGATCGACGGGGTGCATGCCAGCGGCGCCAAGATGCGGGTCTTCCCCCACAATGATCTGGCCAAGCTCGAGTCGCATCTCAAGTGGGCCCGCGAGACCCATCCCAAGGGCCGTCACCTGATCGTGACCGAATCGGTCTTCAGCATGGATGGCGATCTGGCTCCGCTTAGGGAGATCGTGGAGCTGAAGGATCGGCACGGGGCGATCCTCTTCCTCGACGAGGCTCACGCCGTCGGCGTGAGGGGTTGCGGGGCTCAGGGGTTGGCAGGGGAGCTCGGGCTTGCGGATCGGATCGAAATCCAGATGGGAACCCTCGGCAAGGCGCTCGGTGTCTCCGGAGGCTACATTGCCGGATCGCGGACGCTGATCGACTTCCTGATCAACCGTGCCCGCAGCTTCATCTTCTCCACGGCCCCCTCGCCTGCCATTGCCGCCGCCTCCCGCGCTTCACTCCGGATCGTGCAATCGCCGGAGGGGGATGCGCTACGGAAGCGACTTCAAGAAAATCTTCGCCTCTTTGCCGGGGCGATTAAAGCCAAGCTCCCCCAGAGCGCCATCATGCCGCTGATTCTCGGCGGTGAAGAGCGGGCCCTGTCCGAGGCGGCCCGCTTGCAGGAAGCGGGATTCTTTGTCCCTGCGATCCGTTACCCCACCGTTCCGCGCAAGACCGCGCGCCTACGCATCACCCTCAGCGCCGCGCACACTCCGGAACAGATCCGAGGGCTAGCTGCGGCTCTTCGGGAGGGCTCCTCCGAGCGGGATCATCGGCTCTGAGGAAAGTTCTACGCAGCCGGCACACCCTGCTCCATCGGCGCGAGGTCGATGGCGCGGAGAAGATCGAGGTCCTCGTTCGTCCCGGGATTGGCCGCGGTAAGGAGCTTGTCGCCGTAGAAAACGGAGTTCGCCCCGGCGAAGAAGCAGAGAGCCTGACCCTCGCGGGTGAGACGGGTGCGGCCAGCGGAGAGACGGATGCGGGCTTTCGGAAGCATGATGCGGGTGGTGGCAATCAGGCGGACGAGCTCGAAGATATCGACCACGGGCTGTTCCTCGAGCGGGGTGCCGGGCATCGACATGAGGCAGTTGATCGGCACACTCTCGGGCGGAGGATTGAAGCCGCAGAGCACCTCGAGCATCCGCAGGCGGTCGCGCTCGCTCTCACCCATGCCGATGATACCGCCGCAACAGACAGCCATGCCGGCCTTCTGGACAGAGGAAATCGTGTTCAAGCGATCGTCGAAGGTGTGGCTCGTGACGATGTTGGGATAGAACTCGGGAGAGGTGTCGATGTTGTGATTGTAGGCGGTGACTCCAGCCTCCTTGAGCTGGCGGGCCTCCTCGTCGCCGAGTTGTCCGAGGGTCACACAGACTTCCATGCCGAGCTTGCTCACCTCGCGGACGGTCTCGAGCATCGAGTTGAACCGGCTGTCCCCTGATTTCACTCCCTTCCAGGCGGCACCCATGCAGAAGCGGGTGGTGCCGCTCTCACGGGCCTGCTTGGCGAGAGGGAGGATCTCGTCGCAACCCATCAGCTTACCCGCTTTCACGCCCGTGTTGTAGCGGGCGCTCTGGGCACAGTAAGAGCAGTCCTCACTGCATCCGCCGGTCTTCACGCTCAGCAGGGTGCAGAGCTGGACGTTATCCTCGTCCCAGTTCTGAAGGTGAATCGAGCGGGAGCGCTGGATCAGATCGAAGAGAGGGCTGCGGTAGATCTCTTCCAGCTTGGCGATGGTGACGGGATTGGTGCTCACGATGAGGGGGAGGATAGGGGAAGAAAGCTGAAAGCTGAAAGCTGAAACCTGAAGGGGTGGATCAGCGTCTTGATCCTCGTCGCTCGACCCTCGACTTCCCTTTGCCTCCCTCATTCACCATCCGGAAGTCGATCTGCTGCTTGAAGGCATCGACGCGGGCGACCTGCACGCGGAGGAGGTCTCCTGCCTTGAGGACGCGTCCCGAGCTCTTTCCGAGGAGGCGCGATTTCGTGGCGTCGAAGATGTAGAAATCATCATCCATCGTGGAGACGGGAACGAGGCCGGTCATCATCGCTTCGGGTAGCTCCACCAGCAGGCCATAGTTCCTTGCCTCGATCACCTGGGCGTCGAAGGTCGGTGCGACACCGCCCTTGGTTTCGGCTGCCGCGAGGTTGGAGAAATATTCGAGCTTCTTGAGCCGGACTGACTCCTTCTCGGCGTCGGCGGCGGTGCGTTCCGTGGTCGAGAGATGCTCGCTGACGGGTCCGAGATCGGTCGAGGCCGGCCCTTTCTGTTTCGGGTCGAGGTCTCGGGCGAGCGATCGGTGGGTCAGCAGGTCGGCGTAGCGCCGGATGGGGCTGGTGAAGTGGCTGTAGTCGGACTTCGAGAGTCCGAAGTGGCCAAGCGGATCCGGAGAATAGCGCGCGCGCTTGAGGCTCTTGAGGAGACCGATCTTAAGGGCTCCCGCGTAGGGCTTGCCCTTGAGGCCGTCGAGCAGCTTCTGGAGCTCGGGGCGATGGCTGAGGTCGCCTGCCTTCACGCCGTATGTGGCGGCGAGCTCCCGGTAGTCGTCGAGCTTCTCGGGCTCCGGCTTCTCGTGGATGCGGTAGATGTTTGGCTGTTTGCGGTGCTTGAGATGGCGCGCGACCAGCTCGTTGGCCAGCAGCATCAGCTCCTCGATGAGCTGGTGGGAGATGTCGTTCTCCACTAGCTCGAGCTTCACGGGGTGACCTTCCTTATCGAGCCAGACCTTGACCTCGGGCATCTCGAGATCGAGCGCTCCGGCCGCGAAACGCTTCTTCCTCAGGACGGAGGAGCAGTTCCATGCCTCGTGGACACGGCGTCCTGTCTCGTCCTTGGGTGCTTCTTCCAGCAGGGCGAGCGCCTGGCGGTAGGTGAGGCGCGCGGAGCTGCGGATGACCGAGCGTCCGAAGCGGACATGACGGATCGAGCCGTCGCGGTTGATCTTGGCAAAGACGCTGAAAGCCAGACGGTCCTCATGGGGCCGAAGGCTGCAGAGTCCATTGGAGAGATTCTCCGGGAGCATCGGGATCACCCGGTCGGCGAGGTAGACGCTGTTGCCGCGCTTGCGGGCCTCCTTGTCCAGCGCGGTGCCGGGCTTCACATAATGGGAGACATCGGCGATGTGAACAGCCGCCTCCCACCCGTAGTCGGTGGCCTGAACCTCGATGGCATCATCGAAGTCGCGTGCTGTGTCCGGATCGATCGTGATGATGTTGCGCCCGCGCAGATCCTCGCGGCCCTCGAGATCCTTGGCGGTGATTTCTCCGCCGAAATGCTCCGCCTCCACGCTCACCGGTGCCGGGAATTCCCGCGGGAGACCGTGCTTGTGGATCACCGAGAGCATGTCGACCCCGGGGGATCCGGCTGGCCCAAGCACCTCCACGATGGTTCCCTCGGGATTCACATGGCTGTTCTCCCAGCGGTCGAGTCGGGCCACGACCTTGTCACCGATCTTGGCGCCACCGGCGGTAGGGACATAGAGGTTGCGAGGGAAGCGCGGATCGTCCGCGACGACATGATGAAAATTTTTCGTCTTCTGGAGGGTACCGACGATCGGCGTCCCTCCGCGCTCGACAATTTTGATGATCCGTCCCTCCTGCCTGCCGTCACGGCGGGGACGCCCATGGTAGCGGGGTTGCTGGATGAGACGAGCCACGACGCGGTCACCGTTCAGTGCGGTGCCGAGGTTATCAGCCGAGATGAAGAGATCCTTGCCGCCCTGATCATCAGCCAGTACGTGACCGGAGCCACCCGCATGGATCTGGAGCTTGCCGGTGAAGAGATCGGCGGCCTGCGGAAGGATGAAGTGATCGCGGCGGACGCGAACGATGCGCCCCTCGCGTTCCAATCCCTCGAGGATCTGATCAAGTCCCCGGAGAGCCCCTTTTTCCAGAGCCAGCGCCCGGGCAATGGAGGGTGCCGGCAGGGGCTCGGCTCCGAGAATTTCAAGAATGCGGTCGACGAGGGAGTCTCCCCGGTGCCACCGCGAGGGTTCCTGATCCTTCGGCTTGCGTTTTCCCAATGAGTGCCCGGCGGCTTGCCGGCCCGCAGCTTGAACCGCTCCCTGGGCGGTCTTTCCCTTGGCTCCGCGAGCCGGATGACCGGAGGCTTGGGAGCATGGAGCGGCTGACCTGCCCACTTTGGGCTGGCCTTGGGTACGGTTTGAGGTTCGGTTGCGACCGCGGGGGCTTTTCTTGGGCACGCGTCACCATCGGACGCTTTGCCTCCCGAGCAAACAAGAAAATGCTTGTGCCGGTGTCCTGACGGCGGAAAGTAAAGGGATGAATTTTTCTCCCCGAGTCCCGACGGCATTAAAGGCACCGAACGAGGCCCCGAACGCCGCCTTCACCCTGATCGAGCTCCTGGTCGTCATTGCCATCATCGCCGTCCTAATGGGTCTTCTCTTCCCTGCGGGGCAGTCGGCCATTAACAGCGCCAATAAGACCACTTCTAAGAATCAGGCCGTCCAGATCGCCACCGCCATCACCGCCTACGAGACGGAGTATGGGAGGTTTCCTACCAGCGCCGTGACGACAATGAATAACAGTCTGGTGAGCGAACTCTGCACCACGAACAACCCCCGTGGAATCATTTTTCTGGAGGCTAATGCATGGAGAAGGGGCAAGGGAGGAACCAACGCCAGCGGCTTCTGTGACCCATTCCGTTCCAACGCCGTTTATCAGGTCAGGATGGATACGAACTACGTGAACACCCTTTCAAATATGCCTGCGCAGTCAGGCAATACAGTGACGACAACAACAACCATGAACAGGCGCGTCGGGGTTTGGACAATCTGGACGAATCGTTCGACTGTGACTTTGATCAATTCCTGGGACTGATTTTTTTGCGGGTGTGGTTCAATGGTAGAATGTGGGCTTCCCAAGCCTGAGACGAGGGTTCGATTCCCTTCACCCGCTCCATCTCTGATAATCAGCAACTTACACAAGAAGGCTCTGGAAAGTTACAGCAAAGTTACAGCACGGACTTAAAAGCCCCCTCCTGTTGCTCCTTCTTAGATAGGGCCGCGCCCGTCGATTTTTTTTATCTCTATCTCCCCTAGATGCTCAGAAAGAAGATACGAGAACCCTCTACCCGGGAGATATAGGAGAATCAGAGAGAGAAGAAGAAACCTAAAAACTGCTTCCTAGATTGCTGTCAGCACAGAGCGGCAGCCGAGAGGAATGCCGCAACGATTCCACAGGAAGCCGAGGGAAGGCCTCGGGAAGCCAAGGCAGCACTTTGCTTCCCTTACTTTCCAGCAAGGCACACACGGAAGCCCTGAGAGTGCGCACAACCGCAGGGAGAGCCCGAGGAGAAGAAATTCCTTACCCCGGGGGAGGGGATTCCCTTTTGCGAAAAAATCTCTCCGGGCCGATCAATACCCCCCGGCTACCCCTCCATCTTTTTCCAACCCCCTCCCCCCGGGTTGCTCCTCCCTTGTGCGTAGGTTGTGACGCTCCTGTGCCACACCCGAGACACAGCCCCTTGTGAGTAGGCTGTGACGCTCCTGTGCCACACCCGAGACACAGCCCCTTGTGAGTAGGCTGTGACGCTCTTGTGCCACACCCGAGACACAGGCCGGGCCTCCGTAATCCTGAGCGGTTGTCGGGATCGTGCTGGGGTTGTCGGACAGGATGCCCGGAAAGATGGAACGGGAGGGGCTAATCCGGGGGAGTGATAACGCCAGCCACGCAGTATGGGAAAAATGGGACAGAGCCCCACCGCATTTCGTAAACCCTTGAAAAGCAACGCTTTAACTTTTAGGAATTTTCACCTCTTTTTCCCGCTTTCATAAGTCGTTGATTATCAACGCCCGAAATTAGTCCTAATAGGTGTTATCTGAAGTTATGGGCAGCCTCATCCATTTCTCAGCCGGGGGCCACTCTGCCCTTTTGCTGGGGTTTTCCGCTGGGAAAACTCATTCCCGGAAGCCTATCACCATTCTCTCCCGGGGCAATCCTAAAGGAAGTGTGTCAATAGAACCCCATCTTCTTTTTTAATAGTGTGGCTATAGAACCGGGGGACGCTAGCACGCCTCCTCTTCCTGCTTGGAAAGATAGAACAGGCCCTAGTCATCATCTCTTTCTCTGCCGTAAATCCATACCCGAGAAAATATTTTCGACGGGCGCGGCCTCTGTTTCTGTCACCCCGGGCCGTCTCTCCCGTGCCCATTGCCGGGCCTCTAGAGGGCCTCCTGATCGCTTGCCGCTCCGGGGGCTATGGCTGCCCCCTTGTGAGTAGGTTGTGACGCTCCTGTGCCACACCCGAGACACAGGAACAGGGAGCCCGACACATCATCTCTTTCCCTGCAGTAAATCCATACCCGAGAAAAAATTTCGAGGGCGCGGCCTCCTGATTGTTTACCGCTCCGGGGGCTATGCTCTGCCCCCTTGTGAGTAGGTTGTGACGCTCCTGTGCCACATCCGAGGCACAGGCCGGGCCTCCGTTGTCCTGAGCGGTTGTCGGGGCTGTGCTGTGTCTGCCGGGGTTGCGCTGTGCTTGTCTGACGGAAAGCCGAGAAAGATAGAACGGGAGGGCCGGGGGCCGGGGGAGGTTCCCGCTCATTTACCATTAACCCCTGCAGCAATTGCAGCAATTCAGCAATACCCCCACAAATCACCCGCAGGGCCTTTTAGAATCAACCTCCCGGGGCCGCCGCCCTTTTGCAGCAATACCGCAGCAAAAAGGGCAGCGTGTGCAGCAATACCCGGGGATTACCCCATAATGGAGGGTTGCTTATTTCTTCTTCTTTGCTGAAGCCTTCTTAGCTGGGGCCTTCTTAGCTGGGGCCTTCTTTGCTGGGGCCTTCTTTGCTGGGGCCTTCTTTGCTGGAGCGGGCGCTGGAGCAGGCGCTGGAGCAGGCGCTGGAGCAGGCGCTGGAGCAGGCGCTGGAGCAGGCGCTGGAGCGGGAGTCGGAGCGGGAGTCGGAGCTGGAGTCGGAGCGGGAGTCGGAGCGGGAGTCGGAGCGGGAGTCGGAGTCGGAGTCGGAGCGGGAGTCGGAGTCGGAGCGGGAGTCGGAGCGGGAGTCGGAGCGGGAGTCGGAGTCGGAGTCGGAGTCGGAGTCGGAGTCGGAGTCGGAGTCGGTGTCGGTGTCGGTGTCGGTGTCGGTGTCGGTGTCGGTGTCGGAGTCGGTGTCGGTGTCGGCATTGATTTTGCAGCTAATAATGCATCATTTGCATCCAAAACTCCTCCGGAGACCATTTTCCCAGACAAATCGGCAACGCGTTGAGCTGTGGATAAAATAATATCTTTTACTTGTTTAGATGTGAGTGATGGAGCTTGAGAAAACAACATGGCCGCAACACCTGAAACTATAGGCGCGGCGAATGAAGTTCCATCCTGGTACCATATGCTGTTAACGGCATATTGACTTCGATCCAAGACAGATATTCTTACGTTTTTTACCGTAAATATACCACTACTTAAATAACCATAATTAAGAAGGTCAGCAAAAAGATATAAGTTTACTTTTCCAATTTGACCATCAAGTCTAGAAATATCGCGATTACTTACTCCATATGCCCAACCTGGATACACAAGAAAGTCTCCATAAGTTGACTTTTCCTCTGTAGTTGCCTGCGTATCGTATGAAAAATAATCATCTACACCGAGAATTCCTCCTGTATCGACTTCAAGTCTTGCACCCCTTTGATTTCTCAAATCAAAGTAAGGAGAAATTAGCATAGTCCTCGTATACGGTGCATACAATCCTGCTAAGTATAGCGAATATGGGCCGCGCGTAGAAAGACCCCAGTCACCATAATAATATGTCCACACCCATCCATTACCAGAATCATTATATGCCGACCAACCATCCCATCCATAATCAAAATTCCAATTATAAAGTATTTTTCTAGGCACGTCGCATCCGACTATAAACTCTCCAGGGGCTGCGATGTCTACAGAGGTTGCCCCGTAATTGGAAAACTGCGTCAATTTATTATTTGAATCGGTTGCTGCTACACTTATTAAAGATGCTATATCATAACTTGCTGGATATGTTGGATTTATGTCGTTATTGTCGCCTTGTCCATCACTGCCACCATTGCCAGCAGCAACTACAATTAACATCCCTGCATCTTCACATGCCTTTAATGCTAGCCATTCAAAATAACTATAGGCACCTCCTCCTAAGCTCATATTAACAATCCTTGATCCATATCTTTTAGCCCTATCAAGTGCTTCTATTAAAACGCTAACATCTACGCTTGTTCCAGAAGCAATAAATCCAGCATTGTCAAAAACTCTTATGGGAAGAATGCGAGCGCTTGAACAAATACCTGCCACTCCTTGCCCTTCATCAGTTTGACCCGTAATAATACCAGCCACCATGGTTCCGTGGCCGGACTCATCTGTTGCATCTCCATCATTACCAGCATAGTCCCACTCGCCATCCGTTAAAATAAATCCTTTTAAATGGTTATGTGCTTTACTGACTCCAGAATCAATTACGGCAACAGTCACTGGGTCTGTTCTAGATATATTGTCTCTAGAATCAGGCCATTTTATACCTGGCAAATACCATTGATACTGATAAAATTGGTCGTTAGGTGTTGATTGTCTATCTCTAATATATACAGGTTCAGCATAATAAACTATTGCATTCTTTTTAAGTTCTTCGACAATAATATATGGGTCGCAACCAACAGATTTGTAGTGGTATACATCTGCTAAAGGTAAATTATTAATTAGTATAAGGCCGTTTTTTTTCTCGAATTCCTTTTTTTCAATGTCATTTGTCCCTGGCATGTATTTTAAAAGAAATTCCCCATCCACTATTTTTGCTGAGCCAGCTACGTCAGCATAAGAATTACATGAGATTAAAATTAAAAGTGCAATTCTAAGTAAAATACTTATGTAATTATATTTGGTCACAAAAGCACGATTGTAGAGGTTTGAGATCATAATACGAGTAGCGTGTCCGTTAACTATCTGTATATGACCCCTCCTCTACTCTTTCGCAAGACATATTCATCCATCCGTACACCACCCCCCTTTCAATACACGCAAACTAGAAAAAATATCTTCGCTTCCCTTGGAGTCTCCTACGCAGCAATTGCAGCAATTCAGCAATACCCCCGCAAATCACCCGTAGGGCCTTTTAGAATCTACCTCCCGGGGCCGCCGCCCTTTTGCAGCAATACCGCAGCAAAAAGGGCAGCGTGTGCAGCAATACCCGGGGCCTACACCCTGCCCCTTGGGAAGCGATAGCGAGGTGAGCGGGGCTTGCCTCCCTTGCCTGTAGGCTCAACCTCCTCTTTGACGCATTCCTTTTCCGTCACCCATTGCTCTAGGAGTTGAGTTGCCTCCTTCGCATCGGAAGCAACCCGGGCAGCCACGAGATCCCGGGCAGAAATCTCGTAATCTTTCTTAGGGCAGAGAGCCTTCACCTTGTCCAACTTGCTAGCCCGAGCCGCCTCCCGGTGTGGAGCTAGGAGCCCTGATTGATGGAAGGTGAACCATTCCAGCAACCTCAGCCCGTTCCGCGCCGATTGCTCCGACAGGGGCCGCTCGTGTGCGAACACATCCGCAGGCTGCCCGGGATCGGGAAGAGAGACGCATTCCCAAGCATGAAGCACGAGGGAGAGCCGAATGGCATTCTCCGTGTGCCTCGCATCGAATGATGCGCTGTCGGGCTCGTAGCGTTCACAGAACCCCAACCAATGCTCTGCAAAGACAGCCCGGGCCTCCTGATCCATGTCGAGAGGCATCATCTCTCCTAGCCCCCTGTTTCTGTAGTTGTTGAGCATGGCAAAGGCTGCCCGCTCGTAATCTGCAGCAACCTCCGGGGGAATATCCCGGGCCTTGTCATCCCAAGGCTGAGGGCGTGCATGGGAGACAGAGACAAGGAACCGGGGCAGCAAGCCGCCTTCCCTCATCCGCTCCGAGCCCGTCAGCTTTTTTGCAATGTCGGGAGTGACCACAAAGAGACACGCCAGACAGGGGGACTCTAGGAACACATTAGAGGAATTGCCCTTGCCAGATCCTTGCCGGGAAATGGAGAGAGATTCCCCGGTGTAACCTTTAAGGTGCAGGGTGTCCCGGGCGTGTTCTCCGCTAGAGTAGAGGATTCCGAGAAGGCCCGCTATTGTGTCGCTGCCGTCAGGATCAAAGTGCGCCATGACCTCGCCGCGCCCCTCCATGATGCCCGCCATCCGCTCCGGGGTGACATCTCCCACTAGGTAGAACGGGGGGACAAGCTGGGCCTCCACAGCGTCAATCTCCACATTTAGCCCCTCCACCTCATCCTCTAGCTCCCGGGCCCTTCCAAGATCGCCCGCCTTCAACGCCTCGCCCCGCTCCTTCACCTTCCGCTGAATATCGCTCTGAATCGTAGCCTTGCGCCTTTCCAGCCGGGGCCTTGTCTCGGAGTCATAAACCTTCATCTCCGCAGCTTGGAAGCCCCGCAAGGGTGCCGTTGCGTGCTGGTAGGCAGTAGAGCCACCCGCTCCCGAGGGCTTCACCACGAGGAGATAGATGTTCGGGCCCGTCACCCGCCCGGGGGCTGATCGCACCTTGAGCCCGCCGCCAAGACAGGCGGAAGCAGTCGCAAGGACACAGGGGCCCGCCAAGTCCAGAGGTGTGCGTGTCACTTCAGCAATAGCCTCTGTGATGTTCCGCAGCACAGGCGGGAGGGCATCCACCGGGAAAGGAGGAACCTGAGGGCCTTCATTCTCCGGGGCCGGGGCTTGGATCACGCCGGGCATAGTGCCTCCTTCAAGTTGCTCCTCCACTCGGGAAGGATCACCCGGGCCGAAAGCTGGCGGGCTAGGTTCCCCATTAGGGAGTCGCCTTCAACCTCCGTTCCCTTGATTGCCGCCCGTTCCGCTGCCGCCCACCATCCACCGGGAGAGCCCGGGAGATTGTCAGCCCCACCGAGGGCCTCCATCGGCACAGCCTCCCGGGGTGCAAATTTCATCATCCCCGAGAGAGTCGCGCCCCATCGGGCCGCAGACTCCGGGGAAATTTTCGTGCAGTCGTTTAGATCCTTAACGGGCTCCCCGTCAGCCCGGATCAGTCCCGAGAAGTTGAAGCCGTCAACAGCACACCCCACAAGGGCAAGCTGTCCACTCCATCGGGCAAAGGCCAGCCGCCCGGCCTCGTCATCATCTATGAAGATACGCACCCGCTTCCCTGTGAAAAACTTCATCACCTCCTTATCTATCGAAAGACCAGCTCCGAGCATGGCAACCGGGGCCACATCCTCAGAAACTCCCGCCTCTAGGATGAAGTGATAAGCAGCCAGAAAATCGGGGCCTCCTTCCACGAGAGCAATTGCCGGGAAAGATAAAGCCTCTTCGATTCCAAGGGGCCACGCTGCACGAGAACCCCGGACAAGCCGGGCCTTTGCTCCGTGGATACACTCCCACCCTTTTCCATCCATCCGCCGCGCCACAGCCACCCACCCGGCAGCGTCACGCAGCAACCATGCACGACCTTCCCGGGAGTCACAGCACCACAGAAACCCCCTCTCCGCTGCTTCCCGCACCGCAGCCGTTGAAAGCTCCCGCATCCTCCCGAGAGCCAGGTTCTCCGCCTCCGTAGGGAGAGAGAGACGCAACCGGGCAAGATCAGGTTTCACTCGCACAGCCTCCGGGGCCACACGCCGCGCCACCATCGGGGGAGCGGGATCACCATCACCAACCCCGGACAGCTTGATAAAGAGCCGGGCTGCATCCGAGAGCGAAAGGCTCTCCACCTCTGCAATCAGGGCCGGGCCGTCATAGGTTTTCCCAGTTCGGAAATCGTGCAGGAGCGTTCCATCCTTAAAGACGGAAGCTGAGTTGCGTTTCTCCGTTCCATCGGGAAACTTGCACGACTTGCCCGGGTTCCCCGGCCACCCTCGCAAGTGCCAAAGCTCGGGGATCGAGAGCCGGGCCTTTGCCCTCTCTAGGGGAGTGGGGCCGCTCATTTCATCACCCCTCTTTCATTCCTTTGATCCAAGGCCTCTTGAATCGCCTTCCTGCAACTCGCGTCGATTGCCGACGAGAGAGCGTCAAACAGCCCACTCCTTGCAGGTATCACCTTCTCCGTGTGGCAGTCATTGCAGCATTCTCCTGTATGCGCCACAGGGTAGGGGTAACAGCCCCAATCCCCCTGAGTGTTGGAGATCACCCTACCGCATAGCACGCAGTCCACGGACACGGGGCTCCCATAGGTGTATCGCATGACCTGCTTTCGTAGGTGATCGGGGACATTAACCAGAATCAGATGACGCTCTAGGGACGCCCGCTCCGGGTATTGGAATGGGATCTTTTTCTTCCTCGGGACGCTCATTTTGCTCCTCCATTCTTGCTGGCAAGATATTGGCTGACTGCCTCGGCGGCTTTGAACCGCTTCACTTGAACAAATCGCAAGCCAGTTGCGATGGAATGACCAAGCCGGGCCGCTATGACCCAATCGTCGCACTCATGGCAGCATTTGCCTTCTTCTGCCAAGGGCCACGGATTGCACCCCATCATATCCGGGGCCATTCCTTCGCAGGGTAGTCCCGTAGTCAGATCAATAGGGGGCTTGATCGGGCCACCACATAGAACGCAGGGATCGGGAGCGATCATTTCACACCCCCTTCAGCAAGGCTGGAAAGGTAAGAAAGCAGGCTGCCGAGGTGCAGCAAACGGCATCCCCGCTTTTTTCCGGGCTCCTTGGTCGTGAGCGATTTTACTTTTCCTTCTACCGCAAGTCTCGTCAGCACGCCGCGAGAGAGTGAGGTTCGGGGTTCTACTTCACCCGGACGGGGAAGCCTTATCCACTCGGGGGCCGTAACGCCTCCCGGTGTGTTTCTAGTCGTTGTGTGTATTAGTTGCTTCATATAGCAACCCAACAATTCCGACTATTCACCTCCCCTTCAAATGGGGGATACGGCCTTTATCCCCGTCTAGTTCTTCTTTCCTCCGGGCCTTTCATCACGCACAGGGAAATTCAGACCCGAAACCTCTTTCAATTTTTTGATCGAATCTCGGATTGTTTTCACATCAAAAGAATACCCGCATTTCTCGTTGAAGTGCTTTGCAAGCTCAGGAACTGATGCGGGCCACTCAGGGAGTTCGCGTTTAATTCTGAGGTGATTATAGAAATGCGTATCATACAGCACATCACCCAACTTTCCTTCTGGAAAGGTGCTATCTATCTCTGCTAAAGTCTCATCACAACGCTCAGGATCGCGAAGTGACCAAATATTAAGCAACGCAAGTTCTACTGGAGACGCCCCCTTACCCGGTTGAGCAAGAGGGATCAAATCCGAGAGATCAGCAAAGAAGCCAGCATCAGCTTCCCACAATGCCTTAATCATCAACTCTTCAACCTTCTTGGAAGTCTTGGCGCATTGAGCGAGCCGCCAGTTTTTATCGCCCAAAGAAGGCCCTTTTTGTGCCCCGTAAAAAAGCTGAAGCACAGCAGCTAGGCGCATTTTTCTCTCATCCATTGTCGGGAGCCTATCCGCTCCCCACTTGGCAATACTCTCCTGCTCGCTCGGCTTCATCTCGGGCAGGATTGATTTTGCAACCCCCGCAGATTGCCCTTTGTTTCTTGGCATAGTCCTAGCCCTCCATGTTTGCAGCAATACCCCCAATTGCTGCACAATTGCTGAAGAAATTTGCAGCGATTCTATTCATTCAACGACAAGGGGTTACGTGGCAAAATCGGGTATTGCTGAATTGCTGCACGCTCTAGGAGTTCTCCCGGGGTTTCTTCTTACCCTTGGAGCCGACAGCCCCACCTACACCCTCTTGCTCTTCCGCTGCAGGGGAAGCCGCTACCGGCAGCACAGAGGGGAGCCGCGACACCCCGAGGGCCGCAGCACCCCGGGCATGGGCATAGTTGCGGGCCACCTCTTTGCTTTCGTGCCCCACAATCTGCATTCTCAAATCCTCTGGAACCCCTGCCGCCTGTAGTTGTGAAACGCAGGCGTGCCTCAGGGAATGCTCGGAAAGATTGTAATTCTTCCTTTTTCCTTCACTCATCAGCCGCCGCTCTATCCCTGCAGCCTCCATGAGTTCGATAAACTCCCGGGACAGGCCATGAGCCCCACCCGTAACCCGCTCTGCAAGCGTAGGGAAAAGGTAGCTGTCGGGATCATCCGAGGAAGGGAGTGTGAGTAAAAATGCAGCCAGATCGGGGTGCAGAAAACGCTTCACCTTACCCGAGTCCTTGCCCTTCTTCTTCTCGTAGTATTCCAGAAACGGATTCTCTGCCTCTAGCTGCATACTTCCCGCCCGTAGGTTCGCAGCATCCCGCAGCCTAGCCCCCGTGAAAAAGGCCACCTGCACCACGCCGCGCCAATCCTTCCCCTTGTCCCCCTTGAACCCCTCACAGGCCCTCAGGAGGGCCGAAATCTGTGCAAGATTGAAGTCCTCACGGGTTGCCGACTTCTCCGGTTCAAAAGTCACTTGCAACGCCGGGTTGCCGGGAATGCGCTGCGCTACCATTGCCCGCTTCAACACGGATCGAAGAAACTTGAGTTCAAAGTTAATGCTCTTGCCCGATAGCCCTTTTTTAATCCGTTCAGCCTTGTAGCCCTCTACATCCGCCGCCGATAGCGTGCGCAACTTCCGCTTCCCACCCTCGCCAAGAAAGGAAAGAAACAACCTCACTATCTGCCGATAGCGTTCCTGCGTGCTGTCGCTCTTCTTGGAAATCGTAGAAAGGAAACCCATCTTCCCTGCAAACTCCTCTTCAATTGTCACATCCCCCTCACTCTGCCCCATACGCTCCATGAGATCCTTCCCCACCTTGATGAGTGCCGCCATCGTAGGGCTCTCTCCCCGGGCTATGCGTTCAAACTCTAGGGCTGCCTCCATAGCCTTGCCCTTGGCCTTTTGCTTTGTGGAGCGGTTAAACTCTTTCCCGTTCAAATCACGGAAGCCCGCAATCCAATAAGGGGAGTTCTTTTTCTTGATGAGATAGGCCATCGGGGATGGCTCTACCCCTAGCACGAGTTACAGCAGAGTTACAGCAATTTTAATGACTACATGATATTTTACTGCTTCTTGTCTCTGTAGAATGTATGCGAAAGAGGGGCAACCTGATACGAGGGTTCGATTCCCTTCACCCGCTTTCAAACAACCCCTTCTTTAGGGGGGTGCTTTCAAACGAGAACAGCGTGGCGGTTCGATTGCCGCGCCGTCTCCCGCTCGGCTCACCCTTCGGGTCCCGCGTTTGCGGGATCCAAGCCGTGCCTCCCGGCACTAGGCTTTCCCTTCACCCGCTTTCAAACAACCCCTTCTTTAGGGGGGTGCTTTCAAACGAGAACAGCGAGGCGGTTCGATTGCCGCGCCGTCTCCCGACGGCCCGCGCCCTTGCGGGCTGTGCTAAAGCCCAGGCTACACCTCGCTTCCCAGCGCTCGGTGTTCCCTTCACCCGCTCCAAGTCGTGCGCACCACAATCACAGCGACTTGAAAACCGGCTATGGGTTTCAGGGATCGGGCAAATCCCAAGCCGCCCCAGAAATCCCTACTTCTTGAGCAGGTCGCGGATTTCGGTGAGAAGCTCCTCGGACTTGCTGGGAGCTGCTGGAGCTGCTGCTGCGGCCGCATCCTGCTTGCGCCGCAGGGTGTTGATCGCCTTCACAAGGCCGAAGACGCAGGCGCTGACGATAATGAATTCGATGACGGTATTGATGAAGTTACCGTAGGCCATGATCGGAGCGCCGTCCTGCTGTGCTGCCGCCAGTGTGGCGTAGTGCTTTCCATTGAGCGGAAGATAGAAGTCCTTGAAGTTGACCCCCTGCATTAGAAGGCCGATGGGAGGCATGATGACATCGTTGACCAAGGAGGTGACGATCTTTCCGAAGGCCGCTCCCATGATGACACCGATCGCCAGATCGACGACATTGCCGCGCGAGATGAATTCCTGGAATTCGCGGAGGATCTTGGAGGAGGATTGGACGACGGCTTTCGGTTCGGGGATCATCTGAAAAGGGTGAAGGCTAAAGTCCGAAGACTGAAGGAAAAAATCCTGCCGCGAGAAGACCGATGATTACCGGCACCTAAGGAATCCCTATCGTGCGTGCTGGATCAGTTCCACCTCATACCCCTCTGGGGCGTCGATGAAGGCGATGATCGAGCCGGAGGAGGTATGGTGGGGACCGTCGCTCAGGGGGTAGCCCTTCGCCGCAGCTTCTTTGGCAAAGGCCTCCAGATCCGTGACCTCAAAGGCGAGGTGCGTCAGGTCGGGTCCGACCTGGACAGGGCCGCTGGCATTGTATTCGCAGATCTCGATTTCCTCCTCACTGCCGGGAGCCTTGAGAAACACGAGCTTGGATCCGCGGCCGCTCTCGCTTCGGCGGATCTCCTTAAGGCCGAGAACATCGCGGTAAAAGGAGACGGTCTTCTCGAGATCCTGGACGCGGTAACGGGTGTGGAGGAGTTTGGTGATCACAATCGAAGGATGAAACCTGAAACTTGAAACCTGAAGGCAAAAGATCCGCGCTGGCGGCGAATCTGTGGGAACATCCTTGTTTCCTGTGGGGATCTTTTCCACGCTGTACGGGCCATGTCGTTTCTTGACTCCGTTTACGCCAAGCTGCGCCGCCATCCGAAGCGGATTGTTTTCCCCGACGGGAATGATCCGCGCGTGATCCGTGCGGCACGGATGTTTCATGAACTGGGTCTTGGCGTCGCTGTTCTGGTCGGGAAGCGCGATGAGATCCGAGGCATCGCCGAAGCGAATGGCGTGACGCTGGAAAGGATCGCGATCGTCGATCCGGAGACATCCTCCGAGATGCAGCGCTTTCTCACCCTCGCGGGAAAGTTGGAACGCTATCGCGGCATCCAATCGGGCGACCTGCGCGGCCTGCTCTCCACGCCGAATTACTTCGCCGCGATGATGCTCCAGCACGGACTTGTGGACGGGTTGGTCGGCGGCGTGGGAGCGTATGCATCGGCGCTTTTCCGGCCGCTTCTCCAGTTGGTGAAGCCGCTTCCGCATTCGCCGGTGATCTCCAGTTCGATGATCGTCGAGGTGCCGCGTCCGGAATACGGCGATAACGGGGTTCTCTTCTTCGCCGACTGCGGCGTGGTTCCCGAACCGACGGTCGACCAGCTCGCCTCGATCGGCGTCCAGACCGGGCTTCTGGCGCGTCAGGTCTTCGGGAAGACGCCGAGGATCGCTTTCCTGAGTTTCTCCACCCACGGCAGTTCAGCCCATCCCTCCGCCATGAAAATGGCGGCGGCAGCTGCCCAGGCGAGGGAATTGGCCATCAGGATCGGCGGAGCCGACGCACTCGACCATCCGATGGAAATCGACGGGGAGCTTCAGGGGGATGCCGCCATCGTTCCCTCTGTCGCGGCCATCAAGGTGCCCGACAGCCTGGTGGCAGGAAAAGCCAATGTCCTGATTTTCCCCGACCTGGATTCCGGCAACATCGCCGTGAAGCTCGTCCAATACCTGGCGGGAGCGCGCGTTTACGGCCAGATTGTCAACGGCCTCTCCCGTCCCGCCGCCAGAATCTCCCGCGGCACGCTCAGCGAGGACATCGCGGCCGTGGCCGCCATCATCGGCCTGCAGGCCATCGAATATCGGAAGCTCTATCCTCTGGATGAGAATGAGCCTCTGTGAGTTCCTTCTTGTCTGATCGAGTCTCCCGGAGCCATCCTAGGTCCCTATGTCCTACACGCTTCCCGCTCTTCCCTACGCCTTCACGGCACTCGAACCGCACATCGACGCGCGCACGATGGAGATCCATCACGACAAGCACCATGCCGCATACGTCAATAACCTGAACAACGCCCTCAAGGAGCATCCCGAGCTGGCCGCCAAGCCGGTCAACGAGCTCATCGCAAACCTCTCCGCCGTACCCGAGGCCATCCGCACCCCCGTCCGCAACAACGGAGGCGGCCACTCCAACCATACCTTCTTCTGGGAACTGATGACCCCCGGAGGCGCCACCGCTCCGGTTGGAAAGCTGGCGGAAGCGATCACCAAGACCTTCGGTAGCGTCGACGAGCTGAAGGCCAAGTTCGAGGCCGCCGGAGTCGGTCGTTTCGGCAGCGGATGGGCCTGGCTCATCGTGAACAAGCAGGGCGGACTCGAGATCGTCTCCACTGCGAACCAAGACAGCCCGATCATGGAAGGTAACAAGCCCATCCTCGGCAACGATGTCTGGGAGCACGCCTACTACCTCAACTACCAGAACCGCCGTCCCGACTACCTCAAGGCATGGTGGAACGTGGTCAACTGGAACCACGCCGAGCAGAACTACCTGTCAGCGCTCAAGTAGTTTCTTTCGCCCTAGGGCGTCGTTGCTGCGCGCTCGCCGTAGGTTTTGCTACGACATCGCTTGCGAAGCCTAGCCCTGAACCAAAATCAACACCTTCAGAAAGCCCCGTGACCTGCAAAGGCACGGGGCTTTTTCGTGTAAGGAGGATGCATAATGCATTTTCCCGCAGCCGTAACAAATCAGCGACTGGCGAACACATAGCCGTGGGAACGGCTTGGGTAGACTGAACGAAAGTTCAGCCCGCAAGGGTGAGCCGAGCAGGCGCGAGCGAATCAAAGCTGATAGGACTGCGAAGCAGCCCCGGTAGGGGCGAGTGGCTTGGGAAAGCCCGAGTTCAAATGCGTAACAACGGCCGGGCAAGCAAAGGCTGAGGCGCTGAGAGGTTGAAATAACGAATCAAGGATTAAAGAGGCTCAGTGTGGCAGTTTATTCAGACCCTTCACTGTACTTTCCTTCCTCAGCGGCTCTGCGCCTGCGGGAGAACTTCTTCAGGGATACTTAGCTTGCGACGATCTTGCGCGCCGCCCTGTCCGCCTCGATGAGTTGCTCGAGGGTCGGGTGTTCCACGAACGGGACGGTCTCCATGGCGCGGGCCACGCTCTCCCAGATGCCCGGGAAGCTCAGGCGACCGGCAAGGAAAGCATCGACGGCAGCCTCGTTCGCGGCATTGAGGACAGCAGGCAGTGTGCCGCCCTCCGTTCCTGCACGACGGGCGAGATCGAGCGCCGGGAAGAGATCAGCGCGCGGCGCCTCGAAATCGAGGCGGCCCACCGTCGTGAGATCAAGAGGGGCGCAGGCCCCGGAAAAGCGTCCGGGATAGGTCAAGGCGTACTGGATCGGGAGCGCCATGTCGGTCGTGCTCATCTGGGCGATAATCGATCCGTCGACGAACTCCACCATCGAGTGAACGATGCTCTGCGGGTGGATCACTACGTCGATCTTCTCCATCGGAATGTCAAAGAGCCAGCGAGCCTCGATCATCTCGAGTCCCTTGTTGAAGAGGGTGGCCGAGTCGATGGAGATCTTCCGACCCATCGACCAAGTCGGGTGACGCAGGGCCTGTTCGGGTGTCACCGAGGCGAGATCGGCCGCCGAGGCGTTGCGGAAGGGACCTCCGGAGCAGGTCAGGATCAGACGCTTGATCGTGGAGGGATCCTTGCCCTCCAGGCACTGGAAGATGGCATTGTGCTCGCTGTCGACCGGGAGGACGTGGCGTCCGGACCGCTTTGCCGTCGCCATGACCTCCTCTCCCGCCATGACGAGGATCTCTTTGCTGGCAACGGCCAGATCCTTGCCTGATTCGAGCGCCTTCAGCGCGGGTCGCAGGCCCGCGGTGCCGACGATGGCAATGAGGACGATGTCGGCCTCCGGCAGCGAGGCGAGTTCCTCCAGGCCATGGCCTCCATGCAGCACATCGCGTCCGGGAAGTTTGCCGCGAAGGGATTCCGCCGCCTTCTCATCCCCCGCGCAGAGCGTGGCCGCGGGAAATTCCCGGGCGAGTTCCAGCAGGCGTTGCGCATTGTTCCTGCCGGAGAGGCCGATGATCCCGATCTGCTCCGGCAGCGCACGGGCGACGCGCATCGTGCTCTCGCCAATGGAGCCCGTGGCCCCGAGGACGACGACCCGTCTTTTCATCATGGAGCGTGGCAGAGGGGGGCCGCGGGCAGGAGGAACTGAAGCAGGAAGTAGAAGAGGGGCATCGTGAAGAGCAGACTGTCGATCAGATCCATTCCGCCGCCGATTCCCGGGAGCACATGGCCCGAGTCCTTGCTGTGCACCGATCGCTTCAGAAGGGATTCGGCCAGATCACCAGCGACGCCTGCAATGGCGAGCACGAGTGAGAGGGTGCAGACCATCGCGAGGGAAAAAGGAGGGAGATGGTCGCCGAAGAAACGGAAGACCACGATGCCCAGGATCACTCCGAGGGCGATCCCTCCCGCGATCCCTTCCCAGGTTTTCTTGGGGCTGATGTTCGGGAAGAACGGAGTGCGTCCGAAAAGGCTGCCACAGAGGAATGCCCCGACATCGGTGAACTTCGTCACTGCCACGACGAAGAGGACGAGATACTGGCCGGTGGTGAAGCCCCCGGCATCCCGCGGCGTGAGGTAGAGGAGTTTCGCCATGAAGAGGAAAAGCCACGGAATGTAAACGACCCCGAACAGCGTGAAGGAGATCGCCTCGGCGGTGTGCCGCCCGGGATCGTTGCGGCCGTATTCACGCAGGAAGAGCGCCATCGTGAAGAGGGCGAACAGGGCGGCCTCCACGCCGAAGATCGTTCCACCCCCCTCCAGAAGGGGCTTGGCCATGGCCGGGCAGCGCAGGAGCCAGAAATTCAGGCCGATCAGGATCAAGGCGACGGCCACGCCCATGCCTCGGTGATGGGAGATGCCCCCTGCCTTGAGGAGGGCGAAGTATTCCCACAGGGAGATGAGGGCCGGAACGGCGATCAGGATCGCAAAAGCCCCTTCCGAGCGGGCCATGTAGGCAGCCATTACCAGGAGCCAGAGGGCCGTCGTGCTCAGTAGCCTTGGGAAGAAAGAGGAGGGGAGTGCACGCATAGTGGAGGAAGTTGAAGGTAGAAATCCCCCTCGGAAAGACAAGCCCCCGTTTTCCGGTTGCTACCTTCCAAGGGAGGTCTACCTTTGGAGCTTTAACCAGAACCAACACACACGACTCCACGACCATGGCCAAAGAAGACGCATCCGCAGAAAAAGCAACCGACAAGGCCGCCACCGCACGCGCCAAGAACCTTGATCTCGCCATCCAGGCGATCGCCAAGGATTACGGCGACGGGGCCATCATGCGTCTCGGTGACGCCTCCGCGGTGAACATCGCCTCGATTCCGACCGGCAACCTTCTCATCGACCGCGCCCTCGGCGTCGGCGGATTCCCGAAGGGACGCATCGTCGAGATCTACGGCCCTGAGTCCTCCGGAAAGACCACCCTCACCCTGACCGTCGTGGCCCAGGCCCAGAAGCGCGGCGGTGTCGCGGCCTTCATCGACGTCGAGCACGCCCTCGATCCTGCCTACGCCCGCAAGCTCGGCGTGAACCTTGAGGAACTGCTCGTCTCCCAGCCCAGCTCCGGCGAGGAGGCCCTCCGCATTTGCGAGACCCTCGTGCGTTCCAATGCCGTCGACGTTGTCGTGCTCGATTCCGTCGCCGCACTCGTCACCAAGTCCGAGCTCGAGGGAGAGATCGGCGATTCCGTCGTCGGAGCCCAGGCCCGTCTCATGAGCGCCGCGATGAGGAAGCTCACCGCCTTCATCTCCAAGGCCGACTGCTGCTGCATCTTCACCAACCAGATCCGCGAGAAGATCGGCGTGATGTTCGGAAACCCCGAGACCACACCGGGCGGCAAGGCCCTCAAGTTCTACGCCAGCGTCCGCTGCGACATCCGCCGCATCGGCGCGATCAAGCAGACCGACGGCACCGTCACCGGCAACCGCACCCGCGTGAAGGTCGTGAAGAACAAGGTGGCCCCTCCCTTCACCGAGGCCGAGTTCGACATCATGTACAACGAGGGAATCTCCTCCACCGGCTCTCTTCTGGATCTTGCCATCGAGAAGAACGTTCTCGAGAAGCGCGGCTCCTGGATGAGCTACAAGGGGAACAACATCGCCCAGGGTCGTGACGCCGCGAAGGAGTTGCTCAAGAGCGACCCCGCCCTCTACGCCGAGATCGAGGAGGCCGTGAAGGCCGCTCTCGAAGCGGATGCCGCCGGGAAAAAGTAGCTCTCACCTCCGGGAAGCAATAGCGGTCTCCCCTGGCCGAAGCAATCGGTCAGGGAGCTTCCTCCGTGGCGCAAACCGCCTCAAGTTTGTTCACTGATGCGCCTGTTGGTGAGTGGTCCTGACGGGTTGGCCCCAGAGGCTTGGCTTGTCTTTGGCGAGCCAAGAAAAGCCGGAAAATTACTCCTTTGTCGTTCCTGTAACTTTTTTCCTGACGGCGGATTTCTTTGCCGGTGCCTTTTTGGGTTTGGCGTCTTTGGAGGCCTTCTTCTCGATGACTTCCGCGACAGATTCCGTCGTGAGATTAGGCTTCAACGGTTTGCCGAAGCGGCTGCGCTTCACGGTCGAACCCTCGCCTTCGCCCTTCGGTGCCTTAGGTTCTCTGGGCTCGAACTCAAAGCCGACTTTCTTCCCGTCGAGCTTGAGGTAGGCGGCGAACTTCCGTCCCTTCTTGGAGACGAAGCCCGGCAGGAGATCGGTCTTGCCGGTCTCGGCGATCTTCACGACCTGATCGCGCGGGATGGAGCGCTGGAGGATCGTCTTCCCCATGCGGAACTCGCACTTTTTCTCAGCGCCGATCGACTGGTCGCAGACATAGCTGGTGGTCCCCTCGCGGATGGTTCCCTTTTTGCAGACAGGGCAGGGGGCGATGGCCTCGGCGTTGCGGAGCGCTTCCTCGGCGGCGGGATCGCCGTCGCGCTCGCCGAAGACGAACTTCAGCTTGAACTCGGCATCGAACTCCAGCTCTGCGGAGAAGGGCTTGCCGAAGCGGCTGCGGAATCCCTCCAGCGGGCCAACGATCTTTTTGGTGAGCAGTTCGGTGATCTCGGGCCTTTCAAGCGGGCGGCCCGCCAGTGATTTCCAAACGGAGAGTCCGCACCCGCGGCACTTGAACTGGCGGACATTCTCCTTGAAGGGACCCTTGCCGCACTGCGGGCAGGTCACCTCAAGATCGGGGAATGCTCCCTCGGCGTCATCGGTGAATCCCTGGGCCTTCGCGACGATGTCGCGCGTGAAGCCGCGGATCTCCTCCATGAACCTGGGCCGCTGGAATTCACCGGCCTCCATCTGCTTGAGCTTGTGCTCCCAGTCGCCGGTCAGTTCGGGTGAGGTCAGCACGGCCACACCCATGTGACGCAGCAAATGGATCAGGGCCATGCCCTTGCTGGTGGCGGTCAGGTCGCGTCCCTCGCGGAGGACATAGCCGTCGCCGAGGAGGCCCTCGATGATGGCGGCGCGGGTTGCCGGGGTGCCGAGGCCGCGCTGGCTCATCGCCTCGCGGAGTTCCTCATCCTCGACGAGCTTGCCGGCACCTTCCATCGCGCTGAGGAGTGTCGCTTCGTTGAAGCGGGCGGGGGGCCGTGTCTGGGCCTCGTGAACCTCGACGGAATCGGTGCGGGCCGGCTCGAGTTGCGGCGCGGTGCCGGCCACGGGGACGAGCGTCTTGGCATCCTCCTCGCTTCCTTCCCTCTGGGCCTGCTTGCCATAGACGGCCTGCCAACCGGGATCGGTCAGCACCTTCCCTTCACTCTTGAAGGGTTCACCCTCCACGCGGGTGATGCGGGTGGTGACATCAAATCGGGCCGGTGGATAAAAGACCGCGACGAAGCGCTGGGCGACCATCTGGAAAAGCTTCGCCTCGACCTCGTCGAGCCCGGCAATGGAGGCGCCGGTCGGGATGATGGCGTGGTGGTCGGAGACCTTGGCATTGTTGAAGACCTTGCCAGTCTTGATGACCATGTTTTGCTCCAGGGCGTGCTGGGCGTGCTTTCGCAGATCCTTGTCCTCGAAGGACTTGAAGGCGGCTTTTACAGCAGGGAGGTTGTCCTCGGGAAGGTAGCGGGAATCGGTACGGGGATAGGTGAGCACCTTGTGGTGCTCGTAGAGACGCTGGGCGAGTTGCAGGGTGCGCTTGGCGCTGAAGCCGAAGCGGCCGTTCGCCTCGCGCTGCAGAGTGGTCAGGTCGTAGAGGAGAGGGGAGGCCTGGGTGGTCGACTTCTTGACCTCATCGATAATGCCGGGCTTCCCCGTGCACTTGGCGCGGATTTCCTCGGCGCGGGCCTTGTCCCAAATGCGCTCCGCTTTCTTGTCAGCGCCATCCTCTTCCTCCGACTTCTTGAAGCCTTCGTCAAACCAGCGTCCGGCATAGTTTCCCGCGGTGACGGTGAAATCGGCGTGGACCTCGAAGTAAGTCTTCGGCTCGAAAGCGCGGATCTTCTCCTCGCGCTCGACAAGGATCGCCAGGGTCGGTGTCTGGACACGCCCGACCGGTGTGAGCTGAAAGCCGCCCTGCCCGGAGTTCACTGCGGTGAGGGCGCGGGTGCTGTTGATGCCGACCAGCCAGTCGCTCTCCGAGCGGCAGACCGCGGCGGCGGCGAGCGGCTGCATCTCGGCATCGTCGCGGAGATGGGCGAAGCCTTCCTGGATCGCCCCCTTGGTCATCGACTGGAGCCAGAGGCGTTTCACGGGCTTCTTGCAGCCGGTGAGCTGGATGATGTTGTGGAAGATCAGTTCACCCTCGCGGCCGGCGTCGCAGGCATTGATGACCGTGGTGACCTCGGGTTTCTTGAGCAGTTTCTTCACCACGCCTAGGCGGTCTGCAGAGCGGGCGATCGGCTGGAGCTCGAACTCCTCCGGAATGATCGGCAGGGCATCCAGCTTCCAGGAGAGCCCCTTGCCTCCCGTCATCTTGTTGGGCAGGCAGAGCTCCACCAGATGACCCACTGCCGAGGTGATAATGTAGTCATCGACCTCGAAGAATTCGGCCCGCGCGGCCTTCCCTCCCAAGGCGCGGGCAAGATCGGCGGCGACGCTGGGCTTCTCGGCGATGACGAGGGTCTTGGACATGAAACGAGGGGATTAGGCCAAAGGCTGAAGGCTGTTGAAAGACGCAGCGGAAATCAGGGATGTGGCGGTGAAATCGTGGTTGATGAATAAGGGGGGCGGGGCGTGAACCGATAATTGCACGCGGCGGGAAATGCAACGGGAGAATTTACGGAGGGAGAGTTTATACCGAAAGATTTTTGCAGCAGAGGTCCATGATAACATGAATTTATCCCGCAGAGGCGCAGAGGGATTTATTCGCTGAGTTGGTGAACACACCGCGTGATGCCGTCCTTCAGAACTGCTTCCCCGAAGTTCAGCAGATACCCCAACTTGAGACCCGTCAGGCGAAGGTATGTCTGCACCTGTTTTTTGTGAGAGGGGATCACACGCTCAACCGATTTGATCTCCAGAAGAACTCTTCCCTCCACGATGAGATCCGCGCGAAATCCTTCACTAAACCTGATGCCTCGATAGGTGATGGGTATGGATACCTGACGATCAACGTTGAATCCATGCTCCTTTAACTCGCACTCAAGGACTGCTTCATAAACCGATTCCAGAAGTCCGGGACCGAGTTCCCTGTGAACGGTGATGGCCGCTTCCAAAACTTTCGTACCGATTGCGTTTTCGTTCATCATCATCTCGGCGTCTCCGCGTCTCTGCGGGGAATCATCTCACATCAGCTTGATGAAGCGGTTGCCGGGTGCGGAGCGGACATGGCGGGCCAGCTCGAGTGAGAGCAACCGCGAGGAGACCGTTGCGGGTGGCAAGCCCGACATGGCGATGATGGCATCGACGGGGGTCGGATCATCACCGATCGCCTGGTAGACCAGAAGGTCTTCGCCTGAGAGATCGGCCCGAGGTTGGCTCCTGGCCAGTTCGGGCGGTGAGGCAAAAAGCATCGGGAGGTCGGAGAGGATGTCTCCGGCATCGATGACCAGCTTGGCTCCCTGCTGGATGAGGCGGTTGGAGCCAAGCGTCCCGGGATGATCGATCCGGCCCGGGACTGCGTAGAGGGAGCGTCCCTGATCCCCTGCTTCACGCGCGCTGATGAGAGCGCCACTGTTGAGGCCGGCCTCCACCACGAGGAGACCGAAGGAGCAGCCGCTGATGATCCGGTTGCGCTTGGGAAAGGTTTGCTTGCCGGGAGTCGTCCCCATCGGGAACTCGCTGACCACGGCCCCGTTCCCCGCGGCGATCCGTTCGGCGAGGGGGATGTTTTCCTCGGGATAGATATGGGCAAGGCCGCTTCCCAGCACGGCCACGGTGCGGCCATTCGCCGCAAGCGCCGCTTGGTGCGCGGCCGTGTCGATCCCTCGTGCCAGTCCGCTGTAGACCGTGAGTCCAGCATAGGAGAGCTGGTATCCGAGTTTCTTGGCTGACTCGGCGGCGTAGTGACTTGCCTTGCGCGTCCCGACGATGCCAATCCCGTTCCGCTGGTCGCGCTCCTCCAGCTTCCCGAGCACGTAGAGAACGATCGGGGGATCGTGGATTTCCTTCAGCAGCTCCGGATACTCGGGATCGCTCTGCGTGAGGACGCGGGCGCCGGCCTTTTCGACCAGGGCAATCTCCGCATCGAGATCGGCGTGATCACTCCACGAAGTGATGACGGAGGAGACCTCGGTGCCGATTCCCTCCACGCCGCGAAGTGCCGAAGCGCCGGCCGCAAGGATGGCGGAAAGCGACCCGAAGCGCTCGGTCAGCCGACGCACCCGGACGGGGCCCACCTGGGGAAGCATGTTCAGGATGATGGCGGCTTCGGTGTCGGTCATGGGGAGGAAGTGAAAAGTGAAAAGTGGAAAGTGAAAGGTGAAAAGGTCAGGGAGAGACTGAAGGCTGTTATACCATTTCCATGATTAGTCTGGTGGAATTAGCGAAGGGATTTTGGTGATGGGCTAGGCGGAAGACCGAGGGCTATCTGAAGATAACCCGAGGGATGACAACAACGCCCATCGCCGAAAGAACCAGCTGATTTCGCCGGAATATGAGTGGAGATGGTATTAGGTCAGAGCCGTGTGAGACATTCGAGCCAATCAAAGAAAACTCAAGGGGCTTTCGTAAGAGGCGATGTCGCCGAGTCCCTGATAGTCTTCAGCCATCAGCCTAAATGCCTCTCTCGTAGCCTTGCTATGAGAGTTCCTTCAGCACCGTCGTGAGATAGACCGGTTCGGGGTGGGAGTTGCGGTATTTCGTGATCTCGCTCCGGTTGAGCACCTGGAAGCCGTAGCGCTCGAAGAGCTTCGCGCCGCGCCGAGCTTCGAAGGTCACCACCTGTCCGTAGACCTGACGGACTCCCTTGCCGCGCAGATGGTCGAGGTAGAGGTCCATCAATCCCTTGCTGTTGGCCAGCCCCTGCGCCTCGGGAAGGATATTGAAGTGGAAGTGGGCGCAGCGGCGGGGCGATTTTGGGACTTCGCGCCAGGAGTTGCGGAGGATCCAGCCGATGAAGTCTCGGGTGGCGCGGTTGTAGAAGGGGTACTTCGCCATGCCCCGGGCGAAGAGGGCGAGGTTGTTGAAGAAGTTGAAGAGCTGCTGGCGGTAGGGGCGGTAGGAACCCAAGAGGTATCCCTTCAAGGCCCCCTCCTGCTCGAGAACGAAGGAGGACTCGGGCTCGATGTCGGTGTAGTAGCGGGTGAGGTAATCGGCGAAGATCTCGCGGTCCTCGAAGACCGGGTCGATCGCCTTGCCCAGGAATCCCGTTTCGCAGCAGAGCCAGCGTACGGCCGCGCGGTCACGGGGTTCATAGCGGCGGATGATCACCTCGGTCGCGGGTGACGGAACCGGGGGGTTCTCGGCGGGCAATGCGGCGGATTCGGAAGGCACAGTTGGGATTTCCTTATGGTTTGTACGAGGCGATGACCTCCCGGTAAACCGCAAAGAGACGGGCGAAGACCGACTTCCAGTCGTAACGAGCGGAGACAGCCGCGGCTGCCCTCTGTCCCGCGGCCGCCATGTCCCCGGAGGCGGCGTGACGGATCGCTCCGGCAAGCGCCACGGCATTATCAGCCGAGGACCAGTTGTGGAGGCCGCTGAAATTGATCGCATCCATGTAACTGCCTCGGATTCCGACCACGGGGGTTCCGCTGGCCTGGCTTTCCAGCGTCACCAGTCCAAAGGTCTCCTTGACCCCGGGGTGGACGAAGAGATCGGCAGCCCGGTAGATGTCGGCCAGTTCCGCCGCGCCGTCGCAGTAGGGGGTCCAACTCACGTCGCCTGTTTCCTCACGGAGGCGCTGAAGCGACCCGCGCAGCATCCCGTCGCCGATCACCGCGAGGTGGAAGCGTTCCGGATGGCTCCCCTGCAGGAGGGAAAAAGCCTCGAGCAGACGGCGGACATTCTTGTCCGGGTTGAGACGACCGACATAGAGGAGCACGGTTTTATCTTCCGGCCACCCGAGCCTGCGCCGTGCCGCTCGGCCCCGTTCGGCATCGGGATAGAAGACGCCGGTATCGACGCCCAGCTCCAGCGTCTCGACATTCTCCAGGCCCCATTCGCGGAGCAGCTCCGAGAGTCCCTGGCTGGGAACAAGCGTGCGTTCGAAGCGGTTGTAGAGGGAGGTGACGTAGCGCCGCCCGATCTCCTCGGCCATCATCACGGAGATGGAGCCGAAATATTTCGCCACCGACCGGAGCACCGCGTCGGGAAAGTGCGAGTGGTAAAAGCCGACGGTCGGGATGCCGAGAGCGCGGCCTGATGCGAGTGCCTTCCAGGCGACCTGATAGGGATCCCCTGATTCGATCAGATCAGGCTTCTCCCGTTCCAGCGCCTCCTCAACCAGAGCGAGATTGATCAGGGCCCGGTAGCGCGCGGTGCGCGAGACCAGCGGCGACTCGATCGTGTAGGTGGTGCGGGCGCCCTCTTCGCGACGTTCGGTCTTCTCGCCGGGAATGATCAGCACATGCCTGTGGCCAGCAGACTCGAGATGAGCCGCTTTCTCCGCGACATAACGCCGAACCCCCCCCGAAAAGGGGCTGTAAAACTGAGTTAAATCACAAATGACCACGTGAGCTTGTTCAGCAGTTCCCTAGCAGGCCAATGGGATCTCGGGAGCGAATGGCTCGGGCCAGCCTTTATGAAGACGAAGCGGCCGCCCCTCCGGCATTTTTACGAAGGCCAGCGCCTGCTGACAGGTGATCAGAAGCGCTCCGTCACGCGGACGCTTGATCTCGAAGTGACACCAGAACCTTGCCGGGGTCGCCTCGCCGAGCCGGCCATGGACCTCGAGCTCGTCACCAAGGATCGCCGGACGCTTGTAGTCGATCTCGGTGCGGACCACGACGGGGAAGACGGAGGTGTGGGCCATCCGCTGCCAGTCCATCCCGAGTTGCACGGCGAGCAGGGTTCGGGCCGTCTCGATGAAGCGGAGGTAGGCGATGTTGTGGACGACGCCACCGGCATCGGTGTCGAAGAACATCACCTGAACGGGAGTGATGATGGTGGAGGGGGAGGACATAGGCTGAAGCGGTTTAGGCTGAAGGCTATTAGATGGAGGCACTTGTTGGCGACGAACTCAGAAAATCAGGAGTGCGGTTAGCTTGTCGGAGTTTGGCTAACAGACTAAAAGTCTTCAGTCTAAGCCCCTTTCTCCAAATGGCCCTCCTTGAGGTAAAGCTCTCGGTCGCCGAGTGCGGCCAGCGCGGGATCGTGGGTGACGGCGACGAAGGTGCGGCCATCCTGGCGCGCCAGCCCCAGAAGCAAATCGATGATCCCGGCGCCGGTGGCGGCGTCGAGGTTTCCGGTCGGCTCGTCGGCGAACAGGATCCCCGGATCATTGATGAGGGAGCGGGCGATCGCCACGCGCTGCTGTTCCCCGCCGCTGAGCTGGGAGGGAAGGTGATCCAGGCGTCCGGAGAGTCCCACGCGGTCGAGCAGGCGCCGTGCTTCCTCTGCGCGCCTCGCGCCGCCGAGCATGGCAGGGAGCATCACGTTCTCCAGCGCAGTCAGTTCGGGAAGCAGGAAGTAGGATTGGAAGACGAAGCCCATGCGGCGGTTGCGGAGGGTTGCAAGCCGGTCGCGACCCAGGTCGAAGAGTTGCTCCCCCTCGAAGGAGACGGACCCTGCGCGCGGATGTTCCAATCCGGCCAAGATGTAGAGCAGGGTCGATTTACCCGCACCCGAAGCGCCGCGGAGAAAAACGACTTCACCCTTGGCCACATCAAGATCGACTCCGCGAAGCACCTCGAGACGCTCCGCGCCGAGCTCGTACGTCTGCCGGAGACCGCGCGCTGATAGATGGGTGGAAGACATAGGGAAAGGATGAAGGATGGAGGATGAAACCTGAAAGCTGAATCCTGAATCGGCGTCGGGCGTAGTTTAATCGCCAAAGACAATGGCGCGGGACCCGTGGACGACGATTCGATCCTCGACATGCAGCCTGACGCCGCGGGCCAGGGCCAGTCGTTCGCAGTCCCTTCCCAAGCGGCGCATGTCCGACGGGTCATGGAAGTGCTCCACCGGGATCATCTCCTGATGGATGATCGGTCCCGCATCAAGCTCCTCGGTGGCGTAGTGGCATGTGGCGCCGATGAGCTTCACTCCGCGGTCGTAGGCCTTGCGGTAGGGATCCGCTCCGGCAAAGGCGGGCAGGAGCGAATGGTGGATGTTGATGACCCGGTTGCGGTGCTCCTGGCAGAACCACTCCGGGAGGATCTGCATGTAGCGGCAGAGGACTGAAAGCTCTCCCGAGACATCGCGTATCGCGGCGCTTACCTTTCGGAACGCGGCGTCCTTGCCCGCCTCGTCGGCGGGGATCGGAATGTGGAGGAAAGGAAGCCCCTCCTTCTCGACCGAAGAGCGCAGGGTGTCGTGGTTGGAGATGACCAGCGGCACCTCGATGTTCATCTCGCGGGAGCGCCAGCGCCAGAGCATGTCAGCGAGGCAGTGATCCTCCCTGCTGACAAAAAGTACGGTTTTCAGCGGACGGGCTTTGTCGCGGATCGCCCAATTCGCATTCATGGCCTTCGCGATGGGTGCGAAGGCGGTGCGAACGGACTCCGGAAGGACTCCTTCGGGGACTTCAAAGGCGAACCTGGCCAGAAACCAGCCGTTGATCGCATCGGTGTACTGGTTGACCTCCACGAAGTTCCCCTGCTGTCCGGCGACAAATCCCGTGATGGAAGCGAGCAGTCCGACCCGGTCGGGGCAGTCGATCGTCATGAGCAGGGTGGTGCGCATCGAGGCAAAGGATGAAGGATGAGTGATGAAACAAGCCAGTGGAAACTGGCGCGTACGACTGCGACGAAGTCGCAGAACGAAGGGCGGCACGGCTTTTCGGAAGAAAAGTGCCGTCAATTATGAAGGATGAAAAAAGGGCGAAAGCGCAGGTCAAACCACGGAATCAACGATGCCGGACTCTCTCCGGTGAGCTTGTCAAAACACGGCCGTGCCGTACATGGCACCCGGTCCACGAGGGAGCCTTCCGCCAATGCAATCACGGCTTGGTCTCCACATGGCCGTCCGCACGCAAGACGTTCAGCTTGCCCAGATGGGGGCGTCCCTTGTCGGTGCAGAGGGTCAGGCCGGAGAGCTTGCTGACGGTGAAGGCACCGCCACGGGTGTAGACATGGACATCCTGGGGCTGCTCCCCCTGCAGGACCGGTGACCAGAGATAGCTGCCGTAGTCGGGATCCGGAGCCATGTCGGTGGGGCAGGTGAGCAGGGGAAGTGTCACCCCGTAGGAACCGAGCACGGCCAGCGGCAGCAGCGGGGTGGCGCCCGACAAGGCGGAGTTGACCGTTGTGTCGATGGAGCCGTTCGCCGCCGTGACATTATAGATCGGGGGAAACTGATGGCCGTTGTCAGGATCGGCCACATACTGCTGCACGGCCACGCCGATCTGGTTGAGGTTTGCAATGCAACGGATCCCTTTTCCGCGTTGCATGGCGCCTTGGATCGAGGGAATGAGAAGGGAGGCCAGCATCCCGATGATGGCGACCACCACCAGAAGCTCCAGGAGCGTGAAAGCCTTAAGGAATCGCTGATTAAATCGCATAGAGGCCGTTGCGGAAAGAATGGGCCGCGGGCAAGGCGGCTTGGCGCGAGCATCCCCGCAGTGGGCTGCCGTAACGGATGCGAAGCAACGGCCGGGCAAGCAAAGCGCCAAGCCAACACAGCCCCCGGCAGGTTATCTCCGCAACCCAAATGGCTGAAGCCATTTGTCGATTTTTGCCGCGTTGCTCGCTCGGGCGAGACCGCTGCGGGTATCGCCCAGCACTCACGCCTTCAAAAATCAGCAAATGCTCTTCAGCGGCCTTCATGGGATTTCATCAGCGCTTCCTTCGATCGAAGCGGGCTCATCATCCTCATCTTGGAGTTCCCTGTTTGGCGGCGGCTTTCCTGTCGAGGTAGTTCACCGCCCGGGTGATGCGTTGCTGCGCTGTCATCTTGGACTCACGCAGGAGCCGTCGATCCTCGATTTTCTCGGCAATCTCGGGATTGGCCATCAGTTCCCTCATCTTCTCCCGCCGCTCTTCCGGCGGGAGACCCTTGAGTTGGTCAAACATGCCTTTCATCCCGTCGAATTCCTTTTTCGCCGCGGCGCGCTCTGCCACGGGCAGCCGTTTGATCTGCGCAAGGGCCCGCTGCTCCATCCATTCCGGTTTGATCTGCGGCCTCCGGCCTTCCGCTCCCTCCTGCGAGGCATCATTTGCCGGGGCTCCTCCGCGGGATGGTCGACGGCTTTCCGTCAGCAGAAAGAGAGGGAGGGTTTTTCCTCCGGCACCCGCCGCCATCGCCCGGAGAGATTGGGCGACCGGGGCGCTCTTGGGAGGTTTGGCGAGCGGGGGAGCCCATTCCGCCGGGTATGCAATCATGACGCCGGTTTTCTGGGCGGCCTCATCAAGTAGCTTGGGCAACTCCAAGGAACCGCCCTCAGCCGTCCACTCCAGCAGGGCGGGGTCGGTAGCCGCATCACCGGAACCGATCCAGGGTGGCGCGGGGTAGAACAGGGTGACCCAGTCGCCTGCTTTGCCGTTTGCCTTCATGGAGGCAAGCGCGGGGTCGAAGGTCACGGCTTTGGGTGCCATCAGGACAACGGATCTCCAGGAGGCGTCGGCACGGAGGGCCAGCGTGTCGATGGCCTCGGCCGGTGTCACCCGCTCGACATCAAGGGTGATCCTCCTATCGGGATCGAGCGAACTCTCCACCCGCACATGACCCTGCCTGGCGATCGAGGAGATCACCTTGCACAGGGGTTGATCCTTCACATGGATCGTGACCAACCCCCAACCGGCGACCCATTTGGTGATCACGACGGCAGCCAGCAGCACGGCGATGCCCGAGAGCAGCAGGAGGCGTTTCGGAACGGCGGGCATCATGACAATGATTACAACCCCGACCGACCCTAAAAGTCGCAGGAAAAGTGCCTACCCCGGGACCCTTTTCCTCTTTCAACGACCGCCCGGCACATTTCCTTCAACCCGATTTCCCTTGTCTCACCCGCTATTCGGTGCGAGAGAGGGTACTGCCCGTTCTTGGCGCCCGTCTCAAGGAGCAGCGGTTTTCCCGCAACCTCCCCACGGCATTGAAAGCCGAAACAGCCTCCGCAACGCCCCCTTCCCTAGTGTCGGGGGCCGGGACACACGGGAGGCGGCGCCGCCCGGGCAATCAACACACAACGCAACGAACACACAGTCCTGATCCCCCGCCAGCCCCGGCCAGTGTCCCGGGCCGCGAATCGCCGGGGATCCCCTACAAACACACATCATGTCCTCGAACTATTCCTCCAACAACCGTGGCCGCTCCCGCAGCGGCGGTGGCGGACGCCGCCGTTCCTCTGGTTCCCGTGGCCCCGGCGGCCGCTCCGGCGGCCCCCGCAATGACGATCATCGTCCCCAGCAGCCCGCCAAGAAGAAGGGCTTCCTCGCGAAGCTCCTCTCCCTGATCGGCCTCGGCGGCAAGAAGTCCTCCTCCGGCAAACCCCAGCGCACCCCCCGTGCCGACCGTCCCGAGGGTTCCGCCCCGCGCCAGTCGCGCAAGCCCGAGCGCATCGAGGTGACCACCCCCCGCGTCTACGTCGGCAACCTCTCCTTCGACGCCACCGAGAGCGACCTGCTCGAACTCTTCAGCGGAGTCGGCTCGGTCCAGAACGTCGAGATCGTCAGCAACCGCGAGACCCATCGCTCCAAGGGCTTCGGCTTCGTCCAGCTCACCTCCGTCGATGAGGCCAAGCGCGCCGTCGCCGAACTTCACGACAAGGAGTACATGGGCCGCAAGCTCGTGGTGAGCGGAGCCAAGGCAGCTCCCGAATCCCGCGGTGACCGCCCCGACCGCCGCGAGTCCGCTTCCGAATCCTCCGAGTCGGAGGCCGCGGCAGCCTGAGCAGACACCCTTCCGTTTCCGTGATACCCGCGGAAACTCTCGTTATTGCCGGCCCCACGGGGGCTGGCAAAACCGACCTCTCCCTCCGCTTGGCCGAGCGCCTCGGAGGCGAGATTGTCGGAGCGGATGCCTTCCAGATCTACGCGGGGCTTCCGATTCTCACCGCCCAGCCGACACCCGGGCAACTGGCCCGTGTTCCCCATCATCTGGTCGGATCCGTCGATCCGTCCGAGGCATACGATGCCGCCCGCTACCGGCGGGAGGCGATGGCCGTGCTGCGGGATCTTTCCGCCCGTGGCAAGCGGCCGATTGTCGTGGGCGGCACGGGCCTCTACGTGAAGGCACTGCTCGGGGGCCTCGACGAACTCCCCGATCAGGATCCGGTTCTCCGGGAGGAGTTTTCACAAAGCGATCTTTCCACCCTCGTGGAGCGGCTCAGGGAACGCGACCCGGAGGGGGCCGCCTCCATCGACTGCGCCAACCGGCGCCGCGTCGAGCGGGCGCTCGAGATCGTGACGCTCACCGGGAAGCCCTTGTCCGAGGTGAGAAAAGGTCCGCGTCCCATGCCTCCCGGAGTGCGCGGCATCCTCATCATGCGGGAGCGCGGGGAACTGAACCATCGCATCGCCGCAAACGTGGAGGCGATGTTCGCACGAGGCGTCGAGGCCGAGGTGGCAGCCTTGCCTGAGGAGAAAACAGGGCCGACCGCCTCCATGACGCTCGGCCTGCGTGAGATCCGTGATCTTCTGCGCGGAGGAACGAGCCGGGCCGAAGCGCAGGAGGCGATCATCGGCGCGACCCGCCGCTACGCGAAGCGACAGATGACCTGGTTTCGGAACCAGCACGACTTTGCGGAACTCGATGCCGGCTCTTTTTCCGACAACGAGGCCGCCGCAGTGGAAATGCAGCGACTGCTCGAAGTCTGAGGGCTAGAGCATCATCCAGGGAAGCGCTGCCATTAGGGCTCTTGGCTATTGGGAGTGGGGAAATGTTCCGGAAAAGACACGGAATGAGTTTCACGCAAAGGACGCAACGATCGCAAGGAGGGGTTCCGCGTTGCTGCGTTTTTACTGGCAGGGTAATTGCAAGAATTTCAAAAAACCACCGTTCTTACCCCCTTAGTTTCGTCGGGTTCTACTCTTTGATCCTACCTTGGCGACCTTTGCGTCCGTTGCGTGAAAACAGCATCTTTCAATCAACCCACTGCAAACAGCGAGGCGCCGCAATTAGTCATAAAAACTCTGCATCTCTGCGCCTCTGCGCGAGATTTCGTCCCTTGTCCATGCGTCAAATAGAACAGAAGCCACTCTATTTCAAAAACCCGCCGAGGGTATCGAGCACGGCACCGGCACCCTGTTCAAGCGTCTTCACGGCGTTGGTGGCGGCGGAGGGAATGGGGGCTGGGATTGGGGAGCCGGAGGAAGCCGGGGCGTTCGTTCCCTCGCCGACCTTGATGCCGAGGATTCCGAGCCCCGTGCGCACCCCTTCCCTCACCGCTCCTTCGGCAGCAGCGACTGCCAGCACCGTCAGGCGCGGCGTGAAATTGTCGGTGGGATGCGTGAGTGTCCCGCCGAGGGCAATCGGCTCCTTGACCCAGATGTAGCCCTCCCGTTCCTCAAGGCCCAGGAGTTCACGGGCAAAGGGGATCATGTTCACGATGCGGGTGGTGATGCCCAACCGGATGAGACCGGTGAGTGAGCCGTCGGTCGCCGTCGATGCCTCGCCTGTGATCTTAAGGAAACCCTGTGACTCAAACACGATGTCGCGCCACTCGGTGACTTGATCGCGGACAGTGAATCGGGTGCTGAATGTCTGGACGGGAAGGCGGCGGAATTGTTCCAGGCCCGTCAGTTCGGCCAGCTTGATGAAGGCCGGCATGCCGGTGAGGGTGATCCCTTCTCCCCGGATCGTGCCCTCACCTTCCCTACGGTGGCCGGGACCCCATTTCATGTTGCAGTCGCCGGAGAGTCCCCCCGTCACCTTGTCGCCGAGCTTCGGCAGGAGAACCGCGACGGGTAGCTTCTCCCAAGTTCCCGAGAGAGTGCTCGGGGTTCCGTCCGAGGGAAACATTCCGCGGATCCTGATCGCGCCGCCCCCGGGGGACGTCATGTCCGCACCTGTGAGGTCGAGTCCCTTGTCGGTGAGGATGCAGCTTGCGGTGCCGAGGTTCAGTTTGAGATCGGGATAATGCGAGGTTCCCAGTCTGCCACCCGAGAGTTTGAAGAGAGTCTGCTGGCCCTGGGAATCGGGGCGTGCCTCCAGAGTCGTGCCGTCCAGAGTGATGCTTGCCTGTCCGATCTCGATGAGGAGATCGGTCTTCCTGCCGTGGATCACCTCCACCACGACGAGGGAGGGCATCCATTTCTGCAATCCTGTCGCTTGAGGGGAAGGTTTCGCGTCCGGTGGGGTGGCGGCCTTGGCGGGAGTGTTTTCGGGAGATCCTATCCGAAGCTTCAGTTTGTCGAGGGAGAGTTCCTTCACTCCCCAGACGCCGCGAAGGATCGAGGAGGGGCTCAGGGTTGCCTGCAGATCCGTGGCATCCACCTGCTTGAGCGCCGAATCGGAGCTGCCGGTAGCATTGAAATTCCGGGAGGAGACGCCGAACCAGCGCCAGCTGAGCGGGGCAAGCTTCGCCTCGGCATGGAGCACGGCCTGGGTCTTCTGCTCGAGAAGCGTGCGGCAGTCGTCGCTCTCGATCCAACGAAGCGCGAGCACCAACGCGGCGGCCACGATGGCAATCGGAACCAGGGGTGGAATCGTCCAGAGGAGGGTCTTTTTCACGACCTCATGAGACTATACCCGGAGGAATGGCAAGGGAAGCCAAGGAACGCATGACGAAGACGATGACTTCGGGCTTGGCTGGCGATCCGGGCTGGGAAACGATGGGCTCAATCATTCTCCTTTATGGCCAAGTCCCCACGCACTCCGAAAAAAGTCTCCAAAACAGCCGCCTCCGACAGGCTCACCCTGCTTGGAGGCGGTCCGCTGCAGCAACTCTCCTCTCCCGACGAGGCGGTGCTCGAGACCTTCCCCAGCCCCTCCTCCCGTGAGTACGAGGTGGTCTTTTCGACCAAGGAGTTCACCTCGCACTGCCCGGTGACGGGACAGCCCGATTTTGCCGAGATCACAATCCGCTACACGCCCTCGCGCCGTTGCCTTGAGAGCAAGGCCCTGAAGCAGTACCTGGGCTCCTACCGCAACCAGGCGGTCTTCGCCGAGGCGATCACCAACCGGATTCTGGACGACATCGTCGCCGCCATCTCGCCGCGACATGCGGTGGTGATCGGCGACTTCGCGCCCCGCGGCGGCATTGCCATCCGTGTCGAGGCGGTCCACGGGGGGAAGAAGCTCCGGTGAAGGTCGTCGTCCTGCTCAGCGGCGGGATGGACTCCGTCACGGCTTTTCATGCCGCGCTGCGCGAGCATGACGTGGTGGCCGGCCTGAGCTTCGATTACGGGGCGAAGCACCATGCGCGGGAACTGCCCATGGCCGCCTGGCATTGCGCACAGGCGGGTGTCGCCCACCGGATCGCGCCGCTCAGGTTTGTGGCGGAGGAGTTCGCTTCGGATCTTTTGGAAACCGGCGGGGAGATCCCGGAGGGTCACTACGAGGAGTCGTCGATGAAGAGCACCGTCGTCCCGTTCCGAAACGGCATCATGCTCTCGATTGCGGCGGGGTTCGCCGAGAGTCACGGCGCGGAGGCGGTCGTGATCGCGGCTCATTCGGGGGATCACGCGATCTATCCCGACTGCCGCGAGTCATTCCTGGAACCCATGGCGAGAGCGATCCGCGAGGGGACCTACGCGCGGATCGAACTGCTCCGCCCCTTCGTGGCGATGGACAAGGCCGCCATTGCCCGGCGAGGGGCGGAACTGGGGGTCGACTTCTCCCGCACCTGGTCCTGCTACAAGGGCGGGGAGATCCATTGCGGCACCTGCGGCACCTGCGTCGAGCGCCGTGAGGCATTCCAGTTGGCAGGCCTTCCCGATCCGACCGCCTACGCCGTGACGGCTCCCCTGCCACCCAAGCCTGTCACCAGATGAGGATTTCCGAGATCTTTCATTCGATCCAGGGGGAGGGGTTGCTGCTCGGCGTCCCTTCCGTCTTCATCCGCACATCGGGCTGCAATCTCCGCTGCCGCTGGTGCGACACACCCTACGCCTCCTGGAACCCCGAGGGGGAGGAGATGGGAATCGATGCCATCATGGAGCGCGTCCGTGGTTACGACTGCCGTCATGTCGTGCTGACCGGCGGCGAACCGATGGTGGCCTCCGGCATCCGCGAACTCGCCGCGGCGCTGCGCGCCTCCGGGATGCACATCACCATCGAGACCGCGGCGACGATCTCTCCCCATGTCGACGGAATGGGGATCGCCTGCGATCTTGCCTCGCTGAGTCCCAAGCTGGCCGACTCCACCCCCGATGCCGAGACCGCCGGCGCGTGGCGTGAACGCCATGAATCCACCCGCCTTAAGCCTCGAATCATCAGGCAATGGCTTGAGGCGGGACCCTGCCAGCTCAAGTTCGTGGTCTCGCGTGTCGAGGATCTTCCCGAGATCGAGGAACTCCTCAACGAGATCGGTACGGTTCCCGGATTCACCCGTGACAAGGTTCTGCTGATGCCCGAAGGAACCGATGTGAAGACCCTCCGCGAACGCGGTCCGCTCATCGCGGAGATGTGCCTTGAGCATGGGTTCCGCTATGCGCCGAGGGTACATATAGACCTATTCGGCAACACCCGAGGCACGTAGGCTCGGGCTTTGAGCGCAGGAGTTCGTTGCGCTTCACTCGCTGTAGCTCAACTACAGCGTCGCTTGCGCGCCTGCTCCTGCATCTCATATCCCGGCGCCTTGGACATGGGGTGGGGTCCCTTGGCCGCCATGCTCCCAATCCGATCTTCTTGCACCGGACAGGGACCGGGCATCACAACTGGGTTTCAAATTTCTTCCGACCTGCTATCGTTCTAAACCATGCGTCCCTTTTACCTGCTCCTTGTGAGCGTGCTGATGGCCGGGGCACTTCATGCCACGAGTTCGATCATTGTCGACAATCAGACAGGCCGGATCCTCGAGGTGGCAGGCGCCAACCAGAAGCTTCCGATCGCGAGTCTCACCAAGCTGGCGCTCGCCATGGTTGCCCTCGACTGGTCGCAGCTCAAGGGGGGCAATCTGGAGCAGACGGCCGTGGTTCCCGAGGTGGCGATCACGACGACGGGTGGCATCAATCCGCTCGGCCTCCAGGCGGGTGATGAACTCACGCTACGCGACCTGATCTTCGCCTGCCTGCTTGCCTCGGACAATGTCGCCGCGGTCACGCTGGCGGATCATCTGGGGAGGGTCCTGCCCAACGCCACCGGACTCGACCCGGTGGGCAACACCGTCGCCCACATGAATGCCCTGGCACGCCAGCTCGGGATGCGCGGCACGCTCTTCCTCAATCCCCACGGCCTCGACACTCCGGACGGGCAGGCGCGCCCCCGCTCCACGGCGGCCGATCTGGCTCGCCTCACCCGGTATGCCTACTCGAAGTCTGGTCTCTCGTTCTACGTTGCCCAGTCGACACGCGATATCCATGTGCGTCGCGGCGGCGCCAGCCTCGGACTTCAGCTCAACAACACGAACAAGCTGCTCGGCACCGACGGCATCGACGGGGTGAAGACCGGCCGCACCTCGCGGGCGGGCGACTGCATCATCCTCACCTCGGAACGCACTCCCGAGGTGAAGCGTGAGGGTGACACCGTCTCCACGACGCCGCGCCGCATCATTGTCGTCCTACTGGGCGGAACCAACCGTGAACAGGAGGGGCTCGCCCTCGTCCAGCGCGGCTGGGCCCTCTACGGCGCCTGGGCCGCCAAGGGCCGCGAGGCCAAGGCCTCCAATTCCCTCTGAGACGTGGCTGATTACCCCGGAAAACGGATCGGTGTCCTCACCAGCGGAGGCGACTGCCCCGGGCTGAATGCCGTCCTGAGGGGGATCTTCTGCTCCGCCGAGGAGCTCGGCTGGGAGGTGCTCGGCTTCCGTGACGGATTCGAGGGGATGCTTGCCGACGGGGGCGATACCATGCCGCTGACCCGCGAGAACACCGCGGGCATCATGCAGATCGGCGGGACTATCCTCGGCACCACGAACAAGGGGCACTTCACCTCCAAGGTCGCCGGCGGCGAGAAGGCCAGGATTCCCGAGGAGGTCATCGCCAAGGCCTCGCGCACCTGCCGCGATCTGGATCTCTCCGCCATCATCGCGATCGGCGGCGACGGGTCGATGAGCACGGCCCTTCAGCTTTACCGAGCCGGGTTCCCGATCATCGGAGTCCCGAAGACCATCGACAACGATCTCGAGGCGACGGCGATGACATTCGGCTTCGATTCAGCAGTCGCCTGCGTGACCGATGCGATGGACCGGCTTCACACCACCGCGGCCAGTCACAAGCGCGTCATTGTCGTCCAGGTGATGGGGCGCCATGCCGGGTGGATCGCCCTCTGGGGCGGCCTTGCGGGAGCGGCCGATGTCATTCTGATTCCGGAAATCCCTTTCTCGTTGGAGAAGGTGGCCGAAGTCGTCCATCGGCGCGATGAAGCCGGCTACAAGAGCACCATGATCGTCGCGGCCGAGGGGGCGCGCACCCAGCACGGTCAGCAGTTCCGGAAGCAGTCCGCCAGCGGCGAATGGAGGCTCGGCGGGGTCGGCGAGATGATCGGCCACGAGATCGAGGCGCGCACCGGCAAGGAAACCCGGGTCTGCGTGCTCGGTCATCTGCAGCGTGGAGGGGATCCGACCACGCTCGACCGCATCCTCGGCATCCGCTTCGGCGTGAAGGCCGTGCAGCTCGCACGCGAGGAGAAGTTCGGCGCCATGGTCAGCTACCAGAACTACGAGGTGCTGGATGTCCCGATCGCCGAGGCGGTCCATCGTCTCAAGAAGGTCCCTCCCTCCTCCCAGCTCGTCGAGACCGCGCGTGCGGTCGGCATCAGCTTCGGCGATTAGCACCTTCATCCCGGCCCGATGACAAGCGACGACCTGAAGCGGGCGATACGGGCCGTACCCGATTTTCCGAAAAAGGGCATCCTGTTCCGCGACATCACGCCGGTTCTTGAACACGCCGCGCTGTTCAAGGGCTCCATCGACCTTCTTGCCGGAGAGTGCGCCGATCTGGCTCCTGCCAAAGTGGTCGGCCTCGATGCGCGGGGGTTCATCTTCGGTGCCGCTCTGGCCTACAGGATCGGCGCGGGATTCGTTCCCGTTCGTAAAAAGGGGAAGCTCCCCTTCCGCACCATCTCCCATGCCTACGATCTCGAATACGGTTCCGCCGAATTCGAGATCCACTGCGACAGCATCCTTCCCGGTGAACCCGTCATCCTCGTGGATGACCTGCTTGCCACCGGGGGGACGGCCCGCGCGGCGCTTCACCTGCTACGGCAACTCGGGGCGAATGTCCTGAGAACGCTTTTCGTCGTGGAGATTGAGGGACTTGGCGGCCGGGATCAACTCGCCCCGATGGAAGTCCGCTCCCTCGTTCGGTTCAAAGAGTAATCGGAAGGCAGGAAAAACACGGGCGGAATGAAAATGACTCTCCGCTAATTGACGGGGTGCATATGAAGATGCCCCGCCCAAAACGCATGTCTTCCATTAATGCAATGGGATGACATGTCGCTCTAAAGTACGTAAGACAGGAAATATCGCCACCATGAACACAACACGGAAAGCAACTTTAATAGCCATCCTGACCTTATCCGCACAATTAGCACGCGCCGATGTGGAGATATCAGCAAAGCTGATCAAGGCATCTCCTGACGTCACCGTGACCACCGACCTTGTCCCGATCAATCAGAAGAAGGGCGTTGATCTCCTCTCTGCTCCAAAAGTCACGGTCAAGTCAGGCATTAATGCGAAGATTGCGCTCATCAAGGATTATGCAATCGAAGGCCAAGAGGCAATTCCCGTTGGAGTTGAGCTTGAGATCACAGCCGAACAGACTGCAACAGGGATAACTTATGTTGCTCGGTATAAGTTGACTGAGTTTGTGGAGTTTTCCGATCCAGACAAGAAGCAGGGACCCGTTTTTCGGACGACAACAATTCCATTCAACGGATCAGCTCAAGACAATGTTCCTATTCTCATTGAGGCCGGGAACAAGAATGACCCAGTCGCCAGGCGCTACATCCACCTCACAATCAAAAATGTCTAACGAGCCGGTCTGCCTAATCCCTGTCCCTTCGGGACTTTTGGCATGCCTCCTGCTCATTCCGCTACACGGGCTGGAGGAATGCAGAATGCGAGCAGTGATAGTTCCGGGGGGCGTTAGAGCCTTGAAAGGTTTGTCTCCAAAATGATGCTGTTGCCCAACTGCGGAGCCGTTGTGACCACGATTCTCGGCTGCCTCGGTCTGCTATTTCCTAGTGCCGTGGGCCGCGTTCTTGGCATCGAGCCGGATAGACCGCTGGGCATCTCCGAGTTCC
>JBEIJN010000006.1:0-82565 GCA_040380225.1 Verrucomicrobiia bacterium | reverse complement strand
TCCTCCCATGCCAGAAAACGTACCCTCAAAATCGCTCTCCACCCAAAAAAACGCCCCTGGCTCGACGGCCTCTTCTCAAAAGCAGACTCCCTCTCACCACCTTTTACCCAATTTTGCCGCTCCTAATGCAAAATTTGGGTTAAAAAGTTAGAAAGGTTACAACGTGCTGAATGAGGCACCTTGCTCCGGTTCCTCGTGACATGCTGGGACTATGATTTCTCTGAACTTGCCATCCCAAAGAATAAGAGAGGGATGCTCCGGATCCACGTTGTAACACTTTAACTTTTTAACTCTTTTAACGATGCTTTCATCTTGTGATCGGTTCCGAATGCAAATTTTGGGTTAAAACCCCGAAGCGATGGGAGCTGGATTCCAAGGAACCGGGTGAAAATTCAAACAACGCTTTTCCCTCTTCATAATTCATCCTTCATCCTTCATCCTTTCTAAATGAAGCCCTCCTCCCAATACGAGTTCCTCAAGTCACTGCTAAACACCCCCTCCCCCTCCGGATTCGAGACGCGGGGGCAGAAGGTCTGGGTCGATTACGTGAGCCGGTTCGCCGATTCGGTTGAAATCGACTCCTACGGGAACGCCTACGCGACGCTCAATCCCAAGGGTGACCCGACCGTGCTCATGAGCGGCCACGTCGATGAACTCGGCTTCATGGTCTCACACATCTCGGAGGAGGGATTCCTCTCCATCAAGGGGATCGGCGGCGTCGACAATACCCTTGTTCGCGGCCAGCGCGTCACTGTCCACGGCGCCAAGGGATCTGTTCCGGGCGTGACGGGACTCCTCGCCATCCACCTGCAGGAACCGGATGACAGAAAGAAGGTTCCCGACCTCCACACGATGCACGTCGACATCGGCGTCTCCTCCCGCAAGGAGGCTGAAAAACTGGTCTCCATCGGGGATGCGATCACCTACTCGGCGGAGTTTCAGGAACTCGCCGGGGGACGCTTCGCCGCGCGCGGTTGCGACAACAGGATCGGCGCCTGGACGGCGGCCGAGGGACTCCGGCTTGCCTCGCTCAAGAAGGGATCACTCAAGGCGAAGGTCGTCGCCGTCTCCACGATCCAGGAGGAGAACGGCCTCTACGGGGCCTCGATGGCGGGCTACCGGGTCCACCCCGATGTCGCGCTGGTGGTGGACGTCACCCATGCCACCGACATCCCGAACTGCTCCAAGGCGAAGCATGGCGAGGTCTCCATGGGGAAAGGCCCCGTCATCAGCCTCGGCAGCGTCAACCATCCCGTCGTCAATGCGCGCCTCCGCGAGGCCGGAAAGAAAGCGGGCATTCCCCTGCAGGTCGAGGTGAACCCCCGCTGGACCGGCACCGACGCCGATGCGATCTTCAAGCAGAAGGGTGGTATCCCAACGGTCTCCATCGGCGTTCCGAACCGCTACATGCACTCTCCCGTCGAAATGATCCAGTATTCCGATCTCGAACAGACGGCGGAACTGCTCGCCACATTCGCCCTCTCTGCGAAAAAAGGAGAGCGCTTCGGGGTGAATCTCTGAAAAAGCTAAAAGCTAAAGGCTAAAGGCTAAAGGCTAAAGGCTGAAGGCTGAGGGCTCATCAGGGGGAAAAACCCGGATGAATACCAGCTGGAACTGACCCCTTTCCCACCTCCCCACCTTCAGGAGGCAGCGGGGGTCTCTTCCAGACGATTCCGGTAGGCGATCCTGGAGTGATGCATGCTGCCGAGTGAGGAGACCAGGGAGTCGGCGATCGACTGCAACTGACAGAGGGTGACCGGAGCCTCGTCGTACTGGCCATCCTCGATCCGGTCGGCAAGGATGCCGTGGACAAGATCGTCGAGTCGCTGCGGGGTCGGTCTCTCGAGACTCCGCGAGGCGCTTTCGGCGGCATCGGCCAGACCGAGGATCACGGCCTCGATGGTCTGTGGCTTGGGCCCTGGGTAACGGTAGCTCTCCTCGTTGACCTTGGGGATGTCCTCGGGGCGGACATTCATGAGACTCCCCCCGGAACGGGCGTCACGCTCCTGACGGCAGGCCCGCTGGTAAAAATACTCCACCAACGTGGTGCCGTGATGCTGGCGGATGAGATCGATGATGTGACGGTTGAGCTTGTTGCGCAGGCCCAGATCGACCCCCTCCTTGACGTGAGAGAGGATCACCAGGGCACTCATGGTCGGGGTGAGTTCGTCGTGGGGATTCGGACCGGCGGGGATGTTCTCGGTGAAGTACTCCGGCTTGACGAGCTTGCCGATGTCGTGGAAGTAGGCTCCGACGCGGCAGAGGGTGGCATTGGCACCCACTTTTTCGGCGCACGCCTCGGCGAGGTTGGCCATGGCGAGCGAGTGGTGGTAGGTGCCGGGAGCCTCGAGGCTCAGGCGGCGCAGGAGCGGATGGTTGAGGTCGGCCATCTCCAGCCAGGAGATCTCGGTGGTGATCCGGAAGAGCTGCTCAAGCATCGGGAGCGAGCCGCTGACAAGCACTGCGGTAAGAATGCCGGTGCCAAGGGTGGTGGCGCATTCCATGCCGATCTTCCACCAATCGTTCCCCCGCAGGGACTCCCAATGCACGGGTCCGATCACGCCCGTGGAGAGCGCGAGGATGCAGATGGAAATGCCGGAGTAGAGACCCGCACGGAGAAGACGGGAACGGCGTCTCACGCGGAGGGTCGAAAGCACGGCCACCATCCCGCCGGTTAGAGACAGCAGGAGCGGCGCCGGATCGGACTCCCAGCGTAGAATCATCCACCAGAGGGCACCGGCCAGGGCAGCCCAGAATCCGGTCGGCGCGCCGAGCAGGACGGAAAGCGCGAGCGGTGCCAGCGCGTAAGGGACGAGCAGCGGCAGATAACTCTCCCCGAGATAACCCTCGTCAGCCTGCCTCAGGAGGATGGCGCCGATTCCCAGTTGCAGCAGGATGAGGAAGAGAAAGAGGCCTAGGCGTGAGTTGTCATGAAGGGAACCTCCGCGGGCGATCAACGGATGGATTACAACGACCGCCAGGATGAGCAGGGCGTAGAGGAGATTCTTGAAAGGTTCTTCGGGCGAGACCACAAAGCAGAGAAAGCTGAGGATGCCGGCGGCGGCCAGAACGACCAGACCACGGATCCAGGGGCTCTCCTCCAACCCGTCGAGTAGGGTGTTTTCACCGGCCGCACGGCGCGTCTTGCCGCAACTCATGCCGCGGGCCGTGAGGCGCTGTTTCTTGAAAAACCGGAGAAGGGACATGGGAGAAAGGGTTTGGGGGAATTTTTACCTAAAAGTCTTCAGTCTTTACAGCATCACAGGCGGCTCTCGCGGTTGCCCCTGTGATCCTTGTAGGCGGCAATGATCGCCCGGACGAGCGGGTGGCGGACCACATCACGGTCGCCGAAGAGGTGGAATGCGATGCCGGGTGTCTCCGAGAGGGCACCCACCGCCTCGATCAGGCCGCTAGGCTTGTTCTTTGGAAGATCGATCTGGGTGCGGTCGCCCGTGATGACGCACTTGGAGCCGATGCCGATACGCGTGAGGAACATGAACATCTGCTCGGTGGTCGTGTTCTGCGCCTCGTCCAGAATGATGAAGGCCTTGTTGAGAGTGCGTCCGCGCATGTAGGCGAGCGGTGCGATCTCGATGATGTTGCGGTCGATCGCCCGCTGGATCTCCTCCGGTTCGAGCATGTCGTGGAGGGCGTCGTAGAGCGGGCGGAGATAGGGAAGGATCTTCTCCTCAAGCTCGCCGGGCAGGAAGCCGAGTGCCTCGCCGGCCTCGACAGCGGGTCGCGTCAGGATGATGCGGCTGACCTTCTCGGCCTTGAGGGCGGCGACTGCCTTGGCGACGGCCAGGTAGGTCTTGCCCGTGCCCGCGGGTCCGATACCGAAAGTGATGTCGTGGCCGTCGATGGCCTTCAGGTAATCCCTCTGCGATTCAGTCTTGGGAACGATCGGTGGCTTGCGCGGGGAACACTGGATCCGCTCCTGATAGAGCTCCTCGATCGGGGATTTGGCGGAAGCGGGTTGCGGATCAGGGGAGGAAGTTTCCCCCGCCGTTCCCGGATGCCCGAGAGCAAAGAGGAATTCATCGCGACCGATCTCCCCTCCCCCGGAGGTCACTCTGGCCAATTGACTGAAGATCCCCACAGCACGGGTGACGGCATCGGCGGCACCATCGATCCTCATCCATCCGTCACGGCTGGTGATGCGCACTCCAAGTTGCTGCTCCATGCGGCGGAGAAGCCCCTCGTCACCCGCATGATGGGCCTGCAAGCAGCGGGCATTCTCGAAATCAAGCGTGGCCGATGTGCCGTCGCCTGAGACGGACTGGGAGAACGGTGCGGCCGCCCTACTGCTCTTGGAAGAAGTCTTCAATCAAGACGGCCGCCTACTTGTAGCCGTAAACCAACGCCCACGGGGTGCGATCCTCGGGGGACTTGAGGATCTGGACGATTGCAAAGTAGGTGCCCGTGGCCTTCGGGGAGACGCGGGCGCCGGCGAAGCGGCCCTTCTGCCAGCTGTCGGCATCGACGAGGTTTCCCTTGTCGTCGTAGATGTGCACCGAGAGAGAGGCGGCCTTCACGTCGCTGGCCATGAGGAACCAGTAGTCGTTCCCCTTGAACAGCTGGGAACTGACCGCCTTCTTGTCATGGACCCCGAGATCACCGCCCCAGGCATCCTTGCGGATCGAATACCCCTGTTTGTAGTAAGGCAGGGCCGCCTCGTAGGCAAAGGAGAGGGCGTCGTCAACGGTCGCCCGTAGAAGGCATGGCGCGGCGGCAGAGAACAGGACCGCTGCAAACAGCAGGCGCCGGAGCGCGGAGCGGAATGGGAGAGGGAAGGTGGCGTTCATGCTCAGTTCCCCCCGTTCACGATCCGCTGGTCCACCCCGCGGGTCAGGTCATGGATGGTCTTGACCTTCTCAGGAGTGATGTTGTCCCCTCCCTCGTTCACCAGGGGCCCGATCTTGCGGAGCACATCACGGATCTCGGCCACCAGCGGATTGCGACGCAGGCGTGCCGACATGGATCCGATGCAGCGGTCGAAGTAGTTGACGAGTTCGGGCTGGTGGAGGAGTTCGGCCCCGTCCTTGGAGAAGCCCTTGCCGATGATCGAGGTCAGCACCTCGGTGCCGCGGAGCCATCCGCCGAGACTCACGAGCTGGGAGAGATCCTGGTCGTTGAGTTCGTCCATTGCCCCGCGCACATCCTGGAGAGCCCCGTCAAACTCGCTTCGGACACCGCGCCAGTCGCGCTGGTCGGCCTTGTCGGTGATGCTCTTGCTTCGGGCGATGACTGACTTGCGGACATTGATGGCCTCGGCCAGCGTCAGCACCTGGCGCCCCAGTTCCTTGACCCGCTCGGCATCCTCAGCCTCGACAGCCACGAATCCCTCCGCGATCACGTTTCCGAGCAGAAGCGCAGTGCGGGCCCGATCCTCGGGGGTGCGGACCTTGCCGTCCCGAAGCTGTGCCTTCCAGTTTGGATTTCCCAGCTTGTCGAGGACGGCGAAGATCTCGCTTGGCACGGGAACGACCACCTCCTGAACGGCGGCGGCGGGGAAATCGGAGAGGGCGATCTTCTTGGGAGGCGTGTCGGCGCGGAGCGAAAGAGGGCACGCCGTCAGGACAACAAGCAACGAAAAGAGAATCACCCCCCGCTTGAGGGCACATCCGGGAAAAATACCCTCGCCGGGAAGGGTCTCGCTGTGGAGCATGGGCGTATCGTAGTTCACACGCTGTTTCTTGAACCCAATCTGTAATGGACCGCCGAAGATTACAACACATTCTTGATGAAGCCTCCTCCAAGCGCCTCCTGGTCGTCGGGGACCTGATGCTGGACGAGTTCGTCTGGGGGAACGTCGGAAGGATCTCCCCAGAAGCCCCGGTGCCCGTCGTCGAGGTCCAGCGCGAGTCGAGTTATCCCGGCGGCGCGGCCAACGTGGCCCGCAATCTAAGGGAATTCACTACCTCGGTAACCATGCTCGGAATGGTCGGCATCGACGAATCCGGAGCAAAACTCACCCGCCTCCTCAAGGAGGAAGGAATCTCCACAGAGGGTCTCTTCACCGATCCGCAGGCGCCGACGATCGTGAAGACCCGCATCATCGCCCAGCGCCAGCAGGTGGTCCGCGTCGATCGTGAGAACGGCGGGGTCGCCGGATCCTCGCGCGCCGACATCCTGAAGAAAGCTCGCGAACTGGTCGCCGCATCGGACGCCGTCCTGATCGAGGACTACGGCAAGGGATTCCTTGACCAACCCTTCGTAGATGCCCTGCTGGAGGCCGCCCGTGCACAGGGGACGCTGGTCACCTGCGACCCGAATCCGAAGAACCCCCTTGAATGGCCAGGCATCTCCACGATCAAGCCGAACCGCAGCGAGGCCTTCGCCGCCGCCGGCATTCCGCTGACCGCGCCGGTTCATCCCGTTGAGAACGACACAGCTCTCCTGAAGGTGGGAGAGATCCTTCTGAAGCGCTGGAACGCCGGCGCCCTGCTGGTCACCCTCAGCGAGCAGGGCATGATGCTCTTCCGCCGGGATCAGCCCCCCTATCACACGCCGACCAGGGCACGGGAAATCTTCGATGTCTCCGGCGCGGGCGACACCTCCATCTCGCTCTACACTCTGGGAATCGCAGCGGGGGCCACGCCCGAGGAGGCTGCCGAACTTGCCAACCATGCGGCGGGAATCGTGGTTGGAAAGCTCGGAACGGCCACCTGCTCACGCGGTGAGCTTGAGCAGAGCTTCCTAGCGAATCCCTAGAGCACGCCGGGTCATGAGCGACTCCAACAACCTGCGCCCCGCGCTCTTCCTCGACCGTGACGGCACCCTCATGGAGGAGGTCGACCACTGCCGTGATCCGGCCCTTGTGAAGGCCTATCCGGGAGCATCCGAGGAACTGTCACGCGCCAAGGCCCTCGGCTGGGCCACCATCATCGTCACCAACCAGAGCGGGATCGGACGCGGTTACTTCACCGAGGAAGAGTTCCGGGCCGTCCAGAGTGAACTGTTCCGGCAACTCGGCGACGTCATCGATGCCTCCTACATGGCGCCCGACCATCCCGACACTCCCTCACCGCGCCGCAAGCCCGCACCCGGCATGATCCTGGAGGCCACCGCCGAGCATGGCATCGACCTCTCCAGATCATGGATGATCGGTGACAAGGCCATCGACATCGAGTGCGGCCGCAGCGCCGGCGTGCGCACGATCCTGGTCGAGACAGGTTATGGCCGAAAGACCGCGGAGTGCAGTCCCGACCATTGCGCCCCCACCGTCACCGAGGCAATCCGCATCGCGCTCGCATCCTGACCGACTCCACCATGCCGAAAAAATCACCACCCAAGATCGCCCTCGTCATCCCGGCACGCTGGGGTTCGACGCGCTTTCCCGGCAAGTGCCTCCACCTCATTGCCGGCAAACCGCTTGTTCAGCACGTCTGGGAACGCTCGCTGTTGGCCAAAAAGATCTCCAAAGTCCTGATCGCCACCGACGACGAACGGATCGCGAAGGCCGCGCGGGAATTCGGCGCCGAGGTCGTCATGACCGCCGCCGATCACCCGAGCGGCACCGACAGGATCGCCGAAGTCGCCTCGCGACTACGCGGCGTCACCCACTTCATCAATGTCCAGGGGGACGAACCGCTCATCGATCCCGCCCTGATAGGTGATCTGGCAGCCTCACTGACCCGTGATCCGAAGATCGCCATGATCACGGCCGCCACTCCTTTCCACGATCCCAAGGAGGCCGATGATCCCAACTGCGTGAAGGTCGTGACTGCGGCATCGGGCGACGCCCTCTATTTTTCGAGGAGCAGGATCCCCTTCCACCGCGACTCCAAGGACAAGTCGAGCGCCGTCACCCCGATGCTTCACCTCGGCATCTACGGATACCGCCGCGACATCCTGCAAAAACTGGTCCGCTTCGCCCCCACCCCGCTCGAGCAGTGTGAGAAGCTTGAGCAACTCCGCGCGCTGGAGCACGGCATCCCGATCAGGGTGATCCAAACCAATCACCGCGGCATTGGGGTCGACACACCCGCCGACGCAATCCGCGTCGAGAAGTTGCTTGGAAAGCAACCGAAACGGTAAAGGGGTGTTGCGTTTAGGAGTGTCCCACCAGGAAACGGCAGGCGGCGAGCGCGGAGAGAGCAGTGACCCCGAGCACGGCGTAGACCTCGCGCCTTAAAGCCGGTGAGCCGTAGAACGCGGCAAACAGCGCCTTGACGACCGTGTTGGCAAGGATGGCGAGGAGGATTCCCCGGATGGCGGTCACCGAAGCAAGTGATCCAGAGAGAGTCATCTGGGAGAGAGAGAGCGTGATGGCATCCAAGTCAATGAGCCCCGACAAGCTGCTAAGAACCAGCAGACCGGAGTTGCCGAGGCTGGCGATGGTCGCCTTGACCGCCAGGATGATCACGGCGTAGAGAGCCGCAAACTGAAAGGCCACGCGCAGTCGCAACGGATTGCCGTAGTGGCTCAGGTCGCCCGTATCAGCCGCACCCGATCCCCCGTGCAGCAAACGCCAAAGGCACCAGAGAAGCCCCGGAAGGGAAATGACAAGCAGGGAAGGCCAGATCGCCGATAACATCGTGGTGCTGACGGCTCCCACCATAATCGCCACCCTCCAGACCATGACGGTGCAGGCCAGCAGGACGGCCAGCGCACAGTCACGTGACTGCGAGGGGCGCTCACGGCTCTGTCGGCTCATCGCCAGAGTCGTGGCCGTGCTCGAGGCAAGGCCGCCCAGCACTCCGGCAAGGGCGATCCCGTTACGCTGCCCCAGAACGCGGACCGCAAGATAACCGACGAAAGCCACGCCGGAAACGAGCACGACCATCATCCAGACGATGTGGGGGTTAAAGGCTCCGTAAGGACCCATTGGCTCGTCCGGGACAAGCGGCAGGATGACCCCCGTGACGGCCGCGAATTTCAACGCGGAGCGGACATCCTCCATGGTGATCCCGCGCGTGAAGCGGTGCAGCGCCGGCTTCATAGCCAGCAGGATGATCACGCTTACGGCGAGGACCAGCGCCACACGTTCCATCCCCCAGAAAACAAGTCCGCCAGTCAGGAAGGTGACCATACCTGCGGCACCCGTCGTGAATCCGGGATCACCTCCTGCCCGATTGCGACTCTGCAGGAAGAGGGTCAACCAGACGGCCATCGCCGCAAAACCGGCCACGAAGAAAAGCGGATGAACCGACTCGGAGAACCAGGCACAGAGCACGCCGAAAAGCGCCCAGAGAGTGAAGGTCCGCAGGCCGGCGAGTATCTTGGCGCGGTGATGACGGAACTGCTCATCCCACTGGCGCTCCAACCCGATCAATGCGCCTAGCGACCCGCCCACCAACAGGCTCTTGAGGAGATGATCAGGATCGGAGGGAAGCATGGAAGAGACCGGAAAGGTGAAACCTGAAACCTGAAATAGCTGCAGATTCAGTATAATACAAAAGCCGAAACGGACAGAAATCCATGATGGACTTCCAAAGAAGAGAAACTCTTTCTTTGAAATCCAACTTCAGGTTTCAAGTTTCAAGCTTCAGGTTTTTCCCAATCCCCTCCGATATCGCGGCTTGAGGCCGGCGGAGAGAAGGAAGAGCAGACCGATCACGATCATGAAGAGGGAGAGGAACTGGCCGCGGGTGAGCCCCCCGGTCAGCGGAGCGTCCGGCTCCCGGAAGCACTCGCCCAAAATGCGCAGGAGTGCGTAAACGATGAAGAAGATGCCGCAGAGCACCCCGTCGGCAAGCCGCACCCTCGTCCTGAGTGTCCAGAGCAGAAGGAAGAGAACGACCCCCTCCAGCCCCGCCTCCACCAACTGCGAGGGATAACGTGGTGAGATTTCCACGGCGAGCAGGTCGCGCAGGGCCGGAGAGGCGGCGACTCCTGCGATCACGGCATCCGGAGAGGCGAACGCGGGATCGATGGCCGAGGTCTTGGCGAGCAGGCGGTCGAGATGCTCCGGGGTATAGAGAAAGATCTCCTTGGGAAACTGCACGGCCCAGAACACATCGGTAATCCGTCCGTAGAGTTCGCCATTGATGAAGTTCGCACAGCGCCCGAAGAAGAGTCCGACCGGAGCAACCACGACGAGGTTATCACCCAGGTTGCGGAAGGAGAGTCGATGCTTCCTTGCATACCAGAACGTGAAGATCGTGAGGCCGATGATGCCTCCGTGACTGGCCATCCCCCCTTCCCAGACTCGAAAAAAAACAAGCGGGTCATGGAAAAAACGCTCCGGATCGTAAAAGAGCATGTATCCAAGCCTCCCTCCGAGCAGGATGCCGAAGAGAGCCCCCATGGTGATAAAATCGGCAACCTGATCGGGACGCAGGTCGGAATAACCGCGCCGGGCCAGTTTCCGGTAAAGCAGGATCCCGACAAGGAACCCCGCCAGATAAGAAAGCCCGTACCAACGCAGGCCGAATCCCCCGAACTGCACGAGAAAGGGGCTCAGGTCATGAACGTAGTAGGCCAGAAGCATCGCCGGTAATCCTCGCGAAGAAGCGAAGCCGGGGCAATTTCTTTGACATCACGGAAGGCCTTCGGATTATGCTCCGCACCCATGAATCAGGTGCTCTCCCCACGCCATCTTCTCGCCATCCTGCTGATCCCCATCTTCACAACTGGATGCACCACGATTGAGAACAGGCGCGACCTCTACTTCCCGCAGTGCGTCTGGGGACCCTACACCAAGATGCTCCACAAAGGGATCCCGACGCAGAAGGTCCAAACCATCACGCTTCCCAAGGAGACTGGCGGCAGCAAGAACGTGATCAGGCCTCAGGGATGATCACGGCTGCTGCCCACTGCCTGCAGTGGAATGATTAAGAGATGCTGTTCACGCAAAGGTCGCAACGGGCGCTAAGGCAGGGTCGAAGAGAAGCGCCTAGAGCATCATCTAGTTAAGGAAGCGCAGAGGCGCGGAGGAAAAGACAAAGGATTGGGTCCGGAGAAGATTGTCAGCGTTACTCCTATCAAATCGGAGAATCACTTGGCCGATTCACAATGGGGTCTGAAGACTCCTTTCAAGGGAGATGTTTCTAAAGACGCATTGTCATGATTCATAAAGCTCTGCGGCTCTGCGGCTCTGCGCGAGATTTCTTGCCTTGTAAATGCGTCCAATAAAACCGAAACCGCTCTAAGAATAAAAACTCAGCGTCGAGCAACTCCCCTTTGCGATCGTTGCGACCTTTGCGTGAAACTCATTCCGCTTCTTTTCCGAAACATTTCACCACTCCAAATAGCGAAGAGCAAAAGAGCAAAGAACCATCGTGGTTACCATCCTTCGCGCGTTTTCTGGAGGAAGCTTCTGAAAAAACAAAAAGCGCCATGCTGTTTCCAGCATGGCGCTTTGAATGAATCGAATGAGCCGATATTACTGAGCGGGAGCCGGAGGATAGAGCTTGTCCAGGATCGGTTTGACGTTCGGATCGATCTTGAGCATCACCTCGTTTCTGGTCGTTTTAAGGGTCTCATTGGCCTGTTTCAGCGCGGGATCGCTACCGGAAGCTTTCACGGCTGCATCCCACTTGGTCTTCTCGTCGGGAGTAAGGGTAGCGAGCGGCATGGCCGGGGCGATGTAAATCTTTTTGGCCAGTGGCTCCAAGCTGGGGTCAATCTTGACAATGGCCTCGATCCTCATCGCGGTCAGGGCCTCTGCGGCCTTCCAGATCGCAGGGTCACTGCCGAGTTTGCCATTAGCGGCATTCCACTTTGCCATCTCGCCGGCAGGCAGGGCGCTAACACTTAAAGCCACCGGAGGATAGATCTTGTTTGCGAACGGCTGAAGCGTGGGGTCGGCCTTGGAGATCACCTCGATCTTGGTCGTTCTCACGACCTCGGTGGCCTGCTTGACGGAGGCATCTGCGCCGGCCTTTGTCCTGACGGCATTCAACAAGGTCTTCTCTTCGGGAGTGAGATCCGATTCCTTCACGGCCTGCGCGTGGAGGGGGAGGGCGATGAGGGCTGCCAGCAACGGGAGTAGTGTTTGTTTTTTCATGGGTGGGTTAGGGGTGTGATTGAACCAACGGACTACAGTCGTAGGATTGCACCGAGTATATATTTGTCAAGGGTTCGGCTGGGTCATTTGCCCCGCGGAAGGCGGAGCCCCGGCACCGGCCGGTTTCAATTTTTCCAGAATAGGAGCGACTGAGGGATCGACGGCGATCACGGCGTTACGAACGGCCTGATGCATCGCATGTTCTGCCTCCTTGCGGGCTTCGGGCGTGGTGGCCGCTTTCCTCGCCTCACGGGCGGCGATGACCGAGGGGTCATTCTTCACCTGCTCGTGAAGTGCCTTGAGTTGCTGGCGTTCACTCTCGGTGAGGTTTGCCATTCCTTTTGGTCCGGGACCGTCATGTTTCCAAGGGCGCACGGCATTGGTTGCCGTGCCCTGCCCCGCCTGATTACCCGGGGGATGACCGGGGCCGGGGCCTCCACCCCTCTTCGGTGGGGCGATCTTGGCCAAGATCGGCTCGACCGAGGGATCGACGGCGATCATGGCATCATTCATCGCCTTGCGGGCCTTCTCCATGGCTTGACGGGCAGCCTCCATCCCTTGTTCCAAGGAGGGATCCTTCTGGATTGCGGCATCATGGGCCGCCTTGAGTTGGGCACGCTCGGATTCACTGAGTTGGGCCATCGGGCCATGCTGTCCAGGCCCCTTGCCGGATTGTCCTTCCGCTAACGGTTGGGAAGAAGAGGAGGATGATGAAGAGGGGGAAGGAGTGGGAGCAGGAGTTCCTGCCTCCATCATCATGGAGGAATCGGTTTGCGCCTGCGCGCTCAGGGGCAGCGACATCAATGCGGCAACGAGCGTCGGGAGGAAGCGGTGTTTCAGTGAAGTGTTCATAGGGAATGGTTGCAGATTTGTTCGTGATGATTATTCGGCCGATTTCCCTGGATGAATCTTGGGCAAGATGGAGGCAAGCGAGGGATCGGCCTTCAGGAGAAGATCGTGGCGGATTTTCCGATTTTCCTGCATTGCCAGAACGCGGGCCTCCTTGGTCTGAGCCTCCTTCACGGCTTCCCGGGAAGCAACCAACTGGGGATCATTCTTGATCTGTTTCATGGCCGCCTTGAGTTGCTGGCGTTCAGCATCGGTGAGATTTGCCAAATCCTTTTTGGCATGGCGTCCGTGACCGTCGGCAGGACTGCAGGCCGGGGTTGGGTTGGGCGCACCGCTCTGGGCCATGAGCGGCATCACGCCAAAGAGGGGAATCATCAGGAGGGTGGTGATCTGCGGTGTTTTCATCACTCAGGGAAACACCGCCCCGATTCAAAAGTTGCAAAAAAATTTTCGCTGCCCAGGCGTGAAGCCGTAAGCGTTAAAAAGTGGAAAAGTTAGGCTCCTCGCTGTTTTGAGTGGGTAGTCTGAGACACAGGAGACTAATCAGGAAAGAACCTTGAAGATCATGAAGGTAGATCCAACGGGGGGAAGTTATCACGCAACGGCCGCAAAGGTCGCAAAGTCAGGTATAAAGAGTGGTGCCAGATGAAACCAAGGTTGCGAGAACGGTGGTTTTATTGGAATTTCTTGAAACACCCCTGCCGATATAAACAGGGCGATGGGGAACTCCTCGTTGCGTTCGTTGCGTCCTTAGCGTGAACCCTATTCCGTGTCTTTTCCGGAATATTTCCCCACTCCGAATAGCGAAGAGCCAAAAGTTACAACGTTGGAAGGGAGATATCCTTCCAACTTCTTGCCCTACAATTCCTCGGGTGTGCCAAGCAGTCCCGCGACCCGCTGGAGGAGTCGCCCTGCGGCACCGCCGTCGAGAACCCGGTGGTCGAAGCTGAGTGTGAACTGCGCCTCGGTGACCGGGACAAAGGCCTTCTTCTCGGGATCCCACGAGGGGGTGATGCGGCCGGCTCCCATACCAAGCAGGAGTGTCTGCTCGGGAAGCGGAATCGGGGTGGCCATGGTGAGGCCGAAGACGCCGTAATTCGTGATCGTGGCGATCGAGCCGCCCGTGTCCGAACCGGGGAGGCGGCGCGCACGGGCTAGTTCCACGAGCCGGTTGTAACGCTCGACAAGATCGGTCAATGGAAATTGTTCGGCATGACGGATCACCGGGACAAGAACCCCATCCTCGGCCTCCACGGCGAAGCCGATATCGATCGATCGGGGATGGATCAAGCGGTCGCCGATGAGCCGTCCCGCGGTGGCTGGCATCTCGGAAAGCCCCATGGCAAGCGCACGCAGGGCGTAGAGCGCGGGACCCGCCTTGATGGTCTGACGCTTGCGATGGGCAAGGAGCGTGTCGAGTTGGACCGGCAGCACGACGGTGGCGAGGGGACGGGTCCAACTGCGGCGCATCGCGTCGGCGACGGCGACGCGCATCGAGGAGGCGGGTGAAATCGTGTTGCGCTCCAAGTCCTGCAGGAAGCGTTCCAGATCGTCGATCGTAACGCGCCCTCCGGCTCCGCTTCCGGCGACTCCGGCGAGATCCGCGGCATGGAGTCCGAGTTCCGCCATCCGCGCCTTCATGCGCGGGGAGAGGAAGCTGGCGCCACCCGCATGGGCGGGAACGGGAAGGCCGCTGACCGTGGGCTCGACCGCCTTCTTCGCGGGCTTGGAAGAATCACCCGGGGAGGCGCCGGAGGCCTTGCCCCGCTTCGGCTTCTCGACCGGTGGAGGGGGTGCGTCGTGGAGACCGAGTCGCTCGGCATCCTCGTCGCTGATTTCCAGGTAACCGAGGGTGGCTCCCACCGCGTAGCTCTCGCCGGTCACGGCCGTGAGTTCGTGGAGAATGCCGCTGCAGGGAGCGGTGACGCCCATCACGGCCTTGTTGGTCTCCACCTCGAGGAGGTCGGTGTCGGCCTCCACGCGGTCTCCGACGGCGAAAGCCGCGCGCACGATGGTCGCCTCGGCGATGGACTCGCCGAGTTGAGGCATGATGATCGGGAGGAGATTCTTGGAATCGGGTGAAGGGAACATGGCGAGGGAGCGTGTTGGAAAATCGCGGGATTAAAGTTCCAAGAGTTGACGGAGGGAGTTGGCGACGGAGGAGGCGGTGGGCCTGTGCGTTCCCCAGAGAGCGGGATGATAGGGCACCGGGGTTTCCTTGGCATTGAGCCGCTGCGGGGGCGCGTCGAGCAACCCGAATCCCTCGGTGGCGACACGCGAGATGACCTCGGCGGCGACACCTCCCCAGGGCCATGACTCCCCGACCACGAGAAGCCTTCCTGTCCTGGCGACGGAGGCAAGGATCGTGTCGGTGTCGATCGGCCTGACCGTGCGGAGATCGACCACCTCGATGTCGTAGCCGTCGTGGGAGAGTTCCTCCGCGGCGGCGACCGCCTCGTGGACCATGGCCCCGTAGGCGACGACGGTGGCATCCCTGCCGGGCCGCGTGATCCGGGCCTTTCCGAAGGGGAGGGCCTCATCGGGGAGTTTCTCCGCCTTGAGGTGATAGTAGAGGAACTTGTGCTCGCAGAAGATGACAGGGTCGTCGAGGGCGACAGCCTCGAGCAGCATGGTGTAGGCATCCTCCACGGTCGCCGGCGTCATCACGACGATGCCCGGATAGTGGGCGTAGATCGCCTCCATGCTCTGGCTGTGGAAGGGACCGCTTCCGGGGGTGCCGCCGCTGGGAAGACGGACGACGATCGGACAGGGTGTGCCGGTGCGGTAGTGGAGTGTCGCGGCCTGATTGACAATCTGGTTGAAGCCGCAGGTCGAGAAATCGGCGAACTGCATCTCGACGATCGGGCGCATTCCCTCGACGGCCGCGCCGATGGCAAGCCCGACCATGGCATCCTCGCTGATCGGCGCGTCGAGAACGCGTCCCGGAAATTCCTTGGCAAGGTTCTTGGTCGCCTTGAAAGCGCCCCCGAAACCTCCGATGTCCTGACCGTAGATGAAGACCCGGGGGTCCTCGGCAAGGGCCTTCTGCTGGGCGAGGCGGATCGCTTCAAGGTAGGTGATGGAGGTCTTGCTCATCGCGCCTCCTCCCCGTTCCTTCCAAGAGCTGAGAAAGCATTCCAATCCTCCTCGGAGGGATCGGGCGCAGGCTCGCGAAGAACCTTGGAGGCGGTCTCCTCGACCTCCTTCTCCACGGCGGCATGCCAGTCGGCGGCTTCCTTGGCGGGGAGCCATTCGCGTTCCAGCAGCGACTCGCGGGCGATCTCCAGGCAATCGCGCCCGAGAGGGGAATCTTTTAGCTCCGAGGGAATGTAGGAGGCGTCGTCATGCTCCCCGTGACCGACGAGCCGCAGAAGATCAGCGACCACCAACTGGGGCCCCTCGCCCGCACGGGCGGCTACCACGGCCTCACCGAGTACGGCAAGGCAGTCGACCAGATCGTTACCGACGGCGCGTCGCCCGGTCACCCCATAGCCCTCGGCCCGGGCCATCAGGTCACCGCAGGCAAACTGGCGGTCGTTCGGCGTCGAGTAGGAGAACTGGTTATTGGCGACAACCACGACAAGCGGCAACTTCTCGACGGCTGCCATGTTCATCCCTTCGTGAAAGCTGCCCGTAGAGGTCCCTCCCTCGCCGATGCAGGTGGCACCGACGGCCCCCGTCTCACCTCGGAAACGTTTCGCCATGAGTCCGCCGCAGACGGTGGAGACCATCGCCCCGAGATGGCTGATCATCGCGTGGTATCCCTCGGAGGGCCGCCCCCGGTGGATGTTGCCGTCGCGCCCGCGCATCGAACCGAGCGAGGATCCGAGATAGGTGCGGAGGGTGTCGAGGATGGTGTCGCCGAAGGCAAGGCGTCCTGCCTGGTCGCGGATCAGCGGGGCGTAGACATCACCGCGGCGCAGATGGACACCGAGAGCCACACTAAGAGCCTCCTGGCCGCGTCCCAGGAAAACGCCGCCGACGATTTTGCCTGAGCGGTAGAGCGCGGCGAGTTTCTCCTCGAGCAGTCGTGCCTCGAGCATCGAGCGGTAGGCGCGGCGGGCCAACTCCTTGGAAACGGGGGCACCCGGAATCCCGGCAGCGCTCTTTCCCTTGGGCGCGGCGGGGGTGGCTTTCATTTTCCCCTCCTTCGCTCCTCTTTCCTTCGCCCCTTTTGGGTCGCGGGACGCGGTCGAGCTCTTGGTCATCCGCAAAAACTAGGGAGCGGCGGGAAAAATCGCAAGAAAGCGGTTGCCGGAGAATTCTATGGAACCGCTGCGGTTTACTACCGAATAGACCTCCAGAGGAGAACCAGGATCACCCCGAGGACGACGCAGAGCATGAGAAACTGCATCCTTGCGGCGCGCTGCTCCGGGCGTGTCATCCGCTTGGGTCCGGAACGTCGGAGCGGTGCGTGGCGCTTGTCACGGGGCCGTCCGAACACATCGTCGGTGGCGGTCAGGACGGCACGCATGTGGATCATCTCCCGCTGCTTCCGCTGGATCTCGGCAATTTTCCTGGGGAGCTCCTCGAGATCACGCATCTTCTTGGCGGCCATCCGCTCGGCTTCTTGCGCCTGCCGGGCGAGATCCTCCATCTCGCGTTCCAATCGGACACGATCCTCGTCGATTGATTTCCCCGCCGGTCGGGCGGGCGGCTTGGAAGCTGACCTGGGGGGCGTTTTCTGGCCGCGCCTGCCCGGGGAGGAAAAAAACGCCATGACGCGAATGGGGGATTACCGCGGAGCGGTCATCAGGTGCCAGATCCAGACAAGGAGCGCGATCGCACCCAAGACAACAAGCGGAAGCGTGAAGGCGAGACCGCTGCGGAGCCAGTAGGCGAATCCCTGATCGAGGCCATCGGTGAACATCGCGCCGCTTTCGATCGGTAGTCCCGACTCCGGATCTGCCACGGGGGCGATCTTGGCGTGGGAGCGGGCGTATGCTGAGCGGGCCTCGTCCACGGTGCCGAGCGCGCGCGTGAGTTCGCGGGGAAGGTCGCGGCCGTTCCAGCCCTTGGGATCGATCTCCTCGAGATTGCGGAGATGCTCGGCGAAGGAATCCTGGATCGTGTTGAGCTGTTCGAGGCGGCGCTGGGCCTCCTCGGTCTCGCGCTGGACGAGGATGATGGCGCGGGAGAGCTTGTCGGCGATCTCGTTGCGGCCCCGCTCGAGATCCTCCTGGCGGCGCGTCAACTCCTCGAGACGCTGCTTTTCCTTCTCGATCTGGTCCTGGCGCTGGCGCAGTTGCAGGAGCTCGGACTGAGCCCGCTTGACCTGACTTTGAAGTTCTTCCGCTGATGGTGTCTGCTCGAGATCAAGCAGTTCGTCGTTTTCCTCGTGAAAGTCTGACATGACCACTACCCGTAGCGTAGTTCAGCAATTTTGACTTCAAAAATCTTCCATTAGGCGGATTTTTTTAACCCGAACTCCGAAGAGGAAAGAGATGAGTTGGCGTAAGATGGTGGCCGATAGGAGTTGCGGAGATTTCGAGGGCGTATCGATTGATACAGGCGAGAATCGGCAAGACTTCTTTGCGGTCAGTAGATTGCGTCAGATCGCTCTGCTCAACTTCGGAGGTCGGGTTTAACGCCCTCCAAAGATGGCGGAACCGACCCTAACTAGGGTGGCCCCCTCCTCCACCGCCACCTCGTAGTCGCCGCTCATCCCCATCGAGAGCGTGGGGAACGGAATGCCCGCCTGCACAGCAAGGCGGTCGCGCAGCGTTCTGAGCGCCGCAAAACAAGGTCTCGAGGCCTCCGCCTCCGGGGCAAGCGGTGCCATGGTCATGAATCCCTCCACCTGCAGGCGCGGCAGAGCGAGCAGTTCCTCCAGTCCGCGCTCCAGAGCCTCCGGCGCGAAGCCGTGCTTGCTCCCCTCGCCCGAGACATTCACCTCGATCAGAACGCGCGGATGGAGTCCCAGTTCGGCGGCAATCCGGTCGATGTCCCGGGCGATCTCCATCGTGTCGACCCCGTGGATCAGCTCGAAGAGAGGCAGTGCCTTGCGCACTTTGTTCGCCTGGAGGTGACCGATGAAATGCCAGCGCAGGCGGCCCGGCAGCTCCGGAATCTTCACCAGCGCCTCCTGCACGCGGCTCTCGCCGAAGAGTTCCTGGCCCGCCTCCGCCGCCTCGCGAACAAGTTTGGCGGGATAGGTCTTGGAGATGGCGACCAGCTCCACCTCCGCGGGATTGCGGCCGGCCCGTGTGGCCGCCGAGGCGATGCGGGAGCGGACGATGTCGAGATTTTCGGCGGGAGTGGGCATGAGGAAGGGTGGATGAAGAAGTGGTGACGCGAGGGGACGTGATTTGGTCTTGGGGTTTTCCGAGAAACCAAGGCAGACTCTGCCCCATGCATATCGAGGGCTTCAAGGTCTTCTGCGATCTCTGTGACACGGGGAACTTTTCCCGCGCCGCCGAGGCGAGCGGCATCACCCAGAGCGCGGTGAGCCAGCAGATCCGCGCGGTGGAGAAGCGCTTCGGCGTCCCGCTCGTCGACCGGAGCAACAACCACTTCACCCTCACGCCCGAGGGTCGTATCTACCTGGAGGTCTGCCGCGACATCCTGGCCCGCTACGACAGCCTCGGCTCGCGCTTCCGTGTCGCGCGCGGCAAACTCGGGGGCAAGCTCCGCGTGGCCAGCGTCATCAGCATCGCGCTCCACAATCTCCCTCCGCTCCTCAAGCTGTTCCGCAAAAATCATCCAGGAGTCGAGGTCACCGTCGACTACCGCAAGGCCGAGGAGATCTACGACGCCGTCGGCGATGGCAGGGCGGATCTCGGACTGGTCGCCTATCCGAAGGCGCGACCCGGCCTGCGTGCCATCACCTGCTGGCAGGAGAAACTCGTGCTCGTGATGCCCCCGAAGCATCCCCTTGGCGGCAGGCGCCCCGTCTCCCTACATCAACTCGACGGAGAGCGCTTCGTCGGCCTCACACCCGATATTCCGACCCGCCAACATCTCGACAAAGTACTGCGTCAGGCGGGCGTGAAGGTCACGCTGGTCGCCGAACTCGAGAATATCGAGACCGTGAAGGCAGCCGTGGAGGCCGAACAGGCCGTCTCCATCATTCCCGAGACCTCCGTGCGTCAGGAAATCAAACAAGGGCGCCTTGTCTCGAGGCCGATCGATGCGGAGAGGATCTGGCGGCCCATGGGTGCGGTCACCCGCAGGCCGATTCCCGAGAAGCCATCCCTCCTGGAGTTCCTGAGTCTACTGACCCCCAGGGCCAAGGCCTTGATCCCGGTTGTTTAACCCGGATTTTGCAATAGAGCGGCATACATAGGTGTGGATGGTTCACCCAGATGGCGGGGCCTCAGGGAGTTAAAAACGTTAAAGCGTTAAAAGGGTTACAAGGGACTGCATCGGAAACCTTGCGTCGACTCTTCGGCCCTTTCCGCTGTAACGAGTTCTCTGAATTCGCCCACTCGATTCTCAGATCAGGACAGTTTTGATCCACTTTTTAACGCTTCAACTTTGCTAGCCCGGCCTCGGCCTGACGGCCTGCGTTACGGCTAACTGTTTTAACCCCTTTCCCCGCTCCCGGAATCCTGCCCCTAATGCATAGTTCGGGTTTAAGAAATCCTTGGAGCCCCTGGTTGCCACTCAGGGGAAGATCCGGGCGTGCAACTTTCGCAGTTTGTGTCAGGTTGTTCAGGATCATGCCCATGAAACCCATTTCCCGATTTTCAGCAGGCGCACTTGCCTGCGCCGCCGTCATGCTCACTGCGATGCAGCCCGTCGCCACCGCCGAGGAAGTCCAACCAACAGCCTCTCCTCAGGCCATGGCGATGCAGACACCTCAGGAGCTTCCCACCCAGACCGGAGAGCGCACCTACTACACCGCGATCCGCGTCGACGGGCCCTATATAGCCATGACCTTCGATGACGGGCCGAGCGCCGTGCTGACCCCGCGCCTGCTCGACATGCTCAAGCAGCGCAACATCAAGGCCACCTTCTTCGTCCTCGGCCAGCTTGCTCAGGAACATCCCGAGATCATCGCGCGCGCCCTCGCCGAGGGACACGAGATCGCCAACCACAGCTGGGATCACAAGGCGCTGAACAAGCTGGGTGAAGGCGGTCTCCAGCACGAACTGGCCGACACCTCCGCGACGATAACCAAGACCACAGGCAAGCCGGTCACCCTCATGCGCCCTCCTTACGGCGCCACCAATCCACGCCTCAACAAGGCGATCGAGAAGGAATACGGCATGAAGGTCATCCTCTGGTCGGTTGATCCCTTTGACTGGAAGCGACCCGGCCCCCAGGTCATCACCCAGCGCATCCTCGCCGGAACTCAGCCGGGTTCCATCATTCTCGCCCATGACATCCACCCCGGCACCATCGAGGCGATGCCCGGAACCTTCGACGCCCTCCTGGCGAAGGGCTTCAAGTTCGTGACCGTCTCCGAACTGCTTGCCATGGAGAGCAAGAACCCCGCACCTGCAGCCTCGCCCTCAGCTTCTCCCTCGGCCCAAAAAACCAGCAGATCGAAGAAAAAAGCCGCGTAAGTAATTTTTCCCCGCAGAGGTGCAGAGGCGCGGAGAAAAATTGAAGTTGAGTGAAAATAACCCCGACGGCACTGCTTTCAGTACAAATTTGCTGAGACCAGTAATTGCATTCTCCTCTCAGCGCCCCTGCGCCCCTGCGCCCCTGCGCCCCTGCGCCCCTGCGCCCCTGCGCCCCTGCGCCTCTGCGCGAAATCTTTCGCTCTTCTCAGGGAGGTCTAAGGCACCCCCAGGACCTTCTTCAGGATGGCCAGTGCCTTGTCGGCCTCGGCCTTCGTGATATTGAGAGGCGGGAGCAGGCGGATCGTCCTCTCTCCGGAGGGAATCACGAGAAGCCCCGCCTTCATCAGCTCCTTGGTGGCGCGGATGGATGGGAGCCCCTCCCCGCCGAATGAGGCGGGGAGATCGTTCAGTTCGATCCCGATCATCAGGCCAACACCTCGTACGAGTCGTATAGCCGGCAGCTTCATCGCCTCCAGCGACTGTATCAGGTGATTGCCCAGTTCCTTGGCATTCTTGAGCAATCCCTCCTCACCGATCGCTTGGAGAACGGTGCGTCCGGCGGTTGCGGCGAGGGGATTGCCCCCGTAGGTCGTGCCATGGGTGCCGGCACCGAGCAGGTCGCAGAGTGATCCCCGTTCCTTGCCATCGGCATCAGATCCGGCGCTCCGGGTTCCGGCCCAGAAAGCCCCGAGCGGAAAACCGTTCGCGATCCCCTTGGCCCAACTCACGGCATCGGGCTCGACTCCGGAGGGGACGATTGTCCTCCAAGCGCACCAGTCACCTGTCCGGCCGAAGCCGCACTGCACCTCGTCGAAGAGAAGCAGCAGATTGTGCCGGTCGCAGAGGGCGCGGACACCTTTGAGAAATTCGGGAGTCGCGGGATTGATCCCTCCCTCGCCCTGCACGGGCTCGAGCAGGATCGCGGCGGTCTTGGTGGTAATGGCAGCCTCCACGGCGGCTAGGTCATTGAACGGGACATGGACGAATCCCTCCACCAAGGGAGCAAATCCAGCCTTCACCTTCTCCTGGCCGGTGGCGCTGATCCCACCCAGCGTCCGGCCATGGAAGGAATTGGTGAACGTAATGATCTCGTGGCGACCAGTGGGAGCGCCGAATTTCCGGGCCAGCTTGTAGAGACCCTCGTTCGCCTCGGCGCCGCTGTTGCAGAAAAAGACCTTCCCGCCCAGACTGACCAGATCGACGACAAGTTTCGCGAGTTCACCCTGAGGCCGTGTGAGGTAGAGATTGGAGGTGTGAACCAAGCGTGCGGCCTGATCGGCGATCGCCTTGGAGAGCTTCGGATGGCTGTGGCCGAGGGAGCAGACGGCGATCCCCGCGCCGAAATCGAGGTATTCCTTCCCCTCCTCATCCCACACGCGCGATCCCTCCCCCCATGCCAGAGCAAGGTCGAACCGGCCGTAGGTCGGCATCACGTAGTCACGGTAAAGCTCGGCGGTGGAAAGCGATGACATGAGAGTTTCAGAATTAATCAGGAAATCAGGAAATCAGGAAGAAACTGATGGATAAATAGCTGAATCAAAAATGCACAACGGACTGACAAAGTGGTTGTTTTCGCAATGAACAGAGATCTCAGACCTCTCTTTTCTTGATTTCCTGATTTCCTGATTCAATCAGTGCCCTGAATGTCTCCTCGTCGAGGATCGTGACCCCGAGTTTCTGAGCCTTGTCGAGCTTGCTTCCCGCCTCCTCACCAGCCAGCAGGTAGGTGGTCTTGGCGCTGACCGAGCCGGAGACCTTGCCCCCTTTGGCGCGGATCATCTCGGCGGCTTCCTCGCGGGGGATGGAGAGCGTCCCCGTCAGCACCCAGATGGTTCCCTTGAGCGGGCCATCGGCCGCCGGGGCGGCGCTCTTTGCGTCGCGCTCCCCGAAGTTCAGGCCAGCCGCACGGAGCTTTCCGAGAAGGGTGATGACATCGTGGTCACGGAACCATCCGTGGATGGCATTAGCCATGATCTCCCCGATCTCCTCAACCCCGCACAACTCCTCCACCGAGGCGGCGGAGAGTCGGTCGATCGTGCCATACGAGGAGGCCAGCGTCCGGGCCACGGTGACGCCCACATGGGGAATGCCCAGCGCGGCCAGGAGGCGCCAGAGGGGCTGCTCCTTGCTCGCGGCGATGGCGGCCAGGAGATTCTCGATACTCTTCTCCCCCATCCGCTCCAGCGGCAGGAGTTGTTCCGCGCGCAGTTCATAGAGACCCGCGACATCATGGAGAAGGCCGGCGTCGCAGAGTTGCGAAACGACCGCCTCGCCCAGACCGGCGATGTCCATGGAGGAGCGGCCCGCAAAATACTCGATCCGGCGGCGCACCTGGGCGGGGCACCCGGGATTGGCACACCGCACGGCCACCTCCCCCTCCTCGCGGGTCACGGGGGCCGAGCAGACGGGGCAGTGCTTGGGCATGTGGAAGACTTTTTCGGAACCGTCGCGTTCCTCCGCCAGCACCTTCACGACCGCCGGGATGACATCGCCCGCTTTCTCGATGAGCACCCGGTCGCCGATCCTCAGATCCTTGCGCGCGATCTCCTCCTCATTGTGGAGGGTGGCGCGGGAGACCGTGCTGCCGGCCACAAAGACAGGCTCCAGTTCGGCCACCGGTGTGAGCACTCCGCTGCGGCCCACCTGGACGGTGATGTCCAGCAGGCGGGTCTTTGCCTGCTCCGGCTCGTACTTGTAGGCGATGGCCCACCGGGGGGCCTTGCTCGTGGAACCGAGTCGCGCGTGCTGGGCTATGAGATCCGCCTTGATGACGGCACCATCGGTCTCGAAGGGAAAGCCGCGGCGGATCTCCCCGAGTTCGCGGATCGCCTTCATCACCCCGTCGGCATCGCGCGCTGTCCAATGCCTCGGGTTTACCGGAAGCCCCCATCCAGACAGGCATCCGAAGAACTCCTCCATCGTCGGGGGCAGCGCGGAGAGGGGCTCCACAGCTCCGTAGCCGTAGAAGACCGCCGAGAGCTTCCGCTCGGCGACGATATTGGGATCCAGTTGCTTGAGCGTCCCGGCGGCGGCGTTGCGAGGATTGGCAAAGGTTGGGAGCCCCTGCTCGTCACGATCGGCATTGATGCGGGCGAAGGTTTGCTTGGGCAGGTAGACCTCGCCGCGCACTTCCAGCACGTCGGGGGCCTTACCATGGAGCTTTGCGGGGATACACCCGATCGTGCGGATATTGCGCGTCACCTCGTCCCCGGTGGTTCCGTCACCACGGGTCGCGGCACGGGTGAGGCGCCCGTTCTCGTAGAGGAGGGCGATCGCCACACCGTCCACCTTCGGTTCGATCGTCATCGGGATCTCCTCGCCGGGGAGGAGGCGCTGAAGGCGCTCCACGAAGTCGGCGACCTCCTCCTCCGAGTAGGTGTTGTCGAGGCTCTGCATCGGCACGAGATGCGAAACCTGGGCAAAGGCACCCTGCGGCCTCCCTCCAACCTTCTGGGTCGGCGAGTCGGGAGCGAGCAGTTCCGGATGGGTCCGCTCCAGATCGACCAGTTCCCGATAGAGGGCGTCATACTCCCGGTCAGAGATCTCCGGTTTGGCCTTCTCGTAGTAGAGACGGTCGTGATGGGCGATCACCGATCGCAGAGCGGCAATCCGCGCTTCGGGTGAAGCGGGTTCATCGTGGATTGCGAAAAGGTCGTCGGTTGGCATCGGGTGATGGAATTGCTGGTCACTTTTATCCCCGGGAGCGTCCGGGTGGCGATCCTTGAGCATCAAAAATCACACACCACCAGTTCCATCAGCTTCGGAGGGTATATTGGGAGTTGGCACGGGCTGTGCTTTAATCAATGCGGTTTGTGGTTGCAGCCCGGTCGTCAAAAAATTTCGAGATCTCGGGGGAGGACTCGGAAACCCGACCGGGCTGCCTTTTTTTGGGGGGCTTCCCACTATTTTAATGTTTCGGCAAAGAAACGGAGTGATTTTCACGCAAAGGACGCAACGCTCGCAACGAGGAGTCACTGGACGCTGATTTTTTGGCGGGGCCGCTTTTCAGGAGCTTACAAAAAACACCAATTTATACCATTTCCATGATTAGTCTGGTGGAATTGGCGAAGGGATTTTGGTGATGGGCTAGGCAATACAGGGCCTTGGGAAAGGCCTGGATAGATCCCGCAAGGGCGGGACCCGAAGGGCGAGCCGAGCCTGGAGCGAGCGAGTCAAAAGACCGAGGGCAACCAAGCCCGTGGGGACGGGAGCGGAAGATTGCGGCTGATGCCGCAGCCTCGAAGAGGTGGCACCGTCCGCCGGTAGGCGGATGCCATCAATCTGAAGATAACCCGAGGGATGACAACAACGCCCATCGCCGAAAGAACCAGCGAATTCAACCGGAATAAGAGTGGAGATGGCATTAGCCCTCTCTTCCGTTCCAGCGAGTGCTTCTCTTTGGTCCTACCTTGGCGACCTTTGCGCCCGTTGCGTGAAATACGCATTGATCAATCAACCCACTACAATCAGCGAGGCGCCCTGTTTTTCATTCTTCCTTTTGCTTTTTGCCTTTGTCTTTGTTCATCCCCGCCGGTTCCTGATTAGCAATTTCGCGGCTCTGCCTTATCTTCTTTCGATGCCCTCTTTGACCAACACCATCCCCGATCGGATTCGGGAGCGACTGGGTGAGGAACGGACGCTCCGCCGCCTCCATCTTCAGGACCGCCTTGTCCGGAGGAAGGTGGCTCAGGGCCTCGGCCCCTTTGCGCTGGAGCGTTTTTTCTCCGTGAATTCCTGCGTTGCGGCAGTTGTCGCGGCTTGCGGACTGCGTGAACGCGGCCTCCGGAACATCCTCGACCTGCAGGTTGTGGAACACGATGTGGTGATTCCGGGGCTACCCTCTCCATTCGAGGGATTCCGCCTGCTCCAACTCGCCGACCTCCATTGTGATCTCGACACACGCGTGATGGAACGGATCGGGGAAAGGATGGCCTCCACCCCGCACGACGCCGTTGTCCTGACCGGCGACTACCACAACGATGTGCGCGCACCGTTCGACCGGTCTCTGGCCGAGATGCTCCTATTTCTCCCGTCACTTCATCCGGTACGCTTCGCCATCCTTGGCAACCACGACTTCCTGGAAAAGGTCGCCCCCCTCGAGGAGGCGGGACTTCCCTTCCTCCTGAACGAATCAGTCGCCATCGAGCGCGAGGGAAAGCGTCTCTGGATCTCCGGAGTCGATGATCCTCATTTCTTCCGCACGCACGATCTGAAACTGGCGAGGGCGGCCATACCCAAGCAGGAGCCCGCCATCCTGCTTTCCCATTCGCCCGAGACCTATCGGGAGGCGGCCAAGCTCGGTTACAGCCTCCACCTCAGCGGACACACGCATGGTGGCCAGATCTGCGCACCGGGAGGCTTCCCCATCTACCGCAATGCTCCAGGATGCCGCAGGGAGCACCTCGCCGGATCCTGGCGTGAAGGCAGAATGGTCGGCTACACCTCACGCGGCAGCGGATCGGCGGGGGTCGCCGCGCGCTTCCATTGCCCGCCCGAGATCACGGTGCATATTCTCCGGAGCGGTAAAAGAGGGACTTAGATTTAACCCAAAATTTGCATCAGGAACCCGAAGGTCCGGGAAAGGGGAGTTAAAATGGTTAGAAATGTTACACGGTTACAAGGTGGATCCGGAAACCCCTTAACCTCAATTCGAGAAGTCGCCATCAAGAAGTTTGCTGATCATGGCGCGGCTAGGAGAGTGGAATGACTGCCTGCTGTCAGCACGTTGTAACGTTTCAACCCTTCAACGGTTTTAACCATCCGACGACTCAGCATCCGGGTGAACCATCCAGATCTGTTGGCGTGCTTCCAATGCAAAATCCGGGTTTAACCAGGCACCTTTTCCCCACGGATGAGATCATCCCAGGTCTGGCGCTCGCGGACGACCGTAGCCTTCTCGCCCTCCACCAGCACCTCGGGAAGAAGCGGACGGGCGTTATAGGTCGAAGCCATGACGAAGCCGTAGGCACCGGAGCTCATCAGCGCGATGCGATCGCCGGGAGCGAGCACGGGAATCTCGCGGTCCTGTGCGAAGAAATCACCGCTCTCGCAGACCGGACCGACGACATCGACTTTCTCAAGCGTGGCATCCTTGGGCTGGCGCAGCGGCTCGATCTCATGATGCCCCTCGTAGAGGGCTGGACGGATCAGGTCGTTCATGCCGGCGTCGACGATCACGAAATTCTTGGTCGGGGTGGACTTGCGGTAGAGCACAGACGTGAGGAGGACCCCGGCGTTGCCGACGATGAAGCGACCGGGCTCGAAAAGGATGCGGAGCCCGAGAGCCTTGAGCGGATCGATCACCTCGGCGGCATAGACCTCGGGGGCCAAACGTTCACCATCAAGCTCCAAGCTCTCCTCGCCGCTTCCCTTCCACCAGGCGGCGTCACCGCTGGCAAGGGCGCCGCGGTAGACGATGCCCACACCGCCCCCGACGCTGAAGAACTCCAGCCCGTGCTTCGCCTTCAACTCCAGGACAAGCGGAGTGAGCTTGCGGACCGCCTCCGCGAAGGGAGGGGCCTTCAGGATCTGGGAGCCGATGTGGGTCTGGAGACCCCGGATCCTTATATGCGGGAGCGATGCGGCGCGCTCGTAGACTGCGGCGGCGCGGTCGAGGCCGATGCCGAACTTGTTCTTGCTCTTGCCCGTGGAGATGTACTTGTGGGTCGGGGCGTCGACGTCGGGATTCACGCGGACGGCGATCGGAGCCACGAGGCCCGCCTTGCCGGCCACCTCGTTGATGCGCTCCAACTCCTCCTCCGACTCGACATTGAAGCTGTAGATCCCCTGGCGCAGGGCGAAGTCGATATCCCCAGCAGTCTTGCCGACACCTGCAAAGGTGCACCGGTCGGCGCGACCTCCCGCCTTGAGGACCCGGAAGAGTTCGCCGCCCGAGACGATGTCGAATCCCGAACCTTCCTTTGCGAGCAGGTTCAGCACGGAGAGGTTGCTGTTCGCCTTCATGGCGTAGCAGATCATCCGGTCGCCGAGTGGCGCCAGCGCCACATCGAGTCGGCGGAAATTGTTTCTGATCGTCTCGGCCGAATAGACATAGGCGGGAGTCCCCACCTTGGAAGCCACGGAATCGAGATCCACACCCTCGCACTTGAGCGAGCCATCGACATAGCGGAAAGAATGCATCGGGGGAGACTAAAGGCTTAAGTCCGAAGACTGAAGGCTAAAGGTAAGCAGGCAGCGTGAAGAGGTACGGGTAATGCGTAGACCTCTCCTCCTTGCGCGGCGCATCTCCGGCCGTAGCGTGATTCATGAAGCCATGGTTTCCTCTGCTGATGGGAGGTCTTTCCGGAACCGCCGTGATGACCTGCTTCCTGCTCATTCCGCGCTGGATGGAGTGGGGTAAGATTGATGTCATCCGCGCCGTCGGGGCACTCATGACCGGCAGGAAGGAACGGGTTTTCGGGAGCGGGTTAGTCGTTCATCTCGGCATGGGCATCCTCTTCGCCTTCCTGTATGCGGGCTTTCTCAATCTCTCCCGCCTTCCCTTCAATACCATGACCGGGCTTCTCCTCGGCAGCCTGCACGGCGTGATCATCATGCTGCTCGTGAGTATCATGATCATGGAACACCACCCCGTTGCGGGCTATCACGAGAAAGGGTTGGAAACAGGGTTGGCCCAACTGGCTGCCCACATGATCTACGGAGCCACCGTCGGCTGGGTCGTCAGCGTCATGGGCTGAGAAAAAGCGGGAGGGGTGAGGCTTTCAGGCTGAAGACTTTTAGACTGAAGGCTGAAGCTTGTTGGGCAGTTCGCTCCCCTTTCACTTGGTTCCTTTTCCCCTTTCCTCCAGCCACTTGCGATTCATGTCGAAAAAGGCGCATTTTTTCTGTTGTGGAATCTGTGAATAACCTGTGAATATCCGCTCATCTTGACTCGAACCCGTCGCCACTGCGATTCGGTGCGGTTTGAAACTCCGGTAGGGCTCACCGGTGCCGGCCCCTTGTCTTCACGGCTTACTGATTCAACTGCCGTGTTCCCCTTTCGGCCTCTCCCTTGGAGGGGTTCGTTTAGGGAAGCCCTAGCGCTTCCTTTAAGAGACTGTCTGAAAACTGGGGAATGCCGCGCGAGAGCAAGGGGTGTCTGGATGGTCAGGCACCTGCGAGGGAGAATCCCCGCAGCGGGCTTTGACCGAGCAGGGAACGCAGCCAGACAGCGTCCCTTGCTCTTGCCCGAAGGGTTGGGTGGCTTTTCCCTTTGGCCAGTGTCGGATCGGACGGGACAAGACCGCACGGGTATTGCCGCCCTCCTCCCTTCTTGGCCAACGGAAAAATCCCCGCCAACGCGGCTCTCCCGAGTTTTCAGACAGTCTCTAAGTCACCCCAACCTTAACACCTGACCCGCACCATGCACCGAACCGCCCCGCTGGAGACCTCCGAGGAACAGAACCTTTTCTTTCCCACCCCGACGAGGTCGAGTCGAGGAGCGGCCGCCGGACAGGTAAAGAACTTTGTGCTCGATACCAACGTCCTCCTGCACGACCCGCACTGCCTCAACCGCTTCGACAACAACCATCTCTTCATCCCGGTCGAGGTCCTCTCCGAACTCGACCGGTTCAAGAACGAGCAGACCGAGCGTGGCGCCAATGCCCGCACCGTCCACCGCTTCCTCACCCAGATCTTCGACCACGAGACGAAAAAAGTGACACGCGGCGTGAAGACAGCCGGGGGCGGCTCCGTCCGTATCTTCATGAACGACGCCATGCGCCGGGAGAAGCCCTCCCCCGCCATGCGCCGGTTCGCCAAGATCTTCCCCGATCGCGAGCCCGTCGATCACCGGATCATGGCCGCCTGCCTCGCCGTTCAGGAGATGGAGAAGGAAGGCACCCCCTGCATCCTCGTCACCAAGGATCTGAACATGCAGTTGAAGGCGATGGCCGTAGGCATCACCTGCCAGGATTACCTCAATGACAAGGTCTCCGCCGAGGATGCCGAGGAAGGTGAGATCCGTCGCATCATCGTCGAGGCCCACGAACTCCAGCGCTTCGGCAGCTCCCTCAGCATCGACCTTGAGGCGAGCCGCACCGGGGAGCTTGAGATCAACGAATACGTCCTCCTTGCCGCCTCCGAGCAGAAGCTCATGCCCGCCCGCCACATGGGAGGGGGCCACTTCCAGCGGCTCAAGGTTCCCCAGACCCTCCAGATGCCACGCGGCATCGAGCTACGTCCGGCAAACCTCGGCCAACTCTGCTTCCTCGACGCCCTCCTCGATCCCGAGATCGCGCTCATCACCTGCTACGGCCAGGCGGGCACCGGAAAGACCCTCACCGCCGTCGGCGCAGGGCTCTACCTCACCGGACAGAAAGCCTACAACGGTATGACCGTCAGCCGCCCCGTCGTGGCCATGGGGGATACCCTTGGATTCCTGCCCGGCAGCCTCGAGGAGAAGCTCCACCCCTGGCTCCAGTCGATCTACGACGCCTTCGAGGTCCTCCTCCCCGCCAATCCCCACTCCGGGGAGAACGGCCGGCACGCCTCCGAGCGCAAGAAGCAGAAGAAACAGGTGACCCAGCAGCAGGATGCAGGGACACCCGGCCAGCAGAAACCGCTCAAGCCCTACGAACAGCTCATGCAGCGAGGCCTCCTCGAGATCGAGGCCCTCTGTTACATCCGCGGACGCTCCATCCCCAACCGCTTCTTCGTCCTCGACGAGGCCCAGCAACTCACCCCGCTCGAGGCCAAGACCGTGGTCACCCGCATGTCACGCGGATCCAAGCTCGTCATGGTCGGCGACCCCGCCCAGATCGACAACCCGTATGTCGACAGGCGCTCCAACGGCCTCGTCCATACCCGCAATAAGATGCGTGGCAATAAACTCACCACCCATATCTCGCTCACCAAGGGAGAGCGCTCCCCACTGGCTGAACTAGGTGCCCATTTGATGTAGGCTGGGGAAGTTTTTAATATGGAAATCAGGAACTCAGGAAACGGAAGAACCGAAGATTTCTCAGAAAGATTCTGAACGCAGTCTTTCTCGGACTGTTCTTGTGAGCATCCATCGAGAAAACCATCACGCCTTCAGAAAGATAGAAAGAATTTTGCACTCATGATCCCATTATCAAATACGGCCATTTTGCAGCCTAGTATCTGTTGGGTGTTACTGCGCGCTCTCCCAAATGAAGACACAAATCGGCATCATCGGCGATTATGACGCCAGCTTCGAGCCGCACCGCGCAACGGATGCCGCTCTTACCCACGCTGCTTCTGCTTTGTCGCTGGGCATCGAGACTGTCTGGCTTCCCACTGCTTCACTTGACGCGCCGGGTGCGATTCAGTCGCTCGCTTCTTTTGGCGGTCTTTGGGTGGCTCCCGGCAGTCCCTATAAGAGCATGAGCGGTGCATTACGCGCCATCAAGTTCGCCCGCGAGTCTGGCTTGCCGTTACTCGGCACTTGCGGCGGTTTTCAGCATATCATTCTGGAGTATGCCCGCCATGTTCTCGGCTTTTCGGACGCAACCCACGCCGAGTATGACCCTTATGCTTCAAGCCTTTTTATTTCTCGGCTGACTTGTTCCTTGGTCGGGCGGACATTAGTCATCACATTGCAGCCGGGTAGCTTGGTAGCACGCTCATACGGCGCAACCTCCGTTACTGAACAGTATTACTGCAACTTCGGCGTCAACCCTGACCACAGCGCCACTCTGGCCTCCGGTGACCTTGCAATCGTCGGCTCAGATGCCGAGGGCGAGGTGCGAGTTGTCGAGTTACGCAGCCATCCCTTCTTTGTCGGCACGCTCTTTGTTCCGCAACTACGATCGCCGGCTAGCAGTCCGCACCAACTTATCCTTGGTTTTCTCAATGCAACTCAGAATTTCCTCAACTCCTAACCAAGCGATGCAGCGAACGCCCTTCGGTCGCCGCTGATCTATTACATTAGATCAATTCTTCTGCTAAGGCTTGGAAGTTTGGATGCCGGACTAGGCGCGCAAGCGAAGCTGTAGTGAACTACTGCGAGCAAGCAGCAACAACGTCCGATGCCAAAATCCCAAGGCGTTCAAACCCTCGCTTCGAGGGTGCCTTTGGTCACGCCCAGTTGCGCATTCGCACGTAGACTGCGCCACAGATCGGCACCTTCAGTCTTGCCACTCAGGAGTGCTTGGTAGGCGCGGAGGATGTTGCCGGTCTGTTCGGCATCCTCTTCCAAGAGTTCGACTCGGAAGTTGCGGAGTCCGGCGGCGCGGAGTTCCTTGAAGTAGCCCGCACCTGTCTGGGCGACGGCGTTGAAGAGGGTGTTCCGGCAGCCGACATCGGCACGAAGGGGATGCTTCATCCCGACACGGTCGCGTAGATGAACACGATGGGCCTCGCAGGGACGGCCGCAGTCGGTGTGATCCTTCCCCTCGGAGAGGAAAGCCGCAAAAACGCAGTGCTCCATGTGAAACATCGGCATATGCTGATGAAGCGTGAGCTCGAACCACTCGGGAGGAGCCGCTTCGAGCAGGTCAAGCACCTGGGACACGTTCAGGTCATAGCTGACGGTCACCCGCTGCAATCCCTGCATCATGAAGAACTGGGCCGAGAGCGGGTTGGAGACATTGAGCGAAAAATCACCGACCGTCGTGAGGCCGCTCCCGGCGAAGTGGGAGATCGCGCCGAGGTTGCGGATGAGGACTCCGTCGGGTTCCGCGTTCTCGATGAGCTTGAAGAACCCCTCCTCGGTCGCCTTCTGGATGCGTGGTGTGGCCAGCAGGATGCGGGCTGAAGCAACCGGGCTTCCTGCGGAGCGCGCCTTCTCCCTCACCAGACCGACGGCCTCCTTGTAGCGGCGGATATCCTCGAAGTCGGCATAGACTTCCGTGACTCCGGCATCCAGCGCGGCACCGATCTGCTCCATCGAGCGGCAAAGAACGCGCAGGGAGGGAGCCGTGGGAGTCTCGGGAAGGGTAGTTAGCGCGTCGTTGCCTCGCTTGAAGAGGGTTCTCCAATTGATCCACTCCTCGGGACGCTTCCGCTCGGAGGCAACCAGGAGCTTCTCCAGCAACTCACGGCGCATCCGGTTGATCTCGCTGATCGGCAGGATCACATCTCCATCGATCTCGAGAGTCATGTCACGGAGGGCGAGGCCGGAGTCGGCGGTCTTATCAAGCTGGGCGCGTATTTTCTCCGCGGTGAGAGGGGCCTTGAGCGCGGTCTCCAGCGGGATCAGCGATGAGACTATGATCTCACCCGTTTTCATCACCAGCTGCTCGCCCGACTTTCCGGAGATGGTCACGTCGAAGGGCTTGGCGTTTCTGGCCTCGATCCGCCCTCCGTAGGACTGGCGGAGACGCTTGTTCAAGTCGGGGTCATGGGTTTTCCAGATCCGGTCCCCCACCTTCAGGCGACTGGTGTCGAGATGACCGTGGCGGAAGTAATGACGGTTCTCCCTGATCTCGTAGATCCGGCCTCCCTGCTCCTGATCTGTATCGGCGCCGGTGTCAAACACGATGCCGTCACCGGGCTTGAGAGGAGCCTGCGGGTCGAAGGCGATGAAGTCCGGCCCCACTCCCGCGATCGTACCAAGGAAGGCCCCCCGCTTCTTGCCGAAGCGGGCGTGTACGAGTTCCTGATGATTCACCCCGTGCATCCAGCCGGAGTAGAGCCCCCGTGAGAAGGTCATCTCAAGCTGGTAGCGATCGTCGTCACTTGCTTCCCGGGGTTGGCCGGCCAAGGCGGCGTCGATGGCTTTCCTGTAAACCTGGCAGACAGCGGCCACATACTCGGGGGACTTCAGGCGTCCCTCGATTTTGAAACTTTCGACGCCCGAGGCGATCAGGTCCGGAATATCGTTCACCGCCGCGAGGTCCTGAGGGGAGAGCAGGTAGCGCTTGTCACCGAGATCGCGGAGCGCCCCGTCGACAACGAGCTCGTACGGCATGCGGCAGGCCTGGGCGCATTCGCCGCGGTTGGCACTCCTCTGGCCGAGAGACTCGCTGGTGAGACACTGGCCGGAGTAGGCGACGCAGAGCGCACCGTGGACAAAGACCTCGAGCGGCATCCGCTCCTTGTCGAAGCGCTTGAGTTCCCTCAGTGAGAGTTCACGGGCCAGAACGGCGCGGGTGATCCCGAGATCGCGGGCCACCTCGACACCCTGCGGCGAGGTGAGGGTCATCTGGGTCGATGCATGAATGGGAAGCTCCGGAACAATCGCGGCCGCCAGACGCACCAGGCCGATGTCCTGGACGATCAGCGCATCGACGCCCGAACGGTTCAGGAGGCGCAGATACTCGGCGGCGTCATCAAGTTCACCGGTGAAGACAAGGGTATTGAGCGTCACGTAGGCCTTCACCCCGTGGCGGTGGCAGAAGGCGGTGACCTCGGGAAGCTCCTCCTCGGTAAAATTATCGGCACGCAGTCGGGCATTGAAGCGGGGCAGACCGAAGAACACCGCATCGGCGCCATTGGCAACCGCCGCCTTCAGGCAATCCCATCCACCGGCCGGGGCGAGAAGTTCAGGTTTCAAAGGCATGGGTATCGAAATATGAATGTTGAATTATGAATTATGAAAGGATCTGTTCCGCTTTTTCATCCCTCATACTTCATCATGCATACTTTTCTCTTATCCTCCCGCCGAGACCTGCATCAACTCGAGGCGGTCACCCTCGGAGAGACGGACGGAAGTCCATTCAGAGCGGAGCAGGGCCTTCCCGTTGTGCTCGACGAGCATGAGGGGAGCGGGAAGGGAGAGTTCGGCAAGAAGCCCCTCGAGCGACGTGGCTACGACCTCTTTGGATTCACCGTTGATCGTGAGAAGGGGCATGGGGCAGAAAGGCAAAATGTAGAATGAAAAATGAAGAGGGGGGGAAATCAGGCAGGTATCGGCACTGCAATTGAAGTCCCTGTTTTTTCATTTTTCATTTTTCCTTCATCATTTCTTAGGATCGCTGCGTCCCAGTCTTTCCAGACCGGTTCGAGCCCCTTGGAGCGCAGCATCACCGCCACTTCGCCGGGGGAGCGGTCGTCGCTAATCGAGAACTGCTCGGTCGCCTGGGTCGATCCACAGGCACTGGCGGGGATAGGCCCCTCGACCTTCCTCCCTCTCGCCGTCCGTTGGATCTGATCGGCCCCCTGGCCGGTGTATCCACCGGGTTCGGTGTGGCTTCCAGCGCTCATCATCGTGACACCGAGCGGAGCCAACGCATCGCGGAGAGGCGCCGGTTCGCGGGTGCTCAGGACAATCCCCACATGAGGAAAGGTGACGCGTAGCGCGCAGAGAAGTTGGGTGAGATCGCGATCTTCGAACGGAAACCTCGGCTCGAAGGAACCCGCAGCGGGACGGAGCCTCGGGAGACTGACCGTGATCTGGGAGGTCCAGCAGGCTCGCTGAAGATGGAACAGGTGTGCTGCCAAGGCAGTCGCTTCGCGACGCCATTCAGAGAGACCGAAGAGAACACCGATACCGAGCCTACGGAATCCTGCGGCATGGGCGCGCTCCGCCGCATCGAGACGCCAGTCGTAATCCTTCTTGGGGCCCGCCGTGTGGAACTCCCGATAGGCTTCCCTGTCGTAGGTCTCCTGATAGACCACCAAACCCTCGGCTCCGGCATCGACCATCGGGATGTACTCCTCGGTCTCCATCGGGGCCACTTCCAGCGAGATACTGGGAATCTCACGGCGCAGTCGCTCGATGCACTGGCGGAGATAGCCTCCGGAGACAAACTTGGGATGCTCCCCGGCAACCAGGAGAATGTTGCGGAATCCCTCCGCCGCAAGATGGCGCGCCTCGGCCGCGACCTGCTCGATCTCGAGAGTGACGCGCAGGATGGCGTTGTCGCGGGAGAATCCGCAATAGGAGCAGTTGTTCACGCACTCGTTGGAGAGGTAGAGCGGGGCGAACATCCGCATCGTCCTTCCAAAATGCCTGCGCGTCAGCGCGACGGACCGGCGGGCCAGTTCCTCAAGCGCGGCATCGCCGAGCGGTTCGAGCAGACGCCGGAAGGCGGCAAGCTCGTGCGGCGGCGACGAGAGAACCGAATCGATCTGTGTGGAAAAAGACATGAAAGAAAAATTATGAAGGATGAGGAATGAAGTATGAAGGATAACCGACCTAATGGAATCGGCTCATTTCAGCTTTCATCCTTCTGATTTCATACTTTCCCCCGCCGCCATGCGGCCGAGGGTTTCCATTTCGGCTTCGGTCGGGGGTCTTCCCTCGCCACGGCATGACTCGTCGAGATCGGAGACGCGGGAGACCCGTCCGTTCTTCCAGACAAGCGACTCGGGAAAGCAGGGGCCGACCTTGAGCGGGTCGCTCCACAGATGGATGGCAAGCGTCCTGGAGGGGTGAAGCGCCGCGGCCAGATGCATGGGACCACTATCGGAACTGACGATGAACGAGGCACCCCTCAGGATGGCGGTCAACTCCAACAGATCGGTCCTATTGCTCCAGTTCTCCACATTGGAGGGAAGGTCATCAGGCAAATCCCCACGCCCGACCACCACGACCCGAAAGCTGGAGGCACCGAGGGCAAAGGCTCTCACCAGTCCGGCATCGAGACTCTTCCCTCCTCCCCTAGCAAAGGGATGGATAACGAGATAGGGATCGGTCGCGCGGAATCCGGCGGGTATCCTCCCCGCGGGCAGGATGAATTCCGGTCGCTCCGGCTTCGGGATCCCGAGATGATCGAGCACCGCGAGATAGCGTGACACCGCATGGTCATTGCCGGAGACAGGCACTCTTCCGCCATGCAGCAGGCGCGCCCCCTCGCGTGCATCGGAGAGTCCCACGACGCGGTCTGCTCCGGAGATCCTTGCAAAGAGGGCACTGCGGAGCAGTCCCTGGAGGTCGATCGCCAGGTCGGGCTTCCAGTCACGGAGGGTTCCGAGCCAGGCCACCGAACGGAGCCATCCGGCCACTCCCCGGAACTTGTCACGGGGGAAGAGAACCGTCTCCGAGACGCCGGGGTGCCCCTCGACAAGCGTGCGCCATGCGGGCTGGATGAGCCAGAGTAACTCCGCGTCGGGCCAGTGAGCGTGGATCACGGAGACCACGGGGATCGCATGGATGACATCGCCAAGCGAACTCGGCTTCACCAGAAGGATGCGTTTCGGACGGGACGCGCGAGAGTTCATGATCCTGTGTGCAGTCGTTCGGCGAGTTTCTCGGGGAGACGGGCGGCACGGACCGCCGCGGCGGCGGCCCCGATGTCGTATTCCACCCGGCGCAACCAGAGCCCCGAGCTCTCCTCGTCATAAATCATGTAGGCGGCCCTGGGATCGCCGTCGCGCGGTTGCCCCACGGAGCCCGCATTGATCAGAAGCTTCCGATCCATGGGGAGCTGGACCCCCTCCCCCTCGTTCCCGAAGAGTAGGACCTCGCCGCTTCCCTTCGCGAAGGCCTTGGGCACATGGGTGTGTCCGATGAAGCAGACCGGCGTGCTCTGACAGGCCAGGCTCATCGCGGCGTCCTCCGCGGTGCGGATGTATCCCCAGGAGAGCGGCGAATCGAGCGTGGCATGGACAAGAGTGATGCGGCGGATCTGGCGCTGGACGCGGAGCGAGGCAAGCCAGCTCTTCTGCTCCGGATTCAACTGCCGCCGGGTCCACTCGATCGACGCGGCGGCCTCGGGACTGAAATCGCCGAGCGGACGCTCATCAGCGGCAGCCTGGTCATGGTTTCCTAGGATGCATGCCCCCGGCAATGCCCGTACGATCTCGAGGCATTCGGCAGGATTCGCATTGTAACCCACCACGTCACCCAGCGTGTAAAACTCCCCGCAGCCATACTCGCGCGCGTCGGCTAGAACGGCCTCAAGCGCCTGCAGATTGGCATGGATATCTCCCAGGATCGCGCAGCGCATCAGCTTTGGGGATGGGGGGAGGGTGACGGGTGAGCGGGGGATGAGGGGGATGCAGCGGGAGACGGTTCCTTAATCCGCTGGGCGGCGGGGATCTTCAACTGTTCCTCCAGTTTCCGCAGGATGGTGAGCAGGTTCGGCGCGCGCATCCTGCCGCCCTCGTTGTGGAGGACGAGCAGGCGGTCATACGCCTCCCGTTCACGACCAGGCACCTTGGCCGCCTCATACGCTGCGAAGCGCTTCAAGTAGGCGGGTGAGTCCGGGAAGGAGGCTGCCTTAGCAAAGGCATCGGCCGCTCCCGAATGATCCTCGACCTTGTCGCGGAGGAGGATCCCAAGCCTCTCCTGAAGGAGGTAGCTGCCGGGATTGTTGCGGATGCCTCGCTCCAGGAAGTCGCGTCCGAGGTCGATGTATTGGCGGCGCGCCCGCTCGCGGAGCACTTCGCTCTGCTGCTTGGTGTCCTGAAGGGCGGAGGCGGAGGCATTCCATGCCATGTGCCAAGCCGCGATGTCCCAGTAGAGGAGTGAATGTGGCTGGAGTGTCGTGACGGTGTTGAAGAGCCGGGTCATGCGCCCCCACTCGGTCTTCTCCCAAGCGGTGTGTGCCTCGATCCAGAGGAAGGCCGCAAGCGGCGATCGGAACCCGCTCAGGGCCGCGAGGAATCCCGACTGGCCAACCTGCTCCCGAAGCGAGAGGTCGATCGGCGTCGTGCGGAATCGGGCCTCCTTGGAGAGGCGCTGCAGTTCCATCTGCCAAGGGAGGAGGAGCGCCCCTGCGACCGCAAGCATCAGGATGGCCGCCAGACTGCGGAACGGGTTCATCGCGCCGGTCATGGTGATCAGAGCTCCCTGTTCTGGAAAAGGAAGCAGGCGACGGCAAAGTAGACGGCCGTGTAGACGCCGCCAAGCGCCATGGTCTGCCAGAAGAGACTCATCGGCAGTACGGTTCCCGCCACGATGTCATCGGTGAGGTTGAAGGCCTGAAGATCCGGGAAAATCAGGGCCACCAGCGCCGTGAAGATCCGGGTCCACCAGTGGATCCCGACTCCGCTCATCCAGTACTCGCGGGCGGTGACCTGCAGGTGCCCGATGAAGTAGGCGGAGGTGGCGACTAGGATCGCAAAGATGCCCGAGGTGGCGAAGGTGGAGATGAGCAGTGTCAGCGAGGAGAGCAGGATTGCCTTCACCAGCAGGATCGCCATCGCCGGGATGAGATCCCAACTGAAAGCTCCCTTCCTGACTGCGTCGAGGGCCGTGGCCAGCTCCTGCGGCGAACCCGACAGGGATCGCTGAGTCTCCATCAGCGCGGCCTGTTCCCTCAGGAAAAGCACACCGAGGAACAGCGCCCCCATGACGATCGTGGAGAGGGCGAGGAGGATGACGACGCCGAGCAGTTTGCCCAGGAGATATTCGTGGCGGGGAACCGGCTTGGAGAGAATCGTGAAGATGGTGCGGTCCTCGAGATCACGCGGCAGGAGCATTGCCGTGGCCAGGATCGCAAGCAGGCTCAGGAAGACGGACATCGCGCCGAGCGCAACATCCTTGAGCATCTGAAACTCCTCCTGGAACGAGAACTTGGCAAGGAAGGCGGAGTTGCCGATGACGATGAGCGCGAAGAGAAGAAGGAAATAGAAGACCTTCTGCCTCACCAGCTCGGTGAAGGTATTCCGTCCGATGGCGATGATGCGGGCGGGAGCGGCGGTCATCGTTTGCGGCGTGGGGCGGCGGCCCTGCGCTTCACGATGGGGAAGCGCGTCCCGACATCGTCACCCGCAACGGCCCCCGCGATCATGCCCTTGAGGCGACCATGGGCGATGACGGTCTCGACCCCGGCCTCCACGGCCGTCCGGACGGCGGTGAGCTTAGCCTTCATGCCGCCTGTGGAATGCTCCCCCTTGTCGGGTGTCACATGACGGAATGCCTCACCGATGTCGGTGACGAGCGGGATGCGGAGGGCGCGGGCGGAGGGGTTGCTGCGGCCAAGCAACCCGTCGGCACTGGTGAGCAGGATGAGGAGCCGGGCCTTCACCAACTGGGCGACCTCGGCGGAGAGACGGTCGTTGTCTCCGAAGCGGAGTTCCTCCACGGCGACCGAATCATTCTCGTTGATGATCGGGACGACACCTGGTGAGGAGAGTAGCTTGGAGAGGGTGATGCTGGCATTGCGACGGCGGCCCGCATCGAAGATGTCGTCATGGGTAAGGAGCAACTGGGCCGGACGAAGCCCGTGGCGCGCGAGATGCCGCGCGTAGGCGTTCATGAGGGCGGGTTGGCCGACGGCGGCACAGGCCTGCTTGCCGGCAAGGTCGGAAGGCCGCTTCGCGAGCCGCAGGGCATCGACTCCCGCGGCGACGGCGGCGCTGGAAACGACAACGCAGGGAATGCCGGCGGCCACAAGGCCCGCGATTTCGGCGCAGAGTCTTCGGAACTGTGATTCGTCGAGCGAGCAGCCCCCCTCGCGGGCGAGGATGCCTGTGCCGAACTTGAGGACGACGGGACGCTTCTTCATGACTCCCTATTCTTGACGCGAAGCGATCATGAGTTCCAGAAAACCCGCTTCCAGGGCAAGACCCTCCTGAACACCGCGTTCCAGGGTTCCCCGGAGCTTTTCGATCGCCTCAAGGCAGCGGAGCAACCGGCGCGACTCCGCCTCGTCGGGAGCCCCTCCCCTTCCGTGCAAGCTCCTGAGCGAGGCGCCGAACCAGTCGGCCATCACCCCGAGCAGCAGGGAACGCTCCCCGAGCACGTCGGCTTCGGCCGAGGCTTTCAGGGCCTCCTCCCTTGCCTCGAAATCCCCCTCGGTTGTCTTTCCAAAATGCGCCTTCTCCGCGGAGAGTTCCTCCTTCATCCGCTCCTCGGCCTCCTCGCGGACCTCCTCCAGCAGATCCCGGAAGAGTCTGGTCAGGCCGAAGGCCGCAGTCGCATCGGTTCGGGCTTCCGGCCCGAAAAAACGGGGCATCGCCGCCGAGAGCTTCTCCTCGCGCGATCCGGCGGGCGGGCGGTGCGCCGAGTGGAGCACCACCGAGATGCAGCGGGAGCGGATCGTCTCGAGAAGCGCCTCGGGAAGTTGCGTGGTCAGCAGCAGAAGCGATCCCTCCGAGGGTTCCTCAAGAGTCTTCAGGAAGGCATTGGCAGCCTGAACCATGAGTCGGTCCGCGTCGCGGATCACCGCCACCTTGCGAGATCCCTTTTCCGGGGTGCGGTGGATTGCCTCCTCCAGTTCCCGGATCTGCTGGATCAGGATGCGGCGGGACTTCGAACCCGGCTCGATCGCATGGAAGTCGGGATCCTGCTGCACATGAATGGCCCCGGCGCCGAGGAAGAGACCGGCCACCTCATTGGCGAATTCCCGGACACCCGACCCGGGCCCGCCGGAGATCAGGTAGGCATGGCCGAGGCGCCCCTCGGCGAGGGCCTTCTCGAGCAACCGGAACGCCTCTTCCCTAGAAAATGCCATGAGCCCCCCCGTTGAAGCGTTCCGCAAGTACGGCCGTGATGAGGCTCTCCACCGAGGCCTCGTTGCCCGAGGCATCGATCACGGCAAAGCGACCGGGGCTCGCCTCGGCGAGTTCGAGATAGCCGCGCCTCACCGCCTCGTAGAACTCCTCCCCCTCCTGCTCCATCCGGTCGACGGGCCCCTTGCGGGAGGCCGCACGGCGGCGTCCTTCGGCGGCGTCGAGATCAAGGAGCAGGGTGAGATCGGGAAGCGTCCCTCCGACGGCGAAGGCATTGACCGCCGCAACATCCTGTCGGTCCAGCGCCCGGGCCACTCCCTGATAGACCGTCGTGGAATCCAAAAACCTGTCGCACAGCACCACGGCCCCGCGCTCCATGGCAGGTAGGATCACCTCCCTCACAAGCTGCGCACGACTGGCCGCAAAGAGGAGCAGTTCCGCCTCGGGTGTCATCGCGCCGGCGGACTCATCATACTGGAGCAGATGACGGATCTGCTCCCCGATCGGGGTTCCGCCCGGCTCCCTCAGGAGGACCACCTCACGGCCAGCATCACGCAGGCGCGCGGCAAGGCGTCCGATCTGGGTCGACTTGCCGCACCCCTCGGAACCCTCGAATGTGATGAAGAGGCCTTTGCCTGCCATGAGGTCAGGATCATAGCGGGAAGAGGCACGGGTTGAAGTGCTAAAAGGGGATTGCACCCCTTGTGGATCTTTGGCGGAAAACAGGCTAAAACGCCTCCATGGCAAACCACTGGCTCGTCAAATCCGAACCCTCCGCCTACTCGTGGGCCGACCTCATCAGGGAGAAACAGACCGCATGGACAGGTGTCCGCAACTTCCAGGCCCGGAATAATCTCCGCGCCATGAAGAAAGGGGATCTCGTCCTCTTTTACCAGAGCGTCACCGATCCCTCCGTGCGCGGCATAACCAAGGTCGTCAAGGAAGCCTACCCCGATCCGACCGCCAAGGAGGGTGACTGGAGTTGCGTCGATCTGGCCGCCATGAAACCCCTCCCCTCACCCGTCACGCTTCAGGAGATCAAGGGGGAGAAGCCCCTCGCGGAGATCTCTCTCATTAAGCAGTCACGCCTCAGCGTGATGCCGATCGCCCCCAGGGAATACGAGCGGATAATCGAGATGGGTGGGATCTGAAGTGAAAGTGGGGAAGGTTCTAAAGTTACAGGGCTGCTTAATCTCCCCCACAAGAAGCTCCTCTTCATTTTTCATTCCCCCTTTTTCCTTTCCCGATGACCTCATCCAAACTCCGCTGGGGCATTCTCAGCACCGGAAAGATCGCGCATCGCTTCGCGGAGGCACTCTCCAAATCCTCGTCCGGGCAACTTTTGGCCGTGGCGAGCCGAACCTCGGAGGATGCCGCCAAGTTTGCCGAACAGCACGGCGTTCCCCATGCCCATGCCGACTACGCGGCCCTTCTGGAAAACCCCGAGGTCGATGCAGTCTATATCGCGCCACCCCATCCGATGCACCGGGAGTGGGCCGTCCGTTGCGCCGAAGCAGGCAAGCACATCCTCTGCGAGAAGCCCGCAGGCATGAACCGTGCCGAGGTGGAGGAGATGATCGGCGCGGCGCGAAAGCACGGGGTCTTCTTCATGGAGGCCTTCATGTACCGCTGCCATCCCCAGACGGAGACCCTGCGCAAACTGATCCGATCCGACGAGATCGGACCGATCCGCATGATCCATGCAACCTTCAGTTACTATCTCGGGGAGTATGATCCGAGTCACCGGTTGGTCGCCCGCGCTCTCGGGGGCGGATCGATCCTGGATATCGGTTGCTACGGGGTCTCGATGGCCCGGATGGTGGCCGGGGAAGTCTTTGGAAAACGCCATGCCGAACCGGAAGAGGTCCGTGGATTTGCGCGGCTCGAACCGGGAGAGAAGACCGATCTCACCGCCGCTGCGATCCTGCGATTCTCCGATGGACTCATCGCCATGATCCAGAGCGGACTTCAACTCCATGGAACCAATGAAGTCCGTCTGGAAGGAGAGTTGGGAACGATCACCCTGAACCGCCCCTGGGGCATTTATCCCGGGGAGGCGGAGATCTGGATCCACAACGAGAAGGGGGGTGAGACGCGGACTCTGCGGAGCGGAACCCCCGATCATGATCTTTACGGATTCGAGATCGATGCGGTGGCCCTTGCCGTTGCCGAGGGGAGACAGCAAACTCCGGAGATGGACTGGGAGGATTCGCTCGGCAATGCCGCCGTCCTAGATGCCTGGCTGGCCGAGGCGGGCGTCAGCTACTGCCAGAAAGTTTGAGGCTCAGCCCCTGAAGTAGAGATAGGAGGCGATGATCGCGGCAAGGCCGACGATGTGCTCGGATCCGATGTTAGAGGCGAAGATCGAGGCCCCGTTGACCCACCAACCGAGGGTGACGGGGGTCGTGTTCAGGGGGTGGGGAATTAGGTGCTGAAAACGGGGTAGGTCTGCCCGTAGTAGGCATCCTTGCCATGCTTGCGGAGGAAATGCTTCTCACGCAGCGCCACGGGGAGTTCCCCAACCGAGGGATTCAAGGCCAGCGTCTTGAGGGCGATCTCGGCGCAGATCTCGAGGGCCAGCGCATACTCCACCGCCTTGGAAGCGGTGGGTCCCCAGGCGAAGGGACCATGGCCGGCGACAAGGACGCCCGTCACTTCAAGCGGATCGCGCTCCGCAAAAGCCTCGACGATGACCTTGCCTGTCTCCCACTCGTAGTCGCCGGAGATCTCTTCTGGAGTCATGTGACGGGTGACGGGCACCTCACCCCGGAAATGGTCGGCGTGCGTCGTGCCGAGGCAGGGAATCGGACGGAGCGCCTGGGCAAAGGCCACGGCATTCCGCGAATGCGTGTGGACCACGGAGCCGATTCCAGGGAACGCCAGGAAGAGCTTCCGATGGGTCGGGGTGTCGGAAGAGGGACGGAGCGTTCCCTCGACCACATTCCCCTCCAGATCGACAATCACCATCCGCTCCGGCGTCAGGTCGGCGTAGTCAACACCGCTCGGCTTGATGGCAAGCACTCCTGCGGCGCGGTCGATCACGCTGACATTCCCGAAGGTGAGATCGACGAGGCCCGTGGCAGGAAGACGGCGATTCGCCTCGCAGCAGGCCTCGCGGATGTCATGGTGATTCATGATGGGATGATTTTTACACGCGACCGAGGCCCGGGGCGATATGATAGTAAATCTCGTTGTTGCGGAGTTGCTGGCGGAACTCCCTCATCCTTGTCTCCGCATCGATGACCACCACCTCCACTCCCGCGATTTCGGCAAGATCCTCGATGTGTTCGGGGGTGACCGCGTAGCTGTAACCGGTATGGTGGGCACCTCCGGCATGGATCCAGGCGCCGATGGCTGTCTTGAAGTCGGGACGGCACTTCCAGACGGCCCGTGCCACGGGCAGCTTGGGAAGTTCGTGGGGAGGCTTAATGGCGTCAACCTCGTTGACCAGGAAGCGGAAGCGGTTGCCGAGATCCATGAGGGCGACGTTGACGGCCGCGCCGGCACGGGCATCGAACACCAAGCGGGCGGGATCCTCCTTACCACCGATCCCGAGGGGATGCACCTCGAGACGGGGCCGTTCCGCGGCGATCGAGGGACAGATCTCCAGCATGTGGGATCCGAGCACCAGCTGACCCGAGGGGTTGAGCTCGTAGGTGTAGTCCTCCATGAAGGAGGCTCCTCCGGGAAGATCCGCCGAAATGACCTTCATCGCGCGGACGACGGCGGCCGTTTTCCAATCACCCTCGCCGGCAAAACCATAACCCTCCGCCATAAGGCGCTGGACGGCGAGACCGGGCAACTGGGAGAGGCCGTGCAGATCCTCAAAGGTGTCGCTGAACCCCGTGAATCCACCCTGCTCAAGGAAGGAACGCAGACCTATCTCCTGCCGGGCGTTGTAGCGAAGGATCGCGTGGCGGTCGCCCCCCTTGCAAAGCGGGGAAGCAACGTCGTAGGTCTCCGCATACTCGGCGCAGAGGCTGTCGACAGAGGCGTCGTCGACGGCCTCCATCGCCTCGACAAGATCCCCGACACCGTGCGTGTTCACGGAAAACCCGAAGCGGGCCTCCGCGGCGACCTTGTCTCCGTCGGTCACGGCGACCTGACGCATGTTGTCGCCGAAGCGGACATACCTGCCCTTCTGCCAGTCGGCCCATGCACGGGTGACTCGCATCCAGGCGGCGACGCGGTCCTGCACCTCGCCGTCGCTCCAATGGCCCACGACCACCTTGCGTGGAAGGCGCAGGCGGGCATGGATGAACCCGTGCTCCCGGTCGCCATGGGCGGCCTGGTTGAGGTTCATGAAGTCCATGTCGATCTCGGCCCAGGGCAGATCGCGGTTGAACTGCGTGGCGAGGTGGAGAAGCGGCTTACGCAACTGGAGCAGGCCGTTGATCCACATCTTGGAAGGGGAGAAGGTGTGGCACCAGGTGATGATGCCTGCGCAATCGGGTGCGCCGTTGGCCTCGAGCAGCGTGGCCCGAATCTCCTCAGGGCGGGTCAGGACGGGCTTGAAGACAAGCCTCAGAGGGAGTCGGCCCGAGGCGTTGAGTTGGTCGACGATAGCCTTGGAGTTCTCGGCAACCTGACGGAGCGGCCCCTCTCCATAGAGGTGCTGACTGCCGGTGAGGAACCAGATTTCGGGGTTGGGGATGTTTTTCATGAAAAGTATCGGTACGTGGTGAGAAGAAGAACCGGATCAGGACCGTGCAAGGCTTCTCTTGCTGATGGCGAGGAGTTCCTTCATCACGCCGGAAAGGTCGGCCTTGCGGTTCACGCCGCCGAAGGCGTCGTGCAATGCACGGTAGAGTGCGAAGAGTTCGTCGTAGGTCTTCTTCGAGACGGGATTGGGGACATAGGCCTTTGGCTTGATCTTCACCATCGCCTTCTGCGCCGCCTGAAAGTCCTTGTGAGCCCCGGCCAGAACCGAGGCCGAGATGGCCGATCCAAGGGCACAGGCCTGACTCGATCCGGCCACCTGCATGGTGCAACCGGTGATGTCGGCGTAGATCTGCATCAGGAGAGTGTTCTTCTCGGCGATGCCTCCGGCGCAGACGACCCGCTTGACGGGAACACCGTATTCGCGGATCCGCTCGATGATGGCTCGTGCCCCGAAGGCAGTCGCCTCGATCAGTGCCCGGTAGATCTCGGCCCGTGTGGTATGCAGGGTCTGTCCGATTATTCCTCCGGTCAGGAGAGGATCGACCAGGATGGTGCGGTTGCCGTTGTGCCAGTCCAACGCCAGCAAGCCGCTCTGGCCGGGCTTCAGCTTGACGGCCTCCCGGGTCAGGGTTCCGTGCAGGGCCGCGTCTCCTCCGCAGATTCCCTCGACCCACCACTTGAAGATGTCACCGACCGCAGACTGTCCGGCCTCCACGCCGAAGAACCCAGGTAGAATCGCTCCCGGCACGATGCCGCAGATGCCGGGAATATCGGCCACCTTTTTGGTCATCGGGACGACAGCACAGTCACAGGTGGAGGTGCCGATCACCTTCACGAGCGTCCCCTCGGCGACACCGCACGCGACAGCCCCGTAATGGACGTCGAATTCGCCGATGGCGATCGGAATCGCGGAAGGAAGGTCGAGCGTCGCGGCCCATGAGGAGCAAAGCCTGCCGGCCGGCTCCGTGGCATCGTGGGCTTTCCCATAGAGACGGTCGCGGAGCGAGGCGAGCTTGGGATGGAGCATTGTCAGAAACTTCTTGTCGGGCAACCCACCCCATTCGTCGCTGTAGAGCGCCTTGTGACCCGCGGCGCAAATGCCCCGCTTCACCTTCAGCGGATCCTCCACTCCGGCAAGAACCGACGGGATCCAATCCGAAAGCTCAACCCACGAATAGGCGGCGTCAAAGACCTTCGGTGCGACCTTGAGGCATTTCCAGATCTTGCTCCACCACCACTCGGAGGAATAGGTGTTGCCGCATTTAGCGATATACGCGGGACGATGCTTGGCCGCGAGTTCGGTGATCCGGGCCGCCTCCTCCCATGAGGTATGGTCCTTCCAGAGCCAGCACTGGGCGGCAAGATTCCGCTTCCACTTGAGATCCATCGCCAGGGCGCGGTTCTTCCGATCGACGGGAATCGGACTCGATCCCGTGGTGTCGACACCGAGACCTATCACCTGGTCGGCGGAAAAGCCGGGCTTCTTCCCTGCCTCGGCAAGCGCACCCTTGACCGACTTCCCCAGACCCAGCAGGTAGTCGCTGGGATGCTGGCGGGCGAGATGATGATCCTTGGGGTCGAGCAGGATCCCCTGGTTTCCGCTCGGGTAATGGAAGACGGAACTTCCGAATTCCTTGCCGTCTTTGCAGCGCACCACAAGGGCGCGGACTGAGTTGGTGCCGTAGTCGATTCCGATCGTGAAGGACATGAGGGGAAGGTTGAAACTTGCGCCCCGCGATTGGCAAGGGGCAGGATGCTTGACAGTTGAATGAAAGCGCCCCGCAAGCCACCCTCCCTGGCCGACATCGCCACCCTCACGGGACTGACCAAATCAGCGGTCTCGCTGGCACTGCGTCATGATCCCCGCATCCCCAAGGCCACCCGGCAACGCGTGGAGAAGGCGGCCAAACGGATCGGTTACCGCCGCAATGCGGTCGTCGCCCACCTGATGTCCCAGCTCAGGATTGGTGAACAGAGAGGGGAGCGGGCGACCATCGCCCTGCTCAACCTCAACGAGGATCCCTCGGCCTTCCGCTCCCACCCGACCATCCCGGCCTACGTGAGGGGGTGCAGATCCCGCGCCGTGGCCCTCGGTTACATCCTCGATGAGATCAACGAGCCGGCCACATCCCTCGATGGCAAGAGACTTCTGCGGATCCTGCAGGCCAGGGGACTGAGGGGGTGCATCCTCACCGGCCTCATGAAGAGCAACCGCCTCCCCTCCACATTGGCCCCGCTCTGGACCGCCATGCCATGCGTCGTCACGGGGGTGAGAACGGAGGATCCCCGGCTACCGTTTGCCTGCGCCGATCATCATGCGGTCGCCCAACTCGCCCTCTCACGGATCCTTGCCTCCGGTCGACGGCGTCCCGCACTGGTCCTTGAACACGGCATCGATGAACTCGTGCAGGGACGCTTCACCGCGGGGTTTCTGATCGCCCAGCGTGAGCTCCCCGCACGCGACCGGGTTCCCCCGTTCTATCATCGCGGCGGTGACTCGAAACCCTCCCCGGAATTCATCTCATGGTGGAAACGTCATCGTCCGGACGCGATCCTGACGCTTTACCATGTCGTGGAGGAGTGGCTGAAGGCACTCGGCGTGAAGGTGCCCGAAATAACGGCCCTCGTGCAACTTGAGGCACGCCCCGAGCGCAGTGACTGGGCGGGTGTCGACCAGCACAATGACCGCACGGGAGCCGCCGCGGTCGACCTTCTGGTGCAGATGATCCACGCAGGCGAGACTGCTCTCTCCACCTCACCGAGAGCCATGCTCATCGAACCGACATGGATCGATGGGTGCACACTCCGGGCAGGATCATGAGCCTAGGAATTGCCTAGCATCAGGCGCAGATTACGCACGGAGTCAAAGCATTCGACGGCGGTGAATCGAGCGGCCTTCGCGAGGGCTGGCCAATCCTTCAGCACACGGCGCGAGGCCTCAACCGCCTCCTCAAGGTTGGAGACAAAGAGCATTCCCGAATCCTTCGGGAGGAAGCGCTCGGCACCGGTCGGTTCGGTGACCACGGGGCGACCAAGGGCAAGGAAGGCCGCGGCGCGATCGCTCAGCCAGCCACTTCCCATGATCGCCTCAAGCTTCACCGCAGTGAACTCGGCCGTGGCCCCCGCCAGATAGCGGTAGTAGGCCTCAGGCGTGCGGGTCAGGGCATGCGGGGTGGCTACCTTCCATCCCAGCGAGCGGAGGCGCCGGCGCTCGGGGTCATCGGGATTAAGATTCATCGCAAGCTCGAAGACCGCCTCGGGCACCCGTTTCGGGAGATCCATGTAGGGGGCGAAGGCGGCCTGCTTGGAGTAATCGCGCCACTCACCGCCGATCATGATGTTCCCGTCCCAATACCACTGGCCGATCGTCGTGAAGCGCGGCTTTCCGGCCGGGCGCGGCTGAGGCTGAGGCTTTAGAAGTTCCGTGTCGACGAGGGGAAAGTAACTCTTCCAGGGGACGATGGGCTTCGGGAGACGCGGATCGATCGCATCCATGCAGAGTCCGATCGACCAGAACTCGTCATGGCAGGACTGCCCCATCTCCATCTGATCCATCCAGTAGAGGACCTCGGTCGGATCGAGGCTACAGAGCAGGCGGCGGCCGAAGAGATTGGTGAGCGGCGGCTTGATTGAGTAGCTGAGATTCAGCAGGAAGGAATGGGGAGCGAGTTCTCGGAGTTCCTTGAGCGGCATTCCGAAGGCCCGCATCCCTTCCGGGTAATGCTCCTCGGAACCTCCCCCAATCTGCGGGGGGCGGAGCAGCAGGCAATATTCGAGACCGTAGAAGGCCATCCGGCGGCGAAAACTCCGGACACACCGGGCATCCTTTTCCGGGTCACCACTCTCCTGAAGTACCTCCAACCAGACCCCTCGACACCCCAGCCGCTTCAGCCCCGTCAGGTACTGCAGGGGCACGGAGAAATTCCCTCCCCCTTCGGGATACTTCGCGGCAAATCCGCAACCGACAAAGACGGGAGGGAGGGAGGAAGTCATGGATCAGGAAATCAGGAAATCAGGAACTGAAGGAGAATGTGGACCAACCCGTTTCACGGTAAGGGGCATCGTTGAGAAATTGAGGATCAACCCCGAGTTCAGCCCCAATGCCTTCATGTAGGAACGAACAACCGCAAAGTGGATCGAATCTAATTCGGCTACCGTTTTGAGTTCCACGACAAGCCGGTAATCCACCAAAAGATCCAGACGATGTTCCCCAATAGGTTGCCCCTTATAGTCAATGCGTATGGTTTTTTGCCTCTCGTAGGGGATTCTCTTTTCAGTCAGCTCAATACCCAGTGCTTCTTCGTAAAAAGACTCAAGAAACCCTGGCCCCAAAGCTTTGTGAACCTGAATCGCCGATTCAATAACCCTAGCACTTAGTTCACGGTCAGCAAAATCATCACCTTTTCCTGATTTCCTGATTTCCTGATTATTCATCATCAGTGCCCGCTTTTCTTCAGACTCCCGCTCGATCCAAGAGGGACTTGAGTACTTTCTCCGCCTCGAAGACCTCGCGCGCGATCGCAAGCGCGGCGCGGCTGTGCTTTTTGTAGTCGGCGCGGATCGAGGCAACGGCATTGACGATCTCCTCCATGCTGGAGAAGGAGAGGAGCCCCTCCTTCCCTCCGTAGTGGGAAGTAAATCCGGTCTCCTGCGTGATCACCGGACGACCGGCCGCGAGGTAGCATGCGGTGCGGTCGCTGAACCAACCTGTGTCCAGACGGATGTACTGGTCCTTCGCGCAGGTGAACTCTCCCCTGGAGTTGCGGATGTAGTCGCGGTAGCCGTTCCAATCCACACTCAGGTCGTGCGGAAGGACGAGCTTCCAATCGTTCTTCTCGAAGAGAGCCCTTTCCTCCTCCTTCTTGATGTCGGTCGCCATCTCGAACGACTCCCCGGAACGCTTCGGCGCCTCCACGAACCGGAGAAACTCCAGCGACTTGCTCCAGAGGTAATTCGAGCCGCGCCATTCGATATCCTTCTTGCCGCTGGTCGACCAGTTGCAGATCGTCGTGAACAGGGCGGCGGGATCGGGCGCGGGCGCCTCGGCCGTGGGGCACCAGAGATCGGTGACCACGGGTTGACGGGTCGGAAGCCAGTTGAATCCGTGGGTGGGAACGGCGAAGGCAGGTGTGCCGATATTCTCGCCGAAGGTGAAGAGGTGCCGGTGCTCCTTGAGATAATCGATGGTGGCGGAATCATCCTTGTCGATCTTGATCTGCTCCACCCCGGGATCACTCTCGACGTAGATCAGATGCCGGATCGAACGAAGATCGTCGTTCATGTCGTGTGACCCGCAGATATTCAGGGCGCAGTCGGCCTCCCTGTAGAGGGTCTTGAGTTGGGAAAGCGACATTCCGGCGCTCTCCATCGGATCCTTGTAGCGGGCGCAGTAGGCCCAGCGTCCCTGGAAGCCGTGCTCCTCGGCCAGTCGTCCCAGCGTCTGAGCGGCGTAGGAGCAATCGTCGGAGACATTGAAAGCGACCGGATCGTACGGGTAGTTCAGCGTGTCCTCGACGTAGTAAACCTCGTGGCCCAGCCGCTGCAGGCCGACGATGTAATGGATGTGCTGCCAGATGACTCCGGCGATGGGCATGCCACCCATGAATCCAAGCACGATGATTTTTTTGCGTTTCATGATTCTTTCTTCTCTCCGGCGTGGTGGCCGGCTGCGTGATAAAGCTTCGCGTAGGATCCACCCGCGGCGAGAAGCTCGGGCCCGGTCCCCTGCTCGGCAATGCGTCCGTGCTCCAGCAGAACCACGCGGCCGAGATGATGCACCGTCGAGAGCCGATGGGTGATGATCAGCGTGGTGCGGCCACGCATCAGTTCAGCGATCGTCTCCATGATCGCCTTCTCCGTGGAGGGATCGAGCGCGGAAGTCGGCTCATCAAGGAGGAGGATCGGGGCGTTCTTGAGGAAGGCCCGGGCGATCCCGATGCGCTGGCGCTGGCCGACGCTGAGATGCCCTCCCCTCTCCCCGACAGGCGTGTCGAAGCCCTGCGGCTGGGCCATGATGAAATCGTAAGCCTGCGCCCGCTTCGCCGCCTCGATGATCTCGGCCTCCGTCGCCCCCTCGCGACCGTAGGCGATGTTCTCCCGGATGCTGGTGGAGAAGAGCAGGGTGTCCTGAAGGACCATGCCGATCTGGGAACGGAGCGAGGCCTTGGTCAGTGACTTGAGATCATGCCCGTCGATGCGGACCACGCCCGCCGTGGGATCGTAGAAACGCGGAACCAAGGAGAGCAGCGTGCTCTTGCCCGCGCCGGTTCCCCCGACAAAGGCGACCGTTTCTCCGGGAGCAATCACGAGGTCGACACCGGCAAGCACGGGTGCCTTGGGGTCGTAATTGAAGGCGACCCCTGCGAAGGTGATCCCCCCCTTGGCGACACCGAGGGGAACGGCACCGGGGGAATCCTTCGTCTCCTCCTCGCGGTCGAGTACCTCGAAGCAGCGCTGCGCTCCTGCGGCCGCCCCCTCCAGGGCCCATGCGGTGTAGGTCAGTTGTTCGATCGGTTGGTACAGGGTTGCCAGGTAGGCGACGAAGACCAGCATGTCGCCGAGGCTGAGGTTGGCTTTCAGCACCTGCAGCGATCCGGCCCCGTACATGACCGCGGATCCCAGCGCCATGAGCGTTCCGACCACGAGAGCGCTACGGCTGGAGGTCATGTTCAGCCGGAAGTTCGCCTCGAGGCTGCGCGTCGCGTGGGCAAGGAACTGCTGCACCTCGTGGGATTCGCGGCCGAAGGCCTGCACCATGCGGATCGATCCGAGCCCCTCCTGTACGGTGGCGAGCAGGTCGCTCTCCCTCTCCTGGATCGTCGTCGATTCCCGGCGGATCCGGTCACCGTAGTAGCGGATCGACCAGACCACCGGGGGAAGCACCGCGAGGGAGACCACGGTCAGTTGCCAGTTCATCCGCAGCATGATCACCAGCGCGCTCACGAGCGTGACCACGGCGCCGAAGATCGTGGCGAAGCCCTTGTTGTAGATCGTCTGGATCGACTGCGAATCGTAGGCGACGCGGAAGGAGGAGTCGCTGCTGCGCCGGGCATCGTGGAACTGCAGCGGAAGAGCCTGCAGGCAGGTGTAGAGCTGGGTGCGGAGATGAAGCAGCGCCTTCAGTCCGATGCGGATCAGCAGGACGTTGGAGAGGAGATTCACCAGGCCGGAGAGCAGGGCGATCGCGGCCATGGCGACGCAGAGAGCGATCACAGCCCCGTATCCGTCGGTCCACCCGAACCATTGCTTCACGAAAGCACGCGCCTCGGCCGTCCCATGCGAGGTGTCAAGGACCCCGTCGACGATGTACTTGAATGGCCACGGCTTCAGGAGATTGAAGCCGATGCCTATGGTCATCAGAGCCACCGCAAGCAGGGTCTGGCCTGTGAAAGCCCGGAAGTAGCGGAGCGTGCGGAGATAGATCGACATGCCTACTCCTTGGGTACGTCAAAAAAGCCCCCGAGGAAAGGATCTATGACGGGCGGTCATCCGGCACGGCGGGACCGGCAAACCTTTCCACTCTTTAACCGGGACGGAGTCCTCCCTCTTCCAGACGGTGCACCACGGAACCGGAGGGCAGGGTGATGCCTGCAAGATCCGCCGTGGTCAGGAGGGCCTGGGAATCGGCGGGCATCCCCGCGAGCAGGGCATCTCGCCTGGATGGGTCGAGTTCGCCGAAGATATCGTCGAGAAGCAAAAGCGGAGCGGCTCCGTTCTCCCTGGTCAGGAGGTCGGCAACCGCCAACTTGAGGGCGAGGGCCACCGTGCGGCGCTGACCCTCGGAGGCGAAAGATCCCGCAGGGATGCCGTTGAGTTGGATGGCGACATCATCCCTTTGAGGTCCCACCCTTGTCTGTCGAAGACGGATCTCCTCGGAGCGGCTGGCCTCGAGAGCCTCCCGCATCGGGAGGCCGGCACCGGGGGCGTAGGAGAGCTCGAGTTTCTCCGCCGAGATCGAGGCACAAGCCGAAGCGGCAAGGTGCGCCAGCGCTTCCACTAAACGGCGACGAGCCATGATGAGCCTCTCCCCGCTCTCAGACAGGGGAATGTCGTAGGCCTCGATCTGGGCACGCGTCTTTCCTTCACGCAGCAGGAGATTCCGTGATCGGAGCGCCCGTTCGTAGCTCTTCAGGTCGCGCCCGTAGGTCGCCCCGAGTCCCGACCCCCCGAGTTGAAGGCCGGCGCTGTCGAGGAGCTTCCTGCGGCGTTCCGCAGTGCCGTTGACCAGTGAGAGATCCTCACTGCCGAACCAGACAATCCTTCCCTGCGACAGATAATCCGCCGTGGAGGACTGGGGCACTCCATCCAGTTTGAGGATGCGGGAAGGAGGAGTGCAGGTGAAGGAGAGACGGGTAGCTGCCTTATGGGCCCGGGCCTCGACCAAACCCTCCAGTGCGAAGGCACTCCCGCCGAAGCGGACCATCTCCCGGTTTTCGGAAGTTCTGGGCGAACGGAGCCGCAGCAGCATGCAGACCGCCTCCAGGATGGAGGTCTTCCCCCGGGCGTTCTGCCCGGTCAGGAAACTGAGACGGGGCCCCGGTTCGTATTCCAGTGACTCGAAACAGCGGAATCCGGCGAGCCTGATGCCTCGGAGCACGACCTGCGGAGCCGTTCCCGCGACGCCCTCTTCCTTTGCCGCATCGTGCGGCATACTCAGAGTCCGAGCAGAAAATTGAAGGCTCGATCGCCGAATCCGGGCAACCCCTCGTGTCCGAAATCGGGATAGATCACAGCTTCCTTGGGACTGCGGATCGCGTTGTAGACGGCGAACTGGGTCGAGGGAGGGCAGATGTTATCCATCAGCGAGAGGGCCATGAGGACCTTCGCCCCGATGCGGGGGGCGAGGTGCTGCACGTCGATGTAGCCGAGGCGCGTGAAGATCTCCTCCTTCCGCTCGTGTCGCGGATCAACTTGACGGAAGAAGGCCCTGAGTTCGGCATAGGCGTCCTTGGCCAGATCCATTTCCCAGACCCTTTGGTAGTCGGAGAGGAAGGGGTAGATCGAGACGCAGCGGCTGATGCGGGGTTCCAGGGCGGCGCAGGCGATCGAGAGGGCGCCACCCTGCGAGCCTCCGGTCGTGCCGATGCGCGCGGGATCGATTTCCGGGAATGACATCACGACCCGTGCGAGTTGCACGGTATCGAGGAAGATGCTGCGGAAGAGCAGTTTATCCGGAGCATCGTCGAGTCCCCGGATGAAATGGCCGTTGAGGGTGTTCCCCCGCACGGGAGTGTTGTCCTCGCTCTGCCCGCCCTGCCCGCGGCAGTCCATCGCGGCCATCGCAATCCCCTGCCCCGTCCATGCCAGCTTGTCATGCCAGTCGCCGCTGTTTCCGGCATAGCCGTGGAACTGAAGTAGAGCAGGGATGGCTCCCGTGCTCTTTTTAGGACGGGCATACTTGGCATGAATCCGGGCCCCTCCCACACCGCGGAACCAGAGATCAAAGACCTCGGCATGGGGCGGATCGATCTCCGAGCTTGGAACGAGTTCGGGCTCTGGATCCGTCGCGTCGAGTTCGCGCAGGGCAGCAGCCCAGTAGTCGTCGAAATCCCCGGGCCGGGGATTGATCCCCAGGTACTTCTCCAGTTCGGCCAGAGGCTTGTCGAGAGCCGGCATGGGAAATCAGCGGATCAGCGCAGCGCGGAAAGGAGCGGCGCCGGGTAGATGCCGAAGGCGAGGATTCCGGCTCCGAGCACCGCAATGAGGAGCTTCACCGTGAAGGTGACGCGGATTGGCGTCTCCTCGGCGGGTTGCTGCCAGTACATGGCGCGGATCACCTTGAAGTAGTAGTAGAAGCCGGCGGCAACGGTGACGCAACCGAGTGCCACGAGCCCGTAGTGGCCCTGATTGATGGCGACCTCGAAGATGAGTAACTTGCCGATGAATCCCGCGGTGAAAGGAATGCCGGCCAGGGAGGCGCTGGCAAGCAGCATGGCGCCCGCGAGGAGCGGGGAACGGCGGCCCAGGCCGTTGAAGCGGGAGATCTCGTCGCCACCCGTCACCTCGGAGACGACGGTCAGGACCACGAAGGCCAGCATCGTCATCGCCAGATAACCGGCGAGGTAGAATCCGATGACGGGGATCGCCATCTTCGAGCCGAGACTGGCCACCGCCATGAGCAGGTAACCGGCGTGGGCGACGCTCGAATATCCGAGCAGGCGCTTCATGTTGGTCTGCGGGATCGCGGCGAAGTTGCCGAATATCAGGGTCAGGGCCGCCAGCAGGGTGATCACCGCATGGAGCTTGTGCGAGATCACGGGAACCGTGCCAAGGACAACCAGCAGGCGGATGAGGACGACAAAACCCGCCGCCTTCGAGGCAACGGAGAGAAAGGAAGTCACCGGCGTCGGGGCACCCTGATAGACATCGGGAACCCAGAACTGGAACGGGAAGGCGGAGATCTTGAAGCTCAAGGCCACGAGGACCATCGCGATCCCGAAGAGCAGGGGCATGAGCGCGCTCTCGGGAAGCCCCTGGATGGCGGCGGGAAGGGCGAGCAGATTGGTGGTGCCGGTCGTCCCGAAGATCCAGGAGATGCCGTAGACGATGAATCCCGTGGAGAGGGCCCCAAGGATCAGGAACTTGGTGCCAGCCTCCAGCGAGGCTGTGTTCTGCCGGAGGTAGGTCGCCAGGATGTAGAGGGTGATCGTCGCGAGCTCCAGCGAGACAAAGATCATGATAAAGTCGATGGAGGAGACCATCCACATCAACCCGGCGCAGACGAAGAGGGGAAGGATGGCGAACTCGCCGACACCTCCGCCCGCACGCTCGGCGGGAAGGTAACGCTCCAGCACGGGCCGGTAGCCCGGGATCATGAGCAGGGTCACGATCGTGGCGATCAGGGTGAAGCGGACGAAGAATACCGAGAGGACATCGTGGGTGATGAAGGCGGCCGAGGGGGATCCCGCTGCCGGGGCGTGCATCGGGAAGAAGCTCAGGACGAGCACGCCGAAGAGGCCGGCCGCACCGGTGTAGGCAAGGTAGTTCTTGTTGGCGCGGTTCGAGTAGGCCTCCACAAGGAGGAGCACGATGCCTAGGACGACGACTGCGATTTCGAGGAGAAGCGTATTCACGGGAAGCAGGTCAACGGGTGGCTGTTATCGGGGAAGGGCGGTGCCAACCATCTTCAGGATGAGCTGGGGATAGAATCCGGCGATCATGAGTGGCACGAGCAGGAGGATGACGCTCCACTTGGCTCCCGTGCCGATGTCGGCGAGGCCCTCCCAACGCTGCGCGATGGGACCCCAGAAGATGTTGCGGTAGGCGCGGAGCATGTAGATCGCCGAGATCACGACACCCCAGACTCCGACGATCACAGGGATGATCATCGCGGGGCCGTAAGCCGTGGCGCCGAAAAAGACGAGGATTTCCCCGGCGAAGTTGGCGAATCCGGGCAGACCGACCGAGGCCATGGCGGCAAAGCCGAAGAGGAGCCCGAGGACAGGCGTGGCCTTGGCGAGACCACCGAGTTCCGCATAGTCGAGGGTTCCCGTGCGGCTGCGGATTTCGCCGCAGAGGGCGAAGGCCGCGGCCACCGAGAGGCCGTGGGCGAACATCAGGAGGGCCGCGCCGTTGATGCCGATCAGGTTCAGCGCTGCCAGACCAAGGAAGATATACCCCATGTGCATGACGCTCGAGTAGCCGACGGTCCAGTCGAGCCGTTTCTGAGAGACGGTTACATATCCTATGTAGAGGATGTTTCCGACCACGAGGAGAAGAAGCAGGCCGTTGAGTTCGTGCATCGCCTCGGGGAAGATCGGAAGGGCGATGCGGATCAGGCCGTAGAGACCGAACTTCTTGAGAACGCCGGCGTGGAGCATGGCCGCGGGGGCGGGGGCACAGGCGTAGGCCGGGGGCGCCCAGGAGTGGAACGGGAAGAGCGAGACCAGCGACCCGAAACCGACGAGCAGAATCAGGTAGATCCAAGCGGAGGGATGGAAGGCACCCGTTGCGGCCATCTGGTCGAGTTCGCGCAGGTCGAGGGTCCGGTGTCCCGCCGGGATACTGAGGTAGAGGGCGATCAATCCGATCAGCAGGACGAAGCTTCCGAGACCGAGGTAGATGGTCGCCTTCCAAGCGGCGGCCTGGCGGTCACCCGATCCCCAGATGCCGATCATGAGGAAGGTCGGGATGAGGGCAAGTTCGTGGAAGGAGTAAAGGAAGAGGACATCGAGCGAGGCAAATGCCCCGATCACCCCCGCCGAGATGAAGAGGAGGGAGATGTAGTAGAGGCCCTCGTGCTTGCCGACCTTGGGGGCAACCCAGAGGGCGGAGACCGTCACGAGCGTGGCAAGCAGGAGCATCGTCAGGGTGAGACCGTCGGCTCCGAGGGTCATGTTGATGCCGAGCTTGGGAAGGATCTTCCACTCGGAGAGGAACTGCCATCCGCCATCAATCCTGTCGTATGCGAAGAAGAGGACGAGGGATGCGGCGAGGTTGGCAACGGCGGCACCGAGCGCGGTGCGACGTGGGTCCGCCCCCACCATGATGAGGAGGGATGCCGCAAGCGGCAGAAGGATCGTGAGGATCAGGAGAAGGCTCATGTCAGGAAAGGGATGGTGCTATTTGACAGTGAGGAGGAGGTAGATGAGTCCGACAACGCCCGCTCCGAAGAAGAAGGCGTAGGCCTGGAGGTTTCCGACCTGCAGGAAGCGTAGGGCGAAGCCGAGCGTCCAGACGACCGTCGCGCTGCCGCGGACCAGGATGCCGTCGATGAACCATCGGTCGATGAAGGAGAAGATCCGGGCGATGCCACCCTGAATGACGCGGACGATCCAGAAGTAGAGGTCGTCGATGTAGAAGCGATGCTCGAGGAAGGGGATGCGGATCGGATCCTTCTCGCCGACGTTGCGGTAGATGAGCGCCGCGGCGCCGATGCCTACGAAGAAGGCGGCTCCGAAGACGATCTCGACCCAGTGCGGCACCTCCGGCTCGGCGAGGGTTCCGATCGAGTGGAAGAAGAAATGCTCCACGAAGGGATATCCGGCGCAGACCGCCGGGATGGCGAGCAGGACGAGCGGGATGGTCATCACGGCCGGGGACTCGTGGGCCTTCTTCGCGTGCTCGCTACGGGGCTTGCCGAAGAAGACGACCAGCGCCTGACGGGTCATGTAGAAGGGGGTGAGCGCCGCGGCGACCACCAGCAGCCAGAAGACCGTGCGGTGATGCTCCCAAGAGCAGGCCATGATAAGATCCTTGCTGTAGTGGCCGCTGAAGAAGAAGCAACCCGAGAGGGCCAGCATGCCGCAGCAGTAGGTCAGGAAGGTGACCGGCATCTTGTTCTTGAGGCCGCCCATCTGCCAGATGTTCTGCTCATGGTGCATCCCGAGGATCACGGAACCGGCCGTGAGGAAGAGGAGGCACTTGAAGAAGGCATGCGTGAAGAGATGGAACATCGGGAGGGCCGCCGAGACGGCGAGTCCCGCTCCGGCGACCATGTAGCCGAGCTGTGAGATGGTGGAGTAGGCAAGGATCCCCTTGATGTCATCCTGCTGGGTCGCAAGGATGCCGGCCCCGAGCGCGGTGATCGCGCCGGTCACGGCAACGACCTCGCAGGCACCGGGCGAGGAGGAGAGAATCGGAAAGATGCGGGCCAGCAGGTAGACGCCGGCCGCCACCATCGTCGCGGCGTGGAGGAGGGAGGAGACCGGGGTCGGGCCCTCCATCGAGTTCGGAAGCCAGACATGGAGCGGGAACTGGGCGGACTTGCCGACCGTTCCGCAGAAGATCAGGACGCAGGCGATACCGAGGAGGGTCGGGTTCTGGATGAAGACCGCGGAGGATTCGTTGATCCCGCCGAAGGTGAACGTACCGGTCGCGATCCAGAAGAGCAGGATGCCGAGCATGAAGCCGAAGTCGCCGATCCTGTTGACCAGGAAGGCCTGCTTTGCGGCGTCGGCGGCGGAATCCTTCCGGAAGTAGTGGCCGATCAGGATGTAGGAACTCACGCCGACTAGCTCCCAGAAGATGAACATCATCACCAGGTTGTCGGCGAGGACGATGCCGAGCATCGAGAAGAGGAAGAGAGCGAGGCCGGCGAAGTAGCGCCAGTATCCTTCTTCCTCCTTCATGTAGCCGAGCGAGTAGATGAAGACGATCGGGGCGATGGTCGTCACCACGACAAGCATGGTGCGGCTCAAGGGATCAAGCGCCAGGGCGAAGGGGATCGAGAAGGCGTGGTCGAAGTCGATCCAGTTGAATCCCTGGAAGGTCCCCTCGGCCCCGCCGAGGAAGAGAGTCCATCCGCCGACGCCGGTGATCAGCGCGGAGAGGATGGCGAGGCCGGCGGCGAAGGGCTTGCTGGTGCGGGTGACCAGAAGGATCAGGGCGGCGGCGACAAGCGGAACCGTGAGGGTGATCCAGGCAATGGTGGAGAGGTGCATCGGCGGAAACGTTGGGGCGATCGTGGCGGGCGTCAGAATTTCAGTGTGTCGAGATCCTCGACATGGGTCGTCTGGCGGGCACGGTAGAGGGAGACGATGATCGCAAGGCCGACGGCCACCTCGGCGGCGGCGACGGTGATGATGAAGAAGACGAGAACCTGCGCGTCGAAGTTCTGATGACCCGAGACAAGCCCGTAGCGCGAGAAGGCGACCAGTGAGAGATTCGCGGCGCTGAGCATCAGCTCAAGGCTCATGAAGATGATGATGATGCTACGGCGGAGCATCACGCCGCCGAGTCCAATGGCGAAGAGGAGGCCGCTGGCGATCAGGTAGTTGGCGAGTGTCGGCATGGCGTGGAAGCTGTTCGTTTATCGGAGAGACTTGCGGCTGAGGACGATCACCCCGACGGTCGCCGAGAGAAGAAGGACGCCAACCACCTCGAAGGGAAGGGCGAACGAATGGAAGAGGGTGAAGCCAATCATCTTCACATCCGTGGGCTGGGCCGCAGGAAGGGCCGGAAGCGCCTTGGAGAGGGCGGGGTCGGCGTTGATGACCTGGACAAGGATTGAGAGGAATGCCGCCACCACCAGCGTCCCGCCCAGGGTTGCGCCGAAGTTCAGGCGGCGCGACTTCTCCGTGCGGAGATCGAGAAGCATGATGATGAAGAGGAAAAGAACCATCACCGCGCCCGCGTAGACCAGCACCTGGATGATGCCGATGAACGTGGCATCGAGGGTCACGAAGAGGGCCGCAAGGCTGATGAAGCACATCACCAGTGACATCGCGCAGGAGACGGGATTACGGAGCAGCACGACGCTCAATCCGAAGAGGATCATCAGCGAGGCGAAGAACCAGAAGGCGGTGAGGAGCATGGGTGGAAAATTAGCGAGAAGGGTGAGACTTGAAACTTGAAACCTGAGTCAGAAGGAATTGAAGGAAGATCGGAAAGGATGGATGATGAAGGATGAAAAGAGTGCCGGAAGGAGTTGGATGCTGAATTGGCCGGCTCTTTTTAACGTTTCAACTTTTTAACTTTTTAACCGGGGGATGGGGTTACTTCAGTTCGTTCCACTTGAAGACGAGGCCCTTGCGGACGCCGCCCAACTTGTAGAGCGTCTCCTTGTCGTGGACCATTTCGGCACGGTTGAGACCGGTGATGGAGTAATCCTTGCGGAGGTAGATGGCCTGCTCGGGGCAGACCTCCTCGCAGAGACCGCAGTAGATGCAGCGGGTCATGTCGATGTCAAACTCCTCGGGACGTTTCTCGACCTTGCGCCACTTGTCCCCCTCGGGGATCTCCATCGGCTTGATGGTGATCGCGCGGGGCGGGCAGATGAACTCGCAGAGTTGGCAGGCGACGCAGCGGTCCTTGCCATGCTCGTCGGCGACCAGCGTCGGGGCGCCGCGGTACCAGTCGGGCATGTTCGCGTCCCACTTCTCCTCGGGATACTGCATGGTCACGATCCCCTTGTTGAAGATAGCGCGCTTGAGATGCTTCCAGGTGATGGCGAGACCGGCCAGCACGGCGGGGAGATAGAACTTCTCCGCGAGGGTCAGCTTGGGACGTTCGACGACGATGGCCATGGCGTGGTGTGGGTTGGGGTCAGTTGCGCACGAGGGCGAGGATGACGGCGGTGAGGAAGATATTGAAGAGGGCGATCGGGAAGAAGCCCAGCCAGCCCAGCTTCATCAGCTGGTCGTAGCGGAAGCGGGGGAGCGTCCAGCGGACCCAGATCATGAAAAGAAGCAGGAGGGAGACCTTCACGAAGAAGACCCCGATGTTGACCAGTCCCCAGAACCAGCCGTGGGAACCGTCGGGGATCAGTGGGCAGCTCCAGCCGCCAAGGAAGAGGGAGACGATCGCGCCGGAACCAGCGAACATCGCCGCATACTCGCCCAGGAAGAAGAGGGCGAAGTTCATCGAGGCGTACTCGGTGTGGTAGCCGCCGACGAGTTCCTGCTCGGCCTCGGGAAGATCGAAGGGAAGGCGGTTGGTCTCGGCGAAAATCGAGACCAGGAAGATCACGAAGGATATCAGGAGCGGGATCCAGAGCAGTAGACGCTGGAGGCTCACCCCAGCCACAAAGGCATGGAGCGCATCGGCGGGATGAAGCAGGGAGCCGACCGAGAAGCCCTTCGGCCAGAAGGGGGAGACCAGCCAGCCGTTCACCACCTGCCAGTCGATGATCTCATTGAGATTCAGCGAGCCGCAGACCATGAAGACCGGAATGATCGAGAGGCCCATCGAGAGCTCGTAGGAGATCATCTGGGAGGAGGAACGGATGCCGCCGAGGAAGGGGAACTTCGAGTTCGAGGCCCAGCCGGCAAGCGTGATGCCGTAGACGCTCAGCGAGGCGATCGCGAAGATGTAGAGGACGCCGATGTTCAGGTTGGCGATCGTCATCTCCACCCCGAAAAGAGTGCTCCCGAAGGGCAGGACCGCCAGCACCAGGATCGGAGGGATCATCACCAGCTTCGGGGCGAGCCAGAAGTAGAACTTGTTGACACCGCCGGGCACGAAGTTCTCCTTGGTCAGCAACTTGATCGGGTCGGCGACCATCTGACCAAGGCCAAAGAAGAAGGAATCCTTCTTGCCGCCGATCAGGGTCAGCGGGATGCCGACGCGGTTCGGCCCCACACGATCCTGAATGAAGGCGCTGACCTTGCGCTCTGCGAACACCGTCACCGAGACCACGATGATCGTGAGGTTCAGGAAGATGAAGGACTTCAGGAACGTGGTCCAGAGGAGGAACACCCAGGGGATGTTCAGAAAGTGAAGGATCAGGTCGAGGTCCATGAGTCGGGAAAAGAAATCGAAGCCTTGATTTGGTATCCACCCAGCGCCCCGATGTCGAGACGCAATGGGGAAAATTTGGGCAAACGTCAGAAGGTTCCCGCAGAGGCGCGGAGACGCAGAGATTTTTGAATCAGGAACTCAACCGTAACAGACGCGAAGCAACGGCCGGGCCAGCCAACTCAGGAAAAAAGCCTAAATCCCCAATTGGAGATTGAGCAACCCACCCTTTTCCACACCAATCATGTAACTCCCGATCGCCGGGAAATAAAAACTCCCAGCCTGTCTTGCCCCGGTGAGAGATTTTCTTTTTTTAGACTAAGGAAGCGCTGATTAAATCGCATAGAGGCCTTCATGGGATTAAATCAGCGCTTCCCTAAGGACCGAAGACTTTTAGAAACTGAATCCGACACCTTGGCAGGCTGTAGAAGTGGATTGGGATTCAGGTTGACCAGCAAAAGAATGTACAGGATGCTGTCCATATGACGGCTCTCACTTATTCTGCGGCCAGGGAAAATCTTGCCTCCACGATGGATCGCGTCTGCCAGGATCATGACCCTGTCATCATCACCCGCAACCGCGATCAGGCCGTCGTGATGCTCTCCCTAGAGGACTTCGAGTCACTTCAGGAAACCGCTTATCTGCTCCGATCTCCAGCCAATGCGAGGCGCCTTCTCGACTCCATTGAAAGTCTCGATCAGGGAAAGACGGTTTCCAAAAAACTGAAGGATCTGGAGAAGGCTCCTTCCGCATGAATCTTCTCTTCTCCCCTCAGGGATGGGATGACTATCTCCACTGGCAGCAGACTGACAAAAAGATCGTTCGCAGGATTCATGAACTCCTTCGTGACACGAGCAGATCACCTTACGAGGGGATTGGAAAACCGGAACCGCTGAAGCACGCCCTCGCCGGTTTCTGGTCACGACGCATTACTGACGAACACCGAATGGTTTACCGAATCTCAGGAAAGAACCTCGAGATTGCCCAATTGAGATTCCATTACGAATCGTAGCCGCAGACATTGGACTGTAAGTCTGCAGGCCTTAAGCCATGATGCTAACACTCTTCCATCGGGCGGGTGAACCTGATGACTGGTGAAGCGCAGGGATTTTTATGGATTCTTCACCTTAGCACAAGGGTTGGAAGTCGGGATGCCGCGCTAGGCGTGTAAGCGAAGCCGTAGTCATCCTACGGCGAGCGAGCAACAACAACGCGCGGCGCCCGAATCCCAAACCTTACCGGTTGTTGCCGGAGAGGTTGGAGAGCAACCGCAGAATCGAGATATAGAGCCAGACAACGGTCACGAGCAGACCGAAGGCCCCGTACCACTCCATGTACCGCGGAGCGGATCCGGAATCTGCCGACTGCTTGATGAACTCGAAGTCGATGATGAGGTTCAGGGCGGCGATCACGACGACCGCGAGGCTGAAGATGATCCCGAGTTGGCCACCGCCGAAGATGGGGAGATTAATGTGGAAGAAGGAGAGGATGAAGCCGAGCAGGTAGGTCAGCATGATCCCGAGGGTCGCACCGACCACCACCTTCACGAACATCGGGGTGGCCCGGAGGATGTTCCCCTGAAAGAGGAAGAGCATTCCGGCAAAGGTGCCGAAGGTCAGCATGACCGCCTGGAGGGTGATGCCGCCCGTCTTGGCCTCGTACATGGCGGAGATTCCGCCGATGAAGAGCCCCTCGCAGAGCGCGTAGATCGGCGCGGTGACGGGAGCCCACGACTGCTTGAAAACAGTGACCAGCGCCAGAATGAAGCCGGCGATTGCTCCCACCGTGGCGTATCCCATGCCGGCGGTGGAGTATCCGTTGCGCGTGGCGGACCAGGTGTAGGCGGCGCCGATAATCGTGAGGATCAGGAGGATGGCCGACTTATTGACGGTGCCCCGCAGGGTCATGGTGCCGGAGGTACCGGGGACGACTTCGAAATCTGCGCGCTCGAGGACGGGATTGGTTGCCATATTCACTCAAAGTAAGCCGCCCAGAGCGCTTTGTCATCCGCAAACACACCGCTTTTTTCTTTTTTCTTTTTCTCTCCCCAAGTCTGGGATGCAGCTTGCGACCACTTCGGAAAAAACGCAAAATAAGGCCATGAGCAACACGACGCACGAAGCAGCGAAACCCGGCAGCAAACAACCCTCCATACCCGCCGTGGTGGAGTGGGTGAAGGAGATTGCCGAAATCACGAAGCCCGAGGCCGTCTTCTGGTGCGACGGCAGCGAGCCCGAGGACAAGGCCATGCGCGAACTGATGGTCTCCTCCGGTTCGGCCATCCGGCTCAACCCCGACAAGCGCCCCAACTCCCTGCTCGTCCGCAGCAACCCCAAGGACGTGGCCCGCGTCGAGGAGCGCACCTTCATCTGCAGCAAGTCCCGGAAGGACGCCGGCCCCACCAATAACTGGCGCGATCCCGCCGCCATGAAGGCCACGATGAACGGTCTCTACGAGGGGTGCATGAAGGGCCGCACCATGTACGTCATCCCCTTCAGCATGGGGCCCGTCGGCTCCCCCATCTCCCAGTACGGCATCGAACTCTCCGACAGCCCCTACGTGGTGGCCAACATGCGCATCATGACCCGCATGGGGTCGGCAGTGTATCCCGAGGTTGCCAGAACCGGACAGTACGTGAAGTGCATCCACTCGGTCGGCAAGCCGCTGGCCCCCGGCGAGAAGGACGTCGCCTGGCCGTGCGATCCCGAGAACACCTACATCACCCACTTCCCCGAGGATCGCCTGATCATGAGCTACGGCTCCGGCTACGGCGGCAACGCCCTGCTCGGGAAGAAATGTTTTGCCCTGCGCATCGCCTCGGCGATGGCCCGCGACGAGGGATGGATGGCCGAGCACATGCTCATCCTCGGCGTGAAGGATCCCACCGGGGCAAAGACCTACGTCACCGCGGCCTTCCCGAGCGCCTGTGGCAAGACCAACTTCGCCATGATCATCCCGCCCCAGCATCTCAAGGAAGAGGGCTGGGAGGTCTCCTGCGTCGGCGACGACATCGCCTGGATCAAGCCCGGCACCGACGGCTGGCTCCGCGCCATCAACCCGGAAGCCGGATTCTTCGGCGTCGCGCCCGGCACCTCCTACGAGAGCAACCCGATGGCGATGGACTCCATCCGGCACGACACCATCTTCACCAACGTCGGCCTGACCGATGACGGCGATGTCTGGTGGGAAGGAATGACCAAGCAACCACCAGCCCACCTCATCGACTGGAAGGGGAACGACTGGAAGCCCGGCCAACTCGACGCCGAAGGCAAGCCCGTCCTCTCAAGCCACCCGAATAGCCGCTTCACCGCGCCTGCAAAAAACTGCCCGATCATTGATCCCGAGTGGGAGAACCCCGAGGGAGTGAAGATCAGCGCCATCGTCTTCGGAGGCCGCCGCGCCACGACGATGCCCCTCATCTTCCAGTCCTTTAACTGGGTTCATGGAGTCTACCTAGGCGCCACCGTCGGATCCGAGATGACCGCGGCCGCGGCCGGAACGGTCGGCCAGGTCCGCCGCGACCCGATGGCGATGCTCCCCTTCTGCGGCTACAACATGGGGGACTACTTCGCCCACTGGCTCGAGATGCGCCGTTTCGTGAAGCACCTGCCGCGCGTCTTCCATGTGAACTGGTTCCGCAAGAGCCCCGAGGGGAAATTCCTCTGGCCCGGCTTCGGCGACAACATGCGCGTGCTCAAGTGGATCGTCCAGCGCTGCCAGCAGGGCGCCCATGCGCTCGAAACATCCATCGGCTGGGTTCCCGAGTACAAGGACCTCGATATGGTGGGGCTCGAGGGAGTGAGCTCGCCGGAGGCCTTCGAGGAACTCCAGAAGATCGATCCGGCCGAGTGGCACAGAGAGCTGGTCCTCCAGGACGAGCTCTTCATGAAGCTCTACAGCCACCTGCCCAAGGAACTCGTCTTCCAGCGCGAACTCCTGATCTCGCGATTGTAAAACCGCAAAGCTGAAGAGTTCTCCCGCAGAGGCGCAAGGGCGCTGAGAGAAAATATAATGGGGCAATCGCTTGCAGCCACCCCCATTTTTTATTTCCTCCCTCCGCAAGCAACGCTTTGCAGTTTCTCTTCTCTCCGCGCCTCTGCGCCTCTGCGCGAGTCATTTCCCCCCCATCTCTCCTCAGAGGCCTGGGGTGAGCGTAGAGAGTTCGGCGAAGACTGAGCCGATGAAGACATCGACCTCGGCGCGGAGCGGGAGACGGCGCGCGTCATCGCTCATCCAGACGCGCCCGGAGCGGAACTTCCTGTGAGGGGTAAGTCTGCCTGCGTTCGGCCCGCGTGTCTCGATTGTCTGGATCCGGATGGTGAAGCGGATGGCGGGGGTCTTCTTTCCCAGGATGGTCAGCGTGTCGCGCCCGGCAACCGTCAGGTCGACCAGGTAGGGATTCTGATCGGGAAATACCGTGAGCCTCAGCCGGTCGCCGTTGCGGAGCGGTTGACTCCGGACGAAGAGCATCGCGGCGAAGAGATCCCTCACCCCCGGAAGCTGCGTAAAGGTCCAGGGCTTCGGCTCCCAGACGAAGCGGTGGCAGGCCAGCACGCTGTCATTGCCAAAGACCGCCTCGCTGAGCAGGTCTCCCTTGGCAACCTCCTCGTCGATCCGGAACCAGGAAGGGACGCCCCCGTCATCACTTGATTCACCGACATACAGGGCCTGATAGTTCCAGAGTTTGCGAATCAGGCTGTTGGGACCTCCCTTGGCCACTACCCTCAACCGATCCCGATCACGATTACGATCACGATTGGGATCCGCGCCGCGTGCGACCTCGACCGTGGCGCCACCGGCGCCAACCCCCTCCCAACCGAAGCGGTAGGTTGCGCGGAAGGGGGCAATCGTGGGGAAAGGGTCCTCAGCCGGAGCTGTCAGCGTCTTCTCAAAAGCGGCGTAGGGCGAGGCATCGGCTCCGAGCCTCGCCGCCTGGGTAACGAACAGGTATGCGATCGCTGCCCCCGCGAGCGTCAGGGGCGCTTTTCGGACAACGCCGGGGATGCGATCGGTAGCAGCGATGTGACGGTGTCGGAGGGAATCCATCCAGTCTGGCCGGGGCCTGCCGCAATATACCACCACGCGCCGTTGCGCGACAGCACGTTGATCAGGGTGCCGGGGGCGACGGTTCCGGCAGGGGTTCCGCTGTCGGCCGGGGTGGCGCGGAGAGTGGGGGCGGCCTTGGAGATGACGACGGCCTGATCGGCCGCGATCCGGCGGGGATCGATGAGGGTGCCGAACACGGAGGCCCCGTGCCCAGCGATCAGGACGACGAGGGCCAGCGCGATGAGCCCTTTCCTGCGGGAACCCCGGAAGAGCAGAAGCACGAAGAGAAGCGTCCCGATCCAACCGACCGCCGCGCCTATGATGATCAGGCTGTCGGGATGGACAACGGTCCAGAGCCGCGGTTTCCAATCATCGGGAACGGAAAGACCGAGCGTTCCCATGACGGCGGCAAGTTGACGCCGCGCAGGGGCGAAGCCGGGGTCGAGCAGCAGGGCACGGCGGAAGGAGAGCGAGGCGGCGGCGTTCTCCCCGGTCTTCTCCTCGGCAAGACCGCGGTTGTACCAGAGTTCGGGGGACCCCGATTTCAGGAACGCCGGGTCGGTCAGCAGCGAGCGGTAGCGGGCGAGGGCATCAAGCGGATGGCCGGAGCGGAGCGCTTCGGCCGCCGACGAGGCCTGCTCGGGAGCTCCGGCGCGGAGCGGTGAAACCGAAGCCGGGATCCCCATGGTGAGGGCGGCAACGGCGACGATGACGGAATGCAACGGCGACGTGCGGTTCATTTGGCGAGTTCGCGGAGGGTTTGCAGCAACTGTTCCCTCTCCGGTTGCGGGAGCGGAACGAAACCTCCGAATCCGTACTTCAGTGCATCGCGGCGCCCGGAGAGCGAGGCGATCGCCGCGTCGCGCTTCTCCGAGGGGGAAGCGACCAGTCCGGCATACTCGACGGCGGCATCGTAGGAAGAGGCGGCGTCGAGTTCATCGGCATTGAGCGAGGACCAGAGGTGGGCAATCCGGCGACGACGGCGTGAGGAGGCGGTCCCGCCGCGAGCCTGCAGATCGCGCAGGTAGAGAATGCCGGCAAGCGCCAGCGTCGCCACGATCATGGCCGCCGCGGCGATGAGAAATTCGGAACGATGAGCGGGGGTGCTCCAGGGACGCAACGTGATCCCGGGAATCGGGTCACCCTCCTTGACGGCGGCGACATCCTTGGCGGAAGCGGTTGCCGCGGCATTCGCCGGCGTCTTGGAATCGGTCGAGGTGGCCGAGGTGGCGGCGGCCGTGTTCGTCGGAGCTCCCGGCGAGGCATCCACCGGAAGCGGCTTGGTGGAGAGGGTCACGTACTTCGCCGTCGAAGGATCGAAGTAGGAGAACTCGGATCCGGGCGAGGATTGCCTGGCCTCCTGGGCGATGAGCGTGAAATCAAAGGACTTCACCCCCGTGTAAGCGAAGCCATCCGAACTGCCGGAGCTGTCGAACTTGTCGGTCGGGGGATAGCTGCGCCAACCCTCGGTGCCGGTGAGCACGGGGGCCCCCATCCCGTTGAAGTTCCCCTTGCCGCCGATCTTGACGGTGAGCGTGACGGGATCGCCCGGCGCGGGCCTTGGATTCTGGACCACGGCATCAAGGTCGAACTGACCCACCGCACCGGCGAAGGAGGAGGGACGCCCTTCCTTGGGAAGCGGGAGGATCTCCAGACGGAGAGGCGCCGTTTTCACCGCGACATCCTTGCTCTGGGTGAAGGGGGACTGCCCGCCCATCAACTGTCGGAAGACCGGATCGTCGAAGCCGGGAGGAAGGGCGCCCGGCATCTGGATCTGGCTGTCGATCTTGGCGGGAGGGATGTCGATCACGCCCGGTTTCACTGCCGAGAGAAGCGTCCGGAAGGTCAGGACATTGTATTCGATGCCGTCCCGCTCCTCGCGGCTCTCCTTGGGATCGGGGAAGCGCTCGACCAGGATCCCCTCGCTCCCGAAGTCGACCTTGCCCCTGATCTGCACGGGATAGCGGGCATCGAAGTAGTAGCGGATCTCCACGGGAACCATCTCCCCGGCATAGAGACTCCTCTTCGGGCAGTTAATCTCACCGAAGGCAATCCGCCCGGAGGCCGGGGGCTGCTGTGGCCGGGGAATCCTGGCTCCGGGCTGTTGAGGATAAGCGGGGGAGGGAGGAATCACCTGCGGGGCCGGAATGTAGGGAGTGGGGGTGACGGCAGTACTGGCCGGCCGGTCATGCACGGTCAGGCGGAGCGCGGGTGTCCTGAATTGACGTCCACCCGCAGACACAGGGACGGAGGGGATTGTGAAGTTGCCGGCCTGCATCGGCAGGATGGCGTAGCTGTAGAGCACCGAGGAGGAGACCTTGAAGTTCACCATCTGCACCTGAGTGGACTGTCCGGTCAACCGGATCTGAAGACCCTCCACGGGAAGCTCCTGGGGAACCTCAGCCCCCTGGGCCCCATTCACGCGGACCTGAAGCTCCACCATCTCACCCACCGCCACCTCGGGGCGGGAAAGCTCCGAGGTCACCGTGACATCCGCCGGGGCGCACCTCGCCGTGGCGAGGCCGACCAGGGCGGCCAGGGTGAGAAAACGGGATCCGGAGAAGGGGCGGGTCATCGTTCTGATCCTACCAGTCGCGAATCGGTTGTTCCACCGCGCGGTTTTGGTGATTGAGCACATGCTGCTCCTCGTCCTGAAGCGAACGGAGAAGGGCGCGGGCCTGGTTGGGTGACATCTTCCCATCCTTTCCCTCCTCGGCTTCCGCGGCGGCATCGGCACCCTGCTCCTCTTTCTTGTCACCCTTCTCACCGCCCCCGAGGGCACCTTCCTTTTTGGGTGGGGCGGAGGGTGCGGGTGTCGGCTTCGCTCCCTGATTGGCAGGCGGCTGCTTCTGCTGATCGGCTTTCTGCTGCTGGCCTTGCTGGGACTGCTGATCCTTCTGATTTTGCTGATCTTTCTGCTGGTCCTTGGAGGCGCCACCCTTCCCCTGATCGGGAGAGGGTGAAGGGGCGGGCGTCGGCGTGGGTTGTCCCTGCTGGCCCTTGCTCTCCTCCTTGCCATCCTTGGAATCCTGCTTCTCATCCTTGCCGCCCTGACCCTGCTGTTGCTGGTCGTTCTTTTGCTGCTGATCCTTCTGCTGATCCTTGTTCTGATCTTTCTGATCGTTGGAATCTTTTGGGTCCTTCTGATCTTTCTGACCCTGACCGCCACCTTGCGATTGGTCACTCTGCTGCTGGTCCTTGTTCTGGTCCTGCTTCTCCTTTTGATCCTGTTTGTCTTTTTGGTCCTTCTGATCTTTCTGATCCTTCCTCTTATCCTTGTCGTTTTTCTTCTGCTGCTCCTGCTTCTTCTTCAGATCCTCGATCAGCTTGCGGACGATCTCCCGGTTTTCCTTGGCACGGGTGTTGCCGGAATCCGACTTCAGCACGGTCTCGTAATGCTGGAGGGCGTTCCTCCAGTCCGCCAGCTTCGCCTCGGTCTCCTGCGCCGCCTCGCCGCTGCGGACCAGCGCATTGGCCAGGTTGTAGGTTGCATCATCACGGATCTTCCGCTTTGCGGAGGTCATCGCCTCGGAGAAATACCCGGCAGCTTTCTTGTAGTCCCCGGCCTTGTAGGCGGCGGCTCCGGCGTCGAACCTGATCTCCTCCGCCGTGGCCCCTTTCTGAAGGCGGTTCTCGAAGTCCTTCAACGCCCCCTGGTAGTTCCCCTCCCGGTAATCGGTGAGACCCGATGCCGACACACTCCCGATGGAACCGCCGCAAAGGAGTGCAAGGATGAGGAGAGGCGCTGCACTCCGGAACCGGCGCCCCTCGCCCAGCAGAGACCAGATGGTCAGGCAGATCAGCGCGGCGGTGACGGGCCATGCGTAGCGCTCGATCGGCTTGCGCGAACTGAGCGTCCCGCTCTCCTGCTCCTCCATCGGGACGATTCCCTTCTCATAGATCGCCTTCGCCGCATCCTGGCCGTAGGCCTGGTAAAAGCCGCCCGTCTCCTTGGCAATCTCCGCCAACCGCGAGGAATCGAGCTTCGAGGTGACGGGTCTTCCGCTTTCGTCACGCACGAAATCATTCCGGCCGTTCTCGGTGCGCACGGGGATGAGTGATCCGGAGGGGGAGCCGAATCCGATCGTGAAGACCCTGATTCCGGCGGCAGCAGCCTCCTTGGCCGCCTCGACTCCGCTCGCCTCGAGATCCTCGCCATCGGTCATCAGCACGAGTGCGCGACTCATCCCCTCCCCCTTGCCAAAGGCCGCGATCGCCATCCGGATCGCCGAGGCGATGTCGGTGCCACCCTTGGGAATGGTGTTCGTGTCGAGATCCTCGAGCGAGGTGAGCACGGCCCCCTTGTCGAGGGTCAGCGGCGCCTGCAGGAAGGCCTCCCCGGCGAAGGCGATCAGGCCGACGCGGTCCCCCTTGAGATAAGCCAGAAGATCCTGGGCGATCAGCTTGGCGCGCCCCAGGCGCGTGGGGGCGGTGTCGGTCGAGAGCATGCTGCGCGAGGTGTCGATCGCGATGATCACGTCGCGGCCCTTCGACTTGATCTCGAGTTCCTTGTAACCGAGTCGCGGCTTCGCCAACCCGACGATGACCAGGGCGATGGCACCCAGCAGGAGGCCTGTCCGGAGATTCCGCTTCAGCGGACTGACCTGTCCGGTGAGTTGCTGTTGGAGGCGCGGCGCAACGATCCTGGCCAGCAGCGCCCCGCGCCGGCGCGCGGCATCGACGAAGAACCAGAGGAGCGGAAGGAGCAGCAGCAGCGCCCAGAGCCATCCGGGGGAACCGGCCCGCAGGTCGTCGTCGAGTGATGTCAAAAGCAACGGATGCATCGCGGTGAATCAGGGAAGGCGGCGCCAGAGGGTCTGGGAGAGAAGCGCCTCGGCGCCCAGCAGGAGGAGCGCCAGGCCGAGGAGCCAGGGGAAAAAGTCGCGGTACTCGGCGGTCTTCTCGACCTCGATCTTCGTCTTCTCGAGGCGGTCGATCTCCTTGAACGTGGCGTCCATGGAGCGGGTGTCGGCGGCACGGAAGTATTTCCCATCACCGATCTTCGCGATCTGATCGAGCAGCTTCTCGTCGAATTCAAAGACCACCTTCTGGTAGACCGTGCGGCCGAAGGGATCCTTCATCGGCACCGGGACAGGGCCGCTGCTGCCGGCGCCGATCGTGTAGATCTTGATTCCGAGCGCCTTACCGGCCTCGGCCGCGGTGAGGGGAAGCACCTTCCCGGCATTGTTGGCGCCGTCGGTCAGCAGGACGATCAGCTTGGTCTTGGCGTCACGGTCCTTCAGGCGCGCCACGGCCGTGGCGAGACCCGAACCGATGGCCGTCCCGTCCTCCACGAGCCCGAGTTGGACGCGGTCGAGATTCCGAATCAGCCAGTCGTGGTCGAGCGTGAGCGGACTGACGAGGTAGGGACGCCCCGCGAAGGCGATGATCCCGATGCGGTCGTTGGGTCTCGCCTCGATGAACTCGCGGGTGACCTTCTTGACGACATCAAGGCGGTTCGACCTGGAGGAACCGATCGTGTAATCCTCGGCCGCCATCGAGCCGGAGACATCAAGCACCAGCATGATGTCGACCCCGCTTGCCTGAATCCTCTCCAGCGTACTGCCGAGTTGGGGGCGTGCTAGGGCGACGATCAGGCAGGCCATGGCACCGTAGATCAGGGAGGAAAGGACAGCGCCCGCACGGGAGCGGCGCCGCTTACCGACCGCCATGACCAGCTTCGTGGAGGAGAAGAGAATGCCGGGCGTGCCGCCGATCTTGCCGCGCAGGAGGGCCAGGAGCGGCAGCGCTAGCAACGCAAGCAGCACCCAGGGATGGGCGAAGGAAAACGACGAGCCTGAGGCGAGCAAGAGGGGGTTCATGGGGCCTCCTTGTTCACCGGTGTCTTCTCAGAAATAGGGGGCGACGTGACCGATCCCTTCTCCGTGGCCTCACCGCTCCTTACAAACGACTCGGCCGCGACGATCAGTGCCTCGCGCTGCTCCGCCGTCGCCTCCCCCTGCGCATACTTGAGGTAATCCGACCTGTGCAGGAATTCCGCGAGCGCCTCCTGCTCGGCGGGCACGAAGCGGAGCGATCCGCGGAGGGATTCCATAAACTCCTCGGTCGTCTGACGTGGGGCGGCAAGGCCCAGCGCCTCCCCGAGGAAACGCCTCAGCACGCCGGAGACAACGACTCCGAAATCATGGTCACTCCCCTCGGAGAGCGAGGCGCGGAGCTTTTCCAGTTCACGAAGCGCAGTCTCGCGTGGCGTGAGGCGCTTCGCCTTCCGGCGACCGGCAAACCACCAGAACGCACCCCCCGCGACGGCCACCGCTAACAGGACGGCAACGATGACCCAGAGCGGTCCCGTGAAGAAGGGAAGCGGCCCGACGATGTCATGGATGGGAGCGGGTGTCGGGGCGGCCCCCGCACCTCCCGCTCCGGGAAGGAAGTTGATGCCCGGTTGCTGGACGGGGGCGGTGGAATTGGTCATGCCGCAAGCCTCCTGCCACGCCTGTCAAAGAAGCTGCGGAGCACAGGCAAATAGTCCCTGTCGGTCCGCAGCTGCACCATGTCGACGCCGCGCGATCCGAAGACCGTCCCGAGCTCCTTGAATCGCTCCTCCGCAAGCCGCGCGTAGTTTCCTGTGATGGCTCTTCGGGAAGTGTCGACCTCGATCTGCTCCCCGGTCTCTGGATCCTCCAGGAGGATGACTCCGACATCGGGAAGTGCCTCCTCGGCGGGATCGACGACATTGAGAGCCACCATGTCGTGTCTCTTCGCGGAGACCGTCAACGGGCGAGTGAAATCCCCGGTGAGGAAATCCGAGATGACGAAGACCACGGCGCGGCGGGTGATCACCTTGTTCATGTACTCGAGGGCCCCGGCCAGATCGGTGCCGCGTCCCTTGGGCGAGAAGAAGAGCATCTCTCGGATGAGTCGCAGGATGTGCAGCCGCCCCTTCTTGGGCGGAATGAAGAGCTCCACGCGGTCGCTGAAGAGGAGCAGGCCGACCTTGTCGTTGTTGTGAATCGCGCTGAAAGCCAGGATCGACGCCACCTCGGCGGCCATCTCGCGCTTGCTCTCCCTGACGCTTCCGAAGTCGCCGGAGGCGCTGACATCGAGCACGATCATCACCGTCATCTCCCGCTCCTCGGTGAACTTCTTGATGTAGGGCTCCCCCGTGCGGGCCGTGACGTTCCAGTCGATCGCGCGGATCTCGTCGCCCGGCGTGTAGGGCCGGACCTCCTCGAAGTTCATCCCGCGCCCCTTGAAGACGCTCTGGTACTGGCCGGCGAACGACGACTCCACGAGACGGCGCGTGCGCAGCTCGAGGCGGCGGATCTTGCGGAGAATCTCGCGGGTATCGTTCATCGGTTCTTCGGAAAAGGGTTCTCCCAGTAACGGCGAAGCCGGTCTCGGGCTGATCCTTTAGGGATCCCTTAGGGCACCGGCAGGCCCTCGAAGACGCGCCTGACGATCTCCTCGGAGGTGATCGACTCGGCCTCGGCCTCGTAGCTGACCGCCACGCGGTGCCGGAGCACCTCGATGCCGACCGACTTGACGTCGTGCGGGGTGACGTAGCCGCGACCGTTGAGGAAGGCGTGGGCCTTGGCGGCGAGGGTCAGGTAGATCGTGGCTCGCGGGGAGGCGCCGTAGCGGATCAGGCCGTCGAGCTTGAGGTTGTAGTTGCCGGGCTCGCGGGTCGCCCAGACCAGATCGACGATGTAGTCCTTCACCCGGTCATCGACGTAGATCGAGTTCACCACGGTGCGGGCCTCGAGGATCTGCTCCTTGGTGACCAGGGGGTCGACATGGAGTTTGGGCGAAGAGGTCGCCATGGCGTCGAGGATCGAGCGCTCCTCGCTGCGGGTCGGGTAACCGACCACCACCTTGAGCATGAAGCGGTCGAGCTGGGCCTCGGGGAGCGGGTAGGTTCCCTCCTGCTCGAGGGGGTTCTGGGTGGCGAGGACGAGGAAGGGATCGGGAAGCTTGAAGGTCTCGTCACTGATCGTCACTTGCCGCTCCTGCATCGCCTCGAGCAAAGCGCTCTGGACCTTGGCCGGGGCGCGGTTGATCTCGTCGGCCAGGATCAGGTTCGCGAAGATGGGGCCCTTGCGGGTGGTGAAGACCCCCTCGCGAGGATTGTAAATCAGGGTGCCGACCAGATCCGCAGGGAGAAGGTCGGGCGTGAACTGGATGCGGGCGAAATCCGCATGGATGCAGGAGGAGAGGGTGCGGACGGTCAGGGTCTTGGCCAGGCCGGGCACGCCCTCGAGGAGAACGTGGCCGTTGCCGAGAAGACCGATCAGGAGACTCCGAACGAGTCCCTGCTGGCCTACCACGACGCGGCTCATCTCCTGGGTGAGGGGCTTCACCCAGGTATTGGTCTCCTGGACACGACGGTCGAGTTCTTGGACGGATGGGTTCATAAATTCTGTTTTGGAAATGACGGGGAATCGGGAATCGGTGCCACCGACGTCTTTATCGGCCGCAGATTTTCAGACACAAGGAAGGCCACGGCGTTCAATTTTTGTCAACGCGCACCGCGTCTCACGATGCGGTCACGCAGCAGGAGGGCCCGGTCGCTCGCGGCGCCCACCTCCCCCAGGAGGGTCGCGTGCCCCATCTTGCGTCCCGGCTTGGCGCCGTTCTTTCCGTAGAGGTGCAGGAAGAGTCCAGGTTCGCGCAGGAGGAGTTCCCAGTCAGGCTCCCCTCCCGACCAGAGGTCGCCGAGGAGATTGATCATCACGCCGGGGGAGCGCAGTTCCATCGGGCCAAGCGGCAGTCCGCAGACCGCCCGGACATGCTGGGCAAACTGGCTGGTCATCGAGGTCTCGAGGGTGTGGTGACCGGAGTTGTGGGGACGCGGCGCCAGCTCGTTGACCATGAGCGATCCGTCGGGGAGGACGAAGAGTTCGACCGTGATCAGACCGATCGCGCCGAGCTTTGCGGTGATGGCGGTGGCGATTTCGCGGGCCTTGGCTGATACGGCCTCATCCAGCGGGGCGGGGGCCAGCGTGACATCAAGGATGCCGTTGCGGTGGATATTGGCCTGGACCGGGAAGCACGAGGTCTCCCCGTTGGCCGAACGGGCACAGATCACCGAGGCCTCGGAGTCAAAGGAGATGCGTTGTTCCAGAACGGCTCGGGGAGAGCCAAGCATGGCCCAGATGACCTCCGTGTTATCGCCGGGGGAGAGGCTGATCTGCCCCTTGCCGTCGTAACCAAGCGCGGCAGTCTTCAGGATTGAGGGGGCGTTGAGCTCCGCGATGCCAGTAGCAAGCTCCGCGGCCGAGGTGATCACCCGGAAGGGGGCGACGGGGAAGCCGTTGTTCCTGAGGAACTCCTTCTCAAGCACCCTGTCCTGGCAGATCCGGACCACGGAGGAGGAAGGACGTACCGGCACGCGGGTCTCCAGATATTCCAGGGCCTCGACCGGAATGTTCTCGAACTCGACCGTGACCACATCCGTGTTCATCGCGAAGCGGTCGAGCGCGTCATGGTCGTCAAAGGGGGCCACGATCGTCAGGTCGGCGCAGGAGGAGGCGGGGCCGTCCTTGACCTCGTCGAAGATCACGACCGCGTAGCCCATGCTCTTGGCGGCCATGGCGGACATCCGGCCGAGTTGACCGCTGCCGAGAATGCCGATCGTCGCGCCCGGAACAATGGGGCCCGGAGCTTGGGGGAATTTCCCTTCCGGAGCGGACTGCGCCCCGTTACTCTTCTCTGCTTCGCTGTTACTCATGGATCGTCTGCTCTATCTTCTGGCTTTGTCTGTTGTGACGGGGATCCGTTTGCTCCCCATCACGGTGTGCTTCGTGCTGGGTCAGGCAATCGGTCTCCTTGTCTGGATGATTCTGCCCGGCTACCGCCGACTCTCCAAACAGAATCTCCGCATCGCCTTCGGGCCCGGGTTGACCGACCGAAAGGCCTCCCTGATCACCCTGCGGCACTTCCTCAACCTCGGCGCCAACATCGTCTGCTCGGTGAAGATCCCTGCCCTGAGCGAGAAGCAGTTGCGCTCCCGGCTCACCTTTGACCAGGAGCGGAACTGGGAGGAATGGATCGTCGGAAAGAAGGCCGGTGAACGCGGCACCGTCGCCGCCCTAAGCCATTTCGGAAACTGGGAGATCAACGCCCAGATCGCTGAGTTCGTGAAACCCCGTCGCGCCGGATGCGTCTACCAGGCCCTGCGCAACCCCCACATGGATGAACTGGTCAACCGCGACCGCCGCAGCCGCGGCGTCTCCACCTTCGACCGCAAGCGCGAGATGCAGGGAGCGGCCTCCCTGCTCAAGGAGGGAGGTGTCGTCGGCGTCCTCATCGACCAGCATGCCGGGAACGCCGGGATCTGGATGCCGCTCTTCGGAAAACTTGCCTCCACCTCGCCGCTCGCGGCCAGCCTCGCTCAGAGGACCGGATCACTGCTCGCCATGGTGAGCGTCCGGACCGTAGGGCTTGCTCGCTGGGTTATCCACACCAGCGACCCCGTGCCGACCGAGAGGCGTGAGATTTCCGAGATAACCATGGATCTCAATCACCTTCTCGAACGCGAGATCCGACGCTCACCCGCCGACTGGTTCTGGGTTCACAACCGCTGGAAGGTCCCCCACCCGAATTTCCTGATCAGCGACTCCAAGCGCGGCATCCATCTCCCCGAGCAGACCGCCCCCTCCGCGCTCCATCCCTTCCGCCTGCTGGTCCGCTCGCCGAACTGGCTCGGCGATGCCTGCATGGCGGCTCCCGCGATCCGCGCCATCAAGGCGGGCCGACCCGACATGCATCTTACCCTCCTCGCACCTGCCAAGCTTGCCCCGCTCTGGCGTGAGATGCCCGAAGTGGACGAGGTGCTGGAGATCCCGCCGAACTCCTCTCCCCGCAAGGTCGCCCGGATCATCAAGTCCTCCGGCAGATACGACGCCGCCATCCTCCTGCCGAACTCCGTGCGCAGCGCCCTGGAGGTCTGGCTCGCCCGCATCCCCCGCCGGGTCGGACGCGACATCCACCGCGGACGCCGCTTCCTCAACCAGACGATGCCCTCCGTCCGGCAACTCCACCCGATCCTTCATCAGTCCGACGAACTGCTTGCGATGGTCCGGCGCCTCGGGGCACCCGAACTGCCTCTCCGAGCCCCTCGCCCCACTCCCGGGGGCCCTCTCCGGATCGCCCTCTGCCCCGGTGCGGAATACGGCCCCGCCAAGCGCTGGCCCTTGGAGAACTACCGCGCCGCCATGGAGAAGATCTCCAAGGATCACGACCTCACCTGGGTCATCGTCGGCACCGCCAAGGAAGCATCCCTCGGCGAGAGACTGGCCCAAGGATTCCCCGGCAAGGTTGAGAACCTCTGCGGCAAGACCACCCTTCCGGAGCTCATCACCAAGCTCAAAGGCTCCACCCTGCTCCTCACCAACGACACCGGGACCATGCACCTGGCCGATCTCCTCGGTGTGCCGGTCGTGGCGATCTTCGGCTCCACCGAACCGGCCCTCACCGGCCCCAGGGGAGAGACAAACCCTCCCCACAAGATCCTCCGGCGCAAGGTCGAGTGCAGCCCCTGCTACCTCCGCGAGTGCCCCATCGACTTCCGCTGCATGAACGAACTCACCGTGGAGATGGTGGCGGCGGCAGTGCAGGAATCGCTCCAAGCGATTCCGCAAGGGGTTTAGACTGAAGACTGTTAGACTGTTAGGTCAGAGAATAATCACTCGCAAACATACTGGCTTTCGTTGCCCCCCATTACCGATAACCCATCCCTTTTAGCACCCCTTCAGCCATTCACCTTTCACTTTTCACTTTTCACCATCCCTTTCATCCCCTTCATCCCTGTGAATCTTGTCCTCTTTTTCCCATGCTAAACATCCGCAAACTCAAGAAAACCATCGGCGGCCGCACCCTCTTCGAGGAGGCCGACATGCAGGTCAACTACGGCGAGCGCGTCGCCCTCGTCGGCCCCAACGGCGCCGGCAAATCGACCCTCTTCTCCCTCCTGCTCAAGAAGGACGAGGCCGATGCCGGAAGCATCGAGCGGGACGAGTGGACAATGATCGGCCACCTCGCCCAGGAGGGCGAGGCCACCGGCGAGGAGACCGTGCTCGATGTGGCGACCGGCCGCGCCGGCGAACTCCCGGCCCTCGAGAAACGCCTTCACGAACTCGAGCAGGAAGGGACCGTCGACACGCCCGAATACAGCGAGGCCTCCGCGAAGCATGCCGCCCTGAGCGATCCCAAGGTCGAGGCCAAGGCCAAGAAGATCCTCACCGGTCTCGGCTACAAGCAGGAAGACTTCGACCGGAAGGCCAAGGAACTGAGCGGCGGCTGGGTCATGCGCGCCCATCTGGCCCGCCTCCTTGTCATGGAGCCCGATCTCCTGCTCCTTGATGAGCCGACCAACCACCTCGACCTCGTCTCCCTGCTCTGGCTCCAGAATTATCTCAAGACCTACTCCGGCGCCGTCCTGCTGATCTCCCACGACCGCCAGTTCATGGATGAGATCATCCAGACCGTCTACGAGATCGCCGACGGACGCCTCCACTCCTACTCGGGCAACTACACCGCCTTCCTTGAGGAACGCGAGGCTCGCTACGACCGTCAGAACGCCGCCTACAAGAACCAGCAGAAGGAGATCACCGCGCTCCGTGAGTTCTACGACCGCTTTCGGCAGGTAGCCTCCAAGGCCTCCCAGGCCATGAGCAAGCTCAAGCAGATCGAGCGGATGGAACTCATCGAGAAGCCCGAGGCGCCGCGCAAGCCGTTCCGCTTCCAGATTCCTCAGCCTCCGCGCGGCGGCCAGCGCTCCGTCATCCTCGAGGGGATCCACATGTCCTATCCGAGCACCCAGGGGGAGCGGAAAGTCTACTCCGGCTTGGATCTCACCATCGAACGAGGCGAGCGGACCGTCCTGGTCGGTCCCAACGGCGCCGGCAAATCAACCCTGCTCAAGATCCTCGCCGGAGTGCTCGAGTTCCAGCAGGGGAAGCGCACCGAGGGCCCCAACGCCAAGATCGGGTACTTCAGCCAGCACCGCGCGGCCACCCTCGATGCCAATAAATCAATCCTCGATGAGGTCAGGGCCAGCAACGGCGAACTCTCCGAGAACGACGCCCGCGGCATCCTCGGCTCCTTCCTCTTCCGCAAGGATGACATCTACAAGAAGACCGCCGTCCTGAGCGGCGGCGAGAAGACCCGTCTCAACCTCGTGAAGTTCCTTGTCGATCCGCCGAACCTCCTGCTCATGGACGAGCCGACGACACACCTCGACATCCACACCGTCGAGTCACTCATCCTCGCGCTCGGCAACTACGAGGGAACGCTTGTCTTCATCAGCCACGACGTCCACTTCATCCGCAAACTCGCCACCAAGGTCCTCCACGTGAAGGATGGCAAGGTCACCACCCACCTCGGCGGCTACGACGACTTCCTCGAACGCGTGGGAGCGCTCGGGAATGAACGCGAAGCGCTGACCGCCTAGCGGCCCGGGGGCGGCAGGCTGTTAGCGCTTTAGACTGTTGGACTGTTAGACTATTGGGTTCGTCACCGGAACTTACCACCAAAGCAAAACCATGATTTTTCTTTTCGCGTCTCTTGCCTTGGGTATCGGTCTTTTCTCCGTAATCCCGGCGATTTTGATCAGGAACCTATGTCCCGTGGCCTGGTGGGACTACCTCTACCCTTTCTCCGGAGTGGTCATCTGGATCGGCCTGCTTGCACTGAATCTCGGTTCTCGCATGTCGCTTTCAAATTTCATCGAGGTCTTTTGGATTGCCTTGTTTTCAATCCTGACCTCATGGGTTCGCCTCCCGGTTCTTTTTTTCACGAAGCGCAAGGGATCATCCCTCTGGGTGTCGATTCTTCCGCTGATGCCCTCGCTTTTTGCAATCGCCGTCCGATTCATGACTCCGACCTTGCCGGAATAGCCTAGGCCGACGTGACACCTCGTCGCTTTGCAGGCGTAGTTGTTGCTTCGCTTACGTTGAGACTTCCTTCAGCACGATTCCGTGCGGAGTTCGGGTTAATGGCTTGCAAGTTCGGATGGAGATCAAGGGGGCTCGGCTCCAAAGGCTTGGAAGTTTGGATGCAGGGCTAGGCGCGCGAGGGAAGGCGTAGTCAGTCCTACGCCGACCGAGCGGCAACAACGCCCTGCGCCAAAATCCCAAGCCTACCCAAGTACGATACGGGCGGTG
>JBEIJN010000005.1:0-87319 GCA_040380225.1 Verrucomicrobiia bacterium | reverse complement strand
CTGTTATCCCCGCAACCCAAAGGGCTGAAGCCATTTGTCGATTTTTGCCGATTTGCTCGCTCGGGCGAGACCGCTGCGGGTATCGCCCCGCGCTCGCGCCTTCAAAAATCAGCAAATGCGCTTCAGCGGCCTTCATGGGATTTAATCAGCGCTTACCTAAGGAAACCGACCCCAAATTCCAGAGAAGAGAAAGGGAGAGAACTTGATCGGAAATCTTTATTGCTACTGAGTCACGCCTCCCCTCGAGAGGGCACCTCGATCGCCTCGCAGACGTCGCGCCATCCCGGGAAGTTCCAGGAATTCGGGAAATCCTTGCACTGCTGAGGCTTCACGGACTGGATCGAGCACTCGTTGCCTTTTAGGAAAAAGCAGGCGCCATCCTCGCGGTCGATAAGAGCCAGGCCACCTCTGTTCGGCCTCAAGCGGGTGTAGTCCTGGATGAATCGCCCCTCTTCCATGCCGAGGTGGTCGGCGATCGAGCGGATTTCCTCCTCCGTCACCCGAACAAATCCGGGCCAGCGGCAGCAGGCCGTGCAACGCTGGCAGAGATAGGTGGGAGGCATGGGGGGAAGTGAAAGGTGGAAAGTAAAAAGTAAAAAGTGAAAACAGGAATTGTCAGGAGTCTGCCGCGAAATTGACATGGGCAATGGTTGAAGCCGGCATGCGAATTTGCTTCAGCCTTCAGCCTTCAGTCTTCAGCCTTTCCGAATGAAAATTCTGATCCTTGGTTCCAATGGCCGCCTCGGCTCGGCCCTCGTCCGTCGCTGGAAAACGCTGCCCGGCGTCGAGGTCATCGCCTTGACCCGCGCCCAGGTCGATCTCTCCGTTCCGGAGATGGCCGAGGCCGGCGATGCCGTGGAAGCCTTTGGCGCCGGGGATGTCGTGGTGAACTGCGCGGCGGCCACCGATGTCGACGGGTGTGAGCGGGATCATGAGTTGGCCCGACGAATCAATGCGGAGAGCCCCGGGCGGATCGCCCGTCTCTGCGCTGCCCGCGGCGCCCGCTTGGTTCATATCGGAACCGACTATGTCTTCGACGGCTCCCTGGACCGTCCCTACACCGAGGAGGATGAGCCGAACCCCCTGAGCCATTACGGTGTCACCAAGCTGGAGGGGGATCGCGAGGTGCTCTCAGCCTCACCCTCGCACTGTGTCGTTCGTGTCTCTTGGGTCTTTGGTCCCGACAAGCCGAGCTTCGTCGATGCCATCGTGAAGCGCGCCCTGACATTGCCGGATGCGGCCGCCGTCCACGACAAGACTTCCGCTCCCAGCTACACGGAGGATATGGCGGTCTGGCTTGAGGCATTCCTCAAGCCTTCGGTGCCGGGGGGCATCTACCATCTCTGCAACAGCGGCACCTGTTCCTGGCGTGATTACGGCGAGTATGCGCTGGAGTGCGCGAAGGCCAACGGGATCCCTGTCCTTACCACCACGGTCGCTCCGCTCAAGCTCTCCGACATGAAGGCCTTTGTTGCCGTGCGTCCCCCCCGGACACCACTCGACAACGGGAAGTTCGCCCGCATCACCGGGATCACCCCGCGCCATTGGAAAGAGGCCGTAGAGGAATACTTCAAGACTTGGAAGGCCTAAAGATTGGGATTTTGGCGCATCGCAGTGTTGCTGCACGTTCGCAGTAGTTCACGACAGCTTCACTCGCGCGCCTTGCGCTGCATCCAAACTTCCAATCTCTCCGACAGAAGTTTCTCCAGGACGGAGTTCTGATACACAATTGAAACGATGCAAATAGGACTCGATAGCTTCGTCGCCACGCTGGCTGATCCCGTCACGGGGGCCTTGGTGGATCCTGTCGTGAGGCTGCGGAATCTTTTGGAAGAGGTGGAAGCCGCAGACCGTGTGGGGCTGGATGTCTTCGGCATCGGCGAGCACCACCGGGAAGAGTTCCTTGATTCCGCCCCGGTCGTCCTGCTTGCCGCCGCCGCCGCGCGCACGAAGAGGATCCGCCTGGCGAGTGCCGTCACCGTTCTGAGCGCCGCTGATCCGGTGAGGGTTTTTCAGGAATTCGCCACCCTCGACCTGATTTCGGAAGGACGTGCCGAGATCGTGGCCGGACGCGGTTCCTTCACCGAGGCCTACCCGCTCTTCGGACTCGACCTGCGCGACTACGATGAGCTCTTCGATGAGAAGCTCCGGCTGCTGCTGCAAATCCGTGATCAGTCGCGCGTCACCTGGTCCGGCAAACACCGCCCGCCGCTGCGCGATCAGGAGATCCACCCCCGCCCCCTGCAGGATCCGCTTCCGATCTGGGTCGGGGTGGGGGGGTCACCCGAATCGGTGATCCGGGCCGGTTCGCTTGGTCTGCCTCTCATGATCGCGATCATCGGTGGTCAGCCCGATCGCTTCCGTCCGCTGGTGGATCTCTACCGCGATGCAGGGAGGCAAGCGGGCCATGCCCCTGAACAACTCCAGGTCGGCATCCATGCACTCGGCTCCTTCGCGGCAACGACCAAGGAGGCGAGGGATGATTTTTTCCCCGGTTACGAGCGGATGTTCGGGCAGATCGGGAAGGAGCGTGGATGGCCGGCGATCCGGCGATCCCACTTCGACGCCCTCTGCGGTCCCGAGGGGGCACTCATCATCGGTGATGCCGGCGAAGGGGTGGAGAAGATCCTCCGTTACAATGATGTGCTCGGCGGCATCAACCGGATAACCATCCAGATGAGCCCCGGCACCCTGCCGCACCCAAAGGCCCTGAAGGCAATTGAGATCCTCGGCAACGAAGTCGCCCCTGCTGTTCGGGAACACCTGAAAAACATTTAGAGCGTTTTTGATTTGGATGTAGACAAAGGATTTGCGGATGTCATGGGGTGGTGGGCAAGAAGCAAGCGAAGCGGCTGTAGTCTCTGCGCTACAGCCCGAGCGCTGCGACACTGCACAACGCCTCATGCCGCCGCAAAGAATGTCTAAAGATGAAGCAAAACCGCTCTAGCCCGCAGAGGCGCGGAGGTGCTGGGAAAAGCAGGATCAAAAACCCCTTTTGCCTCGGCGTCCCTGCGGTTGCTTCGACCACGCCCCGTGGCCCTCGTTCTTTGGCCCGCGAAGCAGGCCAAACCGTGGCTCCTGCCATTCGGTTTTCTGCAGGAAACTATTCAGTCCCTAACAGTCTTCAGTCCAAATTCCTTCAGCCTCAGCTCAGGAGTTCGCTCCTAAGCGCTTCCAATTCCTCCCAACGTGCCATGGTCTTCTCGATGGTCTGGTGGAGCTGGTTGAGTTCCTGTTCCACCCGCTGGAACTCGCCATCCTTTTTCTGGTAGAGGGCCGGGTCGGCGAGTCGTTCGGAGAGTTCCGCCTGCTTGGCTTCGAGTTCCTCGATCTTGCCGGGAAGTTCGTCGAGTTCGCGTTGTTCGCGATTCAGGAACTTGCGTCCCTTCTCGATTTTCACCCCTTTTTGCGGTGGAGCGGGGGGCTGGGGAGAGGCGGCGATTTTCGCGGCTTCCGCCACCTTGCGCTGGCGCAGCCAATCCTCGTAGCCGCCGGTGTACTCGGTGAACCGGCCTTCCCCCTCATGGACGATCGTGCCGGTCACCACATTGTCGAGGAAGGCGCGGTCGTGGGAGACAAGCAGCAGCGTTCCCTCGTAGCTTACGAGGAGTTCCTCGAGGAGTTCGAGGGTCTCCGCGTCGAGATCGTTGGTCGGTTCATCGAGCACCAGGACATTGGCGGGCTGCAGGAAGAGGCGTGCCAGGAGGAGTCGGTTGCGCTCGCCCCCCGAGAGCATCTTGGCCGGCATCCGGATCCGGTCGGAGGGGAAGAGGAAGTCTCCCAGATAGCTGTGGATGTGGCGCGGCCGTCCCTGGAAGGTGACGGTCTCGGACTCTCCGGCGACATTCCACGCCACGCTCTTCTCACCGTTGATCTGGTCACGGAGTTGGTCGAGGTAGACGATCTGGAGCTTGGTTCCGAGGGCGACCGATCCGGATTCGGGTTCGAGGCGGCCGAGCAGAAGTTTCAGCAGGGTGGTCTTGCCACTTCCGTTGGGACCGATGATGCCGATCTTGTCGCCGCGCCAGAGGGTTGTGCTGAAGTGGCTCACGATCGAGGCTCCGCCATAACCGAAGCTGACATCCTTGGCCTCGATGACCTTCTGCCCGGAGGTCGACCCCTCCTGCAGTTCGATCTTCGCCGTGCCGGTGCGCTCGCGACGTTTGCTCCGCTCGGTGCGCAGGGCCTTGAGGGCGCGGACGCGGCCCTCGTTCCTGGTGCGCCGCGCCTTCACTCCCTGACGCAGCCAGGCTTCCTCCTGGGCGAGCTTCTTGTCGAATGCAGCCCACTGCTTCTCCTCCGCCTCCAGCGCGGCGCCCTTCCGTTCGAGATAGGTGTCGTAATCGCAGGCCCAGCTGGTGAGGTGTCCCCGGTCGAGCTCGACGATGCGGGTGGAGAGTTTCCGCAGGAAGGCGCGGTCGTGCGTGACGAAGAAGAGGGTCGGCTTGACCTTGAGCAGGAAGTTCTCGAGCCAGAGGATCGATTCGAGATCGAGGTGGTTGGTCGGCTCGTCCAGCAGCAGGACATCGGGCTGTCCCACCAGGGCACGGGCCAGCAGGACGCGGCGCTTCAGCCCTCCGGAAAGACTCTGAAACTCCTTCTCCGCCGGCAGATTCATCTCCTGCATCAGATCCTCCACGCGGACATCGGCCTCCCAATCCTCCTCGGTGCCGCCGATGCGGAGGCCGGCATGAATCACCTCGAAAACCGTCCCCGTGATCCCATCGGGCACTTCCTGGGGAAGCCTCGTCAGGACGACTCCGTTCGGCTTGGTGATCTCGCCCTCCTGCGGCTTCTCCTCACCGGCGATGACGCGCATGATACTGGTCTTGCCGGTTCCGTTTCGGCCCACCAGACAGACGCGCTCGCCCGGATCGATCTGAAGGTCGACATGATCGAGCAGGGGGCGGTCGGTGTAGCGGAGGGTGACGCCGCGGAGTTGGAGAAGGGGCATGGAAAGAAGAGAGGTTAAAAAGTTGAAAAGAGGTAGGAAAGAAGGGATGAGACCTGAAACTTGAAACTTGAAACCTGAAGGGGAATCAAGAAGCCGAATCAAATAGGATCCCCGGAAGTTTTATGGTCGAGGAATCGGCTTTTTTGAAAGGCAATGGGTGAACGAAAAAACGATAACTTCAGGTTTCAGGTCTCAAGTTTCATCTTTCCCCAGCTCACCTCACCGGTCCGCCTCCCGGTAGCGCTTCATTCAGCCAAGGCTTGTCTTCCGCGCTCATCTGCAGCGAGTTCATCAGGACGTAGAGCAGTTGCTCCAGTTGGGCCGCATCGCCTTTGTAGACATCAGTGGCTCCGGCGGGCGGCTGCCAGGTTGCGGCGGGGAATCCGGCGCCGTAGGTGAGTTCCTCGATCAGGAAGGACATCGCGAAGTCGCTGCGGCGGATGTCGATCCGCTTGGGGGTGTACTCGGAGCAGATCCAGAGCTTCGCGGAGAAATCCTCGGCCTTGGCCGCCTTGGCGATCTCGGGCATGAGTCCCCCGGAGATGACCCGGCAGGAGATCCCGCCGATGTCTGCCACGTCGGCTGAGCGGTCGAGTTGGAAGAGCGCCGGGAGAAGGACCGCCTGCTGCGCGGTGAAGGGAAGCTGAAGCGGTGCGCCGTTCTTCTGCTGGGGGCGCGGCTTCTGTTTGAACTGGGAGAGCAGGAACTGGATCTTGGATCCGGGGACGGCCCAGACCTCGTTCCCGTTGCGGCAGACCGTGAGGGTCTCGCCGAGGACGGGTGCCTCGACGCGGATGCGGCCGGGGTATTGGATCTGCGCCTTGAAAGCGGCCCCTTGGATGACCTGGGGAAGGCGACCCGCGACCTGACCCACGGTGGCACGGAGCGTGAGGGCGCGTTCCTGGGACTGGGATCCGCCAAGGAGGACTCCCGCCATGGGGGTGATCATTCTGGAAAGCACATCGTAGCGGTTTCCCGAGGGGGCGGGGCCGGAAGATGCCGCTGCGACTGCGGGCGTCCCCCCTGCCTGATTCGTCTCCTGGGCGAACACGGATCCGGCCGCCGCCAGACAGAGTGTCATGGCAGTGATCAGCGGAAGAAAGGACATGGACATCACGCCTTGATACCCGTCCCGGAGACGGATGGCAAAGTCACAATCCGCGTCACCCTCCAATCTTACCCTTGTCGGGGCAACCTTGCGCGGCATCATCGTCGGATGGATCCGATATCATCACTACCCGCTCATGAGATCATCTCCAGACTCGGCCTGCAGCCTCATCCCGAGGGGGGATTCTATGCCGAGACCTTCCGTTCACCGCTGAAAGTGACTCTTCCAGACGGGCGCGAGCGGGCGGCCTGCACGTCGATCCACTTCCTGCTGCGAGCGGGAGAGTTTTCCGCATGGCACCGTGTCTCCTCCGACGAGATTTGGCACTTCCACGGCGGGAGCCCCCTCGAACTCGTGACCCTCGATCCGGAGGGTAACATGGGGCGAACCCTTCTCGGCGGAGATCTGGCCGCGGGGGAGAGAACGCATCAGATTGTTCCCGCAGGTCATTGGCAGGCCGCCCGCCCCGTTGTTGGGAAAGAAACGGGAGAGGGTCACACCCTCGTCGTCTGCACCGTCTCCCCGGGTTTTGATTTTTCCGATTTCGAGATGCCGGGCCGCGCGGAGTTGCTGCGAATCTTCCCTCAGCATGAAGAACTCATCACCCGGTTCAGTCATCCGGCTATACCCGGACTGCCTTCGGCATGACGAAACTGCCTGCCTTGGCATCTTTTCCTGAGTTCCTGAGTTCCTGATTGAATTCAGTCCGTTCGATCTCTTGCGGTTGGTTGCGAGGTTGATGCAAATTTTGGGTTTAACCTTGCGGCGACGGGCCCTGCGCCGTGATTCTCTCCGGGATGTCTCTCTTGCTCGGCAGCGGAATCGTCTACGCCTTCCTCGAATCAACCCTCGAGGGAAAGATCGTCCTGTTCACTCTCTTCATCGGCTCGATCTTCAGCTGGTCGGTGATGATCACCAAGATCCGCGTCCTGAATTTTGCGAAAAGCCAGTCCGAGCGGTTTATGGCGCTTTTCCGCCGAGACCGCGAGCCGCTGAATATCTTCGAGACCGGCTTGGAGTTCGAGGGATCCCCTCTCTTCGACATCTACAAGGCCGGCTGCGAGGAGCTTTGCTTTCAGGTGCTCGGATCGACCGAAGTCGACGAGACATTCAAGGCCCGCCTGAAATATGCCGAGCGCATCACCCCCGCGCAGATGCGCTCCGTGCAGGCCGCCATGGAGCGCGCCGTCGGGGAATCCTCGCTCAGGCTCGAGTCCCAGATGATCATCCTCTCGACAGCGGTCAGCGGCGCCCCCTTCGTCGGGCTGCTCGGCACCGTCTGGGGAGTCATGGATGCCTTCGGCGGGATCGCGGCCTCCGGAAGCGCCAGCCTTGCCGCGATGGCGCCCGGCGTCTCCGGCGCCCTCATCACGACGGTCACCGGACTGCTTGTGGCGATCCCGGCGATGTTCGGCTACAACTTTCTCGTGACCAGCGTCCGCGGCATGATCGTCTCCTGCGACAACTTCGCCGCCGAGCTCGCAAGCGAGATCGAGCACCGCTACGTCAGCCACGGGAGCCGCGGCTCCTGACACAAGGGGAACGGGGTCATGCGCAGATTCTCCGACCGCAACGCGATGCACACGCTCAGCGAGCTGAACGTGACGCCGCTGCTCGACCTTGCCTTCGTGCTCCTGATCATCTTCATGATCACCACGCCGCTGCTCGAGAACAGCATGGATCTGGTCGTGCCCACCAGCGCCACCGCCAAGACCGAGATCAACCCCGCCCAGGTCCAGACCCTTTCCGTTGACCGCAACGACGTCCTCAAGCTCAATGAGCAGGTCATGACCGCGGAGGAGTTGGAGGCCCGTCTCCAGCAGTTGCGGCGGGAGACGCCGGGACTCGCCGTTGTCGTCCGCCCCCACAAGGAACTCCCCGTCCAGAATTTCGTCCGCGTCATGGATCTGCTCCACAAGGCGGGGATCACCAAGGTCGGCGTCATGACCCGTCCCGAGGATCAGGGCCCCGCCGGCGGCCAGTAATCCCGCCATGAGCCGTCAGGAACCCCGCTTCAGCCGGGCCTTCGTCATCGTTGCGACGATCCATGTCCTGCTCATCGCGGGCCTGATCTGGTGGTTCAACAAACCGGTGAAAAAGCCCTCCGGCCAGCTCACGTGGATGGAGACCGGCTCCTTCGCCCAGGCCGCGCAGTCCACGGCAGAACCGGTGATCGAGCCCAAGCCCAAGCTCACCGACGACATCATTCCGGACAAGCTTCCCAAGCCGCGCCCTTCCCCGAAGGAAAAGGCCACTCCGCGACCCGACGCAACACCGGATGTCCCTTCCGAGATTTCCCTCGCGACACCCACACCGACTCCGACCCCCACGCCGGAACCTACTCCGACCCCTACTCCCACTCCCACACCGAAACCGACTTCGACCCCGACCCCAACTCCGAAGGCCACTCCAAAACCGTCTCCGAAGCCGACTCCCAAGCCAACGCCCACTCCGACACCGGAAGAAAAGCCGAGTCCGACTCCGGAGCCCGAGGAGACACCCAAGCCGACTCCGAAGCCCACTGCAAAAACATCACCAAAACCCTCTCCGAAGCCATCGCCGAAACCCTCGGCAAAAGCATCGCCTCAAGCTTCCCCCAAGGCCTCCCCACAAGCTTCCCCGCATAGTTCGCCGAAACCCTCCGCCAGCCCCCAAGCCAAATCCTCACCCAAGACCGAGGGTGAATCCTCGCACAAGACCGATTCCGCCGAGAAGAAAACCGCCTCCGGTGAAAAGAAGTCGGGCGATGCCGCCAAGTCCTCCTCCGGCAAGGGAGAAGGTAAGGGGAACTCCGACGCCAAGGCCGCCTTCATGGCCTCCAAGGGAGGCGGAACCGGAGCGGGGGGAACGGGTGGCAACGGGGCCGATCCCGGCACCGTCGACGCCTACCACACGCTCATTCACGACCGCTTCTACAGCCAGTGGGAGCAGCCCACGTCCATTCCGACCGAGCACAAGCACGACTTCTCCACCGTGCTCAAGATCACCATCCAGCGCGACGGCACCATCAGCGCGTTCTCACTGGCAAGGCCAAGCGGCAATCCCGTCATGGATCAATCGGTCCTCGAGGCCGCCCGCAAGGTCCTCAAGATCGCACCCGTTCCTGAGAAAATGGGAACGACTTCGGGATACACCATCAACATTAATTTCGAGCTGGAGTAGCGAGCCCTCATGGACGATCGATTCGGCGTTCGTTTCGTGAAGCGCTTCCTTCTACGTTCCATCGTGGCGCCCGATCCCAAATTCATTTTCTTTCCTCTGCGCCGCGGCATCTCTGCGCGATAGCGTGTTTCCCATGAAATCTGATCAGGATCTCTACAAGCAGTTGCGTGACCTTCCCAAGGAGCGTCTCTGGAGCGAGGAGGCTGTGAGATTCGATGCCGCATCTCCTCGCGAGCGCATGGAGCGCGTGGCCGTGATCCGCGCGGTCGGGATGATCTTCGGACGCTTCGGCGCCGAGGAGGAGAAGCGGAAGGTTCGCGAATGGCTCATCACCCTGCTCAACGATTCTCAGGAAAAGGTCCGCCGCTACGCCGCCGCCGCCCTGCCCAAGATCGGCGCGGGGGAAGAGGGAGAGGAGAGAATGCTCGCCCTGCTCCGCACCACTGGCGAGGAGCGCGAGCAACGTCACCTCGGCCGGGCGCTCGAGAAGGTCGGGGGTGCCGCGACCCTTGCGCTTGCGGGGGAGGGCATCCTGCCTGGCCTGACCGAGCAGAAGGTGAAGGCCGGACTCGCCCGCCGTGAGAAACCCTCCGCCATCGACCTGGATGCATCACTTCCGGTCGAGGGAACGCTCCTCATCCATCTGCGCTGCCGTCGCGGTCTGGAGAGCTTCGTGAAGTCCGAGGCCGCGGAGAAGCTTCGTCCCCACGAGGGATTCCGGGTCGGCGCCGTGCGCCCCGGATGCGTCACGATTCATGCGGAGCGGGAGTTCCCCCTCGCCGCGCTCTACCGGCTCCGCTGTTTCGCCACGGTCGGCTTCAATCTCGGAACGATCACCGATGACAGCAACCCTGCGTGGGCCGAGTCCCTTGCCTCGCTCATCGCATCGCCACTGGCTCGGGATCTCATGAAATCCGCCACGGAGGGAGTACCCCGCTACCGGCTCGATTTCACGGAACGTGGTCATCAGCGCGGTGCGATCCGCCTCGTGGTCGAGCGGGCTTACGCATTGGAGCCGGAGATCCTGAATGATTCGCGTCAGGCCCCATGGTCCGTAGATGTCATTCCGACGGCCGGTGGAGAGAAAGGCCGGCGGGAACTCTCCGTTGAATTGCGTCCCCGACTCTATCCCGATCCGAGGCTGGCCTATCGGCAGGATGACATTCCCGCCGCATCGCACCCTCCGCTTGCCGCCTGCATGGTCCGGCTCGCGGGTCATACCGCGAACGAGGTCGTCTGGGATCCCTTCTGCGGCTCCGGTCTGGAGCTGGTGGAGAGGGGTCTCCTTGGAGGAGTGAAAGCGCTGCACGGCACGGATCTGGATCCCAAGGCCGTTGAAGTTGCGAGGGCAAATATCACAGCAGCAATGCTTTCCGGTATCCAATCGACCATCACGGCGTGCGACTTCCGGGAGGCCTTGAAACCCGGGAATCGCACAGGCATCGCCCCCGGAAGCGTCACCCTCATGATCACCAATCCGCCGCTTGGTCGCCGCGTCCGGGTGAAGGACATGCAGGGCCTCTTCACCGATCTCTACCGGGCCGCCTCCCTCGCGCTCAAACCGGGCGGGCGGCTGGTGCTAGCCAATCCCCTGCGAACCGGCCCGTCCGATCCCTCGCTGAAGCTCGAGTACCGCCAGGCGATCGACATGGGCGGCTTCGACTGCCGCCTGGAGATGTACCGGAAGATGGGGGATCGGGCATAGGCTCTCGGTAATAGGGAACCGAGAAATGATCGCGCAGAGGCGCGGAGGCGCAGAGGATGTAGGAAAAGAGAAAATCTTAGGAGACCCATTTAGTTGGCTTCCTGCTTAGAAAATCCTGCCTTTCGTTTACCCCTTATCTTCTCTCTGCGCCTCTGCGCCTCCGCGCGAGATATCTTCCCCTTGGCTTGCCCGTTGCAACGCGTTCGTGTTGATTGAGCATTCGCCGCAAACCGGCCCTTTTTCATGTTCAACTGGATTCTCAAAAAAATCATCGGATCGAAGAACCAGCGCGAGGTGCGCCGGATGCTTCCGCTTGTCGCCAAGATCAACGCGATCGAGCAGTCGCTCCAGTCGCTCCCCGACGAGGCCCTCAGGGAAAAGACCGCCGCCTGGAAGGCCGAGCTCTCCGCGATCCAGGATCCCGACCTTCTCCAGAAGAGGCTCAACGAGATCCTCCCCGAGGCCTTCGCCGTGGTGAAGAGCGCCGCCCGCCGCATGGTCGGCCAGACCTTCATGGTCTGCGACTACGAGTACACCTGGAACATGGTCCACTTCGATGTCCAGCTTGTCGGCGGCATGGTGCTCCACAAGGGACGCATCGCCGAGATGGCCACCGGCGAGGGCAAGACACTCGTCGCCACGCTACCCGTCTATCTCAACGCCCTCACCGGACGCGGCGTCCACGTCGTCACGGTCAACGACTACCTCGCCCGCCGCGACGCCGAGTGCATGGGACAGCTCTACGCCTTCCTCGGCCTGACCACCGGCATCATCCAGCATGACCAGTCCCCCGAGTCGCGCCGCGCCCAGTACGAGTGCGACATCGCCTACGGAACCAACAGCGAGTTCGGCTTCGACTACCTCCGCGACAACGGCATGGCCACCAGCCGCGACCAGCAGGTCCAGCGCGGCCACTACTTCGCCATCGTCGACGAGGTCGACTCCATCCTCATCGACGAGGCCCGCACCCCGCTTATCATCAGCGGCCCCGCCACCGTCTCCACCCACCAGTACGACCGCTTCAAGCCGCTCGTCGAACAGCTCGTCCGCAAGCAGACCGCGCTCATCAACAAGCTCGTCGCCGACGCCCGTGACCTCTTCGCCAAGGGGGAGAAGGAAGCCGCCGGACTCGCCCTCTTCAAGGTGAAGCTCGGCCAGCCCCGCAACAAGGGACTGCTCCGCGCCATGGAGGATCCCGAACTCCGCCGCCTCACCGACAAGGCCGAGCTCTCCTTCTACCAGGACACCTCCAAGGACGCCCTCGTCGCCCTCAAGGAGGAGCTCTTCTTCACCATCGAGGAGAAGCAGCAGGAGGCCGACCTCACCGAGATGGGGCGGAACTTCCTCAACCCCGACGACCCGAACGCCTTTGTCCTCCCCGACCTCCTCACCGAGTTCGCCGACATCGAGACCAATGCCGCGCTCTCCGATTCCGAGAAGGCCGCGCAGAAGGCCGCCCGCCAGCAGCACTGCGATCACTCCGCCGAGCGCATGCACAACATCGCCCAGCTGCTCAAGGCCTACTGCCTCTACGAGAAGGACGTCGAGTATGTGGTCGAGGAGAACAAGGTCGTCATCGTCGATACCTTCACCGGCCGCAAGATGGCAGGGCGCCGCTGGAGCGACGGACTCCACCAGGCCGTCGAGGCCAAAGAAGGGGTCCAGATCGATCGCGAGACCCAGACGATGGCCACTATCACCATCCAGAACTACTTCCGCCTCTACGAGAAGCTCGGCGGCATGACCGGCACGGCCGAGACCGAGGCCAACGAGTTCCACGACATCTACGGACTCGCCGTCAATGTCATCCCGACGAACCGCCCCGTCGCCCGCCTCGACGAGAACGACCGCATCTACAAGACGCGCCGCGAGAAGATGGCCGCCGCCATCGAGGAGATCAAGGCCTCCCACGGCCGGGGCCAGCCGATCCTCGTCGGCACCGCCAGCGTCGAGGCCTCCGAGGTGCTCAGCCGCATGCTCAAGCGGGAACACATTCCCCACACCGTGCTCAACGCCAAGTTCCACATGCAGGAGGCCGAGATCATCTCGCGCGCCGGCATGAGGGGAGCCGTCACCATCTCGACGAACATGGCCGGCCGCGGCACCGACATCAAACTCGGCGAGGGCGTCTCCGATCTCGGCGGACTCTTCGTGCTCGGCACCGAGCGCCACGAGTCGCGCCGCATCGACCGCCAGCTTCGCGGCCGCTGCGCCCGTCAGGGTGATCCGGGCCGTTCCCGCTTCTACATCAGCTTCGAGGACGACCTCATGAGGAACTTCGGCGCCGCCGACCGCATGACCAAGATCATGGAGACCTTCGGCATGAAGGAGGGCGAGGAGCTCGAGCACCCGTGGTTGAACCGCTCCGTCGAGACCGCCCAGAAGCGCGTCGAGCAAAGGAACTACCTCATGCGCCGCAGGACTCTCGAGTTCGACGACGTCATGAACCAACAGCGCGAAGTCATCTACGGCTACCGCAACGAGGTCATGGATTCCGGCAACCCCCGCATCCTCATCCACGAGGTGATCAACGAAGTCGTGCCGAAGAAAGTCGAGGCCTTCCTCACCGTCGAGGAGAGCGGAGCCGAGCCCGACATTGCCGGACTCCTCCAGTGGGTGAACTCGACCTTCCCCGTCGGACTCACCAAGGAGAAATGCGCCTTCGAGACCCGCGAGATCGCAGCGAACGGAGAGTGGCTGGCGAAGACCCTCGTCGAGGCCTACGACCGCAAGGCCGCCATCGAGGACGAGGCCGCCCGATCGGGACTCGAGAAGTACGTCATCCTGAACGCGGTGGACCGCCTCTGGCAGGAGCACCTCTACGCCATGGACGGACTCCGCGAGGCCGTCTACCTCCGCGCCTACGGCCAGAAGGATCCGCTCACCGAGTACAAGACCGAGGCCTACGCCATGTTCGTCGAGCTCATGGAGAGCATCAAGAACGAGGTCCTGAACAACCTCTTCCGCTCCACCACCAACCTCCAGGCCTTCGAGCAACTCCTCGCCTCCATGCCGCGCCACCTCATGCAGAGGGATCTGCTCGAGCCGAATCAGGAGGGCGGCCGGCCCAGCCCCGCATCCTTCCCTCCCGCAGGACTTGCGGAGGCGGATCAGGGATTTGAACAGGCGATGCAGCAGAAGCCCGTCCAGCGTGTTCAGAAAACGGCTGGGAGGAATGATCCCTGCCCCTGCGGCAGCGGAAAAAAATTCAAGAGTTGCTGCGGAAGGACGGCCTGATCGAAAGGATTAATCAGGAACTCAAGAAATCAGGAAGGGGATATGACAGTGAAACCTATCACATTCACCTCACATGCTGAGGACAATCTGAAGGTAAGATCGATATCCCCTGAAGAGATCGAGGAAACGATACGAAACCCCGATCGGGAGGAGGATGCCCGGCCTCCGCGCCGAGTTGCATCCAGACAATACTTCGACGATGTTCTGAACAAGGAGATGCTCTTGAGGGTCATCACTGAGGAAGACGACGAATGCATAAGCGTAATTACCCTCTACAAGACTTCCAAAATCACAAAATACCTCGTACCCTAAATCCATGAAGGTCGAATACGACATCAAGACTGACATCCTGACGATCTCGCTCCGTGAAGCGAAGATCCGTGAGAGTGACGAAATCCGCCCTGGAGTCATCGCCGACTTCGCGGAGGACGGTGGCGTCGTGCGCTTTGAGGTTCTCGACGCCTCCCATGTCGTCGACCGTACCAGGGAAATGCAGTTTGCCCTCGCGGAGGGTTGAGAGAAGGCCCGGCGCGTGGAAGGAACGATTTGCCACTCTCCCTCCCGCGGGACTCGCGGAAGCCGATCAGGGATTTGAACAGGGGGTGCAGCAGAAGCCCGTCCAGCGTGTTCAGAAAACCGCCGGCCGCAACGACCCATGCCCCTGTGGTAGTGGAAAAAAATTCAAGCGTTGCTCCGGAAGGACGGCCTGAGCAGAAGACTTTAATCTGGAACTCAGGAAGCTGAGGGGAAAAAGACTCCGCTGATGCGGATGCTCTAAATTACCTCGAGGCCAATATCCTTCAAATAATTGAAGGTGTGGTCGTAGTAGGCTGGCTTGCGGGTGTGATCATCCTCATCGCCAGGCGGAACAAAAATGGCCATCCCCTGTCGGGCGCGGGTGAGAAGCACGCGATAGGCGTTCAGCAGATATTGGCGCGTTTCAGATTTATGGACATTCGTCCACTTATCTCCCCGGAAGGAATGGTAATTCCAATCCCGTGATCGAGACAAACGAAGGTCGGCATCCCAAGTCATGCAGACCCAATCAAGTTCGAGTCCCTGCACCTGAAACTCGGTGGCGGGGTCTTCCATGTAGAAGCTTGATCGCACGTCGGCAGAACCATTCAAAAACCAATGAATGGGATTGATTTCAAAACGCACATCGACGGCATGAGGCCTGAGGCGTTCGGCTCCCGAAGAATCAACCAAGCCGAAACGTTCCGATCCGCGTGCTTTGCTCCGGATCCAATCTTTTGCCCGAACTAGATCTCGGGTGATCACGATAGGGAATCGATCCCGGAGTAGGGAAAGCTGCTCCTTGGCCATCGCTATTTCACAATCCAAGACAGACTTCACAAATGAAGAGACGTTCTCCGCTCGGAACGATCGCATCGAAACGGAGAGATGGAGATCAGGGTCCTTGCTGATAGCCCTGACACCGGCAAGATGCGAAATAGCTTCGCCTGCCGCATATTCCGAATCCGTGAGGTTCGGCGAAACATGAACATTCCAATCGGGGAAGGAACTCTGCACGGCATCAAGCCAGCCAGCGATGCCAGCTTCACCCCGGTTGATTTCCTGACCTCCCCCGACCAAACAAATCACCACAGCCCAATCCTCATGTCGGTTCAGATAAGAGATTAAAAACTCCGGTTCGGATTGGTTAAAATCGGGACGGTTCTTTTTCCGAGCCATGAAGCTGCAGGTCATGGCTTTATCCCAAGCCCGTTGGGCCTCATCGAAAATCACGACTCGATTGCAGGGTGGCATAGCATCACGCAAACCGTCATCACGGAAGTGGTGCACGTTCTGAATGAAGGATTTTACTTTTTGGCCCACTTCGCCTTTTCGAACTTTTTTCTGAACAGTCTTCAGGCGCTGAACTTCATCACGGGTCAATGCTTCTCTCAGCACAGCAACAAGAGGGCCATTGCCGGACAAAAAGACTGCATGGGTTTGCTGATGTTCGTCTCGCTTCTTCGTGGCGACATTGAGGCCGACTAGCGTTTTCCCAGCACCGGGGACACCAGTCACAAAGATGATGTGTTTTTCTCTCTGCCTCGACGCCTGTTCGATTAGTTCCTCAACACGCCTCGATGTAATCGCGAGATTTCGTGCGCCCGCATCATGACGTGAAATAGCCTCCACCGAATGACGGGCATAAAGACTTTGTGCCGCCTCAATGATCGTAGGCGTCGGCTGATAGGGTGAACAAACCCATGCCTCAGGGGCGATGGCAGGCGCCTCGATAGAGGAGAGGGCTTCTTTGATCAGGCAAAAAAGTCCATCGGGGTTTGTGGTTATAGGCTCATAGACCTGATCGGCGAAGGGCTTGCTTAACTCACGGTGTCCCTGCTTCGCCTTAGTACAAATCAGGATCGGGATGATCGGCGCATGGTGGCTTTCCCTGTGGAAATTCTTCAGGTCGAGTGCGTAATCCCAGACCTGATTGATTGCCTCTCGATGGAAGGAAATTTCTTCCACCTTGAATTCCAAGACGAAGATACACCCGGCTGAGATGACAACCGCGTCGATGCGACTTCCGATGCGCGGAACATCGAATTCCAAACAGAGGTAGCCATCGATTCCCTCAAGGGTCTCTTTAAGAATTTTTATCTCATCTTCCCATGCTGCGGACTGCGCTGGAGTAATCGAGAAAATACCCGGACGAGAAAGCTCTCCCAGAATATGCGCGTTACTATGCGAAAGAAACAACGCGATCGGCTCCGCATAAAAAGCACAGGAGGATGCCGAGGTGGTCATAAGATAGAAACCTAGAGTTAACGCCTAGCCATCTCGATATCCAAACCAAAAGCCCGCTAGCTGCTAGTCCAATTGCTGGCACTAATCCCCTGATTCATCCTCCCCGCGTCTCTGCGTCTTTGCGCGATATCCTGCAGTTTTATCCAATCCCTTCCCCCACTTCAGGGCATTGCGGAGGATGCGGGATTCCGATGTCACGGCTGAACGGATCCCAACAAGGCGGGTTCGGTAGTCCTGAAGCACCTTGAGTGAATCCTCTCCCATTTCCTTTCCAGCGAAGAGCTCTTGGGCAGCGGCCGCGAAATTCAAGCCGATCTGGAGGTCGGTTGCGGGTAGTGGAAACCCGAGATCGATGTTGGAGAGCAGCAGCCGTCGATCGGGATCAGCCCCGAAGGCACAGGCATCGACGATCCAGGTCGGGGAGCTTTGGGGATCGAGATGGAGTACCTCGATCAGCTTCCGCTCGATGGCCCAGAACTCCCGGAGCGCCTCCTCACTCACGCCAAGCACGCGAAGATGCAGAATCTTCCGCAAAAAGGATTCATACCCCTCGGAATAGCTCTCCAGCACAGGCAGACCAAACCGCTTCTGCACACCGGCAACCCACACAACCGGCCTCCCCAGCCCCTCCGCCATCATCTTCATGCTCTTCATGGTGAATTATTTCTCCTGCAGTTGCTAACAGCCTAACAGTCCAACAGCCTAACAGCCTGCTTGGGTTTCACTCTCTTCATGGTTAGGAATCTACCAAACCGGATAGGACGTAGAGCGTCCTAGGCTCCCAGAAATTGGCGGAAGGCCTTAGTCTCCTCTTCGGAAGCCACTCCGGCAACGATGTGTCCCGCAAGGCTTCGGAGCATGATCGTTTGGTCTTCTTCAAGCCCGAGAGTCGAAATGACATCACGGATGATGGCCGTAAACGTGTTCCCGTTATAAAAGCAGAAGGGAGCCAACCGGTGGCACTGACGGCAGATCTCCACGGCCTCTTCCAAGGTCATCGGCTCAAGACGCTTGTTCTCCCAAAGGGTTTTTGCGGGTTCGTGACCATCCGTTGTCGGCTTATGCAGAGCGTTCTTTGCCTGACACAAAACCGCATTCTGGCCAGTGACGAACTCCCACGAGTAAGGAGCAAGCCACACCTTCTTGGTCATGCTTTTTTGCGTTTGCGGGACGCCTTGATCGTCGAGAGTTCCTTCACCCCTGCGCTCTTGAGAAACCCCTTGCCTGTCCTTGCATAGACCGGCTCCGCGGAAAATCTGTCCTGAATGGACAGGGCATCGCGCATCACCCGAAGGAAAACGGGGTTATTCGCAAGCTTTGGATCCAATACCTTTTCCATGAAGAAGAGCTAAACCCGATATCCTGTGAGCGCAAGGCTCATGCTCCGATCTTGGACAGCAAGCGCATCTCGAACTCATCCCACGTACACCCAACATCGGGATCTTTTCTGTATATATGTGTCTTTTGTGCTTTTTGTGGCCGAATAATTCCCCTGCAGATCGCTAGAGTCTAAAAAGCTAGATCCTAACCCCCTTCCTGCCCTCCCATTACGGACACTCAACCGGGCACGCGGGCCTATCCGGTGCGGTGGAGAAGAAGCTCACCCCGCCCAGCGGCGAGGGCTGAACATAGATCACTTCACGGGCGGTGAAGATGGTTGCGTTGCCGTTGCCGTCGGTGTTCACCGTAGCGAATCCGCCGGAGTTGTAGTTATTGACCACCTGCTGACGGGAGACCCCGTCGCGCGGCGTGCTAAGCACCTGCTGGACGGCAACCGCCGTCGTCCGATCACCGGCATGCAATGAGGCAACCGCGAGGAATCCGAGGAGTAGATGCGTTTTCATAGGCACCCATCATCCCACAGCAACTAGGACGTAGAGCGTCCTAGGCCCCAAAAAAGGGGTTTAGGCTGAAGACTGTTAGGGGAAAAGGCAGTGGGCGGAGGTCGCACCTTTGCAAGTGAGCTTGCAGAGATGCCCCCAGAGCTCCTGCCGGCCGCACCAGACTACCTGAACTCAGCCTCGGCTCGTCCTTGGGAACAATGGCTCGCTGGTGAACATCCCTTTTATCCCCTTGGCTAGCCCGGCTATTTTGGCGATCCTGTGGCAGGGGAAAACTTAATGCGCTTTCCGCCGATGAAATCGTTAGCGGGGTTCCATGTCAGCGTCTGATCGCCGGCGATATCGCTCCACGAGTCTGGCCTCAAGCTCTTCAAAAGGGATCTCGCGCCCCGGATTCTCCTCGGCATACTTCAGCCTTGCCTCAAGAATTACCCTCTCATCCTCAGAGACGGGGGGCGGATCAAGATGGATCAATGCCGCCATCAGTTCCTGCCGTTCCATGAAAGTGAGATTCGGCAACTCGTTCAAAATCTCGGCAAGCGTCATGGGAGCGATAACTAGGGCCGGAGGTCAGCGAAATCAACAAAGCAGTGGATACCACACAACACAGCACCCTTCACACCGGCCCTAAAAGACTAAATTGCAAGAGCCTACAAACCTAATCGTTCTTGCCTTCCTGATTTCCTGATTAAAAATCTTCGGTCGTCTTCCCTCTAGCAACCTAAACCGCTAGAGCCTAAACCCCTGATCCGTCATCTGCAGACGGATCGCTTACTGCGGAATCATCGAACCCAGCACCGACCCCCAGCCCTGATTCCAGACGTTTTCGATTCCCTTGGTGAACTTGGCGCTCTTCTTGCCCGGTTCCACTTCGCGGGAATAGAGGATTTCCTGATAGCGCTGGAATTCGGATTCGCCACCGACGAGGAGGACATTCTTGTTCTCGTCGGCGAGCATGAAGAGGGTGTTGCCGTTGCGGGTCTCGTGGGTGATGTGGTTCTTGCGGAGTGATTGGAAGTGGGCGATCTGCTCGGGCGTCGTCGGCTTCACGGTGCGGAAGCCGGCTTCCTTGAGATAGTTCTCCTTCTTCTGAAGGTGGGTGACACAGGCCGGAAGAACCAGCGTGAGGAGCAGGAGGGCAACTAGGGGAAAAAAGCGGTTCATGCGGGATGATGGTGATCCAAACACCATACCGAGTCGATCAGGAAGCCGATACTTCAGCCCCTAGCTCAACAAAATTTTGCGGAAGGCATCCAAACCGTGGATTCCAAAACACCGTTAATCGCCCACCCTTTAATAAGCTAGAGTCTAACAGGCTGCTTGGATTCCTTCCCCCTAATAGTCTAACAGTCTACAGCCTAACAGCCTACTTAGTGGCACTTATCTCCCGAGAAGTTATGCCACCCCTCTATCGCTGACTTTTCCAGGGTTCCTAATTATAGCCTTCAGCTTCCGGTGTTTCCCCTTCGCTCGGAGAAAAAGGCTTTCAGCAGTTGTGCCGATTCGTTTCCGAGGATGCCGCCGCTGATCTCGCAGCGGTGGTTGAGCTCGGGCATCTGGAGGATGTTGATGAGGCCGCCAGCCGCACCTCCCCTTGAGTCGTGGCATCCGAAGATGACGCGGCGAAGCCGTGCATGGACGAGCGCGCCGGCACACATCGGGCACGGCTCCTTGGTCACATAGAGATCACAGTCGTTCAGGCGCCAGTCTCCCAGCGCGTTCTCGGCCTGGGTGATGGCGAGCATCTCGGCGTGGGCGGTCGCATCCTTGAGCGTCTCGACCTGGTTCGCGGCACGGGCGATGATCTTCCCCTCGCGCACGACGACGGCTCCGATCGGTACCTCCTCGGCCTCGTAGGCCTTCAGGGCCTGACGCATCGCTTGACCCATGAAATAGGCATCGCTGGTAAGATCGATGATCGGATCCTCGTCCGGCGGTTCGTTGAGATAGATGCTCATCGGTTGATCCCTAACTCCCAGCTGCCAGCTTCCAACTCCTATCCTCTCATCGCGCGGATTTCCGCGGCGCGGTCGGTGGCCTTGAAGACGGAGGTGCCGGCGACCATGACATCGGCTCCGGCATCGCGACAGAGGCGGGCGGTCTCGGCGTTGATGCCGCCATCCACCTCGATGAGGAAGCCGAGCCCTAGATCGGTGCGGAGACGGTCGGCCTCGCGGATCTTGCCGAGCATGTCGGTCATGAAGGGCTGGCCGCCGAATCCCGGCTCCACCGTCATGATGAGCAGGATGTCGAATCGTCCGAAGAGGGCGCGGGCCTGATCGAGCGGTGTGCCAGGTTTGACGGAGAGGCCGGCTTTCTTCCCCGCCGCGCGGACGCGGTCGAGCGTGATGCCGGCGTCGTGGTTCGCCTCGAGATGCGAGGTGACCGAGGCCACGCCCTTCACCGCCATGAACTGCTCGATGTAGCGGTCGGGCCGCTGGATCATCAGGTGGACGTCGAGAGGAAGTGCGGTGTGTGGCGACGCAGCGGCGACGATCGGCTGGCCGAAGGAAATGTTCGGCACGAAGTCGCCGTCCATGACGTCGCAGTGGATCCAGTCGGCCCCCGCCGCCGTGACACTCTCGACCTCGCTACCCAGACGCGCGAAGTCGCACGCCAGGATGGAGGGGGCGATGAGCGATGGCCGCAGGGCGGGCATGGTGGCGGATCCGGGTGCCCGGCCTAGATATGGATGGCGTGGCCGAGGGCGGCCTCGGTCGCCTCGAACATCGCCTCGCTCAGCGTGGGGTGCGCGTGGATCGTGGAGGCGATGTCGTCGTAGGTGGCCTCGAGCGTGATGGCGAGTCCCATCTCGGCAATCATCTCGGTAGCGTCGGCCCCGATGATGTGCGCACCGACGAGTTCGCCGTGCGGCTCGTTGAAGAGGAGCTTCACGAAGCCTTCGCTCTCGCCGACCGCGAGTGCCTTGCCGCTGGCCTGGAAGGGGAACTTGCCGATCTTGAGTTTGAGCCCCTTCTCCTTAGCGGCGCGCTCGGTGAGTCCCACGCTTGCGACCTGCGGCTGGCAGTAGGTGCAGCCTGGGAAGGCACGCTTGCGCACGGGCGTGCGCTTGCCGAACATCCCCTCGACGGCCTGAACGGCCTCGAAGCTGGCGACGTGGGCGAGCCACGGGGGCCCGATGATGTCGCCTGCGGCATAGACGCCGGGGATGCTGGTCTCGTACTTGTCGTTGACAGCGAGGTAGCCGCGGTCATCGAGCTTGAAGGGGGCCGCGCCGCCCGGGAGGAGCGGGGAGACGCCGATCGCGACAAGCGCGACGTCGGCCGAGAGGGTTTCATTGGCGCCGCCGGAGACGGTGATCTGGACGCCCTCCTTGGTGGCGGTGGCTTTCTCGACCTTGGTGCCGGTGAGGATGCGGATCCCCTGCTTGACGAGCGACTTCTCGAGGGCAACCGAGACCTCGGTGTCCTCGACGGGGAGGATGTTGGGCATCATCTCGACGATGGTCACCTTGGTGCCGAACGCATTGAAGAAATAGGCGAACTCGACGCCGATCGCGCCGGCACCGATGACGATGATCTCCTTGGGTTGCTTGGCCAGTGCGAGGGCGTGGCGGCTGCCGATGACGCTGGTGCCGTTGAAGGGGAAGCCCGGCATCTCGCGGGTGACGACGCCGGTGGCGATGAGGATCTTCGCGCCGGAGAGCGTCTGATCCTTGCCGTCAGCTCCCTTGACCTCGACGACGCCGGTCTTGGGAACGCTCGCGTCGCCGCGGATGTAGTCGACCTTGTTTTTCTTGAAGAGGAACTCGATGCCGCCGGCGAGCTTGTCGGCGACCTTGCGGGAGCGGCCGATGACCTTGTCCCAATCGTATTTCAGGCCGGAGACCTCCAAGCCGAAGTCGGCGGCGTGGTGGCCGATGAGGGAGTAGAGTTCGGCATTCTTGAGGAGCGCCTTGGTCGGGATGCAGCCCCAGTTGAGGCAGGTGCCGCCCGCGCGCTCCTTCTCGACGACGGCAACGCGCTTGCCGAGTTGCGCGGCGCGGATCGCGCCGACATAGCCGGCGGGTCCGCCGCCGATAACGATGAGGTCGTAGGGTGTTGTGGCCATAAGTGGAGAGATTCTTAGGGAAGGGGATGGAAAACCGCAAGGCGGCTCTTGCCCGTCTCTTCGTAGAGGTTATCGTTTCCGGATGGAGATCACCCTTTCACTTGCCGATGGCATTCCCGTCTTTGCGCTTGCCGGACGCTTGGATGTGGCGACCAGCCCCGTTCTGGAGGAGCGGCTCACGCCGTTGTATGAGGCGGCGGGTGCCAAGCTCATCATGGAGTGTTCCTCTCTCACCTACGTGAGCAGCGCGGGCCTCCGGGTCTTTCTCATGTGCCAGCGGCATCTGTCGGCTGCTGGCGGTGGGTTGGCTTTTGCCTCGCTCGGGCAGCCCGTGCGGGAACTTTTCCACCTGGCAGGGCTCGAGGATCTCTTCATCATCGAGGAGACGCCCGAGGCTGCTGCGGGTAGGCTGCTGCGGGCAGGCTGACTGCGGGTAAGTAGGGGGTTGGGGATTGGGAATAGGTACTTGGGGATGGGGGATTGGGTAGCGGCGACAGGTCTGGTTGTTTCACCCGGAAGGTGGGTCCCGAAATGGTTAAAAGCGTTACAATGTTAAAAAGTTACAAGGGGCTGAAGTCAGAGGCTGAATAGAACTCATGAAGGCATCTTTTGACGGCACTTTCCCTTACCTCCCCCTCCCGAATCCCGAGTCAGGGCTCTCCCGGATCCATGTTGACGCCACTTGCCTGCCGGCAAGCGGTGGCGCCCTTTGGGCTACGACTTCGTCGTAGTCTTACGCGGCTCTTCCCAGAGCCTTGGTTGTAGCATTTCACCTTTTTAACTCTTTTCACACGGCCTCCTATGTTCTCAGAAATTTCCTATGCAAATTCCGGGTTCAACTTCCTAACTCTTAATCCCTTTCCCCTCTCCCGGAATCCTGCCCAGCTGCGAGTTTCCTGATCCAGACTGCCAGGACGGAAATGTCGGCAGGGGTGATCCCGCTGATGCGTGAAGCCTGACCCAATGTCTCGGGAGCGTAGGAGTGGAGTTTCTGCCTCGCCTCAAGGCGCATGCTCGGAATGGCATCGTAGTCGATCCCACTGGGGATCGTCTGCGCCTCTTGTCCGCGCTGGCGCTCTATCTGATCCTGCTCCCGGCGTAGATATCCCTCATACTTGAGGTCTGTCTCGACCAGCCCCCAAATCTCCGGGCTGTATCGGCCATAGATATCGGCGGGAAGCTTGTTTGGTTCGTTCCCGGTACGCTTGAGCCACTGGGCTAATTGTAGTCCATCATGTTGAATATGAAGGACTTCCTTTGAAAGGGACTGGAGGGCTTCGCGCTTGGCTCGGTAAACGCGAGAGCGGTATTCACAAGCTGTTCCTAGATCTAAAGCCTTGTCCGTCAATCTGATATCACAATTATCCTGACGCAGTCGCAGTCTGTATTCCGCGCGGCTGGTGAACATCCGATAGGGCTCGGGTGTCCCCCTCGTAACGAGATCATCGATCATGACCCCGATGTAGGCCTCCTCCCGGCCCAGTTGGAAAGGGGGCTTCGACTGAACCTTGAGGGCGGCGTTGATTCCGGCCATGAGACCCTGGGCCGCCGCCTCTTCGTATCCCGAGGTGCCGTTGATCTGGCCCGCGAAGTAGAGGCCCTCGATCCGCTTGGTCTCGAGCGTGGCATGGAGCTGGTGAGGGGGGCAGTAATCATACTCGACCGCATAGCCGGGTCGCAGAATCTCGGCATTCTCAAGTGCCGGGATGGAGCGGATGAAGGCATACTGCACTTCATAAGGAAGGCTTGTGGAGACGCCGTTCACGTAGATCTCTCCCGTATGCCTCCCTTCCGGTTCCAAGAAAATCTGATGGCGCGGCTTCTCTGCAAACTTAACCACCTTATCCTCGATGGAGGGGCAGTATCGCGGTCCCACCCCATCGATCACTCCAGCGTAGAGAGGAGATTGGTGGAGGTTCGAACGGATGATCTCATGGGTCTCCTCGTTGGTGTAGGTGATCCAGCAGGGAATTTGTTCCACATGGAACATTCCCTTCTCAGGATCATGATGATTCAACGTATGGAGATCATCCTTCCGCCACTCAATGCTCTCCGGTATGTGCGAGAAGAGGGGGATGGGGGTGTCTCCTTCCTGTCGTTCGCAACGGGCAAAGTCGATCGACTTGGCAAGAAGGCGGCAAGGTGTGCCGGTCTTGAATCTCCCTACTTCAAATCCAAGGTGCTTGAGGTTGTCACTCAGGGTGGATAGGGCATCACCCATGCGTCCTCCGGGTTGATTATTCAGGCCGACATGGAGGAGCCCCCTCATGAATGTCCCTGTGGTGATGATCACACTCCTTGCCAGAAAACGAAGGCCAATGTTCGTCTCTGCACCTACCACCCGGTCTCCTTCGACGACGAGCGAGGTGATATTGGCCTGCTTGAGGCTGAGATTGGGAAGATTCTCGAGGATCGCCTTAACCCGAAATTGATAGGCTTTCTTATCACATTGAGCTCTGGGTGCACGGACGCTGGGTCCCTTGGAAGCATTGAGCATCCGGAACTGGATGCCGGTGGCATCGGTATTGAGACCCATGAGACCCCCGAGCGCGTCGATCTCGCGAACCATGTGTCCCTTGGCCAGGCCCCCGATGGCGGGGTTACATGACATCTGGCCGATCGTGTCGGCATTCTGGGTGAGCAGGAGAGTCTGCGCCCCCATCGTTGCCGCCGCATGAGCAGCTTCGATCCCGGCGTGCCCGGCGCCGATCACAAGGACATCAAAATGAGTTGGGTAGGTGAACATGGCTGTGTTCCACATGGAACATTTCTATAAGTATTTTTCTTTTAATTACTTACGGTTTTTTTGCTTATTTCTCTTTTGGTTTCGTCTTTTTCTCAGCTCCTCGGCTTCGAGGGCATCGCTTGGGGAAAAGAATGTGAATGGCTTGGCAACGAATGGGGCTGGAATGGGAAAAGATGTTTCACGGAACATTCTCTCCCTTGGTGGCAAACATCCGCGAGGGGTCCATTCACAGAAACAAATGCCTCGGAGAACCCGAAGGATACTGGGGATTCAAGAGAAAGACACATGGTGTTCACACAATTAAGAAGAAGAAGAACCTGCCCTCGAAAAAGATTCATCCATCCACGGTGTGAACAGATCGCGAATCCCGAGGCTCGATATCTCGCTTTCCAGCGAAAAGAAACAATAGCACGCCAGGCGAAGGGAAGAAATCTTTCCGTTCAGGGAAAGCTCCCTTATCGTACCGGCGCGTCTCCATGGGTGCCACACAGAAGAAAAAACCGCTGACGGAAAAGGGAAAGGGTTCCCTCTTCCTGTGGTTGTTCCTCGCGTCGCTTTTTCTGTCTCTTCTCTTCCATGCAATTTTTTTTAGGAAAGCGGAGTCTTGGAAGGTGATGGGATTTTCCCCTGAGGGATATGACACGATCGTGCCGCGCACATTCCGGATGAAACGGGAGGAGATCGATCCCAAGACACAGGAGGAGCCGGCGCCGACACCACGCAAAAAAGAGCCTCCCCAGCCAGTCGCGGTGGAAAAAGAAAGTCCGCAGATCCCGACCGCACAGGGGGGGGATGCGGTGAAGGAGATGATTCTCGCCAAGCCGGTGGAGATGGAGATTCAGGAAAAACCCGGAGTATCACAGGGGGAGATCTCGGCGCTGATGAAGAAAGGGGAGAAAGGAATCATGGAAACCTCCATCGACATTCCAGAACCTAAGCAGGCGCAACAACCTCTCGCTGGAATCGAAGAGAAGGTAGCAAACGAAAGAAGTGTGACAGGTAGAGGAATGGAACCTAGGTTCAGTTCCCTCGATGATCTGCTGGCGGGTGGGGCGCAGGTGACACCAGCAACGGCACCTATCTTGATGCCCACAGATTTGCTCTTTGAGTATGATTCCTCCGCGTTGAAACCGGAAGCCGCCGCATCACTTGCCAAGCTCGGAACGCTGATTGCCCGGAACTCGGGTTCGACATTCCGGATCGAGGGGCACACCGATTCCTTCGGAAGCGAAGACTATAACAGGGTATTGAGCCTCCGGCGTGCGGAGGAGGTGAAGGGATGGCTCCAAAAATCTGCGGGTATTCCCCCAGGACGTATCACGACGGCAGGCCTTGGAAAGTCGCGTCTCCTGGTTCCGGCCACGGGAAGTGTTGCGGAGCAGCAACTCAACCGGCGTGTGGAGATCGTGATCACCGCGACCCAGCCATAGGGAAATTCATTAAGAAATTTTTTTGATCAACCATGGAGGGAATCGTTCCACTTTCAGAGCACCGGGCACGCATCCAACAGGAGGTGGCGAAACAACTCGCCGCCGTGATGGATGGAGAGATGGTGCTGCCGGTGCAGAAACTGCAGAGCTTCCGCAAAAAGGAGGAGCACCGGCTTAAGCTCTGGCACCGCGCCGAGGGAGGAGGCAGGGAAATCGCGGCGCGACGGGCCGAGATGGTGGACATTCTCTTCCGCGAGATTTTCCGCTTCTCGACGATCAGGGAGACGGGCGAAAAAGAAATCCCCGGACTGATGGTCGGGGCATTTGGCGGCTACGGGCGCCGGGAACTCAATCCCTGCAGCGACGTCGACATAACCTTTTTTCACGAAGGGACCAGGCCGACCAAGCAAATGGAGCAGATCATCTCGTCGTGCCTCATGGCGCTCTGGGATCTCGGGTTCAAGGTGGGCCACGCCACACGGTCGATCAAGGGAGCTCTGGAACAGGCCAATTCCGACATGATGACCAAGACGGCCATGATCGAAAGCCGCTGGCTGGCCGGTGACAAAAAACTCTTCGAGAGCTTCCGCGCGAAGTTCGGGAAAGCCTGCGTGAAGGGGAAGGAAAAGGACTACATCGCCTTCCGCATCGAGAACCTGAAAGAACTGCGCAGCCGCTACGGGGCGAGCGTCTTCATGCAGGAGCCGAACATCAAGTCCGGGTGCGGCGGTCTGCGCGATTACCAGAACCTGCTCTGGACCGGAATGTTCCACTCGGGAGCCAACACCATCGCGGCACTCGTCGAGGAGAAGATCCTCAGGGAAAAGGAGAGGCGCACGCTCGAGGAGGCTCATGATTTCCTGCTGCGCGTCCGCACCGAGATGCATTACCAGACCGGACGGGCCACCGACCAACTGACCCTCCAGCTCCAGGGAAAGGTCGCCACCGCCCTCGGCTATCCCGAAAAGAACATCCTGCGGCGGTGCGAGGCCTTCATGCGGGACTACTACAACCGCACCCGCAGCATCCATCTCATCACCACGCTCGCCCTCGGCCGCATTCGCGAGGAGCACGGGATCAAGTCGGGGATCCTTGCCAAGTTCCTCGGGCGCCGACAGGAAACCGTCGACGAGATGATCATCCGCAACGGCGAGATCTTCCCGAAGACGCGGGACATCTTCAACCGCGACTCAGGGCGAATGATGAGGGCCTTCCAGCTCGCCCAGACCCGGAAGCTCGGTTTCTCGGCCGAGATGGAGGATCTGGTGAAGAGGCGTCTCCGGCTCGTCGACCGGACCTTCCAGTATAACAAGGAGAACCGCACGGTCTTCCTCGCCATCCTCTCCCGGAAGGGTGAGGTGAGTCGCATCCTGCGCCTGATGCACGACCTCGGATTCCTCGGAAAATACCTTCCCGAGTTCGAGCCGTTGACCTGCCTGGTCCAGCACGAGTTCTTCCACCGGTACACGGCCGACGAGCACACGCTGAGGTGCGCCGACAAGATCGATGACCTGCTCTTCGCCACCGACCCAAAGCTGAAGCGCTACGGGGAAATCTTCCGCCACTTCGACGATCCGGCGGTCCTCTACCTTGCCATGCTCCTGCACGACACGGGGAAGGCGGCCAACACCCGCCGTCACGAGGAGGCGAGCGCGCTCGCGGCCCAGAAGGTGGCGCGGCGCCTGCAGCTTTCGCCCGAACGGAAGAGGATGCTCATCGCCCTGGTCTCGGCTCACGGCGAGATGAGCGGCATCGCCCGCACCCGCAACATCGAGGATCCGGCGACCGTCGAGGAATTCTCGGGAATCGTGCGCGACCCCGTGATGCTCGACGCCCTCATGGTGATAACGCTGGCCGACGGCATGGGCACGAGCGACGAGGGGTGGAGCGACTGGAAGGAGCAGATGGTCTGGCAACTCTACCACCAGACCCGCGCCTACCTGCGGGACAGCGCCGGCTACAGGCAGGAGAGGGTCCAGCGCCGCGAGGAGCTGCACCGTCAGGTGGCGGAAGCCCTCCCCGAGAGCTACAGCGAGGAAATCGAGGCGCACTTCGGCGGGATGCCTGAGCGCTACTTCCAGACACGCGACGCCGCGGAGATCCGCACGCACCTTCAGCTCTTCCGGAAGTTCTTCGATCAGGGGCTCCGGCAGGAGGGGCCGAACCTCGATCCCTTGATCCAGTGGATCGATCATCCCGAAGCGGGCCACGCCGAGGTGCTGGTGTGCGGGTGGGATCGCGAGCGCCTGCTCGAGCGGATCGCCGCCGCCTTTCTCGAATCCGGCATCAACGTGCTGGGAGCCGACATCTACACCCGGACCGACAAGCTGGCGCTCGACATCTTCAGGGTCTCCAACCACCGGAACGAACCGCTCCCCAGGGAGCGGGAACGGATGCAGTTCAAGGAACGCCTCGACGACCTGCTGCCGGCGCCCGGGAGCCGCACTGTGCCCGCGCCGAAGAGCCCCTCCCTTCCGCTCCGACGCGCACCGGAGAACGAGGAGGAACCCCCGGTCTGGGTGGTGGTCAACAACAACGCCCACCCGACTTGCACCATCCTGGAGGTGCAGGCACCCGACCGGCTCGGTCTGCTCTATCATCTGCTCCGCGCCATCTCCCACGGCGGCATTTCGATCGAGGCGGCGCGCATCGCCACGGAACAGAACGCGGCGCTGGACGTGTTCTACCTCCGCACCAAGGAGGGAGGAAAAATCACGGAGCGCAACGCCCTGATGCGCCTGGAGCGCCGGCTCCGGACTGCCTCCGGGATTGCCGGAAGCCCTCGGGGAGAGTGAGGATGCGTCCTGTCATCCGACTCTGCTGGAGAGGGGCGATCCGCCCGTTGCTCCATCATCCCCGTGCGGGCCTGCTGGGCGTCCTGAGCATCGCGCTGGGCGTGGCGGTTTTCTTGGCCATCACGGTTGCCAACCGGAGCGCCGCGGGGAGCTTCCACCGCACCTTCGAGATGGTGACGGGGAGCGCCGATCTGGAGATCCGCGGGAAAATCCCCGAGACCCTCCTTCCGCAGGTGCAGCGGTGCACCGGGGTCGCCGGTGCAACGCCGCTCATCGAGTCCATGGTCACGCTGCCCGACACGCCCGGAGAATCCCTGCGTCTCGCCGGGATCGACCCGTTCACGGCCAAGGGACTGCTCGGGTTCGAGACGACCTTGGGATCCGACTCGTCTGCCGACTCATCCGGAGATCTGGGCGAGTGGCTCGCCGCTGACGATACGATCGCCGTCACGCGGGAATTCCTGTCGAATCACGGCCTCAAGCCTGGAGATACGCTCAGGCTCCAGGGCCCCGGCGCGCCCAGAACCATGCGGATCACCCATGTCATCGGTACCGGGGATGGGGCTGTCAGCGGGGTCGGGGTTGTTGCGACCGATCTGGCCACCGCCCAGGAGTGGACCGGGCGTACGGGCCTGCTCACGGCCATCCTGGTCAAGCTGGAAGACACGGCGCGTCGCGACGAGGTGGCCCGACGACTGAGAAGCCTTCTGCCCGGAGACGTCATGGTCGATCCGCCGGCGCGGCGTTCGCGTCAGGTCGACATCATGCTCTCCGCATTCCGCCTGAACCTCACCGCGCTGAGTCTGGTCTCGCTCATGGTGGGGATGTTCTTCGTCGGCAATTCGGCGGCCGCCGCCGTGGTCCGCAGGAGAGTCTCCCTCGGCATCCTCCGCGCTGTCGGAACCGGGCGCGGCGAGATCCTGGCGATGGTCCTCGCCGAGGCAGGACTGAGCGGTTTAGTCGGTGCGTTGCTGGGCATCCTCGTCTCGCCGCTGCTGGCGGGAGTGATGGCGGCCCCCGTGTCAAAAACCGTGACCGCCCTCTATCTCCCCGTCGATGCACAGGGGGGCTGGCCGACGACGGCCGAGGCGCTTGCCGGTGTGGTGGCGGGTGTGGTGGCGGCTCTTGTCGCCGCGTGGATCCCCGCACGTCAGGCCGCGCGCGTCGATCCGACCCGCGTGCTGCATCCCGGTGCCGCACCGGAAATCTTTCCGCTCCCGGCCGCGCGTCTGGCCCGATGGGGGGCGGGCCTGCTTCTGCTCGCGCTGCTGCTTTCTCTCGGAGCCCTGCATGGCGGGCCCGCCCTGCTCGGCTTCGGGGCGGCCTTCCTGGTGCTTGCGGGTTTCTCGCTGACCGTGCCCGCAGTCATGACGATCGCGTCGCGCCTGAGCGGAAGAGGGCGAGATCACGAGGCGCACGGCGTGATCGCCCGGCTGGCGCTCGGGCAGACCATGCGCTCCCTCCACCGGACAGCCCCGACGGTTGCGGCCCTTGCCGCCGCCGCCGCAATGACGGTGGGCATCAGTGTCATGATCCACTCGTTCCGTGGGAGCGTGGTCTCATGGGCCGGCCGGACACTGACGGCCGATCTCTTCATCGCGCCGGCTTCCAACGAACTGCTGGGGCTGGAGCACACGATTTCCGAATCGGCTGCGGCATGGTGGTCGGCACGCCCTGAGGTCTCGGCGGTCGGGACATTCCGCGAAGTCGAGGCGCGCACGGTGTCCGGTGAGCCGGCGACGCTCGGCATCGTCTCGGGGCCCGCACGCGGGGCGATCGACTTCCTGCACGGCGATGCAGCTGCAAAGACCGCCGCGCTCGAGGAGGGCGGGAGCACGGCGCTCTCTGAGAGCCTGGCGCGGAGGTTGCATCTCGGACCGGGAGACCAGCTGGAATTGACCGGACCGCGGGGCGTCGTACGCCTGAAGGTGCTCGATCTCTACCGCGATTACACCCGTGACCGCGGGATCGCGATGGTTGGTGCGGGGTATTTCCAGAGAGTCTGGGGCGCGGACGGGGTCCACTCGCTGGCCATCGAATTCCGCAAGGGAACCTCCCCCGCGTCCATGGAGCGGAGTCGCGGGGAGTTCGTCGCCGCATTCGGTGGGAAGGATGCGTTCATCTGCTACGGCAATGCCGCCCTCAAGCAACGGATCATGGAAATCTTCAACCAGACCTTCGCGGTGACCGCCGTGCTCCGCACTATATCGATCGCCGTCGCGATCGGCGGGGTGATGCTGACGCTCGGGATCCTCGTCCTGGAGAGGACCCGCGATCTCGGCGTGCTGCGGTCGATGGGTGCCTCGACCGCTCAGGTCGCCCGCATGATGCTGGCCGAGGCGGCGCTCATCGGATTCCTTGCAAGTCTCGTCGGCATCGCGAGCGGATCGGCGCTGGCCCTGGTGCTGACATGGGTGATCAACAAGGCTTTCTTCGGATGGAGCATCGATCTCTCCTACCCATGGCTGGAGTTGGTCCTGCTTCCGCTCTGGATGACGGCGGCGGCACTCGTGGCAGGATTCTTCCCCGCACTCAGGGCCGCACGGATTCCCCCCGCCTCGGCCTTGCGGATGGAGTGATGAAAGGCCTCAGGAAGTTAAAATGTTACAGCGTTAAAAGGGTTACAAGGGACTGAAGTGGAAACCTTGATTCGTCTCTTCGGCCCGTGCAGTTGCGACGAATTCTCTGATTCGCCTTCTCGATATTCAGATCAGGGCTGTAGTGATCCACTTTGACGTCACTTGCGCCCGGCAAGCGGTGGCGCCCTTTGGGCAACGACTTCGTCGTAGTCTTACGCAGCTCTTTTGTAATCGCTTACTCCCGCAAGGCGCACCCTTTGGGTCCACCTTCGGAGACTATACAACTCGACCACCCCATGGGCTCGTTTCAGCGCCTTGGTTGCAACGCTTCAACGTTCTAACTTTATAACCCCTTTTCCACCCTATCCCACATCCCCGATGGCCGACAAACTCCCGTTTTGAAGAGAGTTTCTTGAGAGAGAAGGACTTGAGGACTCGCTGCAATGGTCCATTAAACCCAGAAAAACGAACTTTTTTGAAAAAAGTACTTGCGGCGGGAGTGTTTTTCCATAAGATCTACTTATCGAAAGATTGTTCTGGGGGGAACAACAGGCCGTCGTACCATCTGGTGCGGCGGCCTGTATCTTTTTGGACTGATTTCCTGAAGCGGCTTCTTTTCACGGGTCTTTCCGGTCGTGTGCAGGCATAATCCTGGCCCAGCAACACCAGTAGAGCCATGCCTTTCAGTCCCACCACCAACGATGAGGCGGAACACCCGCCCGCTCTTTCGGGAACACCGACGGCCTGGACCACGCTTGGCATCATCGCGCTGCTCATCGCGGGGTGGCTTCTTGCCGACGAGCTGATTTGCGGGGCGATCCGCGCGACGTTGGTCGCGGTGAGCTGGCAGCGCGGGGAGAGCGTCCGCGTGGAGAAACTCTTGCTCGATGGAAACGGGGGCGTGGAGATCAATGGTGTCGAGTGGATCCGCGGGCCGAAGGAACACCGGAGCTCGCTGAAATGCGACCGGGTCACCCTCCGCCTGAACACGCCCTGGAGAATGATCTTTCCGGCCCCCGGTCAGGAGCATCGGTTCCTCCGCGAGGTGCTGGCTGGCAAATCCCGGGTGCTGGTGGATCTTCGCGAGACGCCCTCCACCGGGAAACCTCCGTCGGGATCCGGGGTCACCACAAGTTGGCCGCTTCCTATCCCGGATCTCCTTCCGTCGGCGCTCACCGCGGGACCCCTCGACTTGGTAGTGATCGGTGAGAACGGACGCTTTGCGGTGAACGGACTCCACCTCCGTCTTCCGTCGCGCTGGCCCGGCAGGATCCTTTTTGGCGATGCGACGGCCGACGTCGGGAGCTGGCACAGGACGATCCCGAAGGGATCCGCCCCGGCATTCTGGGATGGAAACACGCTGCGCATCGGCGAGCTCGGTCTGGGAGAGGGAATCGAACTCAAGGAGATGACGCTCAAGCCGCTGGCCGAACGACTGGAGTTCGGGCTCCGCGGGATGATCGGCAAGGGTATTCTCCGGGGCGATGGCTCCCTCGGCACCGCGGGGCCGGCCGCACGGCTCGAAGTGACCCTGGTGGGGGAACATCTGGGTCTGGAGGCTTTTTCGGGACTGATGAAGGATGACAACCGCGCGACGGGAACCATCCAGCAGGCCCGCTTCACCTTCCGCGGCGATCCCCGCCAGCCCCTCGACGCGGACAGCGCGCTGAGGCTGGTGGCCAGGAATTTCCGCTGGGAAGGCAAGGGATGGGAGTCGCTCCGTATCGCCGCCACGTTGACCGGCCGCACCCTCACGGTTTCGGAAATGCTGCTCCGTCAGGGCGACAACGAGCTGGAGGCCGAGGGGCAGAGCCGCATTCCCGCGGACTGGCGCGCCATCCTGCGCGCGCCATTCAGCGGCACATTCCAAGCAACGCTGGCCGATGCCGGGACTCTGGCCGCGCTGGCCGGTCCGGAGCTGGGACGCCTCGGTGGTGGTCTCGCCTTCGAGGGGGAGATCCGCGGCTCCGACAACAGGGCGGAGGGTTATTGCAACTTCACCGGCAGCGGGACTCGCCTCCGTGACCTGAGCGTCGATTGGCTGAAGGGCTGCATCTTCTTCGAGGGGGTGAAAACCCATCTCGCCTATCTCGAGGCTAACGCGGGCGGAGATCGGATCGTGGCCGAGGGAACGGTGGCCAACAACAGGCCCCACGCTTATTCCGCGAAGGCGGACGTGAGCGTGAAAAATCTCACCAAGAGCCTTGCACAACTCGGTATCACGACCCCTCCTGCCCTCGGCGGAGGGGCGCTGAGGGCCACCTGGCAGGGTCATGGGGAGACCAGCACCACCAATCACACGGGCACCTTTCAGGCCGGCGTCTCCGACTGGGTGAGCGCAAGGACCAAGGCCGGCATGTCGGGACGATTCGAGGGATCCTATGCGCCGGAACTTCTCGAGCTGACGAAGGCAGAGTTCTTCCAAGGGGACCTCACGCTCTCCATGCAGCTGAAAGCCACCCGTGGGAACATCACGGCCTCCTCGATCAAGGCGACGCGTACCGGAAAACCAAAGCCGCTGCTGGAGGGCTACCTCTCGTTGCCCGTGGATCTGGATGATTTCCGCGAGAGCGGCGATGCGCTCCGGACGCTCGCCATGGATTCACCCATGTCCATGAACATGCTCTTCCGTGGGATCAAGGCCGAGGAACTGGCCGATCTCCTCGGTCAGCGGGCGGGATTCGCCGGAACACTGAACGGGGAGATCTCCGCCAAGGGAACTCCTGCCGAACCCGATCTCAACGGAACTCTCAGGATAGGAAAGTTCTCGCCGGGAGTCGGCGGTGCACCGCGTGATCTCTCCCTCGCAGTCTCGACCGGCAATCACATCGTCTCAGTCGGCTTGGAGCAGCAGCCCGCCTTGAATTCGCCGCTTCGCCTCCAGGCCACGCTGCCGCTACGCCTTGCCATCGACCACGGCCGCCTTCGCCTTGCCGACGAGTCCGCACCGATCGAGGCAAGCGCCACACTGCGGCAGGTTCCTCTGGATGGATGGATCGACCTGCTGGACGGAAAGAAAACCGTGCCTCTTCTCCAGGCAACGGCCACGGGTGACGTGAAGCTTATTGGAACAGTCGCCAAGCCGACCTTGGAGGGTTCGCTCGGGATCAAGGCACGCGAGGCGATTCTCTACGGACCGACAAGACTCCAGAACCTCGACCTGACATTCCGCATGGATGGAAAAAGCCCCGTGATAACCATGACCAACGGCTCGTCCAGCTACGCGGGAAAGCCCCTCGCCCTTACCGGAGTGGTCGCCTTCGGAGGAGAGGAGAGCGGGGCCTGGGTGACGCTGGAGGGTAGCGACCTTCCGGTTTCCCTCGGGTCGGAAATCCAGACTAGTGCGTCGGCGTCCCTTCAACTCTCGTCCAAGGGAACCAACGCTCCCGTGCTCGCAGGCACCATCACGCTGAAACCCGCCGCCCTCGATCTGCGCCGCAAGCTCACCCCGGCCTTCGCACCACCAGGGCTGACGATCACGCCCGTCCCCTTTTCCACGCAGGGGGCGCAGGGATCTTCGCTCGACAACCTGCAGCTCGATCTTGCCGTGAAGACCCCCTCGCTTCCCCATACCGAGCGTGAGAGCCCCACCCTCCCCCCGCTTGTCATGGCGGACCTTATGGTCAGGGGGTCGGCCGATTCGCCCAAAGTCACTGGAAGCGTCACGGCAATCAACCAGACCCTGCGCCTTCCCGCAGGGACCTTTTACTACCCCGAAGCGCGCCTAATCTTCGGTGAGGATGGAGCTCGCTTCGATGCCGAACCGGCCTTCGGCATTACGAGCCTGGGTCTCTGCACGGTGACGCCGGGTGGTCCCACCTCTGCGCTCAGATGCGGGATCGCGGGACCGGAGGGAACCACGGCGCCCGATCTGATGATGGCGCTGCTCAGCCCGGTTCCCAAGCGCGGTGAGAAGGCGGTGAATTCCGCGGCGATCCTTCAGGGAGCCGCATGGGCAAGGCAGACGATGCTCTTTCCGACGCCGGCCGCTGAATGGAGCACCTCGCGGCTCGAAAGCCATCAACCCGGTGCGCTCGGATTCTATGGAACGCCGTGGATCTGGAACTGGTCCGAAGGAAGCACCCACACCCGGGCAGCCACAAACACCGAACCACACAACACCTCACGATGATGGAAAGCATGACAGGACATGGACGGGGAACGGCCTCTGCTGAGGGATGGAGATGCACCGTCGAATGCTCCTCCGTGAACCGCAAGGGGATCGAGATCGCCGCCGCGTTGCCCAAGCCTCTGGCCACGCTGGAACCGCGTGTGCGCGAGGAGATCCAGAAGCATGTCCGCCGCGGGAGGGTCAACGCCACCATCGCTTTGGAAGCCGTCACGGCCGGCACCGTTTTGGCGAGCGTGGTTGACAAGGCCGCGGCGCAGCGCGCCCTCCGCGACCTTCAGGCGCTCCGTGACGAACTGAAGCTTCCCGGAGAGGTGACGCTCGAGCTGCTCTTGAAATCTCCCGGCGTGCTGAGGAACCCGGCCGAGGAGATCCCCTCGCCCGACGCGCTCTGGCCCGCCGTGCAGGGTGCGCTTGCGCAGGCTCTCGAGCGCATGACGGCGATGCGCCGCAAGGAGGGGGGCCATCTGGTCGCCGACCTGCTCAAGAGGGTGAAGCTCCTGGAGTCGGCGGTGAAGGCGATCCGCGCGCGCGTGCCCGCCGTGCTGAAACAGCGGCGCGATCATCTCAAGGGGCGGCTGGAGGAACTCGGCTTGCCGCTTTCCCCGAATGACGGCTCGCTCGCCCGCGAACTGGCCCTCATGGCGGAACGAAGCGACATCACCGAGGAACTCACCCGACTGGAGAGCCACTTCGTCCAGTGCCGCGAAGCGCTGGCAGGGAACGAGCCGGCAGGCCGCACCCTCGACTACCTGGCCCAGGAGATGTTCCGGGAGTTCAACACACTAGGCAACAAGGCGGGTGATGCCGCCGTCTCCCGACGGGTCGTGCAATCCAAGGCGGAGCTTGATAGGATCCGCGAACAAGTCGCCAACCTGGAGTAACAGCAACCCGCATGAGCAATCCCGCCCTCCAGTTCCGCCGCACCGGCATCCTCTTTGTCATCTCAGCGCCCTCCGGCGCCGGGAAGACGACACTCTGCACCGCGCTCAGACAGAAGCCCGACTTCGTCTGGTCGGTTTCCTGCACGACGCGTGCACCGCGCTCAGGCGAGGTCGACGGAGAGGACTACCACTTTCTGACGCCTGAGGATTTCGCGACGCGCCTCGCCAAGGGGGAGTTCCTCGAGCACGCCGAGGTGCACGGCAACCACTACGGGACGCTCAAGGGACCCGTGCTCGAGAATCTGCGCAACGGCATCGACGTCCTGCTCGACATCGACACCCGCGGGGCGGCCAACATCCGCGCCTGCGGCGACCCGCTCATCCTCCAGGCGTTGGCCGATGTCTTCCTCCTGCCGCCGGATCTCGAGGAACTCCGCCGCCGCCTCCTGCGCCGGGGCACCGAGACCGACGAGCAGGTGGAGATCCGCATGCGCAACGCCGCCAAGGAAATGGAGTGCTGGCGCGACTACCGCTACACGATCATCAACGGCTCGATGGAGGAGAATATCGAGAAGTTCCGCGCCGTGATGCGCGCCGAACGCTACCTCACCCACCGGATGACGGTGGTGGAATCTCCGAAGAAAACGGGAGTTGAGCCGTGAGCGACCGTTCCTCCTCCGGACGCACCGTCATCCTCGGGGTGACCGGATCGATCGCCGCCTACAAGGCGGCAGAGTTGGCCGGCCAGCTCCGCAGGAATGGGCATGAAGTCTTCGTCGTCATGACGCGCGCCGCCGCGGGGTTCATCACGCCGCTCACGCTCGCGACGCTCTCACGCAATCCCGTTCTCCTCGATCTCTCGGAGGAGCAGGAGGGTGGATGGAAGCCGGGACACATCGAACTTGCCGACCGCGCCGACCTTCTGCTCGTCGCGCCCGCGAGCGCCGACGCCATCGCGAAGCTCGCGCACGGGTTCGCCGACGATGCGCTCGGAGCCGTTGCGCTGGCGACGCGTGCACCGCTGCTCATCGCACCGGCCATGAACGGAAAGATGTGGGAGCATGCCGCCACGCGCGCGAACGCGGAGACACTGAAGAACCGCGGATCCTCATTCGTGGGGCCTGCGGAGGGGATGCTTGCGTGCGGTTACGAGGGAACGGGACGGCTCGCGGAGATCGACGAGATCGTCGCGCATGCGGAAAAAATCCTCGCGGCGCACTGAGCGGAAAAATTTCGCGCACGGGGCTGCGAAAAAAAGAGCAAGAAATTTTTGGAAAATCCGTTGACGCATCACGCGCGACGACTTATTCACATTCCTCAGTGAGTTATTCACATTATTTTCACACACGCCGCCCATGCGGAACAAAGGAGGTGGATTGAAATGCCCGTTAAGAAAAAAGCTGCAAAGAAGGCTCCTGCAAAGAAAGCCGTCAAGAAGGCTCCGGCCAAGAAGGCCGTGAAGAAGGTCGTCAAGAAGGCTGTTAAGAAGGCCGTCAAGAAGACCGTGAAGAAGGCTGTCAAGAAGGCTCCTGCAAAGAAAGCCGTCAAGAAGGCCGTCGCCAAGAAGAAGTAAGTCCCTCCCGCCGGAACAACCTTTCGGCGACGAGCTAAAACTTGGGGGAAGCGCTAATAACGCTTCCCCCAATTTTTTTGTCGCAAGTCCACAGGAGTTAAAACCAGGAACAGAAGAGGCGATTAGCTGTCCTCACAAAGGCATTGTTTCTTCAGGTTTCAAGTTTCAGGTTTCATCCCTCCGCTTACTCCGCTACTGAATCACAGATGGACGAACTGATTCTCACGACCGCGCGTGACGCGGCACTGGCCGCCGGGGGCATGATCCGCGGCCACTTCGAGCGCGAACTCCACGTCGACTCAGCCGAGGCGCACGACATCAAGCTGGAACTCGACCGACGCTCCCAGGCGCTGATCGAGTCGCTCATCCTCGGCGTCTTCCCCGACCATGCCATCTACGGGGAGGAGGGGATCCGTGGAGACCAGAACGCCGCGGATCAGTGGATCATCGACCCGATCGACGGCACGGTGAACTTCTTCTACGGCATCCCCCACTTCGCCGTCTCCATTGCACACCGCCGCAACGGGGTCATCACGGCGGGCGTCATCTATCAGCCGATGACCGACGAACTCTGGGTGGCCTCGCGCGCGACCGGGAGCGTCACGCTTAATGGCAGGGCCATCCGCGTCAGCAGCCGCACCAAGCTTGCCGATGCGATCGTCGCCGTCGGCGTCTCCAAGACCGAGGCCTCGATCGATAAGGGGCTCCCCATCCTCGGGAAGATGATGCGCTCCGCCCGCAAGACCCGGATGATGGGGAGTGCGGCGCTCGACATCGCTTATGTCGCAAGCGGCCGGCTCGACGCCTACATCGAGAGCCAGATCAGTCTCTGGGACATCGCCGCCGGAATGCTCATGGTCGAACTGGCCGGGGGAAAGGTCGACCTCAGGCCGCATGATTCCGTTCCCGACAAATACTCCTGCGTGGCCTGCGGCGGCGGCATCCCCTTCGATCACCTCTAGAAAAAATGAAAAAGGCAAAATGAAGAATGAAAAATCTTCTGAAGCCAGCAAGCTCCGCATCTCCTAGCTACCATCTCCCAAATCCATGATCACACGCAGCGGCATCGGTTATGACGTCCATCGACTCGAGGTGGCGGGGGCTGACCGACCCCTCATCCTTGGAGGCGTGACCTTCCAGCACCCGCAGGGGCTCACGCTTTCCGGTCACTCCGATGCCGACGTTCTCTGCCACGCGATCGCCGACGCACTGCTCGGCGCAGCGGGGCTCCAGGACATCGGCCATTACTTCCCGAATACCGATCCCTCCATCCGGGGAATCTCAAGCCTCGAGATCCTGCGTCGCGTCGCGGGGATCCTCGCCGACGCGGGGGCCAGGATCATCAATGTCGACTCCACCCTGGTTGCGGAGGAACCGCGCATTGGTCCCTATGTGCAGCAGATGAGGGAGCGCATCGCCGGATCGCTGGGGCTTGACTCGTCTCGGGTGGGAGTCAAGGCGACGACCAACGAGTGCCTCGGTTTCCTCGGACGCGGAGAAGGGATCGCCGCCCTCGCAACGGCCTCCGTCGAAACGCCTGCCGAATAAGCGATGGGTGCCGTTCAGGTTCACAACACCCTCACCCGCAAGCTTGAGGCGATCGCTCCGCGCCCCGGCGAGGGGCAGACACTCTCCCTCTACACGTGCGGCCCGACCATCTACGCCCACGCCCATATCGGTAACTTCCGGGCCTACGTCTTCGAGGATCTCCTCCAGCGACATCTCCAGGAGAGGGGCTTCATTGTCCGCCGCGTGATGAACCTCACGGATGTCGACGACAAGACGATCCGGGGAGCCCATGCCGTCGGCATGGCCCTAAGCGACTACACCCGTCCCTTCAAGGAGGCCTTCTTCGAGGATGCAAAGACCCTGCGGCTCCTTCCCGCGGAGGCCTATCCGGCAGCCACCGATCCCGAGCAGATCGCCCGGATGATTGCCATGATCTCCACGCTCATGGAGCGCGGCCACGCCTACCAGGCCGAGGATGGTTCCCTCTATTTCCGCATCGCATCCTTCCCGGATTACGGAAAGCTCGCCCACGTCGATCTGGAGGGACAGCGCCCCGGACAGCGGGTTGCAAGCGACGAGTACGAGAAGGAAGCCGTCGCCGACTTTGCCCTCTGGAAGGCATGGGTCCCTGAAGACGGAGCCGTGGGATGGGAGAGCCCGTGGGGAAAGGGGCGCCCCGGATGGCACATCGAGTGCAGTGCCATGGCGACCGGCCTGCTCGGCGAGACCATCGACATCCACTGCGGAGGAGTCGACAACATCTTCCCCCATCATGAGGCCGAGATCGCCCAGTGCGAGTGCGCGGGTCACGGGAAGGCCCCCTTCGTCCGCTACTGGATGCACTGTGCCCACCTCATGGTCGAGGGATCGAAGATGGCCAAGTCCGCGGGGAATTTCTTCACACTACGGGATCTGTTGGAAAAGGGATGGACCGGCCGCGAAGTGCGCTACGCCCTGATTTCCGTCCACTACCGGGGAGCTCTCAACTTCACCATGGAGGGCCTCGCGGCTGCCCGCACGGCACTGGCGCGACTCGATGCATGGCGTGAGCGTCTGACAGAGACCGCCGGCTCGGAATCCGCCGCGGAGGCGCCCGATGCGGAGACGGAGGGATTCTTCACGGCACTGGATGACGACCTAAATATCTCAGGCGCCTTGGCGGTCCTCTTCGAGACCCTGCGTGAGAGCAACCGCAGCATGGATGAGGGAAGGCTGACCCCGCCGCAGGCTCGCGGACTTCTCGCATGGCTCGCCCGTGTGGACGGTGTACTGGCGCTTCAGCCCGATGCCGGCGCCGCGATCCCGGAGGAGGTGGAGGAGTTGCTGGCAGCCCGCGCTGCGGCCCGTGCGGCCAAGGAGTGGAAAAAGAGCGATGAACTCCGCGACCAAATCGTCGCACTCGGCTGGGTGGTAAAAGATACAAAAGACGGCCAACGGGTCACCAAAAGCTGACGATGGGAAAAATATCGCGCAGAGACGCAGAGGCGCAGAGAGGGAAAAACCGAGACGGCACCAGACCCACACCGCGTCTCATCATTTGGAGGTCCAGCCATTGCTTCGTATCCGTTGGGAACGAGTGAACCCATGTATTCCGTTCTTTCATAATTCAACATTCATAATTCATCCTTTCCCCTGATGTTTGCCCCTGAAGATTTCCTCGATCTCGATCGCACCGAGCACAGTGTCATTTTCGAGAACACGACCCATGCCTGGGAGGCGCTGGCCAAGATCTCGACCTATCTACAGTTCCGCCTCAAGCCTGGGATCCATGGCAAGCTTATCGGCAAGCCCTTCATCAGCGGCGCTGTCTATATCGGAGCCGGCACTGTCATCGAGCAAGGAGCGATGATCAAGGGGCCCGCCTGGATCGGCGAGGGATGCGAGATCCGCAACGGCGCCTACATCCGCGAGAACGTCGTGGTCGGCAACGGCGTCGTGCTGGGCAACTCCTGCGAGTTCAAGAACTGCCTCATCTTCGACGAGGCGCAGATCCCGCACTTCAACTACGTCGGGGACTCCATCCTAGGCCACAAGGCACACCTCGGTGCCGGAGCCATCCTCTCCAATGTCCGGCTTGACCATCAGCCGGTCGCCGTGAAAACCGCCGAAGGAATCATTTCGACGGGCCTTCGCAAGTTCGGTGCCATCGTAGGTGACCGCGCCGAAATCGGCTGCAACGCTGTCTTAAGCCCCGGCTCCATCATCGGCCGTGATACCATCATCTACCCGGGAACTTCCTGGAGGGGGGTGTTGCCGGCGAATTCCATCGGCAAAATGGAACCTCAGTCTTTGCGTATCGTCCCTCGACAAGCGAGGGACTGATCCGCAGCTTGCGCTTTTAGCGCGGGGCGTTGTTGCAGCTCGCTCGCAGTATAATTTATACAGCTTCGCTCACGCGCCTAGCCCCGCATCTAAAATCCCTGCGCCTTGGGCGAAAGAGGGCCTAATGGTGAGCCGTGTTGCAATACCTCCACACAGTGAAGTCGTTCGTCTCCAACACCTTCGTTGCAGCATCAAATTGTGATTCGAACTCGGGAAAGTGGGTGTCGCCGTCGATGGTTCTGGGGACCTTGGTGACGTAGAGTTTCTGAACGCTGGTTCAGTCAAGCTCATCGCCGAGATCAGGCTTCGCGGGCGGAACTTGATCCAACAGATCCCAGCCCTTTCCAGTAGCGCGAGACGCACGAGATTCTAAATACGGATCGGAAATCACGCTGGAAAATCTACAATACCTCCAAACAGAAAAGTCGTTGTTCTCCAGAACCTTTGTTCCCGCATCAAATTGTGATTCGAACTCGGGGAAGCGGGTGTCGCCGTCGATGGTTCTGGGGACTTTGGTGACGTAGAGTTCCTGAACCGTGGGGAGGAGGAGTCGGTAGATCTCTTCACCGCCGATCACGAACAAGTCGCGGCCCCCTTGCGTGAATTCGGGTTCCTTGAGTTCATCGATCGAGCGGATAACGGTCACACCATGGGTCTCGGGCATCGTGCGGGAGAGAACAATGTTTTCCCGACCGGGGAGCGGCTTGCCGATCGAATCGTAGGTCTTCCGGCCCATAAGGATCGCATGGCCCATGGTTGTCGCCTTGAAGAATTTGAAATCCTCGGGGAGATGCCACGGGATGGTGCCGGCATTCCCAATGACCCGGTTCTCGGCCATAGCCACAATCGCTTTGATCATCTGAAAAAAAGGAAAACTGCAGATTCTCGCGCAGAGTCGCAGAGTCCCAGAGATGAAGAAAAAGAAATCCTGCAGTTGTTTTGTCTAAAAACTCCGCGCCTCTGCGCCTCTGCGGAAAATATTCTTCGGCTTCGCATTCTAAACAGCAATCGGGGCCTTGATCGCGGGATGGGGGTCGTAGCCTTCGAGGGTGAAGTCTTCGTAGCGGAAATCCTCGAGCCTGGTCACCGCGGGATTGAGCAGCATACGCGGGAGGGGGCGTGGTTCGCGCGTGAGCTGGAGGCGGGCCTGATCGAGGTGGTTCACGTAGAGGTGGAGATCGCCGAAGGTGTGGATGAATTCCTTGGCTTTCAGCCCGCAGACCTGAGCGATCATCATGGTGAGCAGGGCGTAGGAGGCGATGTTGAAGGGGACGCCGAGGAAGAGATCTGCACTGCGCTGGTAGAGCTGGCAGCTGAGTTCGCCGTTCGCGACGTAGAACTGGACGAGGGCATGGCACGGCGCGAGTGCCATCCTGTCGATTTCGCCTGGATTCCAGGCGCTGACAATGTGGCGGCGGCTGTCGGGATTCTTTTTGAGATCCTCGACGACGCGGGCGATCTGATCGACGGAGCCGCCCTCCGGGGTGCGCCACTTGCGCCACTGCGCGCCGTAGACAGGCCCGAGGTCACCTTTCGCATCGGCCCACTCGTCCCAGATGGTGACGCCGTGTTCCTTGAGGTAGCCGATGTTGGTATCACCCTTGAGGAACCAGAGCAGCTCGTGGATGATCGAGCGGAGGTGCAGCTTCTTGGTGGTGAGCAGGGGAAATCCCTTGGTCAGGTCGAAGCGTTCCTGCGCGCCGAAAATGGAGAGCGTTCCCGTGCCGGTTCGGTCTTCTTTCCGCGTCCCGTGGTCGAGGACGAGGTGGAGAAGGCGGTGGTACTGGATCATCGGGACGGGTGATCGACTACGCTTTGTAAACGCTGTCGGGACTGAAGAGAGGCTCTTCCTGCGGTGGAAGGTCGTTCCCGGTCTTGTCGAGCTCGACATAGAAGCAGCTGGCGAAACCGGTGTGACAGGCGCCGCCGTGCTGCTCGACCTCGAAGAGGAGGGTGTCGCGGTCGCAATCGACGAACCAACGCAGGATCCTCTGCGTGTGGCCGCTCGACTCGCCTTTCTTCCAGAGCTTCCTGCGGGAGCGGCTCCAGTAGTGCATGTAGCCGGTCTCGACGGAATGCTTCAGGGAATCCTCGTTCATCCAGGCCATCATGAGCACGCGCCCGCCTTTCTCGGCGCTCTCCTGAACAATGGCTGGAATCAGTCCCCGGTCGTCGTATTTGAGATTCAATTGCATCGGGTCATTTCGGAGGCGGGGACGATTCTTCGCAAGAAGAATCTCGACCGCGGATTCGCCATTGCGGTGAGGGTTGGCATTTCGGAAGATCACCCCGTGGCAATTGCAACCAACGCGACCCCCCGCTATCGCTATCACGAGGAGGCTCCCGAAACGGTGACCCTTCCCGTTGAGGAACTGCGTGCCCGCCTCCCCGCCGAACTCATCCGCGCCGACGCGTCCGAAGCCACGGAGCCGGGGCGTACGGTTGGGATTCCCTGCAATGATCTGCTGGGAGGCAACACGCCGAGGATCGCCCTCGGCAGGCTGAATGATCTGCTGCCTGATCTGGTGCAGATTCCCGAGGGGCGCGATCGCGGGGAACGCATCACCCTGCCGCCGGGATGGGTGGCGCTTCACTTCCGAATGGTGACTCGTCGGGAGGAGCTGGTAGAGACGGAATCGCCCGCTTCGATCAAAGAAGAAAATGAGACTTTAGTTATTGAGATAGAAAACCTTGCAGATGCAAGTGATGTGACAGATTCGCGCTTATCAAGCGGTGGCGTGGGGAAACCGGCCGGTGAAGAGGACCCTCCACCAATGCCCGAGGTTCCTGCAGGGACCCCTGAGCTGACAACTGATCGGAACCAAGCGCAACGCAGAAGCCTCTTTGAGTCGTTGCCGATTTTCCGCCGCCGAAAGGAGGAGATCCCAGCAGTCGAACCCATCCGGGAGATGCCCGTCGAAAAGGTATGCGTCGAAGAGGTATCCGTCGAAAAGGTGAAGGTGATGCCTTCCGCCCTGCCCGAACCTGCTTCCGATCCGGGATCCAAGGCGCTGGCCGTGGAGTCGCTCTGGAAGCTCGATCCGCAGGATCGGCTGGCCGACCCCTCCGCGCTGCAGGCCCTCTTCATGACCGAGGAGAAGCTGACGCTCGAGCGCGTGATTTCCAAGGCGGGCGAGCTTCCCGGTCTGAAGGCCTGCGTTCTGGCCCACGGGGACCAGGTTCTCTGCACCTCGAATGCCTCCACCGGCATCGATCTCCGAACGCTCAGCGGCCAGGCGATGACGATGCTCGCCCAGATCCGCGAGTCCTCCGCAGGGATGGGTCTCGGCGCCGTGCCGGCCGTCACGCTCCATGCCGAGCAGGGAGCGCTCAGCTTTCTCCACAACGGGGAGCTCTGCCTGCTGGTGCTCCATGCAGACCGGGGATTCATCCCCGGAGTGCGCGAGCGCCTTCAGGAGATGATGGGCCATCTCTCGGAGGCGAAACCCGCCCTCCCCTCGCCCGGCGAATCCGAAAGCCGGTAGCCGCCACGGTATCCGCTCCTTCGTCCCTCGACTTTTTCCTCCGGCGCTTTTAACTTCCTTCCTCCGTGAGCTACCGAGTCTTCGCCCGCAAATACCGTCCCCAACGCTTCGAGGAGGTCGTGGGCCAGGAACACATCACCCGGACGCTCCAGAACGCGATCACCGGCAAGCGGCTCGCGCAGGCCTACCTCTTCGTCGGTCCCCGCGGCGTGGGGAAGACCTCCTCGGCCCGCATCCTGGCCAAGGCCCTCAACTGTCTCTCCAACAAGGGCGAGCCGACCGACAATCCCTGCGGCACCTGCGATGCCTGCGTCGAGATCGCCGAGGGACGCAGCCTCGACGTGATGGAGATCGACGGGGCGAGCAACAACAGCGTCGATAGCATCCGCACGCTTCGAGAGAACGCCGCCTACGCCCCGGCCCGCGGACCCTACAAGGTCTACCTCATCGACGAGGTGCACATGCTCTCGACCGCGGCCTTCAACGCGTTGCTCAAGACGCTGGAAGAGCCGCCGGAGCACGTGAAGTTCCTCTTCGCCACGACCGAGGCGCAGAAGGTGCCGGCCACCATCCTCAGCCGATGCCAGCGCTTCGACCTGAGGCGACTGACGCCGGAACTCATCGCCGACCATCTGCTGCACATCGCCAAGAACGAGAAGATCGCACTAGATCCCGCTGCCGCCGCCACGATCGCGCGCGGGGCTGACGGGGCGATGCGTGACGCCGAGTCGATGCTCGATCAGGTCGTCGCCTTCTGCGGCACGACGATCGGCGCCGCCGATGTCCACAACGTCTTCGGATTCACGCCGCGCGAGACCGTCCTGGAGCTTGCAGGAGCCCTCGTCGCCCGCGACACGCCCGCCACACTGGCCGTCGTGAAGAGTCAGGCCGAGGCCGGCAAGGATCTGGCTCGACTGCTTGGCGATCTCGTTGGATTGCTCCGCGATATCCTGATCGGCAAGGTCCACCCGTCTGCGGAAGCGACCGAGGAAGCGAGGCTCGGGGAGGCGATCTCCCAGGAGAAGCTCCTGGTCCTGCTGGATCACTTCGGCGAGGCGGAAGGCCGCCTCCGCTGGGCCACCGACAAGAAGCTCCAGCTCGATGTCGCCCTCATCAAGGGAGTGCATCTCCTCGAGGAGGCAAGCCTCAGCGACGTGCTCGACACGCTCACCGCGCTTCGCGGCGGCGCACCCCTCCCGGATCGTCCTGTGGCGCGCCCACCGGCTACCCGTCCCACGGCACCGGTCGCCGCACCGGCTCCCTCACCAGCGCCAGTTCCCAAAGCCGCCCCTCTTCCCGTTGATCCCATCCGGATCGAACCGCCCAAGGCTGAATCGAAACCCACACCGGTTGAATCCCCAGATGACGGCACTTCCCTCCCGGGAAGCGGTGCAGCCCCTGCGGAGCTGACTACGTCAGTCGTCCGCGGCTCTTCCCAGAGCCTTGGTTCCCAGCCCCCAACTCCCAGTTCCTCCGACCCCTGGCAGGACGTGGCGATGAAACTGGCTGCCGACTCGCCGCTGAAATTCGGATGGGTTGAGGATGGGCGCTTCATCGAGCGGATCGGCAATGCCATCCTGGTGGAGTTCCCTCCGTCGCTGGAGCAGCAGACGCAGACGCTTTTCTGGCCGCAGGCGGTGAAAAAAATCGAGGAGCAGCTCACGGCGGCACTCGGCGTGAAGATCACCTTCGAATACCGCTTCACCGGAGAGGAGCCGCCCGCTCCTCCGGAACCGGAACCGGTCGCCGCTCCCGCTCCATCCACCAAGGAGGTGTCGCAAACAAACCGCACGGCGGGCAAACCCACCGAAGCTGCCCCCAAGCAGACGGCCCCGGAACCAGCAACGCCCGCGATCAGCGCCGCAGAGCTGGAGGAGTTCAAAAGCGATCCGCTCATCCGAAAGGCCCTCGAGATTTTCAAAGCCGAGATCCTGATTGATCCCCCGCAGAAAGCCTGAGTTCACCAGAACGCACCTAACGCCCACAAAGCACCCAACCCGAAACGACTCCATGAACATTGCCAAGATGATGAGCGCCGCCGCCAACGCGCAGAAAAAGATGGCCCAGATCCAGGAAGACCTCGCCAAGCGCGAGGTGGAGGCCTCCTCCGGAGGGGGCAAGGTGACGGTGAAGGCTACCGGCGCTGGAGACATCCTATCGATCCGCATCGCCCCCGAAGTCGTGAATGCCGACGATGTCGAGATGCTCGAGGATCTGGTACTCAGCGCCGTCCGTCAGGCGACCGCCGATGCGAAGAAACTCGCAGCCGACGAGATGGGCAAGCTCACGGCCGGACTCGGCATCCCGGGCCTGCCTTTTTGAGGATTTCCCCGCGGAGCCGCAGAGGCGCGGAGAGATTTTAATCTGGAACTCAGGAAGTCAGAAAGAAGCGGAGAAGATACGGATTCTTCCACACGATCTTCGCGTTTTTAGGTGAGGCACGCCAGAGCACCACATTTCCCCCTGCTTTTTCCTAACAGCCCAATAGTCCAACAGCCTTTAACCATAACCCCTTCCCATGTCCCGCTCCGACCTCTTCACTCCCCTCCAGCTCGGACCGCTGGCCTTGCCAAACCGGATCTTCATGGCGCCGCTCACGCGTTGCCGGGCTTCCGAGGGTCATGTGCCGAATGAGCTGAACTCGGAATATTACGCCCAGCGGGCCTCGGCAGGACTGATCATTTCGGAGGCGACCTCCGTTTCTCCCTCCGGTTACGGATATCCCAGCACGCCCGGCATTCACACTGAGGCACAGGTCGCGGGTTGGAAGAAAGTCACGGAGGCCGTCCATGCCAAGGGTGGGCACATCTACCTGCAACTCTGGCATGTCGGCCGCATCTCTCATCCCTCTTATCAGAAGGAAGGTGCACTCCCCGTCGCTCCCTCGGCCATCAAGCCCAAGGGGCAGGTCTTCACTGGGACAGCGATGGAGGAATATGTAACTCCCCGCGCCCTCGAGACCGCCGAGATTCCTGGCATCATCGCCGAGTATGTCCACGTCGCGAAGCTCGCCAAGGAGGCCGGATTCGACGGTGTGGAGATCCACAATGCCAACGGGTATTTGCTCGATCAGTTCCTGCGCACTGGGACAAACAAGCGCTCCGACCAATACGGTGGATCGGTCGCCAACCGGTCGCGCCTGACCATCGAGGTCACCGAGGCCGTGGTCGGAGTCTGGGGTGCTGACCGGGTAGGGATCCGTTTCTCCCCCGCCGGTATCTTCAATGACATGCGGGACGACAATCCTTTCGAGACCTTCGGCCACGTGCTCCGCGAGCTCAACCGCTTCGATCTCGCCTATGCCCACATCACGCAGGTGACCGCCCAGGACATAGCCCATGGAGCTGCGGAGGGAATCGGCCCGAAGGAGCTCCGCTCTGCTTGGAACGGGAAGATTGTCTCTGCCGGGGGATTCACCCTCGAGTCGGGCAATGCCGCCCTCGCAGAGGGGTGGGCCGATGCGATTGCATTCGGCGTGCCTTTCATCGCGAATCCCGATCTGCCCCAGCGCTTCAGGCAGAAGTCACCCCTCAATGCAGCGGACGAATCGACCTTCTATTCACCCGGAGAGAAGGGATATACGGATTACCCGACGCTCTAGGGAACCGCTGATTAAATCCCATGATGGCCGCTGAAGGGCAGTTGCTGATTTTTGAAGGCGTGAGTGCTGGGCGATACCCGCAGCGGTCTCGCCCGAGCGAGCAACGCTGCAAAAATCGACAAATGGCTTCAGCCCTCCGGGTTGCGGAGATAACAGGCCGGGGGCTGTGTTGGCTTCGCGGTTTGCTTGCCCGGCCGTTGCTTCGCATCCGTTACGGCAGCCCACTGCGGGGATGCGCCCGCGAAGCCGCCTTGCCCGCGGCCCATTCTTTCCGCAACGGCCTCTATGCGATTTAATCAGCGGTTCCCTAGCTTCCGAACAGGCCGGATTGGAGATCCGACGATGCGGGATCGCGTGGCTTGGATTTCTTTTCCTTGATTTGTGGGATTGGGGGCGTGATGTGGGATGCGGTTGGGGGTGCAGATGAGCGTTCGGGGGATTTTTCCGAAACATCCGCAGCCAGCCTGAGAACTGCCGTCAGCAGGATCACGGCGGGCACGACTAAGGAGAGGATGTCGCAAAGGGAGCGGATGATTTCACCGCGGACAAGAATCCCCTCGGCAGACTTTCCCAGCGGCAGCAGATGCCAGCCGCCCAGTAGGGTGATAAGGAACGGGAGCGCGATGCTACCCGATGCGATCAGGCATTCCCGCCGCAGGGAAACGGAGGAACGCTTGGCGACGGAAGGAGCCTTGATGCAGAGGAACCAGAGCACCCAGCCCAGCAATGCCAGCGCCAGCAGGCTCGAGAACGGCGCGAGGAGTGCGAGAAGCAGGATCGCCGCGCAGAACCGCGTCCATGCAGAGCGATGCCCCTCTCCCCGGGGGAACTGAAGCAGTCCGAAGCAGAAGAGAATCGCGGGGACCCCGAGGGACCAGGCCAGGATGCGGTCCTCGCCGGAGAGGAGCTGACCGGTGACGCAGTAGGAGGTGCCGGCCAACTCGAAACCCTGCTTCCAGCCGAGCCAGACGCCCGATTCAAACCAGGCCGCTCCGAGGAGGGCGACCGAGGCGAGGATGAGCGGCAGACGGAGGCGGCCCGCCGTGCAGCTGATGGAGAAGAGGAGAAGGAGAGCCGTCATGGCCACCAGCGCCACGGTCAGCCGAAGGGTCAACTCGACGGCGCGGAAGTCGCCGATGGGGAGGGTGAGGAGGGAATCCATGAGCGGATGCTACCTCACGATCAGAACCCGTCCATCCGCGAAAATGAGACGGGCGTCGCTCACGCGGCGGGAGTTTAGGGAAGCACTGATTATCAGCGCTTCCTTAGGCTTCCTTAGAGTTCGACCGGATCGCCGAACTCCACCTTGAGGTTGCGGGCGAGACGGATCAGTTCGGGAGCGGGATGCTTTTTCTTCCCGATCACCATGTCGAGGTCGATCAGGGTGGCGCGCCCCTTGGCAAGGGCGGTCATGCAGCCTGTTTCCGAGGCAAGGAGGCCCGTCACGGCAAGTTCCCCGAAGCGGGCTCCGAGCATGCGGTCGAAGTGGGTCGGGATGCCGCCGCGCTGCACATGCCCCAGCACGGTGATGCGGATTTCCTGCTCGAACTCGCCTCCCGGCACGGCCTCCGTCATCCGCTTCATAAAGGTCTCCGCGCCGCAGACTCCCTCGGCAAGCATGATGATCGAGTTGTCGCGCGCCTCCTGGAACCTGCTGTGCAGAACCGAAACGATGCGCTCCATGTTGTAACGGTATTCCGGAATCACCGCCACGGAGGCACCGCCGCTGATGGCGGTGGTGAGTGCGAGGTAGCCGGAGTTGCGACCCATGACCTCGATGAGGAAGCAGCGGCGGTGGGAGCGGGCCGTGTCACGGATCCGGTCGACCTGCTGCATGATGGTATTGGTGGCGGTGTCGACACCGATCGCCATCTCGGTTCCCGCCAGATCGTTGTCGATGCTGGCCGGGATCCCGACGACGGGCATCCCGCGCTTGGAGAGTTCACGGGCACCGGTCAGGGAGCCGTCGCCGCCGATCACCACCAGCCCGTGGATGCCGAGCTCCTGGAGCCGCCTGCGTGCGTGATCCACCCCCTCCGGGGTGTACATCCGTTTGCAGCGGCTCGATTGCAGGATGGTTCCGCCACGGTCGATGATGGAGGCGAGGCTACGGGTGCCGAGTTCCTCGGTGAGGCCGTCAAAGATTCCGTCGTAACCGTTGTTGATCCCCATCACGCGGCAGTCGTGCTGGGCGGCGGTTCGGGCAACCGCCCGGATGGCGGGATTCATGCCCGGAGAGTCTCCGCCGGAAGTGAGGATGCCGATGGTTTTGGTCATAAAGGATGCGGTCCGGGGGAGAATGGAAGCGCTCCCTTATAGCAGGAAGCGGACAAAATAACAGGGAATGGGAAATTTTTTGAACGCCGCCTGGGCACGAGGGTCCAATATATAGGTTTCAGAGTTGGGAGCGGGCCACCCGGCGTCGGTTTCATGGTTTTTCCGACGCCAATCAGGTGGCCCGCTTTTTTTGTGCCGAAACTGTTCCAAAGCGGCGCTTGCCTCGCCGTCGGGGCTCGGATAGCTCCTTCTGCAATGGTTTCTCATAACAACCCATGCACGCATCATGCCTGAAACCATCCTGGTGATTGAGGACGAGGAGGATGTGACGGATCTGATCCGTTATCATCTCAAGAAAGCGAAATTCCGCGTGATCGCGGCTGAGGACGGCGCGGAGGGGCTCGAACTCGCCGGCACCGAGCGCCCCGATGCCATCGTGCTCGACATCATGCTGCCGCGGCTCAACGGCTTCGAGGTGGCCAAGCGCCTGCGTTCCGAGGAAAGCACCCGCTCCATCCCGCTGCTGATCCTCAGCGCCAAGGGGGAGTCCGAGAGTAGGATCAAGGGGCTGGAGCTTGGAGCCGACGACTACCTTCCAAAGCCCTTCAGTCCGCGCGAACTGGTGCTCCGAATCCAGTCTCTCCTGAGGCGGAGTACGCCGCCAGCCGTCGCGGATGACTCCTCCGCGGGGCCGTTCGTCCTAGATCGCACCACGCTGAAGGTGACCATGGAGGGCAAGCGGCTCGACCTGACCTCGACGGAGTTCAAGCTGCTCTCCCTGCTGATCGGGAAGGCGGGCGTCATCCAGTCGCGTGAGGATCTTCTGACGGAGGTCTGGGGTTACAAAAGCACGGTCGACACCCGCACGGTCGACACGCACATGCGCCGCCTGCGCGAAAAACTCGCCGACCACGCCGCCTGCCTCGAGACGGTGCGAGGCGAGGGATATCGCTTCATCGTTCCTTCGGCCTGATGGAGGAGATCGCGAAAACCGGGTTCTTCCTGCTGCTTGCCGCGGCGGTGCTCTGGTGGGCGGCCGTCGTCGTGGTGCAGCCCGCACGCGAGCTTCTGGCCGTTCTGCAAAGGATCGCGCGCGGGGATTTCAGGCCCGTCATCCTGGGTGAGATGCCGTTTTTCTATCGCGGGGCGGCTGACGCCCTGAGGGTGACCGCCGAGACGCTGGCCAAACAGAAGGTGATGCTTGCCGAAGAGGAATTCAGCATCACCACAATCTTGGAAAGCATGACCGAGGGCGTGGTCATCACGGGTGCCGACCTCCGGATCCGCCAGGTGAACAAGGCGGCCGTCTCCATGTTTGATCTGGGCGTCCGGGTATCCGGCCTCCTGCTCCCCGAGGTCTTCATGAGCCATGAACTCCAGGGAGTGGCGAAGCGCGTGGCACAAACCGGCCAGGTGCAGCGAGGCGAACTCGATTTCGTGATTCCGGGCAGGAGCGAGCGGCGCCATCTGCTCGTGACGGCCGCGGCGCTCCAGTCACCCGAGAAGCAAATGCCGGACGGATTCCTGCTGGTTTTTCACGATGTCACGAGACTCCGCGAGCTGGAGGCCGTCCGCCGGGAGTTCGTGGCGAATGTCTCGCACGAATTCCGCACACCCCTCTCCATCATCAACGGCTATCTGGAAACCCTCGGTGAAGAGGATGTCGATCGGAAGATGATGCAGAAGTCGATCTCCGTCATGCGACGGCATGCCGACCGGCTCAACAGCCTCATCGAGGATCTCCTCACCATCAGCCGGATGGAGGAGAAAGGAGTCCGTCTCGAGACCCGCCGGACTTCCCTGGAGCCGCTCCTCCGCGGCGTGATCGAGCAGCTGGAGCGTGAGAGCAGCGAGCGCGAGGTCACCGTAAAGCTGGAGATCGCCGCAGGGCTCCCCGAGGTGGCGGTCGATCCCTACCGCATCGAGCAGGCCTTCTCCAACCTTCTGGTCAACGCGCTCCGCCACGGCAATCCCCGACCTGACGGATCACCCGGGGAAGTGGTCGTGGCCGCCGCGCTTCACGGCGTCGAGGTGATGGTCAGCTTCCGCGACAACGGGCCCGGCATTCCGCTGGCCGATCAGGAGCATCTCTTCGAGAGATTCTACCGGGTTGGCGGCGACCGCGCGCGTCAGACAGGCGGCACGGGTCTGGGGCTCTCGATCGTGAAGAACGTCGTTCAGGCCCACGGCGGGCGAGTGACGCTGGTGAGCAGTCCGGGAGAGGGATCGACCTTCACCATCCTGCTTCCCCTCGGAGTCTAGGGAACCCGGTATCAGGATCGTTTTTCGATGGAAGCGAAGGAGGCTTCTTCGGGCTCTCCCCCATGAACGGTGTCGAGTGGGTCGAGTGAACCGAGTGAATCGAGGTGGTCACCGATGATCTCCTCAAGCTGCGTGAGGGTGGCGACCTTGGAGAGGGAGGCGCGCAGCGGCCGGGCGCCCGGCATGCCGCGCGTGTAGGCCATCAGACGCCCGCGCATTCCGTGCATGCCGTGTGTCTCCCCGCGCACGCCCACCTCTTCGCGGCAGTGGCGGAGGACAAGGTTCCAGCGTTCCGAGAGGGTCGGCGCGACGAAAGGTTTTTCCTCGAAGGCATGTTTCACCTCGGTGAAGATCCAGGGATTCGCCATGGCGGCACGGCCGATCATGAGGCCGGAGACCCCGCTCCCGAGACGCCTGAGCGCCGTGGCGGCGTCGGTGATGTCGCCGTTGCCGATGACGGGGACTCGCACGGCGGCGGCCACGGCGGCGATCACATCCCAGTCGGCGTATCCCGAGTAGCCTTGGGCGCGCGTGCGACCGTGGACGGCGATTCGGCGGATGCCTGCTCCCTCGAGCAGGCGGGCCGTGGTGACGGCGTTGACGGAGCGCTCATCCCAGCCGATGCGGATCTTGGCGGTCACAGGAAGCGGATCGCAGGCCCGCACCACGGCCTCCGCGACACGCTCCAGCAGCGGGCAGTCGCGCAGGAGCGATGATCCCCCGTTCCTGCAGACCACCTTGTTGGCCGGGCAGCCGAAGTTGATGTCGATGAAGTCGGGATGCACCCAGTCGCGCACCTGCTTCGCTGCCTCTGACAGGCGTTCCGGGTCAGCCCCGAAGAGCTGGACGCCCATGGGTCGTTCCGCCTCGGTGAATTCCAGATAACCGCGGGTCCTTGCATTCCGGTGCATGATTCCGTCTGCCGAGACGAACTCGGTGGTCAGGACATCCGCCCCCTTTTCCTTGCAAATGGTCCGGAAAATCGAGTTGGTCACCCCGGCCATCGGGGCCAGGAAGAGCGGCAGGCTCCCCTTCACCATGACCCGTGGGGTTATCAGGGGGCCTCGGAGGAAGCCTCCGTAGCGGGCTCGGCGGCAGCGGACACTTCCGCCGGCTCCGTGGTCTCACCCTGCGGTGGTTCTGCCGGTGAGGAGAGTCCGGTGAGGAGGGCCGTGACTTCTTCCTGCACCCGGGCGAGGTCGGAGAGCGAGAGGTTCGGATCGGCGATGAGGAAGGTCTCGCCGGTTCCGGCGCGCTCGTAAACGAGGATGCCTTTGTCCGCGGAGGGTTGCGGGCGCAGGATGCGCTTGCGCTCCAGCATCACGGCGAGAAGGTAGCGTGTGTTCGTGTGGGCGGGATCGTTGCTCTCGAGGAGGCGTCGCAGCATGCCCTCGGCATCGTCGCGCGGAAGCGGTTCGGGGGGCGGGGGTGTCGGCGGTTCGAATTTCGAACGCCATGAGGAGAAGGGGGGCTGCTGCTGGGGGTCAGCCGCCAAGGAAGCCCACGCCTCCTCGCAGAGATCCCTCCTGAGGAATCCGTCCCCCTCACGGTAGAGTGCCGTGTGGAAGGTCTCACCCTCGGCGAATTCCTTTCCCGTGGCATCGCAGGCCTCGGCCCGCGATCTGATGTTCCAGTCCTGCTGCATAAAGAAAAATCGTGATGAAGGTAGGTCAGCCTCAGAATCCCGGCAACCGGAACTTCGGAATCTCACGTCCGGTGGCCCGGATCCAGAAGAGCCAGAACCCTATGCTCAGGAAGATGATGATCGGCCCCCAGGCGGCTATCCAACCGGGAATGCGGTCCCCCTTGCCCAGGGCGATGAACAGGCTGCTCGAGAAGATCAGCCCGGCAAAGAGTCCGATCGCCCCGGCCACCCCTCCCATGATGCCGCGTCGTCCGCTCACCACACCCATCGGGCCGGCGATGAAAATCACCACGAGGCAGACCCAGGGAAGCGCCCAGCGGTAGTTCCAGTGGGTGACATAGGGGGCGAGACGCGTGTGGGGAAACTCGGCGTTGTAGCGGAGGTAGTCGCTGAGTTCCGGAAGGCCGAGGAACTCGGAGTTCATGCTGGAGCTGGCGATTTTCCACGGGGTTTCGTTCCAGCCGCGGATCTCGAGGCGGGGAGAACTCTCGGAGGTGACCATGTTCCCTGATTCATCCACGGTCACATGGCGCGCCTGCTCGAGGATCCAGGTCGCCGTCTCGGGAACATATGATGCATGGAGCGAGTACCACTTCTCGGTGACGACGCCCGATTCGTTCTGCTGGATGATCTCCAACCTCTTGGCCCTGTTAGCATCTGTATTCAGATCTGTAATGAACCACAGGCGTAGCTTCTCCCTGTTGCGGTAGACATGATTGTGCTGACCGACATATTTGTGGATACCCGACCTGATCTCCTCCTTCAGCTCGTCGCGCACCGCCCCGGCCTGAGGCGCCAAGCGATGGTTGAGCAGGGAAAGGACGCCGGTCGCAATGAGACCCACCGCGACCAGTGGTACGAACATCCTGTAGAGACTCCTCCCAGCGCAGAGCATCGAGATGATCTCGTTTCTGCGCGACATCTGGGTCAGCGTGTAGAGCAGCGCCAGCAGCAGGGCCACGGGGACGCAGAGGACGATGACGCTCGGGATCTGGAGGAGGTAAAACCGTAGGATCAGACCGAAGCTTGCATGGCCGGAAAGAAAGTCCGGGAGGTTCACGCTCAGATCCCAGACCAACCAGACGGAGATGAACCCGGTGGCCGCATAGAAAAAGGGCACTAGGAACTTGTTGAGGAGATACCGGTCGAGAAGGGTCATGGAGATCACCGGCAGAAACCCGTTGCAGGAGGCCGGAAAGCACCCGATTCTGATCCTCCCGCCCCGCCTTCTGCAATCGCAATCACCCTCTTCCGCCGCCGCGTCGAATTCCCACCCATGATTTCCATCAATGAGCAGTTTCCCGCCGGGGGCGGCAGCGCCGGCTTCGCGGCGGAAGTGGCCGCGCTCTTCGGCCCGAAGGGAAGCCTTGCCGCGATCCGCGGATTCGAGTGGCGCCCCGAGCAGCAGCGCATGGCCGGGGCGGTGGCCGGAGCATTAGCCGGCCGCTCCCATCTGGTCGTGGAGGCGGGAACCGGTGTCGGCAAGTCGCTGGCCTACCTGCTCCCCGCCGTGCTTCATGCCAAGCGGACGGGACGAAAGGCTCTCGTCAGCACGCACACGATCAATCTTCAGGAGCAGCTCCTCTACAAGGACATCCCCTTGGTGAAGGGGCTGACCGGAGAGGACTTCGAGGCGGTCCTCCTGAAGGGGCGCCAGAATTATGTCTGCCCCACGCGTCTCGCCCGCGCGCACCGACACGGGGCCGACCTCTTCACCGCCGAGGAGCGGCCGGAACTGGAGAGGATCCGGGAGTGGGCCGCAACCACCACGGACGGCTCGCTGAGCGATCTCCCCTTCGAGCCACCGCGCGAACTCTGGATGCAGGTCTGCAGCGAGCAGCACCTCTGCACGCCGAAGACCTGCGGCCGCGACTCGGGCTGCTTCTACCAGTCCGCCCGGCGACGCGCCCAGACGGCCCAGATTCTGGTTCTCAATCACACGCTCTTCTTCACCCTGCTGGGAGATCCCGAGGAGGAGGGGCTCGGCTACCTTTTCCCCGATGATTTCGTGATCTTTGACGAGGCCCACACCGTCGAGCAGGTCGCTTCCCGTCACCTCGGCTTCAACCTCTCCCAATACAGCCTGCGCCAGTCCATCCAGCGGCTCTACAACCCACGCACCCGCAAGGGGCTGCTCCAGCAGGCGCGGCAGAACGGGGGGATTTCCGCGGCATCGGATCTCATTCCGGAGGTCGACCGCTTCTTCGACAAGCTGGCCGGCGCCTGCACCTTCCGTCAGGGGCGTGAAAGCCGCATCCGCGCCGACCAGTCGGCGGATCTCGCGGAGGCCGTGGCGGAGAGTCCGCTCGCGGAGGGATTGGCGAGCCTTGCCGAATCGGCCGGAACCGCAGCGGCAAAAGCCGAGGAGGAGGGACTGCAGGGTGAGCTCAACGATGTCGCCTCCCGCCTCCGCACGGCGCGAGCGGGGCTTTCCGATTTTCTCTCCCAGAGCGAACCGGATCACGTCTACTGGGTCGAGCGGAGCGGCAAGGCTTCCACCTGGACCAGTCTCCATGCGGCACCGGTCGCGGTCGCGCCGCTGCTGGGACGCCTTCTCTTCGGCGAAGGCAGCACCGCCGTCATGACCAGCGCGACCCTCTCGGTCGGCTCTGCGGAGCTCGATTATTTCCGTGGCCGGGTGGGTGCGCTTGAGGTCCCCTCGCTGCAGCTCGGCTCCCCCTTCGATTACGCACGGCAGATGAAGATCCGTCTCGTCCGCAAGATGCCTGAGCCGAAGGATTCGGCTTACGAGGAGGCGCTTGCGAAATGGATTAGCCACTTCACGGAGGAGAGTCGCGCACGGGCCTTTGTCCTCTTTACCAGCCACCGCACCATGCAGTCGGTGGCGGCGAGGATGACGGGCTTCTTCGAGGAGAAGGGTTGGAACCTCATCGTGCAGGGCGGGGGACTATCGCGTTCGCGCATGCTGGAAAGCTTTCGCGAGGACGGGGAGAGCGTATTGTTCGGGACCGACAGCTTCTGGACCGGGGTCGACTTGCCTGGCGAGGCTCTCTCCAGCGTCATCATCACGCGCCTGCCGTTCGTGACCCCCGACCATCCCCTCACCGAGGCGAAGTTGGAGGAGATCGAGTCCGCGGGAGGCGATCCCTTTCAGACTTATTCATTGCCCGAGGCGATCCTGAAACTGCGCCAGGGTGTGGGCCGCCTCATCCGAAGCTCCAAGGATCGAGGCTCCATCGTGATCCTAGACAGCCGCATTCTTTCGCGGCCCTACGGCAAGGCCTTCCTCAAGGCTTTGCCAGAGTGCCCGGTGGAAGTGCTGTAGAGGCCCGAGTCGAGAGACGAGGGTCGAGGGCTTCAGAAAAGGCAAAAGCCCGAGGCCTATACTCACAAAAAGCTCTCGACGCTCGTCTGTCGACTCTCGACGTGGCCTACGGCGCTTTATAATGCAGGCTTACCAGACGCAGGGCCTGCTCGACCCCCTCCACGCCGTAGTAGTCGAGTTCCAGCGATGCCGTGGGCTGGGTCCATTGGTAAATGATCAGCGTGTAGGTCACGTCCTGCGGCACTTTCTCCCCCGAGGGGCGCTCCCTGACCTTGTTGACGATCAGCGATCCGGTGCCGTACCGCTCGCCGATGCGGCGTCTGGTTCGATCGAAGAAATCCAACGTCTTCTCCCCGTCCCAGGAGGGATCGCCGTATTGGAGCTCCACCTCGACGAGCGAACCATCCCGGAAGGTGAAGAGGGATTTCTTGAGCAGTTGATCCCCCACGCCGAGCCCCTCCGCCTCGAGCACGAACTTGCCGGGGGATTTCTGGGAGAGGGCGGTTTCGCGAGCCTTCACCGCGTTGAGCATCTCGCGGACCTTGTCGATGCTGTCACCCCAAGCCAGCGCGTAGGGAACTTTGATTCCCTGCGCGGAAGGCTGCTCCGCGTGGCAGGGCAAGGCGAGCAGCAGGGCACAGGCCATGGCGATGCCGGCAACGACATGTCGCGGGGCATGCTTGGGAGCGCCTGGGAGAATCACGGCGCGGATTCTCCTGCACCCGGCAGCGGATGAAAAGCATCGGCTGGAATTTCCAGCGCGCCGGCATTCAGCGGAACCAGACGATCCAGGCCCGTGATCGTGTGGGTGGAGGAACCCTTCGGTCCCTCCATCGTGAGCAGGGCAGATCCCGGAACGGCTCCGTGGGTGATGCCCGGCGAGACGTTCCCGGTGGACTCCATGGGAATGGAGAGAAGCGGCAGCCCATCGGCGCGGATCACGCAGGCATCGCCTTCGATGCCCGCCTCGATCGAGAGCAACGGCCGGCTTTCCAGCAACTCATCCTTTGCCGCGCGGATCGTGATCCTGTTTTTGGAAAAAGGTGGCCGCAAAGGGAACATGTCGGCCTCCTCCCGGCATGCAGCGGCGATCGGGAGCGAATTCCCGACCGGCAGTGCCGTCACACTGAGCGGGCCGTGCACCAGACCCCGTGCCCTGTAGGTGCCGGCGGGCACGTCGCGCCCCTGATCATCCTTCCCATCCCACGACATGATCAGGCCGTTGAGTCCCGCCGGGATCGTGTCGACCCCGGCGTCCCTGTGGAGAAGCCGCACCCGCTCGCCCGAGGAGGAAAAGATCTCCATCGTCACCGGCCCCTCCAGTTCCGGGAGCGCCACGGCGAAGGATTGCTGGCCACCCGAGGAGTGGGCGCACATCGCCGCCGCGAGAAGCGGAGGCAGGATCATGCGGAGAAATCCCGCGCGTGCCCGGCCAAGATGTTGTTGCAAAGATGGAAGGAGGATCTCCATGCTCGGTGCATCGTTGTTCATGACGGGTTCTCTTCCCAAGTCTTTTCGTTGCACGGCGCCAATTCTGGCGGCGCTGATCCTCATGCTTCCCGCGTGCGGCAAACGTGAGCCCTCCGGAGGGGGTGCGCTTGATGCCGACGCCTCCCTCAAGCAGGCAGCCACCGCCATGGACCGGAAAGACTACGCCCGCGCACTGGTCCTCCTTCAACCCGCCCTCCAAAGCCGCCCCGACGATCCGCTCGTCCTCAATCTCAAGGGAGCGATCCTCACCAAGACGAAGGATTACGATGGCGCCCTTGCCTCTTACGAGGCGGCATTGAAATCGACGCCAGGATTTTTTGCGGCACGTTACAATATCGGAGCGCTGATGGCCCTGCGGCAGCAATGGGAGCCGGCCATCGCCTATTACAAGGATCTTCTCCGCGCGCAGCCCAACAACGAATTGGTCCAGTTCAAGCTGCTCCTGCTCCTGCTGATGCGGGACTCCGATCCCGCCCTTCAGGGCCGGCTCTTTCCGCCGGGCATCACTTCCAACACGCCTGCCTGGTACTTCGCGGCTGCCGCGCGTGCCTACAAGGAGGGTCAGCCGCGTGAAGCCGTGAAGTACATCGATGTGGCCCGGAGCGTGTTCGGAGACCAGATCGCGATTTTCAAGGAGGAGCTCGACGAGAGCGGCCTCGCCACAGCAAAAAAATAGCCCACCCCATGTCCCCATCCATCCTTGTCACCGGCGGCGCCGGCCTGATCGGCAGCGCCCTCATCCATGCCCTGAACCAGCGCGGTCAGGAGGACATCCTCGTGACCGACGTGCTGGGCAAGGATGCGAAGTGGAAAAATCTCTCCCCACTCCGATTCGCCGACTACCAGCAGGCCGATGCCTTCCTCGACCGGCTTGAGTGCGAGCCGGAGAGCCTCGACTCGATCCGCACCATCTTCCACCTCGGCGCCTGCTCCGCGACGACCGAGACCGACGCCGGATACCTCATGGAGAACAATTTCGGCTACACCAAGCGCCTCGCCCAGTGGGCGCTGCAGCGCGGCATCCGCTTCGTCTACGCCAGCTCCGCCGCCACCTATGGCGACGGGACGCGCGGCATGGACGACGGGTCGGATCAGCTCGAGTCCTTCCGCCCGCTGAATGCCTACGGCTACTCGAAGCACCTCTTCGACCTCCATGCGAAGCGCAACGGATGGCTCGACCGGATGGTCGGCATCAAATACTTCAACGTCTTCGGGCCGAACGAAGGGCACAAGGGAGAGATGCGCAGTCTCGTCTCCAAGGCCTACGAGCAGATTCTCGAGACCGGCAAGGTCCGCCTCTTCAAGAGTCACCGCCCCGATTACCGCGACGGCGAGCAGGTTCGCGACTTCGTCTACGTGAAGGATGCGGTCGCCATGACCCTCCACCTCGCCGATACACCGTCAGCCAACGGCCTCTTCAATATCGGCACCGGCACCCCACGCAGCTGGATCGATCTGGCGACGGCTCTCTTCACCGCGCTCGATCGGAAGCCGGAGATCGAATTCATCGACATGCCGGACCACATCCGGAACCAGTACCAGTACCACACCTGCGCCGATGTCAGTCGTCTCCGCGCCGCCGGCTGGACGACTCCCGCCACGACGCTTGAGGAAGCCGTCGGCGACTACGTCCGCAACTACCTCGTCCCGGGGAAGCATCTGGGAGATGCGTAGGGGTTTAGGCTGAAGGCTGTTAGGCTGTTAGGCTGTTAGGGGCGCAACCGCTTTGTATTAGCTGAAGAAACTATCGACCATCCAAAAAGACAGTAAAGCCCCCCCATGAACCCAAAGAAAAACACAGCTATTCAACCGCCTGGTAACCATTAGACACCACCACGCTCATGACCAGGAAACGAATCGTGATGGGACTTCTATTTGCAAGCATCGTGCTGACCGTTGTATTAATCACTGGCAGCTTTGTCACGTACGCCCAGCCGATCAGTTCGACCGACATGCAGAACATCTACTTGGACCGGATTTTAAGGTTTGGCGTTCCGATACTTTTGCTGCAGACCGCATCATTGATTTTCGCATTTACTGACAAGAGGCGCGATGAGGCCTAGGCTGTTAGAGTGTTAGGGTCTTAACGCAAGAGAGTGCAAGAGAGGGGTTGGTTAATCCAAAATACTTCAGCCGAAAATGAGCACAGCAGAAGACTCTAGGCGGCGCCTCCGGACGTTCGGTATGATCTGGATCGCTCTTGCGCCCGTTGTGTTTGTCATGGCTGGGATATCGTCGGTACATTCCCAATCGACCTATCGCGTTCAGCTCGCCGTCTTCTCGGCGGTGGCCCTTGCGGGCATCGTCGTTGGGATAGGCGGAATATTTCACCGCATGTGGGCAGCTTCTGGGATGCTGGTTCTGTCGTGGCTTGGCGCGATCTACTTTCTTGGTTCAGCACTCCTTATTTTACTCTGGCCGGCTATTCCAGGAGTCAAAGCCGTGTTCCATCCTGTCATGCTGTTGGCATCGTTCGGGATCGCCCCGTTTGGCGTGCCATTCATCTTGATGGCTCGATCGTTGAGGGCGGTCATCAAGAATGAATCGGTCTAACCAACTTTAACCAACCTTTAACGTTAGGCCTTTTGGATTCGGAGGTTTTGTGGAATCGGCTAGGCGGACAAGAGTTGCCGCAGCATCTCCCCTCCGCGTCTTTGCGCGAGAACGGCTGTTTTTTAAGTCGCTTAGTCCCTGAAGTTCTTGAAGCTGAGCGACACCCCGAAGTCTTTCGCACGAAGGAAGGCGATGACTTCCTGAAGTTCGTCACGCTTGGTTCCCGTCACGCGCACCTGACGGTCCTGAAGGGAGGCCTGCACTTTGAACTTTTCGGCCTTGATGGCCGTCGTGATCTCCTTGGCCTTGGTGCCCTCGAGTCCCTGGGTGATGACGAACTCCTGACGGGTGTTGCCGATCGAGGAGACGGAGGGATCCTTCTGCTCCACGTTGCGGAGGTCGACGCCCCTCTTGGCCAGCTTGCCGACCATGATCTCGCGTACCCCCTTGAGTTTGTTGGCATCCTCGGCCGTGAGGGTGATCAGCTCCGGCTTGGTCAGCTCGATCTTGGCGCTGCTCCCCTTGAAGTCGAAGCGGGTCGCCAGCTCCTTCACGGCTTGGTTGACCGCATTCTCGATCTCCATCCGCTCGATTTCGGAAACAATGTCAAAGGAAGGCATAGGGGTAGAAAAAGCTGAAAAGCTGAAATCGGAAAGCTGAAACAGCCGAGTCGAGAGTCGAGGGGCGACTGTCGAGGGCTTCTGAAGCGCTGACAAAGGGATCAGGAGGGCAAAACCGAGTGTTTCTGTTTGGTGGCGGTTGTCTTTGGGGTTTTTGCGCTCGACCCTCGACCCTCGTCTCCTCCACTTGCATATTGCATTCCGGGCCGGGTGCATGGATCTTGTTCGACTCGATTATTGCCATGAGCACCGCCACGACAGAGAACACAGCCAGGCCGGTCACGGAGAATACACGTGTCAGCGGCGTCACGCGCCTGGTGACGCCCCGCGAGGTGAAGGCCAAGCTGCCCGCCTCCCCGGAGGTTCTTTCGAAGGTGGCGGAGTATCGCGAGACCTGCCGCCGTATCCTGCGTGGCGAGGATCCGCGGTTGCTCGTTATCGTCGGGCCCTGCTCCATCCACGATCCCGTTTCGGCAATCGATTATGCGAAGCGCCTGGCCGCGCTCGCCAAGGAGGTCGAGGACCGGCTCTTCATCGTGATGCGCGTCTATTTCGAGAAGCCCCGCACCACCGTCGGCTGGAAGGGCCTCATCAACGACCCCCATCTCAACGACTCCGGCGATCTGGCCCGAGGCATCGAGGTGGCGCGCCGGCTGCTGCTGGATGTCGCCGCGCTCGGGCTTCCGGCCGCCACCGAGGTGCTCGACCCGATCATGCCGCAGTACATCGCCGACCTCATCAGCTGGTCGGCCATCGGAGCCCGCACCACCGAGTCGCAGACCCACCGCGAGATGGCGAGCGGCCTCTCGATGCCTGTCGGCTTCAAGAACGGCACCGACGGCAGTGTCCAGACCGCCATCGACGCGATGCGCTCCTCGCGCACCGGCCACAGTTTTCTCGGCATCGACCAGGAGGGGATGACCAGCATCATCAAGACCGCGGGGAATCCCGACGGCCATCTCGTCCTGCGCGGGGGCCGCGACGGGACCAATTACCATCCTGATCAGACGGCCGATGCCGCCGCGAAACTGAAGGCCGCCGGAGTCCCGACGGCCATCATGATCGACTGCAGCCATGCCAACAGCGGCAAGGATCCCGCCCGTCAGCCCGAGGTCTGGAAGAGCATCCTTGAGCAGAGGGCCGCAGGCCGCGCCGATATCGTCGGGGCCATGCTCGAAAGCCACCTGGAGTTCGGCGCGCAGAACCTCGGCGACGACCCGTCGAAGCTCCGCTACGGCGTCTCCATCACCGATGCCTGCCTCGATTGGGAGGCTACGGCGGAGTTGCTCCGCAACTCCTGACCCCGCTCCGCTCCCGCGGGTATGATCTTGGGACGCCTGATCCGGGAGATTCCCTTCGCCGCACTTGATTTCGAGTCGGCCGGCGAGCGTGCCAACGAGGCGGGAATCCCCGTCCAGATAGGCATTGCGTGGATGGGCGGACTGGCGCCCCTCTCCGATTCCTTCTACCGCAGCTATCTCAAGACCGCCCGCCCGGTCACCTGGTCGGCCCAGCAGATCCACGGCATCACGGCCGATGATCTGAAGGATGCGCCGGATCTTCTCGGGCTCTGGCCGGAGATCAAGGGGCGTCTCGGCGGGCGCTGGATCGTGGCCCATGGAAGCGGGACGGAAAAAAGATTTCTGCGCACCTTCCCGATGCACGGCTTCGGCCCCTGGGTCGACACCCTCACCCTCAGCCGGAAGATCCTGCCCGGCCGTCCCTCCTATGCCCTCTCGGATCTGGTCGGGGAGCTTGGGTTGGAAGCGGAGGCCCGAACGCACCTCCCCGACTTCCGCTGGCACGAGGCGCTGAGCGACTCCCTGGCCTCACTGCTCCTGCTGCGCAGACTGATCGAGCTGACCGGGATCCAGGATCACCCGGGGGAGGCACTGCTGGGGTAAGGCTATTAGGCTGTAGTCTGTTAGACTATTAGGTCTGAGTCTATAGGGACAGGGTCGGCACAAAAATCCAAAAGAAGGAAGGATCAGGGGAGTGCTGCAACGAACGATGCCTGCATTTCATCATTCATCATTCATACTTCATCATTTCCAGCCACCGGCTGGAGATGGTGCTCGGGGGGGGACTTGAACCCCCATGCCTTTCGGCATACGCCCCTCAAACGTACGTGTCTGCCATTTCACCACCCGAGCATTGATGGGTCGGGCATCATACGTCACGACGTCGCGGTAGCAAGAGAGAAAAACTCAATATTTTTGTGGACGGCCTTGTCGGCCTGTGGCATCCTCTCACTCCTTTTTCCAAAGAATTTCCCATGTCCTACGCAATCATCCAAACCGGCGGCAAGCAGTACCGCGTCTCCGAGGGAGACGTCCTGAGTGTCGAGAAGCTCCATGCCGAAGCCGGCAAAGAAACCACCTTCAGCGACGTCCTGCTCGTCGTGAACGGCGATAAGGTCAACCTCGGCGCCCCTCTCGTCTCGGGAGCCAGCGTCAAGGCCGAGGTCGTCGAACAGTATAAGGACGACAAGGTGATCGCCTTCAAGTTCAAGCGCCGCAAGGGCTACCACCGCACGGTCGGCCATCGCCGCCAGCTCACCAAGCTGAAGATCACCAAGATCTCCGCCTAGTCTCAGCGCCACTTTCAACCCAACCCACCTACTGCCATGGCACATAAAAAAGGACAGGGAAGCGTCAAGAACGGACGCGACAGCATCAGCAAGCGCCTCGGCGTGAAGAAGTTCGGCGACCAGACCGTGGTTGCCGGCAACATCATCATCCGTCAGCGCGGCACCAAGTTTGTCCCCGGCCGCAATGTCGGTCTCGGCCGCGACTACACGATCTTCTCGCTTGTGGAAGGCAAGGTTCGTTTCGACCGCGCCGGCCGCCGTGTGAACGTCGACCCCGTCGTCGCCGCATAACCGAGCCTCACATTGAGTCTTTCCCTGCAAGGGATGAATAACCCCGGTCCTTCCAGGCCGGGGTTTTCCATTTCACCCGGCAACTCGGGGCCCCGATTCGGCGTTCTTGGTTCCGGGAAGGGATCCAACTTCCGTGCCTTGGCCGAGGCATGGCGCGGCGGGATCCTCGGATGTGAACCGGTGATCGTTCTCTCGGATATCGAGACCGCCGGGATCCTTCCTCTTGCGAAGGAATTCGGGATCCCCGGTCAATTCGTGGCACCCGGTCCCTTCCGCACGAAGATGGCCCCGGAAGCCGAGGAGGAAATTGTCCGGTTGCTCCGCGAGGCGAGGGTCGATTTCGTCGTCCTCGCAGGATTCATGCGCGTCATCAAGGAACCGCTGCTTCGCGCCTTTCCGGGACGGATCCTGAACATCCATCCCTCTCTGCTGCCATCTTTCCGGGGACTGGAAGCATGGCGTCAGGCGATCGAGGCGGGAGTACCCGAGGCAGGCTGCACCGTTCACCTCGTCGATGCCGGGGTCGATACCGGCGCGATCCTCGGCCAGAGCCGTGTTCCAGTCCTCCCGGGCGACACGGCGGAGTCACTCCACGCCCGCATCCAGATCGCCGAGCACGAACTCTACCCGCGGATCATTCGCGAATTTGGGCAAACGATCGGGAAAGAATCCTGAAATTTTTATCAGGAAATCAGGAAATCAGGAAAAGGCGGAGGAGCCATGGGTCATTTGGGATCGGTGGAGAGTAATTGCCGCTTCCCTGCCAAGCCTTTTCACCATTGGAGGGCAGATTTCCCTCCCATCACGTCTTCCTGATTTCCTGATTTCCTGATTACTCTCTGTCCTCCCGGTTTCAGCTTTCATCCTTCATCCCTCATCTTTTCCGTTTTGTCCTCCTTCCGCCTCTTCGATCTCAACCCCGAGCAGTACCGCGCCGCGACACACGGTGACGGCCCGATGCTGATACTCGCCGGCGCCGGCACGGGGAAGACGCGCGTCCTCACGGCGCGCATCGCGTGGCTTGTGGCCCAGGGAGTCGACCCCGCCTCGATCCTCGCCGTCACCTTCACCAACAAGGCCGCCAAGGAGATGCGCGAACGCGTCGCGGGCTCCGTGAACTCCGAGCAGGCGAAGCTCATCACCCTCTCCACCTTCCACGCGCTCTGCGTCCGCATGCTGCGCAAACATGCGCACCTCCTCGGCTACAAGGAGAACTTCAGCATCTTCGACGAGTCCGACCAGATGGGGCTCATGAAGAAGCTGGCGGCGCGCATCCACGACAAGGAGAACCCGCTTGATCCGAATCTCGCCCGCAACGTGATCAGCAAGGCGAAGAACTTCGGCATCGGCGAACCCGAGGAGACCGGCACGGCGCTGGGCAGCCTCTTCTCCAAGTACCAGAGCGAGCTGCGCACGCTCAACGCCATGGACTTCGACGACCTCCTGCTCAAGGCCCGCGAGCTCCTTCGCGATCATCCCGAGGCGCGCGCGGATCTCAGATCCCGCTACCGCCACATCATGGTGGATGAGTTCCAGGACACCAACAAGCTGCAGCTCGAGCTGGTCAGCCTGCTGGCAGGCGACGAGCGGCCGAACATCTGCGTCGTCGGCGACGATGACCAGAGCATCTACGGATGGCGGGGCGCCGAGGCCTCGAACCTCCTCGAGTTCGAGCGGCATTTCCCCGATCCCGAGGTTATCAAGCTCGAGCAGAACTACCGCAGCACCGACGTCATCCTCAAGGTCGCCAACCGGCTCATCAAGAATAACGCCCGTCGCCGCGGGAAGAACCTCTGGAGCGACCGTACCGAGGGCGACCCCGTCCGCATCCTCTCGGCCGCCGATGACAAGACCGAGGCCGAGTTCATCGCCGACGAGATCCAGTCCTCGGGACCGCAGAGTTCCAAGGCCCGCCCCTGGACCGACTTCGCCATCCTCTACCGGATGAACGCCCAGTCGCGGCAGTTCGAGGAGGTGCTGCGCGAACGCCGCATCCCCTACCGCGTGGTGGGGGGGAAGAGCTTCTTCGACCGTCGAGAAGTGAAGGATGTCGTCGCCTACCTCGGCGCCCTCCTCAATCCCGACGATGACAACGCCCTCCTGCGCGTGCTGGCCAATCCCCCGCGCGGCATCGGGGCCGCCACGCTCCAGCTTGCGACCGAGGCCGGCGCGAAGAACGGCAAGGGGCTCCTCGCCATCCTGAACGACCCCGAACATCTCGACGTCAGCTCATCCAGAACCAGGGGAGCCATCCAGCGCTTCACCGAGGACTGGGGCGCCTACCGCATCCAGCTTCAGACGCCGGGGGCCGATGCCGCCGCCATCCTCAGAAGCATTCTCGATGAGTGCGGCTACTTCGAGGACCTCAAGAAGAGCTGCAAGACCGACGAGGAATCCGACAACCGCCAGGAGAACGTCCGCGAGCTGCTCAATGCCCTGAGCGGCTACTGCCAGCGCCATCCCAAGGAGGGCGCGCGCGGCTTCCTCGACGGCCTCATGCTCGAGCAGGAGAAGGAAGAGGAGAAGGCCGAGGAACGAGACGGCGTCACCCTCATCACCCTCCACGCCGCCAAGGGGCTCGAGTATCCCGAGGTCTGGCTTGTCGGCGCCGAGGAAGGACTGCTCCCCCACGAACGCTCCAAGAGCGAGGGGACCATCGACGAAGAGCGCCGCCTCCTCTATGTCGGCATCACCCGCGCCCGCCACCGCCTTACCATCACCCACTGCGCCACCCGCAGGAAATTCGGCAGCGTCATGTCCTGCACCCCCAGCTCCTTCCTGCTAGAACTTGCCGGCGAGGGGGTCGAATCGGGAAGCATGGAGGAGATTCTTTCCGCGCCGCTGGAGGAGGCGGATATTCTCGATGGATTCGCCCAGATGCGAGCGATGCTCAACAGCTAGGCTGTTGAGCGGAGGCTTGGGATTTTTGCGCCGCGCGTTGTTGCTGCTCGCTCGCAGTAGCTCGCTACAGCTTCGCTCGCGCGCGCGCGCGCGGCATCAAAACTTCCAAGCCTTATAGTACGTGTTGCACCTTTAAATGATAAGCCTGCATGGGCCCAAAGGGCGCTCCGCTACCACCCCTTCACTTTCCACGCGTCACTTGTTCACTCCGTGACAGAACTCAGGGGATCCGATTCCCCTGGATGATCCGCACAAGCAGCACCACCAAGGCGACGACCAGCAGGACATGGATGAATCCACCCATCGTGTAACTGCTGACGAGGCCGAGCAACCAAAGGATGATAAAAACCAGGGCGATCGTGTAGAGCATGGTTCTAGAGGTTGGAGGTTTTAGTATTGGATGGGGACGCGTTATCCGCTCAATAGGTGACGCTGCGCGTCGTGGTCGTGTACGGCTTCTGGAAGACGCCCCTGTTCTGCTGAGACACCGTCGTCGTGGTGTAAGGTGTGGGATTCGTTGTCCTCGTAGTGCTAAGTGAGAAGCACGAGGTCAGCGATATGGTGAGGATCAGGCTACAGATGCAGGCCAAAAGTATTGCTTTCATGGGAAAACATTACTTCCGCAAGAGTCTCCACGCTATGGGCGGAAACGATTAGACATGGCTAAGCAATTGGCTTGCGTGGTTTTTCGGTCGAACGGTGGACCCAAGAGACTGTCTGAAGACTCGGGAGAGCCGCGTTGGCGGGGATTTTTCCGTTGGCCAAGGAGGGAGGAGGGCGGCAATACCCCTGCGGTCTTGTCTCGTCCGATCCGACACTGGCCAAAGGGAAAAGCCACCCAACCCTCCGGGCGCGAGCAATGAAAGCTGTCTGGCTGCGTTCCCTGCTCGGTCAAAGCCCGCTGCGGGGATTCTCCCTCGCATGTGCCTGACCATCCAGCCCCCCTTGCTCTCTCGCGTCATTCCCCAGTTTTCAGACAGTCTCTAAGTGCTTCTACCAATAGAAAGCGGTCGAGGGGTGTGGGATAACTGCTGCGTATGAAACAATCCACCACATCCAATGCCATGAAAACAACCACACTAACCATGCTAGCCCTGATCCTCCTCGCTGCTGCCACCCTTACGGGTTGTAACACCATTAGGGGTGTCGGTCAGGACGTCAGTGCGACAGGCCGAGGTGTCAGCAAAGGCGCCAGAGCTGTCCAGAGCGAGATGTAGTCCTCCCGCCTGATGGTGGGCGGCTGCGGGGTGGCATCCAATTGGGTCGGGAGTGAAAGCTCCCGAATCGGTGAGAATCCGATTGCCACCTCTAGGGAAGCGCTGATTAAATCGCCTTTTTCAAAGTTTGGCTGATTTTGGAGTGGAGGAAGGGATTGGAGAGATAAATTTGATCATCTGGCAACGCGTGTGGCTCCGGGAGGGGCATTTTTTAGCGGTGGCAGGGTGCCGATGAAGTGATCCATTGGCTGCGAAGGAGGGTGTTTCTGGTGATTTCATGCCATCTGGGCCCTGCGGAGCATGCGTCCGGCAATGACCAGATTGGCCAGGGCGAAGAGGCTGTGAAGTTGGGCGAGATTTTTCCTCAGTCCCCGGTATCGGACTTTCCGGTAGCCGAAGAGGTTTTTGACGATGTGGAAGGGATGCTCCACCCGGGCTCGCACCTGCGCCTTCCGACGCTCCCATTCCCGTAAGAGATCCTTCTTCAACCCATCGGCCATTGCTTTGAGACGTCCTTTCTTCTGAGGCACCATCCACTCGATCTTGCTGCCCTCAAATTCCTCCCTCTTTTCAACCCCGGTGTATCCCGCATCGGCGTGAACACTCTTCTCCTCTCCATGCAGCAGATGCTTGGTCTGGCTGACGTCACTCACATTGGCGGGGGTGCCCTCAAGACTGTGAACCAACCCCGAATTCGCATCCGCTCCAATTTGGGCCTTCATCCCGAAGTACGACTGGTTGCCTTTGCGGGTCTGATGCATCTGAGGATCCCTCCTGCCCTCCGCGTTCTTGGTTGAGGAGGGGGCGCTGATGATGGTCGCATCCACGATGGTTCCCTCCTTCATCATCAGTTGCTTGGCCTTGAGATGCCTCCCGATCTCCTCAAAGATCGCCCGCGTCAGCTCATTCTCTTCCAAGAGATGTCGGAACTTCAGCAATGTCGTCGCATCAGGCACGCTTTCCCCTCCCAGATCCACACCGATAAAGTTCCTCATCGCCTGACTGTCGTAGATGGCATCCTCAAGGGCTTCGTCTGCCAACCCGTACCACTGCGATAGGAAGTAGATCCTCAGCATCCTCTCAATCCCCACCGGAGGCCTCCCTCGCTCACCCTTGGGATAACATGGCTCAATCAGGGCGATAAGCTTCCCCCAAGGCACCACCTTCTCCATCTCCCCAAGGAAGCGCTCCCTTCTGGTCGCCTTCTTCTTCCCAGCATACTCGCTCGCAGAAAAACTCAGCTGCTTGTTCATGCCAACCAGTCTAACCCTAAACAAGTATCCTGCATAGCATCGCATTGAAACGCTTCCCGATTAAATCAGCGTTTCCCTAGCGCACCAATGAAATCGCGCTCCAACGGAACGAGCCCGTTGGGGGGGGGCAGAAAAAACTGAAGTTAGAACGGATCTCCGCAACTCTTATCGACCACCATCTTAACACCAACGCATCTCTCTAATCTTCAGAGTTCGGGTTTAAATTTTGCTAGGCTTTAGGCGCAGAGAGATTGGATGGAGAGCAAGGCGCGCGAGTGCCGCTGTAGTGAACTACTGCAAGCGAGCGGCAACGCCGCTATCCGCCAACTCTCACAAGCCCCAAACTATTGGGGTTCGTAAAGTATGCGTCCGCATTGCGGACAGCCGATGATCTCCTTCTCGGCCTTCACTTCGAGGATGGCCTGATGGGTGACCTTCATGTGGCAGCCTGTGCAGACTTCGTGCTCCACGGTGACGAGTGCGACGCCGTTCTTGCTCTTGAAGAGTCTGTTGTAGCGGTCGAGGAGATCTTCCTCGATTCCTTCGGTGAAGCGGGGGCGCTCGGTTTCCAGCTCCTTCTGACGGGCATCGAGGTTCTCCTTGCGCGCGGTGAGCGAGGCCATGTGGCTCTCGACTTTCTTCTTCTCGGCGGCGTGGGCCTCCTGCGCGGCTTCCAGCGCGGGCTTGAGGTTCTCGGCCTCCTCCATGAGGACGAGTTCCTTGTCCTCGAGTTCGGTGACGGCCTTCTCGGCGACTTCGATCTCGTGGCGCAGGGCGGAGAATTCCTCGTTCTTGCGGGTCTCGAGCTGCTGGTTCTTGTAACGGGCGATCTGGTCCTGCTTCGCCTTGACCTCGCCCTGTAGCCTCTTGCGCTCGACCTCAATCTCCTTCTGGCGCGTCAGGGCCGCCTCGAGCCGGTCGTCCGCGGCCTTGAGCTCACGGTCGCGGGCCGCCTTCTCGGCTGGCAGGGCTGCAATCTCGGTCAGGACGGCGCGCAGTTTCTGGTCGCGGTCCTGGAGGGTGAGGAGTTTTTCGATTTCGGGGAGCATGTGGGGGAGCCGGTTTATTTCCAGAGATACGACTGGGTCAGGCCGACGATCCTGCCATCCACGATGAGGAGGCAACGCCAGTTGGTGACCGGACCGTTCTCGAGGTAGTCGTCGCCGATGATGGTGAACTGGGTGCGGGTCGATCCCTTCACATTGGAGTAGCTCTTCTCGCGCGCCATCACGAAGTTGCCGAGATTGGCCTGGCGATACTCCAGGCGCACGGTGACATCGGCGGGTTGGCCCCGGTTCCACCAGTAGAAGGTGAGGTAGTTTCCGGTGAGGGCGTGCATGTCGAGGGCGGTCGTGGCCGGCCACATGTGGTAGGCACGCTCGAAATTGATTGCCTCGCTTTGCTGGGCCGCCGCCTTGGGGAAGGTGGCCGGATCGTTCAGGAACTGGGTCTTCTTGCGGAAAACAAAGTCGGGGTTGATCGCCAGCGGCAGGACATTCGCCTTCTCGAGGTTGACCTGGGGAGGTTCGGGGGCGGCACATCCTCCGAGAAGAAGGAGGGAGGATCCCGCTGTGAGGATCATGGCGGCCGTCAGAAGCGTCCTGAAAAAGGAGTCGATTGGTGATCCCATGCGCTGAGGATGAAAGCCGTTGGCCGGAAAGGTGTCAATGCAGGGAGGGGAGACTTTGTTTCATGAGAAATCTCCCGCAGAGTGCGGAGTTCTTGGGAAAGTAAGGATCCTTCTGTGAGTGAAGGGTGGTATCATTCTCTGCGTTCTCTGCGCCTCTGCGCGATCCAACACCCCGCTCCGATAGCTTGGTCTCTTGACGCACCCCAGTGCTTCCGTCCAATGTCGCTTCCCATGAGCCAGTTCCAAAGCTCCCTTCACTCCCTTCAGGAGGTCCTCCAGGCCCTGCCTCCCCTTCAGGCTGATCTGGAGAAGGCTGCGGCCATCGCCGGCGATGCCCTGCTCGCAGGCAACAAGCTGATGTTCTGCGGCAACGGCGGCAGCGCCAGCGACAGCGCCCACCTGGCGACCGAATTCACCTGCCGCTTCAAGGAGGATCGGCGTCCCTATCCGGCCATGGCCTTCACCGTCGATGCGGGGCTCCTGACAGCCATCGGCAACGACTACGACTTCACCGAGGTCTTCGCGCGGCAGGTCGCGGCCTTCGGAAAGCCGGGCGATGTCCTCATCACGATCACGACCAGCGGCAAGTCCCGCAATATCCTGGCCGCCCTTGAGGAGGCGCGCCGACGCGGCGTGAAAACAATCTCCTTCCTCGGCAAGGGGGGTGGTTTCACCAAGGGTGCGGCCGATCTCGAACTGATCGTCCCCGGCACCGAGACCGCGCGGATCCAGGAGGCGCAGCAGTTCCTCCTTCATGTCCTCTGCGAGATCGTGGAGGAGCGTCTCCCACGGGCGTAAGCAGGGATCTCCTTGAACTGCGCCGCGCCAACGATGCCCGCGTGGATCGCATGGATCGCGGTCGGCCTGCTCGGGCTGATCACCGGCTCGTTCCTCAACGCGGTCATCCACCGGCTCCCGCGCGGGATCTCGCTGCTCAATCCCCGCCGCTCCTTCTGCCCAGGCTGCGGAAAGACCATCCCGTGGCATGAGAATCTCCCCGTCGCCAGCTGGGTGCTGCTCCGCGGGCGGTGCTCCGGGTGCGCCCTGCCGATCGCCCTCCGCTATCCGCTGGTGGAACTGCTCACGGCATGCCTCTACCTGCTGGCCTGGGGGCGCTTCGGCCTGCCGCTGGCACCGATCTTCTGGATCTTCCTCTCTCTGCTCGTGGCGGCGACCTTCATCGACTTCGATCACCTGATCATTCCCGACGAGATCACCCTGGGCGGAACGGCGGCCGGAGTCCTGTGCGCGACCTTGGCGCCCTCCCTGGTGGGTGAATCGCTCTGGTGGCGGGGGCTGCTCCTTTCCCTGCTTGGGGCGGCTTGCGGTTACCTCCTGCTCTGGATGGTGGTGGAACTGGGCAAACTCGCCTTCGGCCGCCGTCGTATCCGCGCGGAGGGGGATGGCTCCATGCTTCCGCTGGAAATCACCGGCAGCGATGAGGATCCGGTGCTCGCGCTGGGCGGGGAGAGTGTTCCGCTGGCGGAATTCTTCTACCGGGAGAGCGATCGGATCGAGGCCCTCTGCACGCGTCTTGAGATCGACGGCTCTGTTCTTGAAGCCGACACCCTGACGATCACCCACGCGGGTATCCGTTACGGGGGGCGCGAGTGGCCGCTGGCCACGCTCACGGAGGCGATGCCGATCCGGGCCGACGTGACGGAGGTGATGCTGCCCCGCGAGGCGATGGGATTCGGCGATGTGAAGTTCCTGGCCTGCATCGGTGCATTTCTGGGTTGGAAGGGGGCGCTTTTCTCCCTTTTCGCCGGATCGATGGTGGGGGCGCTGGTCGGAGTGGCCCTGATGGTCGCCACCCGTGGCCGCTCGGGGGGCCGGATCCCATTCGGCCCATACCTGGCGCTTGGGGCATCCCTCTGGGTTTTTGCCGGACCGGGGATGATCGATCTCTACCTGTCCTGGGTAAGGGGGAGTTAGGGGTTGGGGGATAGGGAATGGGAGATAGGGGGAAGGTGCCATCCCCCTTCAACTTAAACTTCAACTTGGAACTCCCATAAATCCCGGAAGGGGCGGTTTTTTGCTCCTGCCGCGTCAAGACTCCCTGTAAGGTTTTCGCTTCATGTCAGCACACGCGCAGCAGCAACACGGGCAGAAGCATCGCTCGGGGATCTTCCGCTTTTTGGGAAGCGATTGGGAGACCTACGCGAAGCTGGCCTCCTTCCTTAAGCCGTACCGATTCCGATTGGCGCTGGGCCTTCTCGCCGGCATCGGCTACGCCGCCTGCAACAGCGGCATCATCCTGCTGGTCCGCACGATCACCGACACAGCCTTCCACGGGAAGTTCTCCCAGTCGGATCTGCTCAAGGGAGCCGGGATGGGACAGGGTGGCGGCGTCACCGAGTTCCTCTGGATGATCCTGCCGATCCCGCTCGTCATGATCCTGCGCGGCCTGCTGGCCTACGCGAATGTCTACAATCTCACCTGGGTGAGCCTGCGCGCCCTGCGCGACATGCGCCGCCGGGTCTTCGGTCACCTGATGCGCCAGTCGCTCGACTTCTTCGGCCGTTCCCAGTCGGGCCGGCTCCTCTCCCGCGTCCTCAACGACACGCAGATGGCCCAGGAGTCGCTGGTCTCGATCGTCGGGGAACTGGTCAAGCAGCCCCTCACCGCCATCGGCGTGATCGCCGTGTTGCTTCGGATCGACTGGAAGTTCTGCCTCTTCGCCTTTGTCCTCTTCCCCCTCTTCCTGCTGCCGGTCATCATCTACGGTCGCCGCGTCCGCAAGGCCGCGCGCGCCGTGCAGAACGAGGCCGGGGTGATGGCGGTGATCCTTCAGGAGTCCTTCGCCGGCATCCGCGTCATCAAGTCCTTCGCGCGGGAGGCCTTCCAGCTCCGGCTCTTTGACAAGTCGAGCGACGAGCAGTTCCGCTCCGGCATGAAGGTCAAGAAGAGCACCGCCATCGTCCAGCCCATGATGGAGAGCGTCTCGGCCTGCGGTGTCGCCCTCGCGCTCGTGTACGTCCACTACTCACATCTATCCATCGGCAGTTTCATCGCGCTGCTCATGGGCATGTTCCTGCTCTACGACCCGATCAAGAACCTCAGCCGCATCCATGTCGTGCTGCAGAACTGCCTCGGCGCGGCGACCAGCACCCTCGAGCTGCTCGACACGAAACCCTCCATCCACGATCTCCCCGGAGCCATGCCGCTTGAGACCACGCGGGGGCATCTCGCCTTCGAGGGGGTGAACTTCTCCTACGGCACGACCGGCCCCCATGGCGAGGAAGGCGGGAATGCCGTCACCGGGATCAGTCTCGTCATCGAGCCGGGCATGAAGGTCGCGCTGGTCGGGTCGAGCGGTGCGGGTAAGAGCACGCTCCTTGCCCTCCTGCTCCGCTTCTACGACCCGCAGCAGGGCCGGATCCTGATCGACGGCCGAGACCTGCGCGACCTCACCTTCCTCTCGCTGCGCGAGCAGATCGGCATCGTGACGCAGGAGAGCTTTCTCTTCCACGACTCGATCTACGAGAACATCCGCTTCGGGCGTCTCGACGCCACAAAGGCCGAGATCGAGGAGGCGGCACGCCTTGCACACGCCCACGATTTCATCATGGCCCAGCCCCACGGCTACGAGACGATCGTGGGGGACAAGGGATGCCTCCTCTCCGGCGGCCAGCAGCAGCGTCTCGCCATCGCCCGCGCCCTGCTCAAGGCCGCCCCCGTCCTCCTCCTCGACGAGGCGACCTCGGCCCTCGACTCCGAGTCCGAGAAGATGATTCAGGACGCCCTGGAGAAGCTCTCCCGGGGCCGCACCGTGATCGCCATCGCCCACCGGCTCTCCACCGTCCTCGGCAGCGACATGATCGTCGTCATGGACCATGGCCGCATCGTGGCCACGGGAACCCATGCCGAACTGTTGAACTCCTCCGAGGTTTACACCAATCTCTACCGCCTCCAGTTCTCCCACTAGCCGCCAGAGCAACACCCTTTCTCTCATGAAAATCCAACGCGCACTCCTCTCCGTCTCCGACAAGACCGGACTCATCGACTTCGCCCGCGGCCTGCACGAGCAGGGCGTGGAGCTTCTCTCCACAGGCGGCACCGCCAAGGCGATCGCGGCCGCAGGCATTCCCGTCAGGGAGATCTCCGACTACACCGGATTCCCCGAGATGATGGACGGCCGCGTGAAGACACTCATCCCCAAGGTCCACGGCGGACTCCTCTTCCTCCGCGACGACCCCAAGCACCAGTCCCAGGCCGCCGAGCACGGGATCCTTCCGATCGATCTCGTCTGCGTGAATCTCTATCCCTTCGAGGAGACCGTCGCGAAGAAGGGCGTGACGCTCGAGGAGGCCATCGAGCAGATCGACATCGGGGGCCCCTCGATGATCCGCAGCGGCTCCAAGAACCACCGCTCCGTCACGGTCGTCGTCGACCCCGCCGACTACCCGCGCGTCCTTGACGCCATGAAATCGGGGAACGGCGAGACCACCCCGGAGCTGCGCGCCCGCCTTGCGGTGAAGGCCTTCGCCACCACCGGCGCCTACGACCGCGCCATCAGCTCCTACCTCGACAACGAGAGCGCCCCCGGCGAGACCCTCTCGCTCGAGTTCCCGCTGGCCGGCCGCCTCCGTTACGGCGAGAACCCCCACCAGGAGGCCGAGCTCTATGGCGGCTTTTTCGACTATTTCGAGAAGCTTCACGGCAAGGAACTCTCCTTCAACAACATCCTCGATATCACCGCGGCCACCCGCCTGATCAGCGAGTTTGCCAAGCCGACCGTCGCCATCCTCAAGCACACCAATCCGTGCGGCGTCGGCAGCGACGAGAACCTCACCGAGGCGTGGGAGAAGGCCTTCGCCACCGATCGCTCCGCGCCGTTCGGCGGGATCATCATCGCGAACCGCCCGGTCGACGAGGCTCTGGCGCGCGCCATCTCGGAAATCTTCAGCGAGGTAATCATCGCCCCCGAGTTCACGGCCGATGCCCGCGCCCTGCTCCAGAAAAAGAAGAACCTCCGCCTCATGCGCCTTTTTCAGGAGATCCCCTCCAACGACCGCGACATCCGCTCCGTCATCGGAGGCATGCTTGTCCAGGATGCCGACGCAGCCTCGAACGAGACGGCTGGAAACATCGAGCACCATGTCGTCTCCGCCCGCCCGCCCACCAAGGACGAGATCGAGGCGATGGAATTTGGCTGGAAGGTCGTTAAGCACGTCAAGAGCAACGCCATCGTCTACGCCGGCAAGGACCGCACGCTCGGCATCGGTGCCGGCCAGATGTCGCGCGTCGACTCCTCCCGCATCGCCGTCTGGAAGGCGGGCGAGGCCGGACTCTCCCTCAAGGGAAGCGTCGTCTGCTCCGATGCCTTCTTCCCCTTCCCTGACGGTCTCATCGCCGCCGCCGAGGCGGGTGCCACCGCCGCCATCCAGCCCGGCGGATCCGTCCGTGATCCCGAGGTGATCGCCGCAGCCAACGAGCGCGGGGTCGCCATGGTCTTCACCGGCAAGCGCCACTTCAGGCACTAGGCACTCACGGGGATGTCAGCGTTGCTCGGCGTCAATATCGACCACGTCGCCACCGTGCGGCAGGCCCGGTATGCCCGCAACGCCGCCTCGATCAATGTCGAACCCGATCCCGTCGAGGCCGCCCTGGCCGCTGAGCGGGGCGGCGCCGTCGGCATCACCGCGCACCTGCGCCAGGACCGCCGCCATGTCGTCGATCGCGACATCTTCCGGCTCAAGGAAGCGATCGCAACCAAGCTCAACCTCGAGATGGGGAATTCCCCGGAGATCGTGGCGATCGCGCTGCAGGTGCTTCCCGCCGATGTCTGCCTCGTGCCCGAGAGCCGCGAGGAAGTGACGACCGAAGGTGGCCTCGATTGCATCACGCACCGCGCGGCGCTTGAGCCGACGCTGAAATCAATGGCCGACGCCGGGATCCGGGTCAGCCTCTTCATTGATCCCGACCCGGCCCAGATTCACGCCGCCGCTTCACTCGGCGCTCCGGTCGTCGAGCTCCACACCGGCGCCTATGCCGAGGCCTCGGGGGCAGCCCGCGATGCGGAACTTTCACGCCTCATCGAGGCCGCCCGCCTTGCCGATGAAGCAGGCATCCAGGTGAACGCGGGCCACGGGCTCAACTACGTGAACGTGAAGCCGATTCTCGCCCTGCCGAAGCTCGTCGAGCTGAATATCGGCCACTCCATCGTCTCGCGCGCACTGTTCGTCGGGATCGAACAGGCTACACGAGAGATGGTCGCTTTGCTTGCGTAGGGCTTAGGATTTTTTGCGCGGGGCATTGTTCCCCTGCGCTTAGCCGCCTATCCCCGCGCCATCCTGCGTCGGTAAGCCGCCGTCAAGACCATCGCCCCCAGCGATAAAAGCGCATAGGTGGAGGGTTCTGGGATCGCCATCACGGAGAGGGTGGAGTTGAATCCGAAGGAAGCGGTGGAGGTGCCGCCGTAAGTTGCCCCTCCGACCAGGATGGTGTAGTCACCGGCATCCAGGGCAAATGTTCCCGTGACACTGCCGTCGGCGAGCCCATCACCCCTGATCAGATCGTTGCTTTGAGTGGTTCCATTTGCACGAGGAATGACAGTCGCGCCGGTGCCGTAATTCGCGGAAGTACCATCCGCGGCATTGCCCGCATAGATAAAGGAAGAGAGGTCCGAATACTGGATTCCATCATCGCTTCCCATTTTCCAATCACCCAGGGCATTGAAGCATCCTTCCCAATTTGCAACACCATAGGTTTCATCCATATAGGCACTGCTGATCCCGCTTGTATCATGGTCCTCTTCAAGCGGGGGAAGGTGCGCGATTCCCTTGTAGATGGAGAAGCCTGGATTTGCCATGGCGGCGATGTTCAGCACCCCCGATATGAAACTTGTCCCCTGAATCTGCAGGGTGACCAGTCCCGTCGACAATAGAGTGAACCGAAAAGGAAGAAGTTTGTGGCTGTCACCAAAGTCGGAGTCCGTCCCATCAGCCCATCCGAAGTTAGACGAGATCCTGTTTTTGGAAATCGTCACAGAAGTGTTCGATCCGCTGGGATCAAAAATCCCGAAGTCACGCCCCGTGTAGAGGATATGAGCGGAGAGGGGTGTGGCAGCCGCGCAGAGCGCGGCCGCCAGAAATCCGTGAATGTGTGATTTTGAGAACATCGATTGTTAGAGTTGAACTGGCTGCACTACTTTTTTCCGCTTGCCGCGAATGACCAATCCCACCATGGCCAAAGAAACGGTCAGAAGAGCCCACGTGGAGGGTTCAGGAACGGCGGTGAATGTTCCCTGTATGCCGTAGGAGGTGTTGGTATTCACACCGGCGTAATTCGCTCCGCCCACAAAGACCGAGTAATCGCCAGCACTCAGATAGAAGGATCCGGATACCACGCCATCGGCATTCCCGTCCCCGTTGATGGGTCCGTTTGGGACATTCGAGCCATCGGTCAGCGTCAACGAAGAGGCAGGGGTGCCGTAGTTGGCGGATGATCCGTCGGCGGCATTGCCGATGTAGGTGAAGGAGGAGAGGTCGGCGAATGTGGTGCCGGTATCCGAACCGATTTTCCAATCACCCAGCGCATTGAGGCTGCCTTCCGTGGCGTTGGTGCCATAGGTGGTATTCCGCCAGGCGGTGCTGATGGGGCTGAAGTCGTGCGTCGAAGCCGCCGCCACTCCCCGATAAAGTGAGAATGCGGGAAGCGCGAGTGCCGAGAAGGAGGATGCTCCCGCTGTGTAGGCCAAGCCTTGAAAGCTCAGCGTCACCCAGGCATCGGTGGTGAGACTGAACCTGAAGGCACGGGTCTTGTGCGTGTCGCCAAGGTTGGCATCAGTGGCGTCGGCCCAGCCGTGTTCGCCGGAGACCCGTTGGTTCGTGATGGTCGAGGTGAGATCGGTTCCGGAATAGGTGCCGAAATCCCGACCGGTGTAACCGATATGCGCGGAGGCGGTGGAGAGAGCCCCGAGGAAGAGGGCTGCTTGAAGTGTAAGTGTGAGTTTGGATGTTTTCATGATAGTATGATGAGTGGGTTAGGTTGGTTAGGTTGGTTAGGTTGGATGAACGGTTCTTGAGATTTCATCTATTCCGTGGGTATCGACGTGATGAAGCGACTGCCGGGTTCCGCCATGCGTGCCTGTACATCGGTCCAGGTGAGGGACTCGCAGTGCGCATCGGCGAAGAGGTAGTTGGCCTTTCTTCCGGGGTGTCGTTCCACCCCCACTTGGGTTGCAAAATCCGCGGCACCGATCTGCCCGGGGTAGTATTGCGCCAGGTGGAGATGATCGGGCGGCCTTGATCGGCCGTAGCCCTTCGACAGCTCCATGAAAAACACCGTCTGGCTTGGCTTCTCCACGCAGACAAGACGTGATTGATTGAGCACCGAGAGGTATTCGGCATTGCAAGGCCTGGCCGTGAGGTAGTCGTTGATCACAAAGGTGCGCCTCCTTGCATTCACCTCGTCCGCCGGGCACTTGAAGGTGATCGTGCCCGAGGCGTAGGGCTGAAGGGCATTGGTCCAGGAATCGATCCCGTGGCTACTGTCGGGCAGGCGAAGCTCATTATCCGAGGCGTAGAGCAGGGTCGCCTTCCCGAGTTGCATCATGTTGCTGGCACACTTCACGGAGAGTGACTGGGCCTGCGCGTTTCGGATTGCCGGCAAAGCCAATGCAGCCAGCACGGCAATGACGGCCACCACAACAAGCAACTCGATCAGGGTGAAACCTGATTTCTGTTCGATGATTTTACGGGACATGGATTCCTGGGTGCGCAACTTCCGCGGAAAGTGTTTTGCGGAGTTGTATCCACCGCTCACCGACTGAGGGTCGGCGAGGGCTTGTGATCAGTGAACGATGGAAGTCCGGGAATGAACCCGGCAATCCACCGACGACGCGTTTAGGAGCGCGCGCTGATGGGCACCGGGACAGGCGGAGCAAAACAAAGCTCCGTCATCGAAACAAAGGGTGCGGGCCCGTAGGCGAACGGGCGGGAAACGGGGATCGGCAATTCCGAGCCGGGAGCCTTCACGAAGACCTCGGCTTTTTTATCAATCTTCACGGTGACGGGGGCCTTCTCCCCGGAAGCATCCGAGTTTTTGGCCTTCGCAATTTTTTTGCACATTGCGCACGGATGCTTGCCGTCGAAGGTCTTTTCCACCGCTTGGGTCAGCGATCCGTTCCTGGAAAAGTCATGGACCATCGTAGCCCAAGCCACGCCCTGCAGCATCGCCCAGTGACCTCCGGCCACCAGGAATAGGGACAGCGCCATCATCGCACAGCCGATTCGGCGGACGATGGGGTGCGTGGCAATCATGACCATTGGTGATATAAAGCCCGGGCGCCGTTGTCGAGCGTTTCCCTAGCCAGAGGGGAGTTCCACGGCTAAATTGCGGGCATGAAGTCACTCCGCGCACTGACTCTTGCATTCACTGCCATCGTGATCTGCCCAATGCCCCGTGCGGCCGATCCGGCTTCAGCCGCGAAACCTTACCCTCTCTCCACCTGCATCGTCTCCGATGAGAAACTCGGTGAAATGGGCAAGCCGGTGATGGTTGACTATAAAGGTCAGCAGGTCGGCTTCTGCTGCAAATCATGCCTCGGCGATTTTGACAAGGAGCCCGCCAAGTACCTCGCGAAACTCGTGTCCAAGTCTAAGTAAAACCACGAAGAGCACGAACGGCACGAAAGGGAGAAGCAGGGGGTGTTGCTCAGTGGACGAATCGTTGAATGGTCACTTTGGGATGTGATCCGAAATTCACCAACAGGCCGACATTGAGGCCGGTTGCATTGAGATAATTCAGGGTTTGGGCCTTGTGTTCCGGGGCTATCTCCCGGACGGCCTTGATCTCGAGGATGACGGATTCAAAGCAGATAAAATCCGCGCGGAAACGCTGGGTGAGTTTCACTCCATGATACCTGATGGGCAGCTCTTTCTGGGCTTCAAAAGGGATGCCGCTACGGACGAACTCACGCTCCAGGCATTCCTGATAGACTGATTCCAAGAATCCCGAGCCCAGCTCCCGATACACCTCGTAGATCGCCCCTTGGATCCGAAAACACTCCTCCGCGAGCAGGATCTTTTCGTGTCGTTCGTGCATTTCGTGGTGAATGTTTCCTTCACCCCTACGATGGAAGTCGGTTTTTACAAGGGATCATCTTGCGCTAATAATCTTCAGTCTTCAGCCTATCCACCTATCCCCATGTCCGACCCACGTTACGACTCCCTCGCCCGCGTCCTCACCGCTCACTCCACCAAGCTGAAGGCCGGTGAGAACGTCCTCATCGATGTCTCCGACACGCCCGAGGAATTCGTGATCGCGCTGATCCGCGCCGTCCGCGCGGCGAAGGCCGAGCCCTTCGTCCTGATGCACTCCGGCCGCATCAGCCGTGAACTGGCTTTGGGCGTCACCGGCCCGCAGGCCGAGACGATGGCGGCGATCGACCTGGCCCGCCTGCGGAAGATGCAGGCCTACATCGCCGTGCGCGGCTCGCTCAACATCTCGGAGACCGCCGACGTCCCCCAGCAGAAGATGGCGCTCCTCTCCTCGAAGCTCCGCCCCGCCCTGGACTACCGGATCAACAAGACCCGCTGGGTGGTGCTGCGTTGGCCCACTCCCTCGATGGCGCAGCAGGCCCAGATGAGTACCGAGGCCTTTGCCGAGTTCTTCTTCCGCGTCTGCACGCTCGACTACGCCAGGATGATCCCGGGCATGAAGGCGCTCAAGGCGCTCATGGACCGCACCGACAAGGTTCACATCAAGGGTCCCGGCACCGATCTCCGCTTCAGCATCAAGGGGATCGGCTCGGTCATCTGCGGCGGCGAGCACAATATCCCCGACGGCGAGGTCTTCTCCTGCCCGGTGAAGGATTCGGTCGAGGGCCATGTGACCTATAACGCCCCGACGCTCAACCGCGGCATCGCCTTCGACAACGTCCGCCTGGAATTCTCCAAGGGCCGGATCGTGAAAGCGACGGCCAACCACACCAAGGCGCTTAACGAGATCCTCGACACCGATGCCGGGGCGCGCTTCATCGGCGAGTTCTCACTCGGCTTCAATCCTCACATCCTCCACCCGATGCGCGACATCCTCTTTGACGAGAAGATCGCTGGTTCCTTCCACTTCACACCGGGTCAGGCCTACGAGGTGGCGGGCAACGGGAACAAGAGCGCCGTCCACTGGGACATGGTCTGCATCCAGCGCAAGGACTACGGCGGCGGCGAGGTCTGGTTCGACGGAAAGCTGATCCGCAAGGACGGGCTCTTCGTTCCTGCCGCGCTCCAGGCTCTCAATCCCGATCGACTCCTCGGCAAGCCCCGCAAAGCCGCCCCGACACGGAAGGCCGCCGCCAAGCCGGTTGCCGCCCGCAGGCGCTGATCACTCCATTTACCAAGGCGTTCCTCCATGATCCGACGTCACATCCGGGACTTTGTCCGGAAGTTCCATGAGCTTCTCGATGCCAAGGATGCGCCGCACTCCGTGGCGGGCGGGACCTCCATCGGCGTCTTCTTCGGGTTCCTCCCGATCTTCGGGCTCAAGACCCTCGGTGCCATGGCCCTCTCTCTGGTCACCCGCTGCAGCGTCGTTGGCTCCGTCATCGGGGTCTCGCTGCACGATCTCTTCATCCCGCTGTGGCCCTTGCTCCTGCGCTGGCAGTTTCAGGTCGGCTTCTGGATCCTCAGCCACCCCCACCACTTTGCACCCCCGCTCTCGAAGGCGGATTTCAAGTTCTCCGAGATTTTCCAGTGGGACAACTTCATCGATATCGGGCTCCCGCTGATGGTGGGCGGAGCCATCTTCGCCACCCCTGTCTCGCTGGTCACCTACGGCTCCATCCTCTTCATCATGAAGATCCGTGCCAAGCGCAGGAGCCAAGAGGCGAAGGCCGAACTCAGTGACAGGGCATGGGAGCAGCCCTAGTTGGGGGATGGGAGATAGGGAATAGGTTATAGGGAATAGGGGATGGGGAAGCTGGGCCATAAGTGATAGGCAATGGGGAATAGGGGATGGGGGATGGGAGCCAAGCCGGTGGTAGACGGGGCTGAAAAATGGGGGGTGCACCTTTTAGCTTGTGAGCAGCATGCAAGAGGGCCTATCGTCCCAGCCCCTTCTTATCATGGCTGATTCCATTCTTACCTTTGGCCTTCCTTCCGGAAGCCTGATGGAGGCGACACTCTCGCTCTTCCAGCGAGCCGGCTTTTCCATATCCGGAACCAGCCGCTCCTACCGCCCCACGGTGGATGACCCGGAGCTCCGCCTTCGTCTGCTCCGTGCCCAGGAGATGAGCCGCTATGTCGAGGGTGGCTATCTCGACGGTGGCATCACCGGCCGCGACTGGGTCGAGGAGAACGGCTCCAAGGTGGAGGTTCTCGCCGAGCTACCCTACAGCAAGGCGACCGCCAACCCCACCCGCTGGGTGATCGCGGTCCCCGAGGACTCCCCTTACAAGACCGTCAAGGATCTCGAGGGGAAGCGCATCGCCACCGAGGCCGTGGGCCTGACCCGCCGCTACTTCGAGAGCCACGGGGTGAAGGCTGAGATCGAGTTTTCCTGGGGTGCCACCGAGGTGAAGGTGCCCGATCTCGTCGACGCGATCGTCGACATCACCGAGACAGGATCCTCCCTCCGCGCCAACAAGCTCCGCATCCTGGAGACCATCATCGAGTCCTATCCCGTCCTGGTGGCCAACAAGGCCTCCTACGCCGATTCCTGGAAGCGCGGTAAGATGGAGCGCATCGCCCTCCTGCTCGTCGGGGCCCTCACCGCCCGCGACAAGGTCGGCCTCAAGATGAACCTTCCGAGGACAAAGCTGCAGAATCTCCTCGACGCGCTCCCCGCTCTCCGCAATCCTACCGTTTCGCCTTTGGCCCAAAACGACTGGGTGGCTGTGGAGACCGTCATCGACGAGAAAATCGTCCGGGAGATCATACCGCAACTGAAGTCACTCGGTGCCGAAGGCATCATCGAATATCCTCTGAACAAAGTCGTCTACTAAGACCGCTTCTCCAAGAACCGAAAGAACAAGCCCCGATGGGATCGATCAAAAAGAAACGCAAAGCCAAAATCGCCAAGCACAAGCGCCGCAAGCGCATGAAGCTCAACCGGCATAAGAAGCGCCTGCGTTACAAGTCCTAGCAGGACTACCGGGCCATTAGGCCCCCGGGCACTGCCCGCCGCACTCCTTGCGGCAGATACTTCAAGACAAGCTCCCTTAAGGATTACTTTCGGGAGCTTTGTTCGTTTCTGCGGCCTGCCCATCGTGAGGGCAGCAGAAAGGGGGTGTATGCCTAAGGAAGCGCTGATTAAATCGCATAGAAGCCGTTGCGGAAAGAAATGGCCGCGGGCAAGGCGGCTTGGCACGAGCATCCCCGCAGCGGGCTGTAAGTGCCAAGCCAACGCAGCCCCCGGCCGGTTATCTCCGCAACCCGCAGGGCTAAAGCCATTTGTCGATTTTTGTG
>JBEIJN010000004.1:0-90418 GCA_040380225.1 Verrucomicrobiia bacterium | reverse complement strand
GCGGGAAACAGGTCCTCTGGCTTTTTGCCAGTTATCTGTAAGTAAAGTGAATCTGGACAAAGGTCTAGTTCCCCCGGCCATTCAAGTGCGCCGACATCTGTAATTCGCACCTTTTCAAAGAAACCTTCATTCAGCCAGGATACAAAAACGCCACGACCTGCAATAGAAGAGAGATCGACGGTGCCCGAGACTCCGTCATTGAATTTCAGGAAGAGTCGAAAACCGCCCAAGGGTTTTACTTCTACAATCTCCATAAATTCAGACTACCACAGAAGGGGCTATCCGTCCAGCCAAGCCCCCATCAATGATCGTTCTTCGTTCCTCGTTCGTAGATACTGGCTGCCGACCAAACAAACCACCAAGAACCAAGAAAATCAGTTGATTGCTGATTGTTGATTGTTGATTGTTGATTGTTGATTGCTGATTGCTGATTGCTGATTGCTGATTGCTGACTGCTGACTGCTGACTGCTGACTGCGCCCTCGACGCTCGACGCTCGTCGCTCGGCCCTCGATTGACGGCACTTCCCTCCCGGGAAGCGGTGCCGCCCTTACGGGCTACGACTCCATCGTAGTCATCCGCGCACCTTCCCAGGAGCTTGGTTGACGGCACTTTGCGCCCGCAAAGCCGTGGCGCCCTTTGGGTCACGCTATCGCGTGATCTTCCGCGTCTCTTCCCAGAGACTTGGTTGACGGCACTTGCCACCCGGCAAGCGGTGCCGCCCTCTGGGCTACAATTTCATCGTAGTCTACCGCGCATCTTCCGAGATGCTTGGTTCAGGAAGCTCGTTGCTTTTGACGCCACTTCCTCCCGGAAGCCGTGGCGCCCTTTCAGGGCAACGACTCTGTCGTAGTCTGCCGCGCTGCTCCCCAGCGGCTTGGCTCTCCTACCCTGCGGGTCGCCTTCGGCGATTATTCCACCACAGCAGGAGCCATCCGAAGACGAAGGGGTAGATCACTAGCAACGTGATATCCCGGCCCATGTTGAAGGTTAGCACCAGTCCTATCGCATAGAGCAGGAGATGGCCGATGTCGTGTCCCATGAGATCCTGACGGGCTAGCACCGCCACCCAGATCGCCATGAGCAGAGCCGCCGCGATCGGTCCTAGGATCCGGCCAAAGTTCACCACCCCCTGCCCGATCATCCCGGTGGAGATGGACGCGGCCACTCCGCCTTCTTTTGCCGACTGATTCCCATAACCCATCCCACGGGCGATCGCATAGTCGATCCCGATCAGTGGCTTACCCGGCCAGAGGACTCGTGGTATCGGATTTACAACTTCCGCAAAGTACCGCTCACCCCAGTTCAGCTTATAAGTTCCGTTGGAAATGAAGTAGTTAATATATCCTAATTCCTCGAATATATTAAAGCCATCGTGCTTCTTGGGCTTATATCCTTGATCTCCATCTCCAGTTGAACCCTTATGAAACGCCGCTGCTACATTAGCACCTTTTGCCCTTTGCTCAAGGACGAACTTAAACCATGCATCAATCATCAGAAACGACACAACAACAACAGCCAACCGCATGAACACCCCTCCCTTCAAGCGAAGCGTGACGAAGGCCATGAATCCGGGGAGTAGGATTGCGAGCATGGAATTCCGTGTCCGGTCAAAGATGAAGAAAGGTGCGGAGAGGAAGTAGATGATCCCAGCTTGAGTCATCGTTGACTTCCTCTTACTGAGTGCGAAGGCCACTCCGAAAAGGGCGGTCAGCATGATCTGCACATACATTGCTAGGGCATAGATTGCGTCGATACCACCTCCCAGCCTACCTCTCGCCCATGGGTCAGCCTTAATTCCTAAATATGGAAAGAACATTCCGATGACATCGAAATCCGTGCGAACCAGCGCCAAGGCCATAAGGAGTATCCATGGACCTATGAGTAGCTTAGCGATCAAGGAGACCTGATTCTGGAACCAATCGGTATCGATTGTTAGATTCCTCATCATCTGGAAGATCTGACTGCGTGGCTCCAGATCCCCATTGATCTTCCGATTCATGACGGGAACCAGCACTCCAAGCGCAATATAGAAGAGGAGCACCTCCCACCATGCGGCGGTCAGGGACTCCTGCCCCTGAATCTGCACATACTCCGCATACTCGTTATAAAGAGCATCACCGATATACCATGCCGAGGCCGTGGCCACGACTACACCCATCGGGATCCCCCACCCCTCCGTGCGTCCCATCCAGGCACGGATACCCAGTACAGCCGCAGCCAGACAGCAGAGGTAGAAGGGAAGTGGAAGAAGAGGGGAGAGCACTTGGAAAAGCTAAAGGCTAAAAGTGGAAGTCTGAAACAAGTACTATACCTCAACTTCCATACTTTCAACAGACGTTGCTTATGAAGGGAGGCTGAGCCACTTCTTATACCCGGCCCAGGAGACGGGATGACGGCGGTGTAGTGCCTGAGGGATCCCCTTAACCGCATCCCACCACCAAAGTGGCTCTCGAATCAGCCAAGAGATTCCTCGACCGGCTGCATACTTGGCCTGAGAGAGAATACGCCAAGCTATCATCATAAGCATCTGGGGAAACGGGCATCTAATCACCGTGCTCCAGAGTTCATTGCGTGCATGACGGTGGTGATTCCTAAGTTCACTCCGCCCTGATCCAGTCCAGTGATGGCGGATCGAAACGGCAGGAGTATAGAGCACATCCCACCCATTGGCCACACACTGAAGGGCATAATCAGGCTCCTCATACATATGGAAGAACATCGGCTCAAACCCCTGCAATGAGCGATACGTGGATACCCTCAGACACGCCCCAGAACAAGGAAAGGAACGCACAGAATGAGCCTCTGGAAAGTTCTCTTTCGTGAGTGTCTCTGGATATTCATCAGTTCGTTGGGGAAACGTGGCAATGGCAAGCTTCGGATTCTTCTCAAAGAGCTCCTGCAAAGTCTCCAGGCAATCCATCTGCTCGGGATAGCTGTCATCATCGATTGCCAACACAAGATCGCCCTTGGCCTCGCGCATCATCCTGTCACGGGAAGCGACTGAGCCTAATCCTACATCATTGATGATAACCCTCAGGTTTTTTATTTCTGTTTTTAGCTTTTCACTTTCCAGCATATGAACCGTATCATCGGAGCAGCCATCCGCGGTGATAAGCACCTCCAGAGGCTGGGGATCCACCCCCTTTAGCACACCGAGAGTCTTCTCAAGATCGACAGCCCGGTTCTTGGTAGTAATCATTACTGTTATGTTCATAATTCTGATGAGACTTTACGAAAAATTTTAGCATATACTGGAGCCAAGACCTTCCAACTAAAGCGGTCGCTCACACTCTCCCAGCGTCTACTAGAAGCCTCATGATCCATTGGATTCTTAAGCTGATTTATAAGGAGATTAGAGAGTTCGCCCTCTCTACCTAGATCACCGAGAACACCCACTTCTCCTATCACAAAATTCATGACAGGAAAATTATGGGCAATTACCGGCAATCCATGCATGAGAGCCTCCAGATAAACCCTGCCAAATCCTTCCTTAAGCGAACAGAGTACGAAGCAGTCGGCTGCTTGATAATATTCTGCCACCTGCGAATAGGGTACAGACATTACAGAAAAGTTCTCAGAGCCGAGTAACTTATTTCCGAGATCTATAATCTCGTGACTCTCTTGATCGATGGCACCGAGAAGTTGTAGGAAGGGCCTCGGTTCCGATATCGCTGCTACCTCTCTGATCAGATAGTCCATTCGTTTGTGCTGTTTGGCAATCCATCCCACACTCAGCACGATAGATCTATTTTCCGGAAGACCCAGTTTTCGTCGCAAGACCACTCTATCTTGCATATCCAGTTTGGGAGGGGAACCAGGATTGATTCCATAGGGAACCATAAAGTGTCTCTCTGGAGGCTCACCGGCTTTGAGTGCGTCCTCAAGATACAATGGTGCAACCTGCTGGATATAATCAGTACGCACGAAGGGAGCGTGAATCGGCCCACCATTCGAAAAGAGCAATTTATAGGGTACTCCTATCAACTTGCGCCACCGATATAGCTGATACCCGAGATTAGAATCACTATAGAAAATAACATCCGGTTGAAATTTCCTGATCTGGAGAACAACCGCTGGAAAAGAGCTCAATTGCTCAACTACATAGGCATTACGACGAATTAAACGACCAAGGAACTCAGCAAGCTTTCCCGTTCTAGGGAGACACCAGACTGTTTTCTCTCGATCGGAGGAAGGGCCGGCCCCCTTGATAAGACGGCACTCAATTCCCGGCATCGCGTCTTTCAGCCCATCGAATGATTCGCGAAAAAATGACTCAATACCACGGTTGAAAATGCCGACGCCCGTGCAGCTGAAAAGGACCCTTATCGGCTTCTTTTCTCGAGTCATTACTCCGCAAGCTTTTCAGCAAGCTCCTTGATGACCGATTCGGAAATTTTCTGGGGATAATTCTCGGGAGCCCACTTCGAGCGCATTCGATCAAGCATCGGCAACCCTACAGAATGCACCACGCGCTGGGCAATGCGCTTATGGATAGGGGCAATGTGATTTTTGTAATGCACCCCGGGGAGCGTGGTTCCGGGAATCCAGCGCTGCAATCCAGCCTCATCATCAGGGGTGATGAATTTGCGCCATTCAGACTGTGCCCAATGATGGAGATCTGCCTCCGTCCAGTGGGATCGATTCTCCTTGTCCGCCATCATGATGGCACGGAGACGGCAGCGACGCTCAAGCTGGACGGGGTCGCGGTGGGGATAGTGGCGGATAGGGAGTCTTTCGCGGGCTAAGTAGCCTGCATTATAAGGGAAGGAGACAGTGACAGGCCACTGCATCGACTCTCGATACCTGCACAGCCTGGGTTCGGAATAGACACTGGGTAGGAACCACTGCCTGCGGGATTCAATGGGCTTGGAACGATCTGCAAGAGTCTCTAGGCCCGATTCCCATGCCGCCACCTCTGACTGAAGAAGGGCAAAGTTATAGTATTGATGATAGACGATGGTCTCATGACGACGCAACCGGGTCTTTACAAACTCCGGCGGCGGGATGTGGTGAAACTCATCAGCATCAACCCTCAGGAACCAATCCCCGGTCTTCATGTGCTGACGGGCCTGATGAAAGAGCCATCCCCTCAATCTGTTCTCCGAGAAATAGACAGGATCCTTTTTAAGAGGCATAACCCGTTTATCTTTTGCGGCAATATCCAGAACAATCTCCCAAGTATTATCCACGCTTCCTGTGTCAAAAACATAAATTGCATCCGACCAAGTGAGTGCGTGGTGCAGGCATTCAGCTATAATATCCGCCTCATCTCGGACGGGTAGCAGGCAATGAAATCTCATAGTAATAATCTATTTTTTTGTTTTAGGAGGCCACAGACCGATAAGTGCTAAGGCAAAACGCATTGGTGTTTTAATAAGAAAACCCCAATTTCCTACCTCCCATTGCAGTTTAAATGACTTCGCATAAAGCGCAATACATAGCCATTGACCCCTTTTTAGTTTTAAGCATTGCAATGCTCGATATCCAGCATCATGGGCAAGCCAGAGTCTACGATTGGATCGATAATTTTGATTATCTGGGAATTCGCCACGTGATTCACTGTTCAGAAGAACACATGCCCCCTTGAACCATGCTACGGCACTTCCAGTGGTATTTGCTTCATGTTTCTGATATCTAAAAATTGGGGGGGACTGAATGAAAACTACAGATCCGTGCAATCCTAACTGAAACATTAAATGAATGTCTTCTCCGACAATTCGTCCGGGTGGAAATCCGTTTGTTTCTTGCCAAATATCCCTACGAATAACTGTGGCTCCTGCACCCGAAACCGGTTGTTCAGTGGCATAAGAGTAAACGTTGGAATATTTAAGATATGAAAGAGAGGGTATTTCCCTTGATTCGTATTCAGCGCCTACTGGTGAGTCATCGTAAAGACAAGATGTCTGTATAATGGCGGGCCGGTTTTCTTGTTCGATGACATGGGTTATGGTGTCAATGGACCAAGGAAACCAAACGTCATCACTGTCCAGAAAAACCAAGTAGTCTCCACGAGCATGGCTTGCACCAAGATTCCTCGCAGCACCTGGACCGGAATTAAGCTGTTTTAATGCAATCACACGACTACCCTGGGACTGTAACCAATCCCAAGTGCCGTCAGATGACCCATCGTCCACAACAATAATCTCGAGGTCACTAAAGTTCTGTTCGAATACAGAATCTATAGCTTTTTGGAGAAAAAGTAGCCTGTTATAGGTAGGAATAATAACGCTGTACTTATACATGATTGGCGTCCGGCAATAGATTATTAAAACGCTGCTTGTTATTTTTGGATAAGAAAGGACAGGATTTAATTAGTTTGGATAGATCTAAATTGATATCATGCCGCTTTGCAGTGGCAACTATATTACCGAGTGATTGCCGTGAGTCTGACATAGTGCGGAATCAATAGCCTGCGCCACAAATCTCTCTGCATTGTAACATGGGATTATTGTAGAGACACGAGGCATATGATCACTTTTTAATATTTATTTACGATTTTTTTCAATATTGAACCTGCAAACATGGCTTTGTTTTTAAGATCAGGGATAGAATTATTTAATTGGGTGCGAATCTTCTCGTTTTGAATAAGCATATCCTTGATCTTCTCAAGAAATATGTAGTTTGTTAATTTTGAAACAGGCAGGCAATAATCAAGGTTTCCAAAGATATCCTGATTGATCCCGCGTGCTTTTAGGCTATAGCTTATACTTAAGGTCGGAACACCGGATGATAAGGCGGCAATGGTTGCGTGGGTGCGGGCTCCTGCAAATATCTCACATCGGGCAATTATCCATTTCAGCTCTGCTGCACCAAGACCTCGGGGAATGACTTTTACAGGCACCTTCACTTCAGGGGCAACCGCGTTGCATAAAGACTGTAGGAAACTAAAATCGTCATTATCAGGGTTTGAAGATCCCACATGGGGAATCAGTAAAATAGGCCGATTCAGTGTGGCGGCAGACTTTACCAGATCAATGCAAGAACCTAGCCACTCGGTGAGTGCAGAGGTAGAGTTATTCGTGTCACGAAAGCGCGCAACTAAAGGACTTAGGTTAATTCCTATTGCTCCCTCTGGCAAAGGAAACGTAATCTTCGAAGCAGTCGGCTCCACAGCCTTCATCACGAAAGCGGGATCGGCAACGAGATAAACATTATCACTGACACCGTTGCTTCGTAAATATTCAAGACTTGCGGTCTCGCGGACAAAGATAGCAGATAAGCTTCTCAGATGGTCGAACATTCTGGGAGCGAATTCCGGATCCTTGTCAAATGGTCCCACCGAGGCTCCCCAGAGCACCACAGGTAATCTCTGTGCCTGAAGAAACCTATCCAAGGCCATAAATTTTTCTGGTCTTCCGTAATCAAGGGAATAATTATCACCGCCGACCTCAAGTGCAGCGATAGCATTCTGTGTAAGAGATTTCATTCCCCAATGCTGAGGTTCAAATTTGGCTCCAAGTCGCTTGTTAGCCTGGGAAGCCCACCACATTAGCGATAGTCGGGGCCCTACACTGTTTATACAGTGCGACTGGATTGCAGGATCAATTTCATTCGCATTCTGCTTCAGTAACTCCGCTTGATCAGCATACACCCCGGCCTCAACTTGGAACTGTTCACCAAACTCATGACGCAATATTTCTATAGTGCCACGCACAATGGCTTCACAGCCACGGTTCTGGTAGGAACCATTGCCGACAAAAAGAAATTTGGTATTTATTGATTTTTTCATTATTAATGTTGGTTTTTAGTTTTGATAATATCAATAACTTTAAAAGTAATCCGCTTGATGCGTCCTAAAATACGAAAGAGATACGAGCGACGATAAAGGTTGTCATATTGCGTAACCATCGGCTTCATTATTTGAAGGAATAAGCCAAAGTCACCCTTTGCCTTTGCTTCAGCAAAAACCGACAAGCTTAATTGACCTAATTCATATCGAAATCTATATATTTTTTTAAGTTTTTTAGTAAGGTGTTTCTCGGAAGGCTCCACCCGTTTTTTGGGCCGCCAGCCTCCTTTCTGATCTTCTAGAAATAGTCTGTATGATAGACCATCCCGGCGATGTCGGAAGCCACCAGATTGTGATTCATGAACTTTTTCGGCTGATATGGATTCAAGATGTAGTCGACCTTTCCCCGCTGCATCTGCAAGGAGAGAATTCAGAACTCTCGAGCGGACCACCACCACATTGGTTCCCGCAGAATCAGATTCATACTCAGGAAGCCAGGCATCACCAAGGGATATGTCAGCGGTTTCGCCCACGACATCATCGCAAAAGTCACAAGCTTTGTATTTAAAAAAACCATGGCCCCAATTCGCTCCAAATAGTTCAGAGGTGGGTTTTGTTACGGTGGTCGAATGACCACCTTGAATACCGGTAACTGTCACAGCGTAACTGTTGGCTGGACGATCGGGCAGTTTGGTTCTGAAATCGATGGCTCTTAATTCACCGGGAGCCACGCCGCATTGCCAAGCAAAAGACTCAGCAAAAGCAGTGCTTTTAAGGTGTCCGCAAACGATGCTTATACAAAACGCTAGCCGTTCCCGAAGAACAGACGATTCACGGCTAGAAAGTCTTATTGCCTTGATAAAACAGGGTATTCCAACCACCGCATAGCGTCCGGGGCGATTGAGCATCTCGCGGATGACTCCTGACATTTCCACTGGATAATAGCGGGACTTCGACCCATAGCGGACTTCAGCGGATGTCGATGAAATAGAGAAGTTAAAGAGAGGACTACCATTCTCTGAACTGCTATTCGGGGTCACATTGATGACATAATCTACCAGCCCGCGCTCCAACAACTCGACTAAGACCCAAGATACCATACCTCCCGATGAGCCTTTGGAACGAAAGTCAGACTCCACCACCCAACCTGCATAGTTGGATATATTATAGCCAATATGCGGATCCAGAGGAATGTTTGGACCGAATGCTTCGCGGGCTAAGGCGTCCTCATTTGGTACTCCGTCTGCAAAGGGACAAACCCTTAAAGATGCATCAACAGGCTGAATGCCGGGCTTTCTGGTAGCAACGTATCGACCGGATTCATCAAATTTAATTTGAATGGACTCGTCAAATGCCGCACAGGCGCCACAACCGATGCAGAAGCCATTTTCCACAACTGTGGAAAAAAGTTTATCATTTGATATTTGTTTAGAGATCATCATGATAATTTATATTTTCAAATTATCTAAGAACAAAATAAAAGAACCTCCCCAATAATTTAGACCAATATCTGGATGTAATCAAATCCAACATTTTGTTTACTTCTAAGAACTGAAGGGCGATAATCCACTCGCAGATTCTTTGCCTTGTTGGTCCTAGGCCGCTTTGATTTAAATGATTTAGTGAATCCGTCCTTAAACGAGCACGATAAGCCGCAGGAAGCAGTTTGTTTCTAGCGTAATATCTAGCTGTATCCCGCAATAAAGCTTCGTCAGCATTTTTCATTCTCAAGAGGGTTTCATGCGCTATCGTCCACATCAAGTATTCCCACCTATAAACATCATCCAGAGATTTAATTGACCTGCTTACAGATCCATTTCGTACTAGATAATACGCTAGCGCATCACCCAGTTGCATTGATTTATTGCAACTTGTGATAGGTAGCAGCATCTGAAGATTCTGCGTTGCCAAGGGACTCACATATATCGATTTGCTAGGAATAACATCAAGAAAAGCCTTTGAACGCACCATGTAGCATACTGGGGCAAAGTAAGTTTTTAAGTGAAGTAATTCTGTAAAGAGGTTTTCACGAATATATTCCATTCTGGTTTTATCCTCAAAAAAACCAAGAGATTCACCTGTATCTGCATCAATTTGTTCCGCATTGCAACGTACTAAAGCTACATCGCGATACTTGTGGAATATCTCTACTCTTTTTTCGATTGAATCGGGCGTTAGCCAATCGTCCGAATCAGGCCATGTCAAAAACTCACCAGTAAATAACTTCAATCCATTGTCAATTGCAGAAGCCGGACCACCATTGCTTTGATTGACCGTTTTAACGGAATATCCCTCGGTCTCCAAGCGGGGAGCATAGTTGCTGATTATCTCCCAAGTATTGTCTGAGGATCCGTCATTAACTAAAATAACTTCCAGCTTTTTGTAGGTCTGATTCAATAATGAGTCCAAAAGCTTGGGAAGCAGCAGTTCCACATTATAACAGGGAATAATGATGCTAACCAAACCGGAATAGGATGGGTTGTTTTTATTCATCTACTGAATTCCGCAAGCAAATCGTCCGCCAGGTATCTGGCAGAACATTTTAACTACTCGATGATCGCACCCCAATCTAGAGGTAATTCCACGCAGTGATACTATCAATCCAATTACCGAAAGTGTAACCCCCAAGCAGAATGCGGCAATGATGTTTGGTACTTGCTGGATCACTAATCCGGAAACAATCAACAAAACTGAAGCAATAATAAGTTTAACTCCGATACCGGAAATTGTAAGAGATGTAAGGTGTCTGGCTATAAAAAATACAAGCACACTATGAAGCGCTACACTCAGTAGATAACCATAAGCAACTCCTATTACTCCATAAGGCACAATCAACAGCATGGAAAAAGCTAAATGTGAAAGATTTGCCCAAGTCTGTCCAATAACTATCCAGCGACCGGCCGCTTTTGCGCGTTGAACAAATCCTATAGGGAAAATAATCACTTGGAAAAGAACCCCAACCACAAACCACGGTAATAATTCAGCCCCAGAATCAAACTTGGCCGAGTAGAATATGCGCATGACCCATGGGGCAAAAGCCAGCGTGCAAAGCAAACCAGGGATGGCAAGCAATATGCCAATTTCAATCTGCTCATTCACCAACCTGTTGATTTTCTCATTGTCTTTGGAGGCTGCGGTTAAACGGGGATAAAAATCGGCGCCCATTGCATTAATGATAAATCCAGCGAACATTCCAGAGATGCCCCATGCCGCCTGATAAATACCTGCCGCATCCAAACCCAACTTACGGACAATCAGGGCTCTGATTCCAAGTCCAACCAACGCCGCGAGCAAGCCCCCGTACATGAATGCCATCCCCAAATGGACCAGTTGCTTGGAGTTCTGAAAGGTTTCCGGCCAGGTAAGTGATACATCTGCCACCGGAATCTGACGCGCGAACCACCAAGAGAATCCGAGATTAGTGGCAGCGGTGGCAATGATCACCGGGACGATACCTCGCTGCCCCAGCCAAACATATAACCCTATGGCAATCAGGGTTCCAGCCACAGCTCCAAGCACATTCATCCTCGCGAGATCTCCTATTCGACGGGTTCCTTGAATAATCGAACTCTGTCCACCTGATATTGATCCGATCAGGATGGTCACTCCCAGAATTGCGATCGCCCAGGCGCGCTCGCCAGAGCCAAAGGTCCATACGCTTAGTGGATAGGACAATGCGGCAGTGAGCAACCAGCCAAAGATGCCGGTAAGCCAGCACATACGGCGTAGCGTCTTAACTGTCCGGGCAATTTTTCCCTCATCCCCACTGCCGTGGGCTTCGGCAACATCTCTTATACCACTGGAATCAATACCGAGTCGGGAGACCGTATCGACCAGTGATGTTGCGGAAACATAAAGGCTGACCAAGCCCATGCCAGAGGGTCCGAGGAGCACCGCAACCATTTTGGTGCGAACCATACCAATCAGATAATTGAAGCCCTGCGCTCCCCCAATGATGGAGGAGGACTTGAGAATCTGGCCGTAGCTGTGACCTGACTTTGACATTAGGAGAACGAAAGACTCTTTTCCATGACCTTTCGAACCCTGTCCGTGTTTCTCTCGAAAAGCCACCAGATCGCTATGGAGTAGAGAATGACTCCTCCCAAGGTGATAGCGAACCAACTCCCGGTGGTCAGTCCTGGAGACATCTGTATGCCCTTGAAGAATCTGAAGAAGAGAAATGCAAGAACTGGAAAGTGAACGAGATACAAGGTGTAGGAGATCTCTGATGCGCCTGCAGAAAGCATTCCGTAAAAGTAACTTGTAGACCCTCTGGTAGCAAGTCCCGCAACCAGAGTAGCACATCCGATCCCGATGAGCAGATCGGCCCCCTCCCCGATCCGTCCGCTCCTGCTTGCAAGGAGTGCCCCCATGGTCAGCAGGAGGCTGAGAATAAGCCAGAGGGGATGGGAAACAACCCTTCGTATCCTCCCAATCTGGATGAGGTAGAAGACGCCGGCTCCGAGCAACCAGATCACTCCTCCCACGAGGATCGACTTCGGCAGGAAGATCAGGATCCCTGTGGCAAGGAGTAGGCAGGCCATGCGGGCCGTCACTTTCTGACCTGACGCAAATACGAGAATCAGGAGAGGGAAGAGCAGGTAGTACCAGAACTCATTGGCAAGGCTCCAAAGGGGGCCATTGGTCCCGAAACAGGGAACCAGTATCGTCTGAAGGAAGAAGGCGTTCCCGAAGAAGGTGCCAAGGCTCCAATCCGCAGGGATGAACGGCGTGGGACCGGAGTGGTAGAACTCGCGATAGGCACCATGATATCCCTCGGGTGCGAGCGAGCAGCCCAGCTTATCCCAGAATAGGGTGAGCAGAAGGGCGGGGATGAGGACGACCCAGAGTCGGCTCATGCGTCGAAGGAGGTAGCCCTTCCATGACCACTTCCCTCTTTGCAGGGCCGTAATCACGCTCCCTCCAACGAGAAATCCGCTCAGGACAAAGAAGATCATCACGGCCTGATGGCCGAGCCCGGTCACGAGGTAGAATGCCTTGGTAATCACTCCAGGAGAGACTAACTGGGGAAACGGAACAAAGAGAAACGCCCGCAGATGCTCCACGACAACGAGCAACGCCGCCAATCCACGCAGACAATCAAGATGGATAAGGCGGGAGCTCAAGAAAGGCTAAAGGCTGAAGGCTAAAAAAAAGTCGAAGGTCGAAGGTCGAAGGTCGAGAGTCACGGCTACGAAGCAACTGTCGGGAAAGCAAACCTGAGTCTGAAGGGCTGTTAGACTGTTAGACTGTTAGACTGTTAGGGCGATGGGGAGTCAGAAGTCAGCAATCAGCAATCAGAGGTCGAAAGGTGAAAAGTGAAAAGTGAAAAGTGGAAATGGGAAGGCGAGGGACGAGGGTCTGATCTATCAACAATCAACAATCAACAACTAGCAATCAGGAGTGCCGGGGGGTGCGCATTGCCGTAAATGATAGACTGGAAAGCGGTTAGGGACAAGGGGAAGGAGCGGAAAAAGTGGAAAGTGGAAAGCGGAAAAAATGAAAAATTGGGGGGCCTGAGTTGTCAGTTGTCAGTTGTCAGTTGTCAGTTGTCGTGATCAGAGGGCGGAAGGAAGCGGGGATGAGTGAGTCGAGAGTCGGTATTGCCTCTCTTATGCGCCTCGCCTGACAACAAAACTCCTGGCACCGCCACCTGCCTTTTAGTCTTAACAGGCCCTAGTGAAGAAGGAAGTCTTGGAGATAGCTTTGGCCATAATGATCAGGCGGCGACTAGGACGCTGGGGTTCTTACGGGCGATCGACAGGAGCTTCAATGCCGCTCCAGAGGGCTGACGTACTCCGTACTCCCACGCAACGACCGCCGCTTTGCTGACCCCTAGGTAGGAGGCAAAAACCCCTTGGCTGGCATTAAGCGAGGAACGGATCTCGGCGATCTGCCGGGGATCCAGAGAGACCGGAGGAGCGATCCTACTGGTTCGAAGAGTCTTTTTTGACTTCAGGGCCGCAAGCCCCTCCTGCGAAGCCTCAACCAGGGATTTACCACTGAAAGGCTCCAATCCATCAAGCACCGAGAGCACTGCGGATTTGCGAAGCGAGGAGACGGAGTTCGTTTTCTTCCGCACGACTGAGGTCCGATTTTTTTGATTTTGCATAGAGTGTCACCAGAATAATGGTCTGTAGTTCTTTGATATGGAGGTAGATGACGCGCGCTCCTCCGCTCTTACCGATTCCCACGCTGGGAAAGGCCATTCGAGCTTTGCGAAATCCACCTGTACCCTAAGGAACCGCTGAATAAATCGCATAGAGGCCGTTGCGGAAAGAATGGGCCGCGGGCAGGGCGGCTTCGCGGGAGCATCCCCGCAGCGGGCTGTAACCGCGAAGCCAACGAAGCCCCCGGCCTGTTATCTCCGCAACCCGATGGGCTGAAGGCATTTGTCGATTTTTGTGGCGTTGCTCGCTCGGGCGAGACCTCTGCGGGTATCGCCCAGCGCTCGCGCCTTCAAAAATCAGCAAATGCTATTCAGCGGCCTTCATGGGATTTAATCAGCGCTTCCTTAGACAGGCTAATCTGATTTCATGCACGCATGGCATGATCAAGGTTGGCTTGCGCGGCTTTGCTTGCAAGAAAAAGGGATACGAAGGAATCTGGCCATTTATGAACAAGCCTCCCGGGTTCCCTCCCGCTGCGACTCCAATCAAGGCAGACGACACCATTGCCCTCTGCGTAATCGTAGTTGCCTCTTTTCTCTCCGTTTTCCTAGCCGGTGGAGTCCTTCAGGGGGCGTTGGGTGTTTTTTTACTGCCTGCGGGATTTGTCCTCGTTTTTTCCCGCCCCGGTTGCGTTGTGCCTTGGAGGTTCTGGGTAGGGGGCGCTCTGGTTGCGATTGCTGGGGCAACAGCCCTGCTGCCGGAGAGGGTGTTCCCGATACCCTCTTGGCGCGAGGAGTTGGAGCGGTTGCCGGCGCTTCGATTGCCGGAGAGTGTTAGCCTTGACCCGTTTTCCACGCTCTTCTGGCTGGCACTCCTTGGCTTAAGTCTCCTCGTTGCGCTCAGATTGCTCTCCTGCAGGTTGGATCAACGCGGAATGGAACGCGTTGCCCTGCTGATGGTTCTGGGATGCTCGGCGTATGCGGTTACGGCGTGGTTCGCCTGGCAGACGGGGTGGCGCTATCCCTTCTTTGAAAAGCCCTCCTGGGCTGAGCCGGCCTTTGGTTTTTTTCCAAATCGCAACCACACCGCAGGCTTCCTTCTTACCGGTGCCGTGCTGTCCCTGGGGCTGGTCCATCGGGGAATGAACGGGGGAGGTTTCCTGACCGGCATCGTTGGAGGCGGGGGGCTGGCCCTCCTGTCCTCCATGTTGCTTGTTTTTTCGAAGTCACGCGGGGGACTGGTTTTCCTCATGCTCGGAGTTCTCATCTGGATTGCGGGGTTGGGCAAATATCGCTCACGGGCCCTGATGGCCGGCTCCGTTGCCTTGGTGCTTTTCATGGGGGTTCTTTTCGCCGGGTCGCGAAGCGAACTACTGGAGCGGATCAAGCCGTCGCCCCATACCGACGAACCGGCCGATGGCTTGCTGCTCCCCGCCATTCCTGAAGCGAAGCCCCGCCCGGCCGGGAATCATGAATACGATTCCCGTATTCCGATCTGGCAGGATTCCTTCCCCATGATCAGGGATTACCCTCTCTCCGGATCGGGTTTGGGCACCTATCCCATCGATTACCCCTTCTATGCCGATAAAAGTCTGGCCGATGATAAAACCGCGCTCCATGCCGAAAGCGACTGGATCACTCTCTGTGCGGAGGGCGGTATCCCGGCTCTGTTGTCGGCCCTCGCCTGCGTGGCGGCGCTTTCATTCCGCATTCCACGGCTGTCGCTGCTCTCCGGTCGGGAATGGCCCCTGCGTTGGGCATTTTTGGCGGCATTTTTCGCGGAGCTCCTCCATGGATTCGTCGATGTGCCATTGCACAAGCCTTCGCTCGCTTGGTGGATCATGCTGCTTGGCGGCGTTGGTTTCGGGGGGGCTTTCGGAGAGGTGTCCGCTGAATCCGTTCATGCTGTTGCCCGGCGCCTGCAAAGGCTTCTCTTCATTCTTGGGGGGGCGGGCTGCATCACCGCGGGAGTCCTGCTGATCCACGCCCAATGGGGAGGGGGGGCGGCACTGCCTCCGTTTGCCGCGGATGCAGCCTTGAAGAGGATAGCCTCGCTTCATCGCGGTGGAGATCCTTCTTCGGTGGATCAATCCCTTCGGGAATGCCTTCGCGAGCTTTCACGGCATCCCGCCGACTACCGCCTCCACAACCAGTTGGCAATTCTCCGGATCAGTAAGGACGGCCATGTGGGAAACGCCATGGAGATCCTGGAAGCTAGTCAGCATCTCTGGCCGCATGATCCATGGCTGGTTTTTGAACAGGGAAAACTGATCGCGGCGGGGGATCCGTTGAAGGCAGCCGAATTCTGGAACGAGTCGCTGCGGCGACAGCTCGCGATGGATGCGTCTCCGGGATCCCCGATCCGACGTTCTCCCGGGCTTTTCGGATCAATGTTGGAAGCCGCCAAGAGTAACCCGGTTCTCTTGGCGCGCATGCCTGCGCTGGCCTCCTATGATCGGGACCTCAGGCTGCAACTCTACAACCACCCCACGTGCGATCCCTCGCTGATCGCGCAGGCTGCTCAGGACCAGGCTTTCATGGAGAGCCTCTCTCCCATCCAGCAGGGTCGCCTCATCGATCTCTGGTGGAGGCGCGGCGACTGGCCAACGGTGACGGCCTACGTCGATGCCAATCCGCGGTACCAGAGGGCGGCGGTGCTCACCCGTTCACGGATTCTTGCCTCGGTAGGGTCCTATGAACAGGCCTGCAGGCTGCTGATCGACACCTTCTCGATCCCGATGCCCGCAACAAAAAAGGATGGAGGGATCATCAGGGCCGGGGAGAGCGATGTCCCCTCCGATCCCCTGGAGGCAGCCAGGTATTACATGGAACGAGGGAACGATCTCTCCGCCCGCCGCCTTCTCGGTGAGGCTCTCAGAAGCGGGGGAGGGGGATCCGGTGGAAGGGATGCCCTGCTCCTGCGTTCGCAGCTTGAGGTGCGTTCCGGTAATTGGAAGAGCGCCCTAGATACCTTGATTTCCTATCTGCGAGCGACCAAGCAGTTGTAGGATCCTGCGGACCTCCCGCTGCATCCCATTTTAGATTTTAGCTTTTCATTGTTTTAGCTTTTTCTCCATTGATGCCCCCGTCGCGCCGTCATTCCTTTGCGAGGCATCTCCTTGCCGGCGTCTTGCTCGCGGGCCTGGGTGTTCATGGCACTGAGTCCCTTGTGGCCCAAGGGGTTCCAACCGTGCAACAAAGCGAGTTCCGATCCCAGTGGGTGGGGGAGCAGGTGGACCAGATCCCGCTGGGAGGCTCAATCACCCCGCTCAACGGACTTGGCGCCGTGGTCGGTGCGCTTCAGACGCCCGACGAGGTGCAGCGCGAGGTGGATGCCTCTATGTCTGGAGTACAGGCCAAGTCCCCCTTTGCCTTCAAGCCCTCCCTGGGCATCGGTTGGCAGACCTCCAATCAGGGTTCCCTGACCACGAACTCCGCAGGGGCGACCACTTTCGCCCCGGCAAGCAGTGTCTTTCTCGCGCCTTCCGGAGCCGTTCTTTACGACCGGGAGCATGGTCCTTGGTCCATCTCGGCCGGTTATTCCGCCGGTTACAAATACTACGTCAACCCGAACTACACCGGCAACGGCACCGCCAATCAGCGCAATCCCTTCTCCCAGACCGCCCTCTTCAAATCGATCCTCGAGATGAGCCGTTACATCTTTGACTCATTGATCACCGCCTCCACGGGGACGGGATACGACACCACCTCCGGATCCAACAACCAGCAGACCGCCGCCTCTGCCAACATGGGGATGAAATACCTCCTCTCCAGTCAGTCGGCGATCGGCGCCAAGGCGGGTTACAACTTCCAGAACTTCACAGGGTCCGTGGCCACACCCAACAACAACACCACAGCCCTCTTTGCCACCGTCGCCCCTGTTTATTTCCTCTCCGACAAGACCCATCTCAGCACCGTCTTCGGAGCCGGGCGCAATACCCAGTCGCTCCAGAGTTCCACAACGGCCCCCGGCGATGCCCCCACGACCAGCACCCAGATCGTCTCTCGCCAGTACTCGCAGGCGCTGGCCAAGGTGAAGTATGACTTCTCCGCGAAGCTGGTCGCCGACGCCGCGCTCGGCGCCCGCTACATCACCTCATCCAATATCCAGGGCGCCATCGACGACGGGCTCCGCCCCGCCTGGACACTCGGAGTCGCCTACACGCCCACGGCCAAGACCTCGGTGACCTTGAGCACCGGCATGCAGGGAACGGACATCCAGCCCGAGCTGAATCTGCTCGTGAACTGGCAACCCCGGCAAAAGACCGGTTTTTCTTTCGGGGCATCCCAGAGTCAGCAGTTTGCCAACACCCTGACCAGCCAATACCTCATCAGCCGGAGCATCATCGGAAGCATGAACCAGCAGTTCTTCAACTGCGTCATGATGAATCTCTCCCTAGGCTACACCACGCAGAGCTTCGTTAACCTCTCCGATGATTCCGGTCAGAGCAGCTCCCAACTGCCGCAAAACTTCTACATCGCCAACGCCGCCATCAACTGGAAGATCCGCGACTGGGTCTCCCTTGCCAACACTCTCTCCATCAACAGCGGCCAGAACCAAATCGGCTCGGGTGCCAACAACCAACCCCAGTGGGTCTACTCCATCAGTTTGAATTTCGCCCTGTAGTTTTACCGCCAATGGGTTATGATACTCCGATGGTCATTTTTGCCCTGACTCAGGATACCCTTGCGGGGCGCCGGATGTGCTGCCCTCACAGGGGACTCTTTGCGGGCCTCTTTCTGATCCTCGGCGTCTGCCTGCCATCCCTTGCTCTTGCCCAGAATCAGCCCGTGGCTCCACAGAGCACCGAGCCGGCCGCGGCGGTCATCACTGTCTCCAAGCCGACCGATGAGGCAACTCCTCTCGGCTCAACGGTCGCCCCCGGAGGCGGCGGAGGCGGCGCGGGCGTTCCTGCCGGCAACGGCGGAGCATCGGGTGACTACATCCTCCAACCGGGAGACACCATCGAGCTGGTCGTCTACCGCGAGGCTGATCTCAACATGCGCTCCAAGATCGGCAAGGATGGCATGGTCCAGCTGCCGCTCCTCGGGGAGGTCAGGCTTGCCGGACTCTCCCTGCGCTCCGCCAGCTCGCTGGTCCGTCAGAAATACAACGCCGACTACGTGGTCGAGCCCCAGATCTACCTGAATATCGCCGCCTACAATCCCCGCCGATTCACCATCATCGGTCAGGTCGGGCGTCCGGGCACCTACGAGTTTGCCGGCAGCGAATCACTCGGCATGCTCGAGGCCGTCGGCATGGCGGGCGGCTTCACCCGCATCGCCGACCGCGGACATGTCCTTGTGAAGCGCCGTGAGGGCGATGCCGTCCGCACCATCAAGGTCAATGCCAAGAAGCTCTCTGAAACCGGCATCGACCGCTTCGAGCTGAAGCCCGGCGACGTCATCAATGTCGGCGAGAGCTGGTATTGATCGGACATTTCCGCAAGATCGCAAGACTCAAGACGCACCCATCCCTTTCCGATGAATCACGCGCACCACCCCCCGGCATCCGGCAATCACACCCAGCCTCATCACGAGGCGGGCGGATTCGACTGGCGGGAGTACTACTTCGCCATCAAGTCCCGTGCCTGGATCATCATCCTCTGCGTCATGCTGGCGACGCTCTGGGGGATCTTTTCCGCGGCGACCCAACAGGGTCTCTACAAGGCGCGTTCCGTTCTCTTCATCGAACAGGTGAAGAGCAACATCCTCAGCATCAAGGTCGAGGAGGTCCGCGACGAGCAGATCAAGTCCATCGACATGATCAACACCCTTGTCGATCTTCTCCGCAGTTACCCGTTCGCCCTGCGCGTGGCCAACCGTCTCAAGCTCGGGCAGGACAGGGCATTCCTCTCGGCGGCCGGGATTCGCGGAGGCGAGGCCTCCCCCGAACGTGCCGCCGGGGCGTTGACCGGGATGGTGGGCGCCAGCTACCGGCTCAACACCCGCCTCATCGACATCTTTATCACCTCCCGGGATCCCGATGTCTCCGTCAAGCTGGCCAACGCCTACGCCGAGGAGTATCTCCACTACGTCCGTGACCAGAAGAGCGAGGCCACCCGCTCGGCCAGTACCTTCCTGATGGAGGAATCCGACCGCCTCCGGAAGAAAATGAAGGCCTCCGAGGAGGGAATGCAGAACTTCCGCGAGCGCGAGCGCGCCGCCTCCATGGAGGCCATGCTCACCGAGGCGCAGTCCCAGATCAACGAACTCTCCACCCGCCAGAGCGCCATCCAGTCGAAGCTCACCCAGATCAACAGCGACCTGGAGATCGCCCGTGCCAACAAGGGTAAGACCGAGGAACTCCTGCGCCTTCCCACCGTGGCGGGCGAGCCCAAGGTCGCGGCGCTTCTTGCACAGCGCTCCTCGCTCGAGAAACAGTTCGCCCTCGCGCAGCAGAGATACCGTGCCAAGCATCCCCTCTACATCAACATCAAGACCCAGCTCGATCTCGGCAACCGGGAGATCGAGGCGGTCCTCTCCGATGTCGTCGGCCTTCTCGAGTCGCTGCGCAGCAGCCTCGCCGCCCAGCAGGAATCGACAAGGGTTGAGCGTGAGAACTCCGAGAAGAGACTCCTGGACATCACCGGGAAGTCCATCGAGTACAACGACCTCAAGCGCGAGCTCGAGAGCGATACGGCCCTCTACAACGCCGTCATCGGCCGCATCAAGGAAGTCGATGTCACCAAGGAACTCTCCCAGTCACCTGTCCAGCTTCAGGAGAAGGCCACCGGCGCCTTCCCGGTCAGCAAGCCACCCCTCAAGATCCTGCTTCAGGCCATCATGACGGGACTCGCGCTCGGCGTGGGCATCGTCATCGGCCTCCACAAGCTCGACACCAGCATCAAGACAGTCGACCAGGTCGAGCATCTCACCGGAGTCCCCGTCGTGGCGGCCATCCCACAGATCGGCGGAACCTCCTCGTCACGATACGGCCTCTTCTCCAAGGAGCAGTGGCAGGAACTCCGCGCCGCGTGGAAGAACGGGGTGGAGATCCTCTTTGACCGTGCCCTTCCCCTGCCCAACCGTCTCAGCGCCATCCATGACGTGATCCGGCCGTCGCTAGCCATGATCGGCCATCCCCACATGGCCACGGCACTGCCGCAGGGAGGCGAACTCGTCGTCAAGGATGATCGTAGCGGCCTGGTCGCCGAATCGTTCCGGTCGCTCCGCGCCTCCATCGCCATGAATGTGCGTGTCGAGAACCAGCGTACCTTCCTGCTCACCAGCGCCCACCCCTCCGAGGGCAAATCCTTCTGCTCCTCCAACTTCGCCACCACCCTCGCCCAGCAGGGCCTCAAGACCCTGCTGATCGATTCCGATCTCCGCAAGCCCTCCATCTCCCGCATCTTCTACGGCATGAACCGCAAGCCGGGACTCTCGGAGGTCCTGCTGGGGAAAGCAGTGCTTGCCGATGCCGTCAACTCCTCTGAGGTCGAGGGGCTCGCCGTCCTTACGGCGGGAGGACGCTCCTCACGTCCCTCCGAACTCCTTGCCGGTCAGCCCCTGCGTGACCTCCTTAACGAGGCGCTCAAGACCTACGACCGTGTCGTCATCGACTCCGCCCCGATTCTGGCCGTCAGTGACACACTGCTGGTGGCGCCGAATGTCGATGTCGTCTGCCTGGTTGTCCGCTCCTTCATGACTCCCCGCAAGATGGTGACCCGCGCCCTCAAGGCCCTTTCGGAAATCCATGTGCAACCCGCCGGCATCGTCTTCAACTGTCTCCCCTCCGGCAACGGCGCCTACTACGCCTACTACTACTCCGGAAAATACTACGGCACCTATGGCAGCAAAGGTGTCTATGGGAGCTGATGGGTCAGAGGTCAGAGGTCAGAGGTCAGAGGTCAGAACCAAGCCGCTGGGTAGCGGCGCAAAAGGCGCCTGGGAAGGCGGCTTAATCATTCGAGGCCCCGTGATTGAGGGGGCCGAGTAGTCCGATCTCGATACTGCGAGAGAGGATGCCTGGTCGGAATACGTAGGCGTGGGGAAGCCTCGGATAGACTACCACTGGTAGCCCTGAAAGGGTGAACCAAGGCTCAGGGAAGAGGCGCGGAGAAATTGCCGCAGTCAAGCCCGTGAGGGTGGCACCGCTTTGCGGGAGCAAAGTGCCTTTCAACTGAGCCGGAGCGAACGAGTCAAACGACCGGCAGATAATAGATCACGTGAACGCGTGACCCGCAGGCGGCACGGCTTGCCGGGAGGCAAGTGGCGTCAATCGTTAAACCCGAACTCCCCTTGGCTGGCCCGGCCGTTGCTTCGCATCCGTTACGGATCCCTGTGAAATCTTAGTGACGATCAGATCTTCCCCGCAGCAATCAGTTCCTTGGCCTTGGAGAGTGCCGAGGGTAGTCCCGTGGCATCGCGGCCTCCGCCTCGAGCACCATCGGGTTTGCCTCCGCCCTTGCCTCCGACGAGGGGAGCAATGGCGGAGATGAGTTTCCCAGCGGGAAGTGCGGCTTGGTGAGCCTTGGCGGTCGAGGCAACCAGGGAAACGGCTCCCTCGCAGACGCCTGCCAGGAGGATCACTCCATCGAAGGTTCCCTTGAGGGCATCGACCACTGCCTGAAGAGCATTGCCGTCGGCACCCGAAATCTCCTCGACGATTGAGGGAACGGCTCCGGAGGTCGCCTTGAGCAGAAGATCCTTGGCCAGTCCTGCCGCCTCACGCCGACGGAGAGCCTCCAGTTCCTTCTCGAGTTCCTTCTGGCGGGTAAGGGTGGCCTCCAGCTTTTTCTCCACATCGGCCAGTGGGGATCCGAGGCGCGAGGCAACGGCTTGCAGGCGCTCGGAATCCGTTCTGGCCGACATGCGTGCTTCGAGTCCGGCCACTGCTTCGATCCGTCGCACTCCGGCGGCCACGGCGGCCTCGCTGACGATGCGGAAGAGTCCGATCTCCCCGGTGGCGCTGACATGGGTACCGCCGCAGAGCTCCATCGAGTAGCCGTCCAGGGCGCCCGAGGCGCCGCCGATCTGCACGACACGGACGATGTCACCATACTTGTCACCGAAGAACTGCAGGATGCCGGGCCGTCCCTTCACCTCGGAGAAGGGGATCTCATGCCAGCTCACGCCGGCATTTTCCAGGATGCGTTCGTTGACGAGTTGCTCGACCTTGGAGACCTGTTCCGGAGTCAGCGCGGAACTGGAGAAATCGAAGCTGAGCTTTTCCGGGCCGACAAAGGAACCCTTCTGCGAAACCGTCTCGCCCAGCGTCTCGCGCAGGGCCCAGTGAAGCAGGTGGGTGACGGTGTGGTGGCGCTGGATCGCGGCGCGGCGGGGAGCGTCGAGAGTGACGGTGACCTCCGAGCCGGGAAGGGGAGCTTCCTCTCCTTCTTGCAGTTCGATGAAGTGAAGCCAGGTCGGACCGCTCTTCTGCGTGTCGGTGACCCGCCAGAGCGATCCGCCCGAGGCGAGGGATGCAGTGTCGCCAAGTTGGCCTCCCATCTCCGCATAGCAGACGGAGCGGTTGAGAATCACCGCCGTGCGATCCTTGATGCGGACGACCTCCAGCACCATGGCCCCGGTTTCCCTCGAGTCGAAACCCGAGAAATCGGTCGGAGTGGCAGTCTCCAGCGAGGAGAGGCTGATGATCTCCTTCTTTTGGGCCGCGCGTGCCCGCTCCCGCTGTTGCTGCATGAGGGTTTCAAACCCGGCATGATCAACGGAGAGTCCGCGTTCGCGTGCGAGAAGCTCGGTCAGGTCAAGGGGGAAGCCCTGCTCGTCGTAGAGACGGAACGCCACCTCGCCCGAGATGCCCTTCCCCTTGGCGGCCTCCTGCTCGAAGAGGGAGAGTCCCTTGTCGAGGGTCTTGTGGAAGGCCTCCTCCTCCCGCCTGAGCGTCTCGGTGATGAGGGATTCCTTGGAGCGCACTTCGGGGAAGGCATCGCCCATGACGGCGGCGAGCACGGGGGTGAGTTTGTGAAGGAAGGGTGCCGTGAAGCCGAGTGTGCGTCCGTAGCGGACGGCGCGTCGCAGGATGCGGCGGAGCACGTAGTGGCGCTCGGCATTGCCGGGCTGGATGCCGTCCGCGATGGCGAAGCCGAGGGTGCGCAGGTGGTCGGCGATGACGCGGAAGGCGACATCATCCTTTTCCTGATCGGTGACGGGAATCATCGCCCCGTCCCCGGAGGGCTGGGGAAGGGTCGAGCCGTACTTGCGGCCGCAGAGTGCGCCGATCGCCTCGAAGACTGGGCGGAAGAGATCGGTCTCGTAGTTGGAGATCACCACGTTGCCGAATTCCTTAAAGCCCTTCGTTCCCTGCATCACCGAGCAGACGCGCTCGAATCCCATGCCGGTGTCGACATGGCAGGCGGGTAGGGGGACGAAGGAACCGTCGGGGTTCGCGTTGAACTGGATGAAGACAAGATTCCAGATCTCGATGCACTCGGCGCTCCCCTTGTTGACGAGGGCGCCCTTCGTGTCCCCGTAAGGAGTCAGGTCGATGTGGAGTTCCGAGCAGGGGCCGCAGGGGCCGGTCTCGCCCATCATCCAGAAATTGTCCTTCCGGTTACCGGGGACGACATGGATCGCGGGATCCAGTCCCTTCGAGCGGAAGAACTCCGACCAGAGCGCGTGAGCCTCGGCATCAAAGGAGGCGGGATCCCCCTCCGCGGGGCTGTAGACGGTCGCGTAGAGGCGTTCGGCGGGAAACTTCCACCGCTCGACAAGGAGTTCCCAGGCCCAGCTGATCGCCTCTTTCTTGAAATAATCGCCGAAGGACCAGTTGCCCAGCATCTCGAAGAAGGTGTGGTGGTAGGTGTCCAGACCGACATCCTCGAGGTCGTTGTGCTTGCCGCCCGCACGGATGCACTTTTGCGTGTCGGCGGCGCGGGGAGGGGTGTAGGGGCAGGGAGTCGTGCCGAGGAAGATCGGCACGAACTGGTTCATCCCGGCATTGGTGAAGAGGAGGTTCGGTGAGTCCGGCAGCAGGCTGGAGGAGGTGACGATGGTGTGTTCCTTGCCGCGGAAAAACTCGAGGAAGGAACGGCGGATCTCGGAGGAAGTCATCATGGGAATAGGCTCTGGCGGTTTAGACTATTAGGCTGTTAGGTCGAAAATCTTTGAGTGAGGAAATGGCCGGAGAGTTAAACGCCGATGTTGCAAGCAAGCCATCGCAATCAGCAATCAACAATTCATCAATTTGAAAGATCGCCTTCCGGCCCTTTGGCTAGTTCGAGTGCATTCTCCGGAAGGAGCATTAGGTCGGAGGAATCTTCCTCGCGCATGGCGACCGTGCCGTCCGACGCCGTGCCGAAGGCATACTCTCCGAGTACCATGTCGCCGGCGCTTTCCTCGGCGGTGTTTTCGGAAAGATGCGCGATCAGGCGGATCGTGAGTTGAGGGGCATTCATTCCGCGCGCTGCGAGGCGATCGGGAGTTGCGGGTTCAAATCCGGAAGCCTTCAGGGATGACAGCCGCCGGTGCCATTCTTCCACCTTCTTTCCGGAAAGATCGCCCGAGCTCCCCTCGAGGACCTGCCAGTCATCGCCACCTTTCTTTCGCGCCAGTAGCAGCCGAGGACGCCCCCCGTCTTGGCCTCCCGTGCCGATCTCTATCCTGTCGATAGCGTCGAGCGGAACCGGTCGTGGATTTTTGGAACGCAGGGATGCCGGCGTGGCCGCAAGCGCCGGGGAGATTCCGGTGACGATGCAGATTCCGGGGCGGCCGTTGCAGCGCGCGTAGCGGCTGCCGGGAGTGTCGCCTGCCTCCGATCCGATTGAGATCACGATGGGCACACCGCCATCCTCCCTCGCCGTGACTGTCGCCACCGGCGGCTCCAATCCGCATGCCGCGGGATCGGTTCCCTCCGGCATCCAGCGGACGATCCTGGCTCCGACCAACGAGGCGGCCCATGCCTCGACGGCCTCATTTCCACCCCGCGCGGAGACGGGGCTCACGATGTTCCATCCCTTGGCATTCCTGGCGAGTCGAAGTTGCTGGGAATTCCCGGCGCCGTTCCGTGTCAGTTCCATCTCGGCGAGATGGTCGAAGGAGAGCGTGGTGAGGCGCGGATCCCGGAATTCCGCCGGGGGGCGGAAGGCCAGGGATGCCGTCTCGGCGGACACCAGATAGACGGAGGGGTCGGAGTCCACCCGCGCGTAGATTTGTCCCGCGGCCGCCCCATCCGCTCCAAAGAGGAGGGTATGGGTTTTTCCAGCCCTGATACTCACACTTCTCCGAGGCTGCTTGAGGTTCAGCGCTTCGAGGCTCAAGTTTCCCTTGAGGTCGGCGGGCTTGAGTCGATCCAGCGAGGCCACTGCGGAGGCCTTGTCGAGCAGGGCCTGCACCGCCGAAGGGTCGGCGCGGTCGGAAAGGGGTGAAACAAGCTTCCAGACCTCATCCTGCCTGACCATCTCCACACGGCCGGCTCCCCCCACTCCCTCGATGATCGTGATCCGGTCGGCCGCCGACGGATCGAAGCCGAGCAACGGTTCTCCGGGGGATCGGGTGCGTGAGCGCTGTGAGAAGAGCAGGATGCCGATGGCCAGCCCCGCGAAGATCAGCAGCAGAAGGGTGCCCCTCCAGCTCACGAGCGCCTCCTCCAGAGGAAGATCAGGCCCAGCAGGGCCGAGGCGAGCGGAACCGCCACGATGGTCCAGAGAGCCAGGAGCCGGAGCTGAAGTTCGTCGAGATTGAGCGTGAAGAACTCCTTGGTCTTGGGGGTTGTTCCGGCAAGTTGCGTCCGGTCGATGAGGGTGTTGACCGCGCTGGAGAAGAAGTCGAGCCCCGTGCCGGCGAGGAACTTGTCCTTGAGGAACTCGCTGTTGCCCACCACGACCATCCGTGAGGCGCCAAGTGCCACGCGGTCGTCATGCACACCGCCGAGATCGGTGATCGCCGCGATGTAGGCCGGGAAGAAGTTATCCTTCGCCGGGTCGAAGGTGACTCCCTTTCCGTCCGCATTGGCGAAGTTGGAGCACCCGCGGAATCCGTGGATGCCCCGGATGAGCGGACGGGTGGGGCCGGTTTCCTGCCCCTTGATGGAGCGATCGCGCTGGTCATTGATTGCAAGCGATCGGGTGTTGCCGGCGAAGAGGATGTTTAGGCCGACCAGTCGCGCCGTGATCTCCGAGCCTGCGAAGAACTCGCCGGTTACGTCGCGCAGGATTCCCGTGGCGCCGCCTAGGTTCACAAGGCGCAGAACCCTGTCGTTCCTGGGCCTGATCCTGCCCTCCTCGTCGAGGAATGCATCCAGGCCTGGTGTCTCACCGGTCGGGTCGAGGAGGGTCATCAGATGCCCTCCCGCCCGCCAGTAGGCGCGGAGGGCGGCGAGTTCGTCCGCCGACGGGTCGAAGTGCGCGCCGGCGATCACCACAAGGGCCGCATCCGCGGGAACCGAGGCGCTGCCAGCCGGGAGATTGAGCGGGGCGACAGTGATGTTCTGGCGCTTGAGGTTCTGGCCGATGATCTGCATCGGCGGGATGCCGGGCATTCCCTCCCCGTGGCCCTGCAGGAAATAGACCTTCTTGTTGGAGGCCGGTTGCACCAGTCCGATGAAGGCCGAGGTCAGGACCTGCTCGCCACGGAAGGCGACGAGCCTCGGGCGCTCTCCGTATTGTGTGGGCGCCGAGTCGTATTCCCCCATCTCGGGAACGGGGATCACGGTGCTGCGTCCGCCGTATTCCACGATGATCACGTTCTCGGCCCCTGAGAATCTGTATTGCGCCTGGAGGTCACGCGCCCGGGCGGGGTTTCGCATGGGATCGACCCTCTCTATGGTGAGGTTGCGTCGGCCCTGGCCCTGACTCTGTCGTTGTGAGAGGAACTGGTACTCCCTGAGCAGTGCCATGATGTCCCCGTGGAGTTCGGAACCGGTGGAGGCCGAGGAGGGGGAGAAGTAGACGATCACCCTGGCGGGCGATCCGAGCGAGGCGAGAGTCTGCCTCGTCTGGTTGGAGATTTCGAACTTGTGCGAGCGGCTGAAATCGTGGCGCCGGTAGTGACCCAGCGACCAACCGATGATGCAGGCGCTCACGACCAGGGCCGCCACGATCTGCAGGGCCACGCGGAGGCGGACGAAGCGGTGGGGCACGTGCTTGCTCGGATCGTGATTACTCATGGGGTCACTTGCGCCAGCGGCGCGCCTGGAAGGAGTGGAGCGTGAGGAAGAGACAGAGCGCCGTCATCACGAGATACCAGACGACGGGGCGCGTATCGATGATGCCCCTGGAGAACTGGGTCATCTGTTCGATTGGCGAGAGCGTAACGGTGATCCCCTGCATGAGCGCGCCGACGCTTCCGGAGAGGAAGGTGAGCAGGCCGGTGAGGAAGAAGAGTGAGATCAGGGCTAGGGTCGCCACCGCCGCAGTGATCTGATGGCGCGTCAGCGAGGAGCAGAGGCAGCCCAGCGCAAGGTAGAACATTCCCATGAGCAGCAGGAGCAGGTAGGCGCCGAAGTAGGCTCCCGTCGCCCCCGCGGCCGTGAGCCGTGTCTGCAGCCAGAAGATCACGAAGTAAAGGGCGGTGGGAAGCCAGAGGACCGAGTAGAGGAAGAGGACTCCGAAGAACTTGGCCAGCACGACCTGGGTATCCCGGACCGGCGCGGTCATCAGCGGCTCGACGGTGCCGCTGCGGTACTCCTCGGAGTAGAGGCGCATGGTGAGCAGGGGGAAGAGCAGCAGGAAGGGAAACCAGAAGAAGATCGTGTTGAAGAACGATTCGACGACCGTGACTTCCGTCGGGCCGTGGTTGAGGACCGAGACACCAGCGTAGAAATTAAAGCCGGTCACGAGCAGCAGGAAAAAGAGGATCACCCAGGCCATGGGTGTCTTGAAGGAGGAGCCGACCTCCCGCTTCCAAAGGATCCAGAAAACCCTCATGGCCGCGCCTCCCCGGACTGGTTGGCGGTGGACCCGGCATTTTCCGGCTCGCGGCTTCTGCCGGAGACGAAGGAGGTGAAGATCTCCTCGAGCGAGGATTCCCTGGCCGAGAGTTCCCGGAGTTTCCACCCGCGCCGCACCGCCTCCTCGAAGAGGGCGCATCTCGGGTCGTTGCCGGCTGGAATGATCTCGAAGGTGCTCCATTCCCCCGAGGTGCCGAGCACCCTTGCGGAATCGATACCGGGGAGCTTCCCGAGGACTTTCACGGCTTCAGCGGCATCGGGAAGCATCGCCTCCAGGCGCACGGGGGTCGTGAGAGAGAGTCCCGTGCGATCGCGGAGTTGAGAGGGGGTTCCGTTCGCGATGATCCTTCCCTTGTTCAGGATCAGGACCCGCGAGCAGGTCATCTCGACCTCGCTGAGGATGTGGCTCGAGAGCAGGATCGTGTGCCGGGTCGCCAGCCCCTTGATCAGGGCGCGCACCTCGCGGATCTGTTCCGGATCGAGCCCGATGGTGGGTTCGTCGAGGATCAGGATGTCGGGTTCGTTTACCAGGGCGTCCGCGAGGCCGACGCGCTGACGGTATCCCTTGGAGAGGGTCCCGATGAGTTGGCGACGCACATGGGGAAGTCCGCAGAGTTCCAGGGCATCCTCCACCTTCTCGGCGACGCGGCGGGAGCGGACTCCCTTGAGTGCGGCGCGGTAGGAGAGATACTCCCCGACCCTCATCTCGGGGTAGAGGGGGACGTTCTCCGGCAGGTAGCCGATCCGGGAACGGGCCTTGACCGACTGGGTGAAGACATCGAACCCCGCGATCCGCACCTCGCCCGTGTCGGCTGGCAGATAGCCGCTCAGGATCTTCATGGTGGTGCTTTTTCCCGCCCCGTTGGGGCCGAGGAAGCCGACGACCTCCCCCTTGTCCACCGTGAAGAAGAGATCCCGCACCGCCTCGGTGTGGCCGTAGCTTTTGGAGAGTCCTTGGACGGAGATCATGACAGGGCGGAAGGAAAGGTGTCCATCCTACCCCCGGGATGGATCCGGTGCAAGAAAGCCCATTGCCGGCTTGCCCCCCGCCGTTCATCTGCTAAACCAGTGGATCTTCGCGCCTGTTGCCAAAGCCGGGGTTCCGGTTCCCCATGGCAGGGGGCGCTAAAAGAGAGACGATTTTTTTCAATCCAACTTCATGAGCACATCCTTCACGGCGCGCTGGAACGAGGCCGCCATCGATGAAAATTACGAAAAATGGCGTAAGGACGCAGCTTCGGTCCCGGCAGATTGGGCCTCCTTTTTTGAAGGGTTCGAACTCGGTTTTGCCCGGTATCAGAAGGCTGCTGCCAAGCCGACCGGTGCCGTAGCCGTTTCCGGGGGGGCGCCCGCCGGCGATGCATCGCTCCAGAGCCGGGTTGAGGCCCTCATCTACACCTACCGCACGCTCGGTCACACCGCTTCAAGGCTCAATCCCCTGAGCAACGAGTTGCCCTACCAGCCGTTGTTGGAGCTCAAGGAATTCGGCCTGACCGACGCCGATCTCGACTCCACGGTCAGTTCCCGTTCTTTCCGTGACGGTGCGCCCATTAAGCTCCGCGACATCATCGCCGAGTTGCGTTCCATCTACTGCGACACCATCGGCGTGGAGTACATGCACATCCAGAACACGCGCATCCGCCACTGGATCCGCGACCGGGTGGAGCACCGCGTGGGTCCCGCCGACACCTCCACCCCGCACCACCGCATCCTGCGGACCCTGCACAAGGCGGAGAGCTTCGAGAATTTCATCCACACCACCTACGTCGGCAGCAAGCGGTTCTCCATGGAGGGCGGCGAGTCGATGATGGTCGCCCTTTCCGAGATCCTGCATCGCTCGCCGGAGTTGGGGGTGAAGGAGATCGTCCTCGGCATGGCTCACCGCGGACGCCTCAATGTCCTGACCAATTTCCTCAAGAAGCCCTTCGCCATCCTCCTCAACGAGTTCAGCGACAAGTATGCGCCCGATCTGGGCGAGGCGAGCGGGGACGTGAAGTATCATCTCGGCTACCAGACCACCCGCCGCATCGGGGAGGGGAAAGACGCCGCGGAGGTCGAAGTCTACCTGGCCGCCAATCCCAGCCACCTTGAGGCCGTCAATCCCGTCGTTCTCGGCAAGGCGCGTGCGCGCCAGCGCATCCTCGAGGACACCGTCGGGCGTAGCAAGGTCGTCCCGATCCTGATCCATGGCGACGCCGCCTTCCCGGGCCAGGGAATCGTCGCGGAGTGTTTCAATCTCAGCAATCTCGAGGGCTACAAGGTCGGCGGCACCATCCATCTGGTGGTTAACAACCAGATCGGCTTCACCACGCTTCCCAAGGATTCCCGTTCCACTCTCTACTGCACCGAGATCGCCAAGACCGTCGAGGCCCCCGTCTTCCATGTGAACGGGGATGATCCGATCGCCGTGGCGGAGGCCGCCCGCATCGCCATCGCCTACCGCCAGGAGTTCGGGCGCGACATCGTCATCGATATCGTCTGTTACCGCCGCTACGGCCACAACGAGGGCGACGAACCGCTCTTCACCCAGCCCGACCTCTACAAGGTCATCCGCGCCCACAGGCGTCCGAGCGAGGTCTTTCTCGAGCGGGCCATGGAACTCGGCACCCTCACGCAGGAGGAATTCGACGCCAGCTGGAAGAAATCGCAGGGCCAGCTCGAGGCCGCCCTTGCGGAAATGAAGAAGGGAATCGTCACCGACGTGAAGGCCAACCAGAAGGCCTTCGTCGGATCGACCGCCGTCTTCCAGCCCGACTACTCGTTCAAGCCGGTCAAGACCGCCATCGCCGCCGCGACGCTCAAGACCATCGTCGACGGCCTCACCACCATCCCCTCCGACTTCCGCATCCTGCCCAAGCTCCGCAAGGCCGTGCTGGAGCGCCGACGCGAGGTTTTCGAGAAAGGCTCCGGATACGACTGGGCCTACGGCGAGGCGCTTGCCTTCGGTTCCCTCATGATGGAGGGGATTCCCATCCGCCTCTCCGGTCAGGACAGCCGCCGCGGCACCTTCAGCCACCGCCACTCGGTCTTCTACGACGAGCAGACCCGCGAGCGTTACATCCCGCTCATGAACCTGGCGCCCGACCAGGCCCGTTTCTGCGTCTACAACAGCCCCCTCTCCGAGGCGGCCGTGCTGGGATTCGACTACGGCTACTCGATGGATTATCCCAAGATGCTCTGCATGTGGGAGGCCCAGTTCGGCGATTTCGCCAACGGCGCCCAGATCATCATCGACCAGTTCATCTGCTCGGCGGAGACCAAGTGGCTCCGTCCCAGTGCGCTCGTCATGCTCCTTCCGCATGGTTACGAGGGGCAGGGACCCGAGCACTCCAGTGCGCGCCTCGAGCGATTCCTCCAGCTCTGCGCCGAGGAGAACATGGAGGTCTGCAACCTCACGACCCCCGCGCAGTATTTCCACGTCCTGCGCCGCCAGATGCTCCGCGACTTCCGCAAGCCGCTCATCATCATGACGCCCAAGAGCCTCCTGCGCTCCGAAGCCGCCGTCTCGACCACGGAGGATTTCACCAAGGGGTCGTTCCACGAGATCCTCGAGGGACCCAAGCCCGCCGATCCTTCCAAGGTCGAGCGCCTCATCCTCTGCTCCGGCAAGGTCTACTACGACCTCCAGTCCTACCGCGAAAAGAACGGCTGGAGCGACCGCTCCGCCATCGTGCGCCTCGAGCAGATCTACCCCCTCAACGAGGAGGAACTGCGCAAGGTCACCGCGCCGTATGCGAAGGCAAAGGAGATCGTCTGGTGCCAGGAAGAGCCCGCGAACATGGGCTCGTGGCATCACCTGCTTCCGATCCTGATGCAATTCTTCGGACGAGCCATCGGCTATGCCGGCCGTGAGGCCAGTGCCAGCACCGCCGTCGGCACGACCGCCGCCCACAAGCTCGAGCAGGCGGCTCTGATCGCCCAGGCCTTCGGAGAAAAATAAACGGCCAAGTTTCCCAACCAATCATTCCCAACCGATCATCACCATCATGAGCGTTCCTGTTCTCGTTCCCGCCGTCGGCGAATCCATCTCCTCCGGCGTCCTCTCCGCCTGGCACAAGAAAGACGGCGACCACGTCTCCGTTGGCGATCTCCTCTACACCCTCGACACCGACAAGGTCTCCTCCGAAGTCACCGCCCTGGAAGCCGGAATCCTTAGGATCAAGGTGGCCGAGGGCGCCGAAGTCCCCATCGGATCCACCGTCGCGGAGATCGAGGCCGGAGCCGCGCCTGCAGCAACTGCTGCAGCCGAGAAGCTGGAAGCTGGAAGCTTGAAGTTAGGGAAAGACAAGGAAGAGCCTAAGAAGCCTGCACCCAGCCCTGAAGTCCCCGCTCCCAAACAGTCCCAAGCTCCTAGCTCCCAGCTCCCAACTTCTACTCCCCCCGAAGGGCGAGTATCCCGCCGCAAGCTCACCCCGCTCCGCCGCAAGATCGCCCTGCAGTTGGTCAATGCCCAGCAGACTGCCGCGATCCTGACCACCTTCAACGAAGTCGACATGAGCGCTGTCATGAGCCTCCGCAAGGACGTGCAGGAGGGCTTCCAGGCCAAGCACGGCGTGAAGCTCGGCTTCATGTCCTTCTTCATTAAGGCGACCGTCGAGGCCCTTCAGGCCATTCCCCAGATCAATGCCCAACTCGAGGGTGACGAACTCATCGAGAACCACTACTACGACATCGGCGTCGCCGTCGGCACCGAGAAGGGACTCGTCGTTCCCGTCATTCGCGGTTGCGAGAATCTCTCCCTCGCTGGCCTCGAGAAGGAACTCCTCGGCTATGCCGTCAAGGCGCGCGAGGGGAAGATCGGCCTCTCCGACCTCCAGGGGGGCTGCTTCACCATCTCCAACGGCGGAGTCTACGGCTCCCTGCTGAGCACCCCGATCCTCAATCCGCCCCAGAGCGGCATCCTCGGCATGCACAAGATCCAGGAGCGCCCCGTCGCCGTGAACGGCAAGGTGGAGATCCGCCCGATGATGTATCTTGCCCTCTCCTATGATCACCGCGTGGTGGATGGGAAGGAGGCGGTGACGTTCCTCATTAAAATCAAAGAAGCCCTCGAAAACCCGGTTCGTCTTTTCCTCGATTGAGGAAAAGACTGGGCTGGTTCTTTTGCCGCTCTCGCTTCCGCGAGTAGCGCCCTAAAGGGCTATGCTTCGCATAGGCTATCCCTGCAGTTCCCACTTCGGTATTCGTGCCGGGCGTTGTTGCTCTGCGCTTGCCGTAGCTCAACTACGGCTGACGCTTGGGCGCCTAGCACAGCATCGAAAACTCCTGCGCCCTCCTTTATGAGTAAGGGAAACAGCTAGGGTGTTACACTAAAGCTCTTTAATTGAGCCAAGATTATATTGAATAATATTAAGATCGCATACTTGTCTAAGTACATACCTGGGAACAATACGCTTGATGCCAGTATTATCAGTGTAATTGTAGGTTCCAGATTTATATGCGCTTATAAAACAAAAAGCTCCTTCTGAGAGGCTGCGATTTGTTTCAATAAATGCTAAAATCCCACCTCGTTTGTAGCCCTCGATGTTATTTGCCGGAACCCATGAATCAGCCAGTATTCCATTCGGTAGCTTCTGTATAGGGTAAACGCGATAATACCAACCAAGCTGGCTTGCGGTGAGATCAGGTGCGGATACTCCATCACCAGAAGAACTTACATCTTGATCGCGTTTCAGTTGACGTTGTTTTTGCTCTTCAGCCTGACGCTTTGCTTCAAGGTAGAGTTGTGCGCGCCTTTGCTCTTCTTGCTCTTGATTAGCTCGTTTTTGCTCATTCAAGAGTGCTCCAGTTGCCGCGGCATTCTGCTCAGCGGCATCAGCGGCACGCTCCGCTTGTCGATAAAGGTCATCTAAACTATAATATTGAGCCTTAAGGTCGTTAAAACAGCTCAACACTGAAAGCATAGTTATGTTTATGAGGAAAAATTTCTTCATCACCCCGATAACTATTCCGTATACAAAATGGGGCAAGATAATTTATTTACCCGCCTCAATCAGGGTTTTCAGTCAATAAATACTGACTCAGTCCCTCTGCGTCTCAGCGCCTCTGCGGGAAAACTTCTTTTATCTCCCTGACGGAAGCCCCTAAGTGGAATCAGTGTCCGCCGGAGTGATCCTGGGACTTTCCACCGAAGAAGAGCATCAAGACGACGGGAATGAAGGAGGCGATCAGCGGGATGATGAGGAAGGCCACAACCTAGGATCTCTGTCAGCCCCCCGCTTTTGCCCTGCTGTTCTTCGCCAGCCATTCCGCATAAGCCTGCTCGGTCAGTTCCCCGGCGGCGAGGGCCAGTGTCTTGATCACGGCATCTGCCTCGGTGGCGAAGAATTCCATTCCGTTGAGTTCCAGAAAGCCGGATCCGAGCATGAAGCCGGTCCGTTTGTTTCCGTCGAGGAAGGGATGGTTCCGGATGATGCCGGTCGCATAGGCGGCGGCGAGTTCCGCAGTGGTAGGGGATCCGTAGGCCTGCATCTGGAGTGGACGGGCAAGTGCCGAATCGAGCAGTCCGGAGTCACGAAGGCCTGCACATCCCCCGTATTGGGAGAGAAGCATGTCGTGTACCGCGAGACAGACCTCGCGGCTGATCCATCGCAGCTCCATGGAGCGCGGGTTATTTGGCCAGTTCCCGCAGGGCGTTGCGGTAGCGGCGGCTCAGGGATTCGAAGACCTCCATCGTCTCGGTGAAAGTGGGATCAGCGGCGGTCAGGCGGACTCCGTCCTGAGCCTCGGTCAGGGTCAGGGTGTCCCCCTCCTCCACATGGAGATGGGAAAGGGCTTCCTTCGGCAGAACTACACCGAGGGAGTTTCCGATTTTTCGGACTTTCAGGGAGAGGGTCATGGATTCTTGTTACCACTTATGTTATTACGCGTCAAGGGCGTTAGTTGCCGACTTCCTCCGGCTTCAGTTCTGATTCAAAAACTTCTCTGCGCCCCCGCGTTTGAGGGCATCCTCCTTCCGGCGGACGGTGCCGCCCTTACGGGTCCTGCTTTCGCAGGATCTTCCGAGCCTGTTCCCACAGGCTTGGTTCTGCGCGAGAGTTTCTGTTTCTTCCCTGAGTTGACGTCACTTGCCTCCCCGCAAGTGGTGCCACTTCGGGCTACGGCTTCGCCGCACCAGTTCCCCTTGGATTGGTTCCTGAGTTCTTGAGTTCCTGATTAAAAATCATAAGAGGTTAACTCCCCGAACAATTCATCTGCGATGATGCGGATGCCTTCTCGGACTTCCGCATCGTCCATGGCGAAGGAGAGGCGGAGGCATTCCTTCCAATGGGGCCAGTCCTGATCCTCGAGTCCGAAGAAGAAGTATTCACCCGGCACGACGAGCACGCCGCGTTTCTTGAGTGATTCGTAGATCTCCTTGGAGGTTCGTTTGGAATCCCTGACCCAGAGCCAGAGGAACATGGCGCCTCCGCTTTCATGGATCGAGTAGGGGGCCTCCTCCGGGAAGAACTCGGCGATGGCGGCGATGGCTTTGTCCCTCTTGGCGAGGTAGTAGGGGCGGATGATGTCGCGGCTCAGACGGGTGATCTCGCCACTCGCGATCAGCGGTCCGGCGATGGCCTGGCCGAAGTTGCCATTGGCAAGACCGGTAACGGCCGTCATGGAGGCCACGGCGGCGGCCACCTCGGGAGGGCCGACGACAAAGGCGGTGCGCGTGCCGGGAAGTCCGAATTTGGAGAGGCTCATCACGTGGACGGTATGATCGGTCCAGAGGGGGGAGACCTCGTCAAAGAGGATTCCGGGGAAGGGCCAGCCGTAGGCGTTGTCGATGATGAGCGGGATGTCGTGGAGGGCGGCCAGTTCGGCGAGGTGTTTCATCTCCGCGTCGGTGATGACGTTGCCGCTGGGGTTGGTGGGTCGGGAGACGCAGAGAGCCCGGATGTCGGGAGTGACGCGTAGGTTCTCAAAATCGATCCTGTATTTGAACCGATGCGGTCCGGTGTTCTCGATGCGGGGCTTGAGTGCGGTGAAGGCATCCTTCTCCAGTGACTGGTCCGCATAGCCTATGTACTCGGGCATGAGGGGGAAGAGGATCCGCCCTTGTTCCCCCGCCGCGCCGTCGGGCGTCTTTCCCGCGAAGAGGTTGAAGAGCAGGAAGAAGGCGGTCTGGCCGCCCGGAGTGACGGCGATGTTTTCGGGTCCGACGGGCCATCCAAACTCCCTCCTCAGTAGTCCGGCCAGAGCCTCAAGGCATCCCGGGTTGCCCCGCGGCGGGTCGTAGATGGCAAGGGTCCGGCGCAGTACTGTTGGATCGGAGATGATCCCCTTCATCCGCTCCTCCCAGACTCTTTCCATCGCGGGGATATGGGCGGGATTGCCTCCTCCCAGCATCAGTGGGGCTGGGTCGGCGGAAGCAGCCAAGGCCTCTCCTAGGTCGGCCATGAGCGCATTGATGCCGGTTTGTCCTGCCAGCCGTGTTCCGAGTTCTGAAAACTTCATGCAGAATTATCTACCACGGGCATCGGGGGACGACGACAGAAAGCGAGCTTCCCAATGCATGCGCTCGAACCGGAAGACATTGGTTGCAAGCGCCATGTTGCAAGATGGACAAAACATCAGGAGATCGATTCTGCAGTCGCTCCCTCTTCCCGAGGATTCAATCTCTCTGGTCGCTCATTCTTTCAGGGCTAGATTTATCCCTCATGCATGCAATCAGTACGAAAACTAAAATAAACAAAAAGCTGAGTATGCAAAATGCTCCAATAACAGCACAAATATCTTTTATGATCAAAAACATGGAATGAATTCTAATATGTAACTCTGGTTTCCTCGTTGTCGTTGCTGATCAGTCTTTAAATAATATTACTATTCGTAAAAACCATGCTCTCGCATGAGAGCGAGGTGCGGCGGCCACAAGCTACTGGGCTAGGCTGTCAAATTTGGGTTTAGTGGACTGCACGAACTTGTTTGTGGCGGTCGCATCAGCCTGATGATTCGTAAGTTCACTTTTACTTTTGCGTAATTCTTCTATTGCGGCGACCACCCGATGAGCTTCCGCTGCCGCAGCCATGGCCTTCAAGACTCTGGACTGCTGGACATCCCGGGAAGGGGTGGGATTGGCGGGAAGGGTGGCTTCTGACGCATCGCCATTGGTTTCCGTGATGGGGTTGGCGACCTTTGCCTGAAGAGGGAAGGCGCAAAGAGAAAGGCTGCAGGCTGAAATAAGGAGCCGAGAGCGCGCAATGCAGGAAGCATTTTCAAAGCATTTGTTAATGAATGAATGACTCACTCTTCCGGCGGACGAAACGACCTTGCCTAATTCATTCAGGAGAAGGGTTTCGGAAGGAGACGTCACGCCTTCACGTCGGCTGCATGGAGCTGAAAACCAATTTGAAAGAGGTAATGTGGATGGCATGGTGGACCTGTTTTGAGGATGGGGACTATTCCCATTTTCCCTTCCCCTGAATATGCAAGATCCGCAGAATCAACCCCTGCCCGTGAAAAGTTGCAGGGCGACTGATGAGTCACGGATGAAATGATCAGAGCAACTATGCAAAATCCGCAAAAATTCACCCTGACAGGGGATGCAGATTTGATCTTTCCGATGAATGTTGTGTGATGATCCGTCGCGGTAATCACGAGATGCAAAATCCAACAGAAAGAGGAAAGGCCCCTGCTGGCAATGGAGGCGAGGAGGTCATGAGCGGAATCATCCGGCGGGAGGCCTTTGAGGATCTTGCGGGTGCCGTGAACACATTTTTCAATGTAGATACAGTCCAGTTGGAGTCGGGAAATTTTCGGGGCCAAATTGATTTCATTGCCGGGACCGGGATTCTTCTTTACCGCGAGAATTATCCACTCCGAACGCATCTGGAGGGCGAGTTGGTGGGCAACAGGTTTGGATTTTCTATTCCGCTACAATCTGCAAAAGGAAAGTTTTTAGGAGAACCCCTCGACGACAGCCGTATCTCATCGAGTGTTTCCGGCGAGACTTTTGACCACACGATGGAGGGTGGTTATGAGCAAATGCTCCTCCTGATGGATCATGCCAAGTTACTGAAGTTGGCCGAACAATCCTCGCTGTCTCCCGATGCCTTGGGGGCCCTGTTTAGGGGGAGGAAAGCGAAGGTTTTGAAAACCAGCCCGGATGATGTCGGGAATCTACGGCGAAAGTTTACAAGAATGTTGGGTGCCCTCCGGCACGGTGGGCTGAAGATGAGTGCTGCCGACTTTGAAAAGTCGATCTTTGATTCCATTCTTCCCGTGATCGATGGGGGCGACTATTTCCTGGATAGGAATTCCGCCGCTATTCTTGTGCGCCGTGCCATGGACTTTGCCACTTCCATTGACGCACCCGTTCGCATCTCCGATCTCTGCATGGCCCTGAATGCAAGCCCTCGCACTCTGGAGTTGGCCTTCAGCAAGATTGTAGGTGTTGGGCCACACCGTTTTTTCCGGATTAGCAGGATGAACCGGGCGCGCACGATGCTCCTCAAGGCTGATTTCAGGGAATCACGGGTCACTGACATTGCCGAGGCCCTCGGCTTCTCGGAGCTAGGGAGATTTTCCGTCCAGTATCGCGAACTCTTCGGTGAAAGCCCCTATGAAACGCTGCGCCGCTCGCTGCGGGTCACCGTTGCTGTACCGTGGCGGTAACGATGGCTCGCATCGGCTCCTCCCACACTTTTCCCATCACGAGGGATCAATCAGGCCTCATGAAAAAAATCGTCCAAGGAAGATTTTTTGGAGACGTGGTTCATTCCATTACTTCACCCCTTGGATTTCTCTGCGTCTCAGCGCCTCTGCGGGGAAACTTTTCTGATTTCTCTCCCCTAAAAGCCTACAGCCTAAACGGCTAAAAGCCTTGAGGCCCAGGGCTCCTATCCTAATTTAGAATGATTCTTGATTGAAGTTCAGGGTCTGCTAGGTTGGACATTCGCCCGATGAAAAAGGAAGAAACGCACGAATCCGCCTCTTATGAGAGCGTGATGGGAAGGGAGGGATTTCGCCTCACGCCCCAGCGTCGCCATGTCTACGAGGTGCTGATGGAGAAGAGGGACCATCCCACGGCCACGGAGGTCTTTATCCGGACCCAGAAGAAGATGCCCTCGATCTCGCTTGCCACGGTCTACAACTGCCTCGAGACGATGGTCGGCAACGGCCTGGTCAAAGGCGTCCATGTCGACCGCGAACCGACTCGCTTCTGCGCGAATCTCCACGAGCACGGCCACTTCCACTGCTCCGACTGCGGCAAGGTGACCGACATCGAGTTTTCGCAAGCCCGCGACAAGGGATGGAAGCTTCCCGACGGTTTCCTCGTCACCCAGCACGACGTGACCCTCCGCGGCCTCTGCGCCGATTGCGGCACGGCTACAAAGTCCTCCACTCATTCCAGAAACAAACCAACCACCAAGTAAGAACCATGTCCGCCTCTTCACTCTCCATCCGCGACCTGCATGCCTCGATCGGTGACAAGCCCATCCTGAAGGGGCTCACCCTCGACATTCCCAAGGGAGAGGTTCACGCCATCATGGGCAAGAACGGGGCCGGCAAGAGCACGCTTGCCAAGATCATGGCCGGTCATCCCGACTACACCGTCACCTCCGGCGATGTGCTTCTGGACGGCGAGAGCATCCTCGGTCTCGAGCCCGATGTCCGTGCACGACTCGGACTCTTCCTGGCCTTCCAGTACCCCATGGAGATCCCCGGCGTGACGATCGCCAACTTCATCCGCGCCGCCCTGCAGGCCCGCCTTCCCGAGGGGGAGGAGCTCGAGGCGACCGAGTACTATGCCAAGCTCTACGCCAAGATGGATGCCCTCAGTGTGCCCCGCGGGTTCACCTCGCGCTCGGTGAATGAGGGGTTCTCCGGCGGCGAGAAGAAGCGCTGTGAGATCCTCCAGATGGCGATGCTCGAGCCCTCCTACGCGGTGCTCGACGAGACCGACAGCGGTCTCGACATCGATGCGCTCAAGATCGTCTCCGCCGGCGTGAATGCGCTCCGCGGTCCGAATATCGGAATGCTCGTGATCACCCACTACCAGCGCCTGCTCGACTACATCGTCCCTGACAAGGTTCATGTCATGTCCGAGGGCCGCATCATCCTGAGCGGCGACAAGGATCTCGCCCTCAAGCTCGAGGCCGAGGGCTACGACTGGGTCGAGAAGGAATACGGGACTAAGGCCGCCTAAAAGGGCATTAGTAATTTAGACTATTAGACTATTAGCCAGAACCTATCAGAACCAAGACTCAGAACCTAAAAGTCTAACTGACTTCAGCCTAACCTACCTTTTCTATGAGTACAGAGACCAAGCCCGACATCGATATCGACCGTTCCGTCGGCGATTTCCGCTACGAGATGGACTACGCCTACGATGCCGGCGTCGGCCTGACCGAGGCGACAATCGATTATATCAGCGACGTGAAGGGGGACCCCGACTGGGTCCGCGCCTTCCGCAAGGAGGGTTACCGCAAGTTCCTCGAGAAGCCGATGCCCACCAATTGGGCGACCAAGGATCTGGAGAATATCGTCTTCGAGAACATCCGCTACTACCTCGCGCAGGGACAGCAGCCGAAGCGGAGTTGGGACGAGGTCCCCGAGGACATCAAGAAAACCTTCGAGCGCCTCGGCATCCCCGAGCAGGAGCGCAAGTTCCTCGCCGGAGTGGAGGCCCAGTTCGACAGTGAGGCGGCCTACTCCAACATTAAGGCCGCGGTCGGCGAGCAGGGAGTCATCTTCGTCGGCTCCACCGAGGGGCTCAAGGAGCATCCCGAGATCTTCAAGAAGTGGTTCGGCAAGGTCATCCCGAGCGGTGACAACAAGTTCTCCGCGCTGAATTCCGCCGTCTTCAGCGGCGGCAGTTTCATCTATGTCCCGCCGGGAGTGAAGGTGAAGCACCCGCTCCAGGCCTACTTCCGCATCAACGCGCAGAACTTCGGCCAGTTCGAGCGCACCCTGATCATCGCGGACGAGGGGGCCGAGGTCATGTACATGGAGGGTTGCACGGCGCCGAAGTTCGAGACATCGACCCTACACAGCGCGGTCGTGGAGTTGGTCGCCATGAAGGGGGCCAAGATCCAGTACGTCACCGTCCAGAACTGGAGCTCGAATGTCTTCAATCTGGTTACCAAGCGCGGCCTCGCCCACGAGGATGCCGAGATCAAGTGGATCGATTGCAACATCGGCTCCCGCCTCACTATGAAGTATCCGGGTGTCGTCATGAAAGGGAAGGGGGCCCGCGGTGAAGTCGTCTCGATTGCACTCGCCGGTGACGGCCAGCATCAGGACACCGGAGCCAAGATGATCCATGCTGCCGATAACACGACCAGCAACATCATTTCCAAGTCGATCAGCCTCGGCACCGGCCGCGCCACCTACCGCGGCATGGTGCATGTCCCCAAGCATCTCAAAGGGTGCAAGAACAACACCGAGTGCGACGCCCTGCTCATCAACACCCACAGCCGCACCGACACATACCCCGCCATCAGCGTCCGCGGGCAGGGGAATGCCGTCCAGCACGAGGCGAGTGTGAGCCAGATCAGCTCCGAACAGATCTTCTACATGCAGCAGCGCGGCCTGAGTGAGGCGGCGGCGATGAGCCTTGCCGTGAACGGTTTTGTCAACGACCTCGTCCAGCAGTTCCCGATGGAATACTCCGTCGAGTTGAAGCGCCTCATCGACCTCGAGATGGAGGGCTCCGTCGGATGAGCTCCTCCAATTCCGTCACCTCCATCGCCCCCGCCCCAGCCCCCGGTCACTGGCCGGAATGGTTTCATCACGATCAGCAGGCGGCCTGGGATCTCTTCCAGTCGCTTCCCCTGCCGAGCCGTCGTGACGAACCATGGCGCTTCGCCAACATCAAGGCGACAGACCTCTCCGGCTTCTCAGTGGCCGCTCCCGTCAGGAATGTCGCGGATCTGATCTCCCGTTCCTCGGGGCTGACCGGCCTCTCGGCCAAACTCGTCTTCGGCAACGATGCGCTTCTCCACTCCGAGACGGCGGATCTCCCCGCCGGAGTTCTTGTGATGCCTTTGGAGAAAGCGGCGAAGGAGCATGGTGATCTTTTCAGGAAGAGCTTCATGACCTCGGAAGTCCGCCTCGGATCGAAGAAATTTGCAGCCCTCCACAAGGCCCGTCTTCGCTCGGGAACTTTCGTCCATGTCCCCAAGGGAGTCTCGGTGGCGAAGCCGATCGAGATCTGGCACTGGGTCGAGGGCGAGTCGGCGGCCGTCTTCCCCCACACCCTGATCGTTCTCGAGGAGGGCGCCTCCGCGACCGTCATCGACCGCTTCGTCTCCGCTGGAAACGATGTCTCCCTGGCCGTTGCGGTGAATGACCTTTCGCTCGGCGCAGGTTCTCGGCTCACCTATGTCGGTGTTCAGGACTGGAGCGACAGGACGACAGCCTTCCATCTCAACACCACCGGTGTGGAGAAAGAGGGCACCTCCACAGCTCTCCAGTTGAATCTCGGCGGCGCCTACATCCGCGGCGAGAGCGACAGTCACCTCCGCGGCGAGGGATCGCGCAGTGTCATGCTCTCGATCAATCCCGCCTCCGGCGAGCGCGAGATCGACCAGCGGACCTTTCAGGATCACTTCGCCCCGCGTGCGACGAGCGACCTGCTCTACCACAATGCCCTCGCCGATTCCTCGAAGACGATCTTTGCCGGCCTGATCAAGGTCGAGGAGGCCGCCCACGAGACCGATGCCTACCAGAAGGTTCGCAATCTCATGCTCAGCGACGAGGCCGAGGCCAATTCCATGCCCGGACTCGAGATCCTCGCCGACAATGTCCGCTGCACACACGGCGCCACGTCAGGCGAACTCAACGAGGATGAACTCTTCTACATGATGGCCCGAGGCATTCCACCAAAGCAGGCGGCGCAACTCATCGTGCGCGGCTTCTTCGGAACCGTCCTCGAGCGTCTGGAGAATCCCATGCTTCAGGAGCATCTGGGAGAAATCCTCGACCGAAAGCTGAATCTTTAGTGGTTCGGGGATCTTTTCGCAAAAGTCGGCGTATTTATTTCACGCAACGGGCGCGAAGGGCGCAACGTATGGAGAGAAAAATTCCTCCGGGCAACTGCTTGGCCGGGATTCACTGCATCGAATCGTGCGGGAAAACTTCTTTGCGATCGTTGCGGCCTTTGCGTGAAACCTTTCCCTGTTTCCTGATCAATCATCCTTCAGCGCCTCGACCCCCGGGCGCTGGCACTTGAAGCATCCAAGCGGAGGTTCGGCGGGGAAGTCCTTTCAGAAGGAAGCGTTGGTCGCCGCGTGCCGCGTCGTTCGTGGCGGTGAGATCACTGAGTGAGCGGAGTCTCTTCCTGCGGTTCGGAGGAGGAAGATCCCGCAGCTTTGCTTGCGGCCTTGGCTTTTGCTTTTTCTTCCTTCTTGCGCTTCTTCTCCATTTCTTTCCTGCGCTTCTCGAACCCGTAATTGATTTTGACCATGGTCTTCGGTGGTTGGTGGTTGTGGCTGGTTGGTGGTCAAACGTCGCCGTTCAACCATTTTGTAAATTGCTCATCAAGGCGCTCCTTCATGGCCCCGATTTCGTGGGATATGTCGGTAAACTGACCCCACTTCAAGATGTCCTTGGTCTTTCCGGAACCCTCGATTTCGAGGATAAAATCCTCCACGAGGATGCCCTGCGATGAGTGGGCAGTGCGGAGGTGTTCCTTGCAAAGATCAGCGGTCTGATTCTGACGATTTTTTGTGCCGAGTCCCATGTCAGAGAGGGAAAAGCGCTCCACAGGAGTCGCTGGAGTGACGGCTGGATGAGTGAAAGGACTGATGCAATGTTCTGTGAATCTACCCCCCGGCATGCGGCTGAGCGAATGAATTCCTCTGGAAAGCCAAGGATCCGCCGGAGTCCCCTCATTGCGCAGGCACCAAATGTTTCCCTTGCTAATGTCTGGAAATGCCCCAGATTGGAGAAGTTCGATTTTTAATGATTTGTTGCGTGGTGAATTGCCAATTGAGTTTTTCAATGGTGGTTTGAAACCCGGTTCTCGGGAACGGCTCTGATTAGCGGATTTCGTCTCAACCACACACACCAACATGAAACTCTACGTAGGCAATCTGACCTTTGACACCACCGACCAGGATCTCCGCGATCTCTTCACCCAGTACGGAAAGCCGACCGAAGTCGCCTTGGTCACCGACCGTGAAACCGGCCGTTCCCGCGGATTCGGCTTTGTCACGATGGGCAACGCCGAGGAAGGCAACGCAGCCATCGCGGCACTCGAGGGCAAGGACTTCCAGGGCCGCAACCTGACCGTCAACGAAGCCCGCCCCCGCGAGGATCGTCCTCCAGGAAACAGGGGCGGAGGCCGCTCCTTCGGTGGCGACCGCGATCGCGGTCCTCGCCGTTACTAGCTAACTCTCCACAAAAAAGCGGGACCTCATCGCAGGGGTCCCGCTTTTTTTTTGTGCCTTGAAAGGATTGGCCTATGGGCCCCCCTCGCAACGGCCTCTATGCGATTTAACCCAAAAATTGCATTAGAGGCGGGAAGCCCAATAAACCCAAAAGTTGCATTAGGAACCCGAAGGTCCCGGAAAGGGGAGTTGAAATGGTTAGAAACGTTACAACCAAGGCTCTGGGAAGAGCCGCGGAAGACTACCGAAGGTAGCCCTGAAAGGGCGCCACGGGATCCGGGAGGATTTGGCGTCAATGTTACAAGGTGGATCCGGAAATCCCTGAACCTGAATTCGAGAAGGCACCATCAAGAAGTTTGCTGATCATGACTCGGCTCGGAGAGTGGAATGAGTGCCTGGAGTCAGCACGTTGTAACGTTTCAACCCTTCAACGGTTTTAACCATCCGAAGACTCACCATCCGGGTGAACCATCTAGACCTGTCGCCGTCACCCTATCGCAAAATCTGGGATAAATCTTATCAGGAACTCAGGAAAGAAACCCTGAGGGCCGGCTGATTTATCGCGCAGAGGCGCGGAGACGCAGAGAGGGTTTGCTGAACCTGTTTTCTCTGCGCCTCAGCGTCTCTGCGGGGAAACCCAAAATCTAGAGCGCCTCGACTCCCGGTCGCTGGTACTTGAAGCATCCGAGCGGGGGTTCGGTGGGGAAGTCCTTTCCGAAGGCGATCGCCTTGAACTGTCGCCCCATGGTGCCGGGGTTCAGAAGTGTCTGCAGGGAGCGCAGGTCGCCGCGCGCCGCATCGCTCGCGGCGGTGAGATCACCGAGTGAGCGGAGCCACGGCTCGGCGGTTCCGACCAGGAAGTGATGCTGGTCGCTGTAACCGAGGAGCCCGAAGCCGATGGAGCGGGCTTCCGCCGCCAGAGTCGTGAAATCGATCTGGGCGGTGATATCGCGCAGGCCGGGCTCGGGGAGGGGATCGTTGTGACGTTGATGGTCTCGGTAGGCCATCACGGTGCCATCGGCCCGATGCGGCGCGTAGCGATCCTCTCCCACCTGGCCGTAATCGACGGTCAGGACGATGCCGCGTTGCAGCTTCGCATGCAGTGTCGCGAGCCACGGGGAAAGTCCCGGATTCCATTCGACCCGGAAACCGGGAGCGAGGTTGGTCGGTAGTTTCGCGGCGACGGCCCTTAGGGCGGGATCTGAAATCGGGCGGGTGACCAGCCGGAGACCCTGATCATTGAGACCCACGCATTCCTCCTCCCAGAGGCTGCCGCTCCACCGGAGTGAGTCGACAGGGAAGGCGTCCAGAAGCTCGTTGGAGAGATGGATGCCGGTGAATTCGGGCACCTCCTCGAGGGAAGTCACCCAACCGACGTCGGGGAACGATTGCAGGCGCTCCCGTTGCCTTCGCTGGTTCACGGCAAAGGGTTCCACGATGAGGAAACGCGCGCAGCGGCTGAAATCATCGGCGCTCTTGGCAATCTCCCCGAGAATATCGGCCGCCATGCTTCCGTCGTTGGCCCCCTGCTCCACGATCGTGAATGGGGAGGGGCGGCCGAGTCGTTCCCAGACTTCCCTGCAGACAGAGGCAAGGAGTCGTCCGTAGATGCCGCCGACGCTGACGCTGGTGTAGAAATCCCCCTCCTTCCCCACCCGCGCGCGGCCCGAGGCGTAGTAACCGTGTTCCGGATGATAGAGGGACGCCTCCATGAAGCGACGGAAGGGGATGAGGCCGCCGCCCGAACGGATTTCCTCAACGAGAAGGGGAAAGAGCGGGGAATGGGAACCATGAGTCACGTCCGGGGTGGATGTCATGGCCGGTGGATTGTCTCGTGCGAGTGAGAAGAGTCCGCAGGTCTTTTACCCACCGACCCGGAGTTCCTGCCAGGGACGTCCCGACTCAAGGGCTTCCGCCATGGCCGCGAAGAACGCCCCCCGCTTCTCGAAGTTGTCGTTGTAGCCGATTCCCTCGAAGTGCATCCAGCAGTGGTCGATGATCTGGATGCTTGCCGATTGATCGATGCCGGGTGGTTTCAACTCCACCCTCCTGTCGTCGGCGAAGCGGAGCTCCTTGCGATCCAACTTGCTGTAAAGCGATGTCCAGAGCCGACCTCCCGTGTCGAGATCACGGCAAAAATCATAGAGGAAATTGGCTCCCTTGGCAGGGAAGTCCGCCAGCCTGTAGGCGCAGTAGCCGGCCCAGAGGTGCCAGCAGGAGCCAAGTCCAGGCTTGAAGAGTCCGTAGACCGGCCGATCCCCCATCAACTCCGCGAAGTCCACCGGCGCGACCGGAATGAGATCGTGGTCGATGAAGGCAAAGAGATTCGGCTTCAGCGGACGGAACAGGTTCTGCACGATCCAGCTCATGGCCATTCCGTGGGAGCGGTTCACATGGTGGGTTTTGTAGGGGGGGAGCGGAAGGTAGGGAGTTCCGTGCTTTTGGCACACGGCCTTGATCTCTTCCCGTTCCTTGGGAAATCGGGAGTTGTCCACGATGATGAGTTCGGCATTGCGGAGGTTTCGCTTTGCCATGCGCAGCAGCCAGTCGATGACCCATGGGCGCTCGAAGGCGACGGCCACCACCAGATTGAGTCCACGGAGGTGTCGGTTTTCCTCCAGAAAGAGGGACAGTTCCTTATTGGTCGCGCCGAGGTAGCGGCTCAGGAAGAGATCGTTGCGGATCTGCCGGAGGCCGTTGTGAAACGGCTTCAGAAGCAGCCACTCCCTGGCCGAAAACTCGCTGGGGCCGCGCATCCGGTTACTGGCCGCGGGTCACTTCGCGCGCGTAGATGTTGATCTGGCCGTCATCCCCGCGCTTCACGGAAGTGATCTCGAAAGGACGGAGCGTGTCGCGCGAGAGCATGCTCCCTTCGGTCGGAGGTGTTGCGCCCGCGGGGAATTCCACGATCACCCGCACCTTGGAACTGGGGCCGACGGGAACTCCTGCCACGGCGCCTTGGGGCCTTAGGACGGCGCGTCCGTTGCCAGAGGCGGTGACCGAGAATCGGCCCTTGAGATAATTGCGCTCACCGCCGATGCCGCGGTTGGCGAGTTCCTGACTTTCGGAGGGTTCCACGAGCCGACCTCGAGGCATCTGCCCCGGCGCATAGACCGGCCAGACCTGGGTCGGGGAGGCCGCGGCCGGTTGCGTGGTGGCGGTGACGCCGTTCGAGGCTGCCTGGGCGGAGGGTGGTTGCGTTGGAGTAGGGGAGGCGACGGCAACCGGTTTGGTAGCCGGTGTGGCGACGGGAATTGCCGACGGAGCGGCGGGCACCATCGGCTGGGGGAGTGCCGCCGGAGGAGGATTCACCGGTGTGGCGACGGGAATGCCCGCGGGAATTGCTACGGGGATGGCCACGGGAACAGGGGTCGACACCGGGATCGCCGGCAGGACGGGTTGCGCATTCACCGGGATGGCCCGCGCCACGGTCGGTTCTGACGCGGGCAGTGTTCCCTTTGCGGGAACGGCGGGAGTGGAGACAGCAATGGCTTTGGCCACCTTGGGTTCCGGAGTGGGTGTAGCCATCTCCTCGGCAATCCTGCTGATCCTCAGGCCCAGTCCCGGTTTGTCGGCCCCCTTGCCTAGCTTTCCGCCCGAGAGTTCCCCGATCTCATCGCGGGAGAGGGCGGGGAGTCCCGACTCGAGGTTGAGTTCCTGCGGTGGCTCCAAGGAGAAGCTGGTGCCTCCCTTTGCCGATCCGTAACTTCCGTAGAGGAGCGGCATCGTGGTGAGCAGGATACGGCTTTCGCTGATCCGGTCGATATGAACGACAGCCGAGAGGTCGAGCGGCTTCTCCAGCTTGATCTCCTGACCCGGGGTGAGGGATCGCTTCAATGCCGGAAGATTGGACTCCTCGCAGGTGAAGGGTTGCTCCACGAGGATCTCGGGCTGTTCCACCGCCTGAAGCAGGGCGATCAGTCCGGGATTGCAGAATGATTTCTTCGTCAGGGGAAGAGTGCCGATGACCCGGTAGGTCCCCACGGCGTAGGGGACCAATTCGCGGTTCTGATGGTAGTTGCGGATAAAGTTCCGTAGCAGCTTCTCGTTGGTGCGACTGATCTCGGAACCCGTCATCGATCCGAAACGCTCAAGAAGCTGGCCCGGCTTGAGGAACTCCCCGCGGGGGGCCGCCGTGACCTCGAAGCGCTGGGGAGGCTCCACCTTGTGGAGTCGGAGGAGCAGCCTGTAGTTCGCGGCCTTCTCCGGATGGGCGAAGATATAGTAACTCCCCATCCAGCAGAGGAAGACGAAGCCGATCAGGAGGAAAATGAAGATCGTCCAGCCGAAGAGGCTGTCCGAGTTGCCGCCGCTCCGGTGCCCGGAGTGTGCCTGATAGCTGTAGTAGCGTTTGCCTGCCATGTGATCAGGAAAGAAGAACCGCGCGGGAAATCGCTGGCAACCGAAAACGGAAGGACATGAGGGAATTTGGGAAGCGCTTCCCTAGGCGCTCTTTTCCCCGGGCTCGAACGACGTGCCGCATCCGCAGCTTCGGGCCGCCTTCGGATTGATGATCCGGAATCCGGCACCTGTCAGGTCGTCGCTGTAGTCGAGGGTGCACCCTGCCAGATGAGGGAGACTTTCCGGATCGACCGAAACGACGCCTCCATCACGCTCCGTGACCTCGTCGCCGGGCCGCGGTTCTCCCAGGCTCATGGCATACTGCAGGCCGGCGCAACCGCCCTTCTCCACGGCCAGACGCAGGCCCGGGGTTCCTTTTTCAAGGGCCAGTTCCCTCAGGTGCTTCGCCGCCGCATCGGTGATCTCGATCATGATGATGTCATTTTATTGGAGTCGGTCCTTAAGTCAACGGGAGGCGGTGCCCGTGCCGTTTACTTCTTCATAATTCATAATTCATCATTCATCCTTTTCCCCCATGGGTTCCATCCGCCTCCTTCCCGACATCCTTGCCAGCCAGGTGGCTGCCGGTGAGGTGGTGGAGCGCCCCGCCTCCGTGGTCAAGGAACTGGTGGAGAACTCCATCGATGCCGGTGCCCGGCGCATCACCATCGAGTTTCAGCGGGGCGGTGCCCGCCTGATCCGGGTGACCGACGACGGATCCGGCATGGACCGCGCCGATGCCCTTCTCTGCCTGGAACGCCACGCCACCAGCAAGATCCGTGAGAGCGGCGATCTCGCCGCCATCACCACCCTCGGATTCCGCGGCGAGGCCGTGCCCAGCATCGCGAGTGTCTCCCGGTTCCGCCTCTCCACGCGCCGCAGGGAGGATGAGGCGGGGACGCTGATCGAGGTGACCGGCGGGAAGATCCATGGGGTGCAGGATTCCGGCGACGCTCCCGGCACCACCATCGAGGTGGCCGACATCTTCTTCAACGTACCCGCCCGCCGCAAATTCCTCCGGGGCGAGCAGACCGAGGCCGCGAATCTGCTGCAGCAGATCGAGATCCTGGCGGTCGCGCATCCCGGGATTTCCTTCATCTGCAGGCGGGACGACCGGGAGGTCTTCCGTCTGGCCGCCACCGAGGATCTGGCCGTGCGGCTCCGCGATCTGCACGGGGAGGCATTCCTCGGAAAACTGATCAAGGTTCCTCCCCTCGAGAGCCATGGAGTGCGCGTGCATGGATGGATCGCCAGACCGGGCGAGGGGAGGAGCGACAGGAACCGGCAGATGACCTTCGTGAACGGGAGGATCATCCGGAGCCCCGTTCTTTCCCTGCCGCTCCGCGAGGCGTGCGACGGAGTCCTTGCCAAGGGGTTGCATCCCCCCGCGGTTCTCTTTTTCGAGATCGATCCGGCGGCGGTCGACTGCAACGTCCATCCCGCCAAGCGCGAGGTCCGCTTCCGGGATCCCGGGGTGATCCGCGCCGCCGCCCTGGAGGCCGCCCGCTCGGCATGGGGTACGGCTTCCCCGGCCGCCTCAGCACTTGAGGCGATCGGCCCCGGTTCCGACCCGCTCTTCCCACCGATCATCAAGCCGTCATGGACGCCTTCCGTCGGCTCCCATCAGCAGGAGTTCGCGGTTCAGGAACCCGATTCAGCCCGCGTCGCAGAGTCACCCACCAGGTTTTCATCCCCAACTTCCAACTTCCAACTTCCAACTCCTCCATCGGTCCAATTTATTGGATCGCTGGGCGGCCGCTACCTCCTCTTCGAGGAGCAGGAGAGCCTCATGATCGTGGAGATCCGTGCGGCCCGGGAGAGGATCCTCTACGAGCGTTTCCTTGCCCGTCTCGGTCAGGGGGAACTCGAGAGCCAGAGCCTGTTGCTTCCCGAGATCCTCGAGATGTCGGTGGCCGATCTGGCGTGGATCGACGCCCACCGCTCGATCCTCCGTGCGGCCGGACTCGTGGCCGAATCCTTCGGGCAAGGAAGCCTCGGAACAGGGAGTCTCAAGGTCGATGCCATCCCCGCCGACGCAGCCTCCCTTCCCGTCATGGAGATCGTGATCCGTCTGGTGGACGAACTGAGGACCCTTGCCGAGACACCGACCCTCGATCTCCCGGGTCGCGAAGCCCTCGCCGCCTCCGTCAGCCGTCTTGCGGCGGCCGGAGCGAGACTTCCCTCCGGAGAGGAGGGGGCCCGGATGCTCCTGCGCGACCTGCTTGCCTGCGATCATCCTTACGTCACTCCGAAGGGACGCCCCACCATGAGCCAGATGGCGCCCGGCGAACTCTCACGCCGCTTCACTGCTTAAGTCCCCAGAGATTCCCTCTTTTTCATTTTTCATTTTTCCTTCATCCTTTTCCCAACCGATGCCCGAAAAACTCCACATCGAACCGGCGACCCTCGACGATCTGCCCCAGCTCGCCGATCTGCTCTACGACCTCTTTTCCCACGAGGCAGACTTCATCCCCAACAGGGAGAAGCAGATGCGCGGTCTGCAGCTGATCCTGGAGCAACCCAACCGCGGTCGCATCTTCGTGCTCCGCAGCGGGGCTAGGATCATCGGCATGATCAACCTGCTCATCACCATCAGCACGGCCGAGGGGGGATTCGTTCTCATTCTCGAGGATCTCGTGGTCCACTCCGACCACCGTGGGCAGGGCTACGGCGGCAGACTGCTCGAGCATGCGCTCGACTACGCGCGCAGCAAGGGCTTCCTCCGCATCACGCTCCTCACCGACAAGATGGAGGACCGCCCGCGCGAGTTCTACGAGCAGCACGGCTTCCGCCAGAGCGGGATGGTTCCGATGCGCTATTACTTCACGCCTCACGAGGCCAAGGAGGCCCCGTCCCATGGGTAAGGGTGAGGGTAATGGTGAGGCGGCTTCCCGCGAAGGCGTCGTCGATCTCGGGTTTGCCCGGGTCGATTCGGCCCGTCGCGATCGGTGCGGTCGAGCCGAGGTGATCTTCGGACAGGGCAAGACCGCCGAGGAGATCGCCGGCATAGCCTCCGTCATCCACGCCCGTGAGGGTCACGTCCTGGCCACCAGGGTCACGCCCGAGGTCGCGGCCGGGGTGAAGGCGCTCCTGCCCGAAGCCGTCTACCATTCCCGCAGCCGCTGCCTCACCCTGGGTGCGGCACCGCAAAACAGTTCCTCCACACCGGTCGGAGTCCTTTCCGCCGGGACCAGTGACCTTGCCGTGGCCGAGGAGGCGGCGGTCACCTTGGAATCCTTCGGAAGGGCCGTGGAGCGGATCCATGACGTCGGCGTGGCCGGCATCCACCGCCTCTTCGCGGAATTGGACCGTATCCGTTCCTGCAGCGTCCTGGTTGTCGTTGCCGGAATGGAGGGGGCCCTTCCCAGCGCCGTGGCCGGCCTTGTGGAGATTCCCGTCATCGCCGTCCCCACGAGCATCGGCTACGGGGCGCATTTCCAGGGGCTCACCGCGCTGCTCGGCATGGTCAACAGCTGCGCCAGCGGGGTGACCGTCGTGAACATCGACAACGGATTCGGCGCCGCCTTTGCCGCCGACTCGATCCTTCGTCTTGTCGAGAAGAAGTCCACGGCATGAGCGCCCCCGCCGCTTTCGTCCTTGCGGCGGGCCTCGGAACTCGGTTGCGCCCGCTGACGGATCTCCTGCCCAAGCCCCTGGTTCCGGTCTTTCACAAGCCTCTCCTGACCTTCGCGCTCGACAGTCTGATTGCGGCCGGGGTCGGGTCGCTCGCCCTCAATACCCATCATCTGCCCGGCGCCTTTGCCGAGGCATTCGGAGCCGACCCTTCCTACCGGGATCGCCCGCTGAGCATCTTCCACGAGCCTCTCCTGCTGGAGACGGGAGGTGGCATCCGCAATGCCCGCAGCGCCCTGGGTGAATCGACCTTCCTGCTCTACAACGGCGACATCCTGGCGGATCTCCCCCTGCTCGACCTGCTGGCCCGTCATGCATCCACCGGAGCGCTTGCCACCATGCTACTGCGGCCCGGATCGATGGGTGGTCCGGCCAATGTCCTGATCGATCCCTCCTCGGGGCGCATCCTCGATATTCGCGGAGAACTCGGTGCCGACGAATCCCTCGGAGAACTTGCCGTCTATTGCGGGATTGCGGTCTTTGAGCCTGAAATCTTCCGATGGATTCCACCGGAGGGACCCTCCTCGATCATCAAGTCGCTCATCACGGCGATGCGGGCCGGTGAGCGCGTGTGCGGACTGCTCTGCAACGAGCGGAACGGAAAGCTCTGGCACGACCTCGGGCAACCCTCCACCTATCTGGAGGCTCACCGGTTGCTTGCCGATCCTGCCAACCGCCCCTCCTACATCACCGATCCGCTCTGGCCGCGTGCCGTAGATCCCGGTGCGCGGATAGGATCCGGAGTCTCGCTGGAGGGGATGGTCTCCGTAGGTCGCGGGGCCACGATCGGGGAGGGGGCCGTGATCCGCGACTCCATCCTCTGGCCGGGGGCTGTCATCGCGCCGGGATCCCGCCTCGAGGGATGCATCGTCAGCGGGATTGCTCCGGTCTCGGGTGATTTAAAGGGGGAGGTTCTGTGATGACCGAGGATCTGCTGCTTGAAAAAACCGCCGCCGCCCTGCCGGGCTTCACACCGGAAGGGTTGAGCCCGATCGAGAAGGGAGGCTCCAGCCGCTTCTTTTACAGGGTCTTTTCCGGGAACGGCACAGCACCGCGCCGCTCCGCGATCCTTGTTCGCGACCTCGGCGAGAAGGAAGAGAACAGGCACTACGCCGCGTTGGCAGGATTCCTCTCCTCCCACGGCGTGCCCGTTCCCAAGGTTCTGGCCACATCCGACGGCGAGGGTCTCCTCTGGCTCGAGGATCTCGGCGAGCAGGATCTCTGGGCCACGCGCAACGAATCCTGGGAAGTCCGCCGCCCTCTCTACGAGTCGGTGCTCCGCGGGATCGTGCTGCTCCACCGGATTCCCTGCGGTGATGCCGATGTCCGGGGGCTTCATCTCCAGCTGGCTTTCGACGAGCGACTCTACCGCTGGGAGCAGGAGTATTTCGTTTCCCATTGCCTGGGAGATCTCTTCGGCACCTCCCGGGAGAAGCGTGAGGCCCTCCTGGATTCCTCTCGGATGAAGCATCTGGCCCAGGGGCTGGCCGCCCGGCCGCGACAACTGGTCCACCGGGATTTCCAGTCGCAGAATATCCTGATCCGCGACGGTGATGCGGCGTTCATCGACTTTCAGGGAATGCGTCCCGGCCTGGCCCAGTACGATCTCGCCTCGCTCCTCTGCGATCCTTACGTCGTGATCGCCGCAGCGGAGCGCGATCACCTGCTCGATTACTACAAGCGGATCCTCAGCAGCGCGGGCATCGATGTCGGCGGGGAGTTTGACCGCGTCTTCTGGCAGTGCGCCGCCCAGCGTCTCATGCAGGCGCTCGGGGCCTACGGCTTCCTGAGCATCCACCGGGGCAAACCCGCCTTCCGCGCCCATGTCGCACCTGCGCTCATCCGGTTGCGCGAAGCCCTTGCGAATCTCCACCCCGACGACCGGCTCGAAGAGCTGGAGGAGGGGCTGAAAAACCTGTAAGACTCACAGGGATGTAAGGGATGAAAGGGATGGTAAGTCTGGAGATGGGCGTTGGATCGTCCTCGGTGGTTGAAGATGCTGGGCTTTCATCCGATCACCTATAGCCCATTGCCGATCCTCCTCTTTGCCTCGGATGGCCCTCGGCTGTTTTTCTACGTGGTTCAACCCGGATTATGCAATAGAACGGCATCAGTAGGTGTGGATGGTTCACCCGGATGGTGAGTCGTCGGATGGTTAAAACCGTTGAAGGGTTGAAACGTTAAAACGTGCTGACAGCAGACACTCATTCCACTCTCCGAGGAGAGCCATGATCAGTAAACTTCCTGATGGCACCTTCTCGAACTCAGGTTCAGTGGTTTCCGGTTCCACCTTGTAACCTTTTAACATTTCTAACCATTTTAACTCCCCTTTCCCGAATCTTCGGGTTCCTAATGCAAATTTTGGGTTCAAAAATCCCCAAGATTGATCCCCTTTTCCTGATTTCCTGATTAATAATTTCCTCATAATTCATCCTTCATCCCTGTTTTTTCACCGCACTCTGGGCACGTCCTCAGTGCCCTTGTCTTTTCCTTCCTGATTTCCTGATTTCCAGATTAGCCTTTTGCAGAACTTTTTCGGATTCTCCACCTAACAGCCTACAGTCTAGACCGCTACAGCCTTGCCTTTATGTTCCAAACCGTCGTCATCGAGAATCTCTGGCCCCGGATCGAGGGTGGAAAGTATCCGATCAAGCGCACTCCCGGTGAGGAAGTCACCGTCTATGCTGATATCTTCAAGGAGGGGCACGATGTCGTCCTTGCCGTGGTGAAGTGGCGCGCCGTTGGCGCGAAGAAATGGCAGGAGGCCCCGATGACCCCCGTCGGCGAGGATCGCTGGAGGGGGAGCTTTCCCGCCGGTCCCGTCGGCTTCACCGAGTGGACCATCGAGTCGTGGGGGGATGCCTTCGGCTCCTGGGTCGAGGAGATCGGAAAAAAGGCCAGGGGCGGCGCCACATCCCTTCCCTCGGAGACCCTGGAGGGTGCCGCTCTCGTGCGTGCCGCCGCCGGACGTGCCGGCAAGAACGCCGCCGCAAAGAAGCTCTCCTCGCACGCCGACCGCCTCGAGGCATCGCCCGATCCCGCCTCGCTGGTCGCCGCGGCCTCCGATGCTGAGTTGATCACCCTCATGGGGCAGTGGCCCGACCGGTCGCTCTCGACCACCTACGCCCCTTCCCAGAAAGTGCGCGTCGACAGGAAGGGTGCGGCCTTCGCCGCCTGGTATGAGTTCTTCCCCCGCTCCGCCGAGGGGAAGGCCGGCAGCGGCTCCACCTTCCGCGACTGCCTCGGTCGGGTCGACGACGCCAAGGCGATGGGCTTCGACGTCATCTACTTCCCGCCGATCCACCCGATCGGCATCACCGCCCGCAAGGGGGCGAACAATTCTCTCACCTGCAAGCCCGGCGAACCGGGCGTCCCCTACGCCATCGGCGGTCCCGCCGGAGGGCATTGCGAGGTTGAGCCTGAGCTCGGCACCATGGCCGACTTCGAGTGGCTGCTCGGCGAGATCAGGGCCCGCGGCATGGAGGTCGCCCTCGACTTCGCGCTGAACTGCTCCCCCGATCACCCCTACGTGAAGGATCATCCCGAGTGGTTCTTCCACCGTCCCGACGGCACCATCAAGTATGCGGAGAACCCCCCGAAGAAATACGAGGATGTCTACCCGCTCGATTATCACAACGCCGGCTGGAAGGCCCTATGGGAGGAGCTTCGCGATGTCCTGCTCTTCTGGGCGGAGAAGGGTGTGCGCATTTTCCGCGTCGACAACCCCCATACCAAGCCGGTCGCCTTCTGGGAGTGGGTGATCGCCGAAGTGCAGGCGAAGTTCCCCGATGTCATCTTCCTGAGCGAGGCCTTCACCCGGCCCAAGATGATGCGCGTCCTTGCCAAGGTCGGCTTCACGCAGAGCTACACCTACTTCACCTGGCGCAACTCACCCGCCGAGATCGAGGAATACTTCACCGAGCTGACCCGGACCCCGATGAGGGAGTATTTCCGGCCGAATCTTTTCCCCAACACCCCCGACATCCTGCCCGTCTACCTCCAGGAGGGAGGACGCCCCGCCTTCATGATCCGGGCGGTGCTCGCCACGACCCTGAGCGGAGTCTACGGCATCTACAGCGGCTTCGAGCTTTGCGAGAATGCCGCCCTGCCCGGCCGCGAGGAGTACCTCGACTCCGAGAAGTACCAGTACAAGCAGCGCGACTGGAACGCCTCCGGCAACATCAAGCCGCTCATCACCCGGCTCAATGCCATCCGCCGGGAGAATGCCGCGCTCCAGCAGACCAACAACCTCGCCTTCTTCCGCGCGGACAATCCCGCCCTCCTCTGCTGCCGCAAGTGGTCGCAGGATGGCTCCAACCAGATTCTCGTCGTTGTCACCACCGACTTCCGCAACGGGCAGGGGGGGTGGATCGACGTCCCGATAGGCGATCTCGGACTTTCACCCGATTCGTCCTACCAGGTCGAGGATCTGCTCACCGGGGAAGTCTTCTCGTGGAGGGGAGCGCGGAATTTCGTCTCCTTCGATCCCTCGCGCCGCATCGCCCATATCCTGCGGGTGAAAAGATAACCTCTCAACCTCGAATCCCATGAGACGTTCCATCCTTGCCATCCTTGTCACACTCCTTGCTTTTCCTGCGGCCTCCCGTGCCATGGAGCGTCCCTCCTTCCACACGGAGGGGACGCCGACCGGAAAGCCGACGGGCCCCCTCAAGCCGGGAGAGTACTGGTGGGCGCCGCGAATCTCACCCGACGGACCGGTGGTGGTGCTGATCAGCCTCCCGCAGCAGGTCATGAATGTCTACCGCAACGGTGTCATCGTCGCCCGTTCCTCCATCAGCAGCGGCATGCAGGGGCACTCCACGCCGACAGGCGTCTTCACCATCCTGGAGAAATCGGTGAACCACTATTCCAAGACCTACGACAACGCCCCGATGCCCTATATGGAGAGGCTCACCTGGGACGGGGTGGCTTTCCACTCGGGCTATCTACCCGGTCATGCCGCCAGCCACGGATGCATCCGTCTGCCCTACGAGTTCTCCAAGAAGCTCTTTGAGCTTACCCAGAAAGGGGGGACCGTCGTCATCGGCGACCAGCACTCCCTCTCGACATCCTACGCCGCCGATCCGGGACTTGTGCTGCCCGTCCTGAAATCCACCGCTCCCTCCGGACATACGCTCGCTCCGGGCGACTACACCTGGCATCCCGAGCGAAGCACCACCGGTCCCGTCATCATCGTCTTCAGCGCGGCGGATCGCACCCTCTACGTCTACCGCAACGGTGTCCGCATCGGACGTGCCGGTGTCCGCATCTCGGGGATGGGCAAATTCGGAAACCATGTCTTCACTCGGATCGCCGCGGCCGGTGACACCACCTCAAAAAACCGCTGGATGACCGTCGGCAAAGGGGGGCGCAGCGATGGAACGAAGTTTGACTCCCTCCGCAAGAGGATCGATTTCAGTCCCGAGTTTCGTGAAAAACTGCGCGCCCTTGCGGGTCCCGGCACCACCGTGGTCGTGACGGATCTTCCCGTGGCGGGAAAAAGGGTTCGCGACGTCACCTTCGGGAATTGATGCATCCTCCACGTGAAGCGGTGAGATTCCCCACGCGTCGTCATCACTTTCCAAGACAATCGGCATGAACCAAAACCATCACACCCCCCACGAAGGCAAAGCGGCCGGCAATCAGGTGATTCCGGGTGCGGCATTCCATCACCTCTCCATCAAGGTCGTGGATTTCGACAAGGCCGTGGCCTTCTATAAGGAAGGGCTTGGCTTTCAGGAGAGGCTCAGTTGTACGCTCAAGGGAGAACGCATGATCATGCTCGATATCGGGGACGGGAGCTGCCTGGAGATCTTCTCGGGTGGAAAGGCGGAAACCCCCTCCGAGGGACGCATCGCCCACTTCTGCATCCGCACCACCGATTGCGACGCGGCTCACGCCCGGGCACTTGCCGTGGGCGCGGTTGAGCTTCGTCCCCCGCGGGATTTCAACCTTCCCGATCCGGTGAATCCCCTGGACGTGAGGCTCTCCTTCGTCAGCACACCGAGCGGCGAAACCATCGAGTTCTTCCAGTTGTAGGGCATTTCACGCAACGGGCGCAACGGGCGCAAAGAAGAGCGGAAGGAAACTTTTCTGAACCTCTTGGCGCTCTTTGCGTCCTTGGCGTGAAATCATTCCCCTTTCTATGAGATGCTGCAAAAGGATCAGGGCGGCGAAATAAATCGAAATCGATTTAGAGCCCTTGGTCTTTGAGAAAATGGAACGGGGGTGGCCCGTTTAGCGAACCACCCCCGCCAGGTGTGACGGCTGTAAGCCGGATTCTGTCAGGCCGGGTTACCCCGGCTTGGACGGCCATTTCTCTCAGGGGTCTTGCGACCCCAGCCCGTCTTGCGACGGGTGCGACGTTACCCGGGGTTCCGCCCGACCGAAGTCGGACTACGAAGCCGGCGGCCTCTTCCCCTGTTCTGTCTTGCACCGCATAGGGTTTTTCGTGCCCCCTCGGTTACCCTCGGGGCGGTGGGCTCTTACCCCGCCTTTTCACCCTTACCCGCGATCAACCTCCTTTCGGAATGCCGACCGCAGGCGGTTTGTTTTCTGTGACACTCTCCGTCGACCGGGGCTTTCGCCCCTGTCTCCCGCGTGTTCTACGCGGTATGCCGCCGTGTGGTGTCCGGACTTTCCTCCAGAGTTTCCTCCAGCGGTCGTCCACCGTCACATGGGGAGCATTAAGGCCGAAAGGCCGTTAATGCAACCTAAAGGCAAAAGCTGAAAGTGGAAAATGATGAAGGGGAGGGAAAAAGCTGAAAGTGGAAAGATGAAAGCTGAAGGCCGAGTCTCGCCCATCCAGAATGCAAGAGGGTGGCCACAAGATGCACAGGAGGCACAGGGGGGAACTTTTTTAACCCAGATTTTGCAATGGAACCCTGACAACAGGTCTGGTGTGTTCACCAAGATGGTGAAGACGAAGCAAGGGAGGGATTACCACGAAAAACGCGAAAGTCACGAAATACCGAGGGGTCTGAGAAGGGAAAATGGAGTCCAATGAATTCCTTCATTTCCTGCTTTTTGTGTTTTTCGTGGTTCCTTCGGTATTCAATACCTGCCTGCCTGCCAAGTTCTATTACTGTTTTTGCTAGCCCGGCCGTTGCTTTGCATCAGTTACGAGTGCCTTTTGTGGCAGATAATGCTTCTGAATTCGGCCAACAGCCTAACAGTCCAACAGTCCAACAGCCTAAACACCTTTGTTCGCCTTGCGACCAAGCACCTCACGGAGGAACGGCGCCGTGCGGCTTTCTTTGCTCTTTGCCACTTCCTCAGGAGTTCCCGTGGCGATGATCTTTCCACCGCGGTAACCGGCTTCCGGTCCGACGTCGATGATGTGGTCGGCTTCCGCCACCAGATCGAGATGGTGTTCGACGACGATGACCGTGTGCCCTTCGTCGACGAGACGGTGCAGCACACCTTGGAGAAGTTCCACGTCGGCGGCATGGAGTCCGATTGTCGGCTCCTCAAGAATGTAGAGGGTTCCGCCGCGTTTGGCCATGCGTGGACGATCGGCGGTTCCTCCCCGGGCCAACTGGGTGACAAGCTTGATGCGCTGCGCCTCGCCACCGCTCAGGGTGGGGCTTGGCTGTCCCAGTTTCAGGTAGCCGAGTCCGGTCTCGACGAGGAGCTGTAACGGGCGGCTGATCTTGGGATGGGCGGTGAAGAAATCCGCCGCCTGCTCGACGGTCATGGCGAGGACTTCGCCGATCGACTTGCCGTCATACTTCACCTCGAGGGTCTGGCGGTTGAAGCGGGTCCCGCCGCAGTCCTCGCACGGCATGTAGGAGACGGGGAGGAAGTTCATCTCCAGCTTGATGACCCCCTGCCCCTCGCAGGTATCGCAACGGCCGCCTTGATTGTTGAAGGAGAAGCGGCTGCCTGTGTAACCCCTCAGGCGCGCCTCGGGTAGTCCGGCGTAGAGTGTGCGGATCGCGTCGAAGATCTTGAGGTAGGTGGCCGGTGTCGAGCGGGAGGTCTTTCCGATGGGGGACTGGTCGACCTCGATCACCTGCGAGAGGTGCTGCACGCCGGTGATTGATTTCCAGTAGAGGGGCCCGCTCTTCTTGCGCCTGCCGGCGCGGGTCAATGATTCCTCAACGGCGGGAAGGAGAACGCCGCGCAGCAGGGTGCTCTTGCCGGATCCGCTGATGCCCGTGATCGCGGTGAGGCGGCGGAGAGGGAAACGGACGTCGACATTGTCGAGGTTGTGGCGCTTGGCCCCCTTGAGTTCCAGCCATTCGGAGACGTCCTTCATGGGGCGGCGTGATCCACGCTGGGGATGAATGGGGGGCTCCCTCAGGAACTTGCCGGTGAGGGAACGTTCCTCGGCCATGATCTCCTCCATGGTTCCGAAGGCCACGATCTCGCCTCCGTGTGAGCCCGCCTTCGGACCGAGATCGATGATCCGGGAAGCCCTCCGCATGGTCTCCTCGTCATGCTCGACGACGAGGAGAGAGTTTCCCATGGAGGAGAGTTCTTCCAGGGCATCGAGAAGGCGGGTGTTGTCGCGGGGATGGAGTCCGATCGTGGGTTCGTCCAGCACGTAGAGCACGCCGCGGAGGTTGGACCCAAGCTGGGCGGCCAGTCGGATGCGCTGGGATTCACCACCGCTCAGGGTCTTGGCGGATCTGTGAAGTTGCAGGTAATCGAGTCCGACACGTCCCAGGAACTCGAGGCGCTGACGGATCTCAGGGAGGATATCGCGGGCGATGGTCTCCTCGCGCCCCTCGAACTTCCACTCGCGGCTCATGGCCAGCGCATCGCTGGCGGAGCGGGCCGAGAATCCGGCGATGCTCTCGCCGGCGATCCTGACGGCGCAGGCGACGGGGTTGAGCCGGTCTCCCTGACAGACGGGGCATGGACGGGTCTCGCCCTCCTCCCGGTTCTCGAAGGACTTCTCGGCGGCAAGATCGGCCTCGAGCTGGGAGTCGAAATCCGCGGCTTTCGGGATCTCGCTCCAGACCTCCCCGAAACCGCGGCAATGCTCGCACCAGCCATGGGGGGAGTTGAACGAGAAGAGGCGCGGATCGAGTTCCTCGAAGGAGCGTCCGCAATCCGGGCAATTCATCTCGGAGCTGAGAATGCGGAATTCGTCGGTCGCGGCGGCCACCATCTTTTTGCCTCCCTTGCCCTTGTCCTTACCCTTACCATTGAGGGCCTTGGCCTCTTTGGTCTTCACCGCATTCGTCTTGGGGAGGGGTGTCGTCACGGGACGGGCCTTGGCGGTTCCCTTGCCGATCTCCAGTGCCTGCTTGGCCAGATCGAGGATGCCATTCGTGGCACCCTTCTCGATCGTGCCGATCAGGACATCGATCGTGTGTTCCTTGAAGCGCTCCAGGGCCTGAAAATCCTCCACCCCGACCATTTCGCCGTCGACCAGGAGTTTGGTGAATCCATGCTCTCCGGCCCAGCGCGCGACCTCGGTGTGGTAGCCCTTGCGCCCCCTGATCAGGTTGGCGAAGAGCTGTACCGGCGATTCCTTGGCCATCGTCTCGAGTTCCGAAGCCACGGCTGTGATGGAGCTCTTCTGGACCGGGACATTGCAGTCGGGGCAGTGCTGGGTGCCGAGTTTGGCAAAGAGGAGTCTGAGGAACTGATGGATCTCGGTGACGGTGGCCACGGTCGACTTGCCGCCGCCGCGCGTGATCCGCTGCTCGATTGCGACGCTCGGCGGGAGTCCCTCGATCGCGTCGACATCGGGCTTTTCCAACTGCTCGACGAACTGCCGCGCATAGGGTGACATGCTGTCGAGGAAGCGCCGCTGGCCCTCGGCGAAGAGAATGTCGAAGGCAAGGGTCGACTTGCCGCTGCCGCTGAGTCCCGTCACCACGACCATCTCGTCGCGCGGAATGTCGATGGAGATATTCTTCAGGTTATGCTCCCTGGCGCCCCGCACCCCGATCGCCTTCGGGCGTTCATGGGATTCAGTCCTGATTGCTTTTTCGAGACGGAGGGGAGGGCGGCCGGCCAGGACCTCCTTGAGGTATCGCCCGGTGTGGGAGCCTTCCGTGGCCGCCACCTCCTCGGGAGTGCCCGACACCACCAGCCTGCCCCCGTCATCACCGGCTTCCGGTCCGATGTCGATGACCCAGTCAGCGGTCTTGATGACGTCGAGGTTGTGCTCGATGACCACGAGGCTGTTTCCCTCGGCGACAAGCCGTTCGAAGGCTTTCAGCAGGATCGCCACATCGTCGACATGGAGTCCCGTGGTCGGTTCGTCAAAAATGAGAAGCGCCCCGCCCGGCTCATGTCCGGCGAGTCGCGCGGCGAGTTTCAGCCGCTGGGACTCCCCGCCGCTTAAGACATTGAGCGGTTGACCGAGCTTGAGGTAATCGAGTCCCACGTCGGCCAGGAGCTGGAGCGGGCCGCAGATGGAATCGGCCTTGGGACCCTTCCTGAAAAACGCGATCGCCTCCCTAGCGGACATCTCGAGGATGTCGTGGATCGACTTGCCGCGGTGGCGGATGGCGAGCACCCGTTCCTGATAGCGCTTCCCCTCGCACTCCGGGCAGCGCAGGAAGAGGTCGCTCAGGAACTGCATCTCCACCTTCTCGAAGCCGAGCCCGGCGCAGCGGTCGCAGCGTCCCTGGCCCGAGTTGAAGGAGAAGGCGGAGGGGCTCATGCCGGCGGCGATCGCCTCGTCCTCCATGCCGAAGAGTTCCCTGATTCCGTCGAAGACGCCCAGATAGACGGCGGGCGTGGAACGGGGGGTCTTCGAGAGCGGCGACTGGTCGACCATCACGACGTCGGAGAGTTCCTCCCCCCCCTTGATCGAGCGGCAGCGCCCTGCGGCCTCCCCCTCCTCGGCGGCCGCCGAGGTGAGGTTCCTGTAGAGGACGTCGCGTACGAGCGAACTCTTGCCCGATCCGGAGACGCCGGTGACGCAGCAGAAAAGCCCGAGCGGAAACTTCACGTCGAGCCGGTCGAGATTGTGGTGGCGGATGCCCTTGATCTCGATCCACTGCTTGGGCTTCCTGCGCTTCTTCGGGAGTCCGATCGATTTGTCGCCGCGAAGGTAGGCCGCGGTGAGGGAATCCTTCGAGGAGGGGAGTTCCGTGAGGGGGCCAGAGAACATCAGGTCTCCCCCCTCGAGCCCGCGACCTGGGCCTAGGTCGACGATGTGATCGGCGGAGCGAATCACTGCCTCCTCGTGCTCGACGACCAGCAGCGTGTTTCCCTTGTCGCGCAGGGCGCGCATGATCTCAAGGAGCTTGCCGACATCGCGCGGGTGGAGGCCGACGCTTGGCTCGTCCATGACGAAGAGGGTGTTCACCAGCGAGGCACCCAGGCAGGTGGTGAGGTTCACCCGCTCGATCTCGCCTCCCGAGAGTGTCTTGGTTGCACGGTCGAGCGTGAGATAGCCGAGGCCGACGGCCTCAAGGTAGCCGAGGCGGGAGGTGATCTGCTCGCGAAGCATCAGGGCGCCGGCATCACCCTCCGGCAGGGGCATGTCCGCGAGAAGGGGTGAGAGGCGGGAGACCGGTGCGGCCGCGATCTCCGGCAGGGTCATCGGGTTCCCCGGAACGGGCAGGCGGTAGTTGAGCGTCTCGGGCTGGAAGCGGCCGCCGTTGCAGCTCAGGCATGGCTTGTAGGCGCGGTAGCGGCTGAGGAAGACGCGGATGTGCATCTTGTAGGTCCGCTTCTCCATCCACTTGAAGAACCCGTCGATCCCGTACCAGCGGTTGTTCTCCCAGAGTTCCTCGGATGTCAGGTCGGCACCCGACTCCCCCTCGATCACGAACTTCCGGTCACTCTCGGGAAGCTCCTCGAAGGGAAGATGGACATCGATGTCATGCACAGCGCAGGCACGCAGAAGATCCCGCTGGCACTCGCGCGACTGGCCGCTCTGGAAAGGTTTCACCACGCCGCCGGCGATGCTCAGGGAGCGGTCCGGCATGACCCGGTCGTAATCGATGCCGATCACGCGTCCGAAGCCGCGGCAGTCGGGGCAGGCGCCCAGCGGATTGTTGAAGCTGAAGAGGCCGGGCGAGGGGGGGCGAATGTCGATGTCGCAGTGTGGGCAGTGCCACCCGGCGGAGTGGGGGAATCTCTCACCGCTCTCCGGATCGATGAGGGTGACGCGCTCCTTCCCGAGCCTCAGGGAGGTCTCGATCGCCTCGGTCAGGCGACCGCGTTCCTCACCGCCGATCAGCAGGCGGTCCTGGATGACCTGCACGACGGGGGGGAGTCCCTTCAGGGATGTTGGTTCGTCCGTCCGGTGGATCACTCCGTCGATCCAGATTCTCAGGTATCCCTGCTCCTGCAGGAATGTGAGGAAATCCCGTGGAGCGGGCGGCTTCGGAGCGGGTTCGCCCTCCTCGGGTTCGCTGCAGGTGGCCACGGGGAAGGTGATCAGGAGGCGCCTCCCCGTAAGCGAGGCGAGAAGGGATGAGGTGATCGATTCGGCCGACTCCGGGGAGACGGGGCGGTTGCATCCGGGGCAGGAGGCCGCGGCGGAGCGGGCCATCAGGAGCTTCAGGTAGTCGTTGATCTCGGTGATTGTGCCGACCGTGGAGCGGGTGGTCTTGACGCTGTTGCTCTGCTCGATGGCGATCGCCGGTGGAATCCCCTCGATGGAGGCCGCCTGCGGCTTGTCCATACGGTCAAGGAACTGACGCGTGTAGGGACTGAAGGTCTCGACATAGCGTCGCTGACCCTCCGCGTAGATGGTGTCGAAGGCGAGGCTCGACTTGCCCGAGCCGCTGGGGCCGGTGACGACAATGAGCGACCCTGTGGGAAGGTCGAGGTCGATGCCCTTGAGATTGTTCTGCGTGACGCCTCGGAGGCGTATCATCGGAAAATCGGGCACCAGCTAGGGATTGGGGCGGGGGGAGGGGAAGATGTCCGGAAACTTAGGGGTTCTTCCCGTTGCCTCCGACGGAGCTCTTCAGATCCTCGGTGCGGAGGAGAACACGCTGGCGCATGATTTTTCCGGCCTTGAACTTAACCGTGGCGCGAGAGGGGATCGGCACGTCGATATCGGGTAGGTTGGGATTGCGGCCGATACGGGAGCGGGTGAGGCGCACATCAAAGACCCCGAAGTTGCGGAGTTCCACACTATCGCCCTTGGCAAGGGCCTCGGTGATGTGGTCGAGGGTGCGCTGGATGACGTTGAAGACATCACTCTGGATGAGCCCGGTTTCGTTGCTGATGGCGACGACGAGATCGCGTTTGGTTAGATTGGCCATAAAGAAGGATGAAATGGGTGAGAGGTGAATTGATTAGCAACTCTGTCGGGGGCCAGATCAAGAAAAATGTCCTACAGGAGAAAACTCTCCGTTGCAAGCTTACAAAAGAGAAAAAGAACTAAGGAAGCGCTGATTAAATCGCATAGAGGCCGTTGCGGTAAGCCGTAGCGGATGCGAAGCAACGACCGGGCAAGCCATGGGCCGCGGGCAAGGCGGCTAAGCCAACACAGCCCCCGGCCTGTTATCTCCTCAACCCGGAGGGCTGAAGCCATTTGTCGATTTTTGTGGCGTTGCTCGCTCGGGCGAGACCGCTGCGGGTATTGACTCGCTCGCTCCCGCTCGGCTCGCCCTGACGGGTTTGCCTCCGGCAAATCTACCCAAGCCGCACCCGCAGCTACGTGTTGCCCAGCACTCGCGCCTTCAAAAATCAGCAAATGGTCTTCAGCGGCCTTCATGGGATTTCATAAGCGCTTCCCTAATTCTTACGCCCTGCCGCTGCGGGCGACTGCCTCACTCCAGCCTGCCAGCAGGGCGGCATGGCGTGCATTCCACTCGGAGACGGGGTTCTCGATGCGGGCGGTCCAGTTGGCGGAGCCGATGGCACCGGGGATATTGAACCGCTGGTCCGTCCCGAAGAGGTCGGTGATCATCGGGATGGCGATCCAGGAGTTGCTCTTGAGAAGTCCCTCCAGAAGCACCTCATGGACCCTCCCCTCAAATGGCGTCATCGGGTCGATCTCAGGGTGACCTGCAAAGCGCAGAAGCTCGCCGAGGATCCTCCTGCACCCCTCTTCCTCACCGCCGCCCCGCCGGACCCCGGCCTGCCATTCCTCCCATTGCGTTCGGATCGGCGCGTGGTCGTGCGTGGCGTAGGTGACCACCGAGATGCGCTCATAGGTTTCCCCGGGTTGCATGCATCCGTCAGGAAGACGTTCCCACATCGGGATCTTGAAACCGGGAAGTCCCATGCGGGCCATGACCGGGCGGACATAGGGGGCCACATCACCCAGATCCTCCGCGATGAGGCGGTGGGTGCCGAGTTCGGCATCGAGGATGCCGAGGAGAACCTCGCCGTGGACCTCGTTGTGGCTGCGGTTTTCCGGGGTGGAGTCGTCGCGGTCGACGAATCCTGGGAGTGCCCCGCCCGTCCTGGCCATGGCAGCCTCATTGGAGAGTCCGGTGAATTCGGCATTGCGATGCGGCCCCCAGGGGAAGCTGTAGATCCGGAAGAATCCGAGCGCGTGATCGACGCGGACCAGGTGGAAGACCGATCGCAGAAGGCGTAGCCGCCGACGCCACCAGGCGAAGTTATTCCGGGCCATCACCTCCCAGCGGTAGAGGGGGAATCCCCAGTTCTGCCCCCATTGTTCGGTGAACGGGTCGGATTTGAAGACCTTCTCGGGAGGGGCGCCGCAGGAGCGGGCCGGATCGAATTCCCCGGGGGCCGCAAAGACATCGGCCCCTCCTGCAGCGACGCCGACCGGGACATCGCCGATCAGCGCGACTCCGAGCGTCCCGGCGAGATCCGCGACCGAGGACCACTGGGAGAAGGCGATCCATTGCACATACGCGAAGAAGAGGCGGCGCTCCTCGATCTCCGCGCGTTCTTTCGAGGGAAGGCCTGCAAGCCAGTCATGCGCGGATGCCGCGTTGCGCTGATCGAGAGGCCACAGTGAGAGGTCCTCCATGTTGTCGTTCCTTTCCAACAGGATCCGGTAGAGCGTGTAGTCGGGAAGCCACGCGGAGTGATCTTCCAGAAAACGTGCGAAGAGCTTGGCCCTCCCGCCGCGCCCGTCACCCTTCTGGAAGCGGCTCCAAGCCGATTCGAGCAGTTCACGCTTGAGGGACTTGGTCTGCGTGTAATCAACCGGGCCGGAGCGGAGGGAGGTCAGGTCCCGCTTCTCCGTGATCCGCCGATACTCTGCCGGGGTCAATTCCGGGAGCCAGGAGGGATGGGTGGTGATCGTGGAGGGATCGAGCGCAAAGGCGCTCAGGACATTGTAGGGGCTGTGGTCGCCGCCGGTTTCATTGACCGGAAGGATCTGCACGGCGCGGAAGTTGTTCCCCGCCGCCCACTCGATCACTTCGGAGAGGGCCTCCGTGTCACCGACGCCAAGGTCGTGCCTGCCTTTGAGGGCGAAGAGTGGAACGAGAAGTCCCGCGATTTTCTTTTCCGGATCGATGGTCATGGATGGGTGCCTCCGGCTCCCAGAGTGGGGCCGTCATGGGAAAAGTGAAAGTGAAAGTGACGGGGAAACCTGAAACGAGAATCTTTCCCGGAGTTACAGAATCAGCAACGGCCTTTGAGCGGTCTTCATGGGATTTCATCAGCGGTTCCCTAATTTTACCCTCCCCTTTGGCTTTTTCATTTTGCCAGTTTGCCATTTTGCCTTTGCTTCCCCCTCATCGTTGACAATTGGATACCCTCGACCCACGCTCATACCCCCGATCCATGGAATCACCGATCTCCGAACATGTGCCGAGCGGTCCCGATGTGGGGTTCCGTTCCGCGGCTCCCGGTTACTGGGCAGATGTGCCTGCCGGGCAGTGGAATGACTGGAAGTGGCAGCTCAAGAACAGGGTCACGACCCTTGAGGGACTGGAGAAGCACCTGAAGCTGACACCCGAGGAGCGTGCCGGCGTCATCCTCTCCGGCAACAAGCTCTCGCTGGCCGTCACTCCCCACTACTTCAACCTGATCGAGCGGGAGAATCCCGACTGTCCGATCCGCCGCCAGATCATCCCCCATGTCGGCGAGGGGACGGTCTCGCCTGCCGAGATGGCCGATCCCTGCGGCGAGGACAGCCACATGCCGGTGCCGGGTCTTGTCCACCGCTACCCCGACCGGGTGCTGTTTCTGGTCACCGACCGCTGCGCCTCCTACTGCCGCTACTGCACCCGCTCCCGCGTGGTGAGCGGGGCCGGTGAGCAGGAACTCCACACCGATTTCGACGAGGCAATCGCCTATCTTGAGAACCACACGGAAGTGCGCGACGTCCTTCTCTCGGGGGGCGACCCGCTGCTCTTCTCCGACGAGAAGCTCGACGCGTTGCTCGGCCGCCTGAGGGCGATCCCGCACATCGAGTTCGTCCGGATCGGCACGCGTGTCCCGATCTTCCTTCCGCAGAGGATCACGCCGCAGCTCTGCGCGATCCTGAAAAAGCATCACCCCCTCTGGATGAGCATCCACACCAATCATCCCCGCGAACTCACGACCGAAGTGCGCGACGCTCTGGCCATGCTGGCCGATCACGGCGTCCCGCTTGGCAACCAAAGCGTCCTGTTGGCCGGGGTGAACGATTCCCTCCCCGTGATGAAGTCGCTCGTCCAGAAGCTGCTCCGCTGCCGCGTCCGCCCCTACTACCTCTACCAGTGCGACCTGATCCAGGGATCGGCCCACCTCCGGGCCCCCGTGGCCAAGGGAGTCGAGATCATCGAGGGACTGCGCGGCCATACCACCGGATATGCCGTTCCGCAGTTCGTGATCGATGCGCCGGGCGGCGGCGGCAAGGTGCCGGTGAATCCCGGTTACGTATTCTTTCACGACCGGGAGAAGGTGGTCTTCCGTAACTTCGAGGGGAAGGTCTTCGAGTATCCCGAGGTGCCGCGGGAGGGAATCACCGCAGGGGTGCCGGCGCCGCTTCACGAGGAGGCGTTCGCGTTCTGACCATGGGAGGACTTGTCGTGCGCCCCAGGGCGCGAATTCTACACGGGCATGACTGGGTCTACGGGACCGAGGTGCTCAAGGCCTTCGGCAATCCGCAGGACGGCGATGTCGTCTCAATCAAGGATGGACGCGACCGGATGCTCGGCAGCGCCGTCTACAATTCCAAGTCACAGATCGTCGCACGCCGCTTCTCACGCCGTCGTCAGGACCTTGACGTCGAGTTCTTCACCCGGAGGCTCCAGCGTGCCCAGGAGTTCCGCGACGCTCTCGGCATCGATCCCATGGTGAGGCGTGTTCTCTGGAGCGAGAGTGACGCGGTACCGGGAGTCATTGTCGACCGCTTCGGAAGCGTCGCCACCCTGCAGACACTGACCATGGCCATGGACCTCCGTCGCGATCTCATCGCCGCCGCGGTGAAGGAGGTCCTCGGGGTGGAGAGCGTCGTCGAGAGGAACGACTCCTCCTCGCGCAAGGCCGAGGGACTCGAGGTTCGGACCGGCGTGCTGCTGGGCCCTGAACCGGGTGCCTTCGAGATCACGGTGGCCGGGATGAAGTTCCATCTCGACGCGATCCACGGCCAGAAGACCGGATTCTACCTGGACCAGACCGCCAGTTACCGTCAGGTGGCCGCATGGGCCAAAGGGCGTCGTGTGCTCGACTGCTTCTCCAATCAGGGAGCCTTCGCCATCGCCTGCGCGCAGGAGGGCGCCGCCGAGGTCACCGCCGTCGAGTCAGGGAAGGAGAATCTTCCCCGGATCGAGGCCAATGCCCGCCTCAATAACGTCGCCGTGAAGGTGGTCGGAGCAGATGTCTTCGAGGTGCTCTCCCAGGCCGCCCGCCGCGAGGAGGAATACGACCTGATCATCCTCGATCCCCCTCCCTTCACCCGCACACGCAAGGGAATCGCCGACGCGCTCCGCGGCTACCGGGAGCTGCACCTCAAGGCGGCCCAGTTACTCTCCAAGGATGGTCTGCTTGCCACCTTCTCATGCTCCCACCATGTCTCCGCGGAAGAATTCGGCGGGAGCGTTTCCGAGGCTTTCGGCGATGCACGCAGGACAGCCCGGCAACTGCAGACCTACGGACAGAGCCCGGATCACCCTATCCTCGTCGGCTTCCCCGAGACCGAATACCTCAAGGGGTTCCTCTACGGGATGACGGCCTCGTTTTAGGGGAATAGAGGTTTTCCCGCAGAGGCGCAGAGATGAGGGGGGCTTTATCGCCGAATTCAAAAATATTCTCCAATAACCTTCAAAGTCGTTGTGGTTGACAACTGTGCTTTACTGTGCCAATCATGGATCATTCTCGGAACCAAAAAACCTACGATCAGGCCCTCATGACACCCATCACACCTTCAACCCTTCAGGAATGGTGCCGGATCCCGGCAACCGAACTCGAAAACCATCCCGTACGCAAAGTCCCTTTCCGCATCGCTGCTGATTCGGCGGCGATGGGAGCCCTGATGGCGCGCGAGCTCGCGGATCTCATCGCAGGCAACAACGCAAAGAACCTGCCGACCCGTGCGATCATCCCGTGCGGGCCGGCCTGCTGGTACAAGCCGTTTGCCGAGGTGGTGAACCGTGAGCAGATCAGCCTGCGCAATCTCACCGTCTTCCACATGGATGAGTGTCTCGACTGGCAGGCCCGCGAGTTGCCGCGCAACCATCCCTACAGCTTCCGTGGATTCATGGAGCGCGAGTTTTACGGGCCGGTTGATCCCGCGTTGGTCACCCCGGAGGAGAAGCGCTGGTGGCCGAATGCGACCAATTTCCTGGAAATCGCCGATGAAATCGCCCGCGAGCCGATCGACATCACCTACGGAGGCTGGGGCCAGGACGGCCACATCGCCTACAATCAGGCCCGGCGTCACCCCTTCAGCGCCCTCTCCCTTGACGATCTGCGCAACTGCACCGTCCGTGTGCAGGACAACAACCTCGACACGATCATAGCGCTCGCACAGCGCACCTTCGGCTGCGCCTACCAGTTCGTGCCGCCGATGAGCGTGACGCTCGGCCTGAAGGAATGCCTCTCGGCCAAAAAGGTGCGTCTCTTCAGCGATACCGGTGCATGGAAACAGACCGCACTCCGGGTGGCGCTCTTCAGTGAACCGACGCCCGAATATCCCATGACGCTGCTGCAGGAGCATCCCGACGCCCTTGTGACAGCCACCCTTGAAACAGCCACGCATCCGGTGAGCTTTCATCCGGAGTGGGATCTGGGGATCTGACCGCCTGACCCGTCATGCAAACCACGCGAAGATACGATGCCATGATCGGCACCGGCGGCATCGGCACCGGAACCTTCTTCGCGTTGAGCGGCAACCACACACTGGGCCGGGAGGAGAGCCGCGGCGGACGGTTTCTCGACCGCCGCGACTACTGCAAGCTGCACATCATCAGTCATTACGTTCAGCGTCTTGCCGGTGGCGACTTCAAGACCCTGCCGGTGGGCAAGGTAGGGGATGACCCTGCGGGCCGCAGGATGCTCGAGGAGATGCGCGCCGAGGGTCTCGATCTCTCGCTGACATCAGTCATTCCCGGCGCACAGACCCTCGACTGCATTTGCCTGCTCTATCCCGACGGCTCGGGTGGCAACCTCACCGTCACCGACTCCGCCAGCGGACAGGTGATGCCGGAGGATGTCCGCAAAGCCGCGCCCTGGTTTGAAAAACACGCCTCGCGGGGCATTGCTCTTGCCGTTCCCGAAGTCCCCTTGCCCGCGCGCCGTGAACTTCTCGAACTCGCCGGGGAACACGGTTTCCTGAGGGCGGCCTCGTTCTCCTCCGGGGAAATGGAGGAGGTGAGGGAAAGCTCCCTGCTCTCCCGGGTGGATCTGCTTGCCATCAACCTCGATGAGGCCGCAAGCCTTGCCGGAACAAGTGCGGAAGGTGATGCGGAGGCGATCGTCACAAGAATCGCCGCCATGTTCGGCCGCCAATTCCCCCACCTGAAACTCTCCATCACAGCCGGAGCCCTGGGCAGTTGGACCGTCGATGGCGGGGGGCTTCATTTCATCGCAACTCCCAGGGTGGAAGTCCGGAGCGCAGCCGGTGCGGGTGATGCGCATTTCTCCGGCATCCTGGCCGGCCTCGCCGCAGGGCTGGCTCTCGAGGATGCACAGTGGATCGGCATCCTTGCGGGGGCCATGTCGGTCACCAGTCCCCACACGATCAATCCCGGCATTGATCGCCGGGCTTTGCGCGTTTTCGCCGCCGAGCAGGGACTCGTTCTGCCTCCGGCTGTTCTCGATTTTCTTCAATAAACCCAACCAACGACACCATGCCCGTCACCATGCGCATCCTCCAGCAGTTCGATGTCCGGAAGGAAAAGGAATTCCTGGAACTCGAACGACGTTTCGCCGCCCTAGAACGCTCCCGCCCCGACCTCCCGCAAGGCAGGCGGATGAAGCCGATATCCGGGAGCGAGCCATGCAACACGCTCGTGTGGCAGGGCGAGTTCGCCAGTCTCGACGAGGCCCGCAAGGCGCTCGACTCCTTCGCCGCCGACGAGACCCACGAGGAACTCTTCGCCGAGCAGTCGCAGTTTTTCAAATCCGTCAAAATCGAGTTCTACGAAAACTTGGAGTACTGAGCCATGCAACGCATCATCGACATCCACACCCATGTCTATCCGCATTACGCCGACCTCGCCGTGGAGGCGATGGACCGCAGCGGGATAGAGGCCTCGGTCGTTCTGGCGTGGCACGACGGTTTCGGCGACGGATTGCAACGCCACCTTGATGCCTTCGCGAAATACCCGGGCCGTTTCATCACCTTCGGGAATGTTGACTTCAGCCGCATCAATGAACCGGATTTCGGCAAGACAGCCGCAGCGCAGATGGAGCGTGATTTTGCTGCAGGCATGCGCGGGCTGAAGGTTTTCAAGGCCCTTGGCCTCGGCTACCGCCGCCCCGATGGCCGTTACTGGCGTCCAAGCGATTCCGAGCTTGATCCGATCTGGGCAAAAGCGGGGGAATTGGGTATCCCTGTGCTAATCCACAGCGCTGATCCGCCGAACTTCTGGGAGCCGGTGAATGAATTCAATTTCTGGAATGGCGTCCTCTACGGCGAGTATGCGTGGTGGACCTATTACAATACGGGTCAGCCTTCGGCCAACGAGTTGCTCGGTGACCGCATTCAAATGGTGGCCCGCCATCGTGGCACGACCTTCATTTTCCCGCATTGTGCGGAGAAAGCCGACTCGCTCGACTGCGCTGCCGAGGATCTCGATGCGCACCCGAACATTGTCTACGACTTCTCCGCACGCGTCCCGGAGTTGGCACGCAGTGCCCGCCGTGCCGCCCACACGCGGGAGTTTTTCACCGCCTACGCCGACCGCATCTTTTTCGGAACAGATGTGATCTACGACGACACCAATGTCCCCACCGGCCAGCAGGCGCAGATCCTCTATCAGCCAGGGGAGATACCGCTCGACGTAGCCGACGCAAGGGAGCGCTACATCGAGACCACCACGGCCTTCAACATCTCCAACATCGAGTTCATCACCTCGTCGAGGATCCAGACCTCCCCGCCCTTCAAGCGAAGCATCGCGCCCTTTGCGATTCACGGCCTCGGACTCCCCGAGGAGATCGCCACGAAGATCCTTCACCGGAACGCAGTGCGTCTCCTTGGTCTGCAGGACAATCCGGTACGATGAGCCGTCCTTCCGAAAGCTGCGGGGAATCCCGTGCCGCCAACAAGCGTATCTCATGAAGTTTTTCGGAACCGACGGCATCAGGGGAAGGGTGAACGAATTTCCGATCACCGCGGAAATCGCTCTTCGCGTCGGGAAAGCGACGGCCCAGGCCCTTCGGTCGACGGGCCGCAGCCGGAACAGGGTTCTCGTGGGGAAGGACACGCGCATTTCCGGCTACATGCTCGAGACGGCGCTGACCAGTGGCCTGGTCTCGATGGGGATGGATGTCTTTCTGGTGGGGCCGTTGCCGACGCCCGCTGTGGCGCATCTGACGAAGTCGATGGGCGCCTCGGCTGGAATCATGATCACCGCCTCGCACAATCCCTACGAGGACAACGGAATGAAGATTTTCGGTCCCGACGGCTTCAAGCTTTCCGACTCGTCGGAAGCATTGATCGAGCGTCTGGTTCTTGGTGAGGAACCTGAGTCCGCCCCCCTGCACCCGAGGGAGATCGGCAAGGCCCAGCGCATCGAGGATGCCCGCGGGCGTTACATCGAGTTTGCCAAGCAGACCGCCGACAATATCTCCCTGCATGGCCTCAGGATCGTCGTCGACTGCGGGCACGGCGCGGCCTACTTCATCGCCCCCCTGATCTTTAAGGAACTCGGTGCCGAGGTGATCACCGCCGGAGTCCAGCCGGATGGTCTCAATATCAACAGCGGCTGCGGGGCCCTGCACCCGGAGCATGCCGGGGAACTGGTCCGCCGACACGGGGCTGATCTGGGAATCTCCTTCGACGGGGATGCCGACCGCGTGATCTTCACGGATGCCTGCGGCGAAACGGTGAGCGGCGACCGCATCCTCGCGCTCTGTGCCATCGGCCTCAAGGAACAGGGGAAACTCCGGAACGACACCTTGGTGGCGACCGTCATGAGCAATCCGGGTCTGAAGGAGGCGATGAGATCACACGGGATCAGGATGGAGGCCACCGCGGTCGGTGACCGGAACGTCATCGAATGCATCCGCTCGGGAGGACACTCCTTCGGGGGTGAAAGCTCCGGCCATGTGATCTTCGCGGACCACGCCACCACCGGGGATGGCATCGTGAGCGCCTTGCAGGTCCTGCGCCTGATGCGCGGCAAAAACACATCCCTCGCATCCCTCGCCTCGGTGATGGAGGAGTATCCCTCAGTGCTCGTCAACATGCCCGTCACGGCGAAGCCCCCGCTTGATTCGCTAAAGGGTCTCAAGCGCCTCATGGAGGAGGCGACGGAAGCCTTCGGCGATCAGGGAAGACATCTGATCCGGTGTTCGGGCACGGAGAATAAGATCCGCGTGCTGGTCGAGCACCGGAGCGACGCGGAATGCCGTGCCTGGTCGGAGCGCTTTGTCTCCGCCATCCGGGAGGAAATCGGATGATCCGGCACGGAGCACTGACACCGACCACCTTACCCTTATGTGCGGAATCGTAGGATATATTGGAAAGGCGGATGCTCCCGGCATCCTCATCAACGGGCTTCGTCGACTGGAGTACCGGGGGTATGACTCCGCCGGCCTGGCCGTCATGGATGATGACCGGATCAGGGTCGCCAAGGCGGCCGGCAAGGTGGCGGCTCTCCAGGAAAGGGCCCTGGCCGAGTGGCCTGAGGAGATGTTCCGCCGCGTGACGACCGGTATCGCCCACACCCGATGGGCCACCCACGGGGCCCCCACGGAAAACAACGCCCATCCGCATCTCGACCAATCCGGCAGCCTTGCCCTGGTTCACAACGGGATCATCGAGAACTACCGCTCCCTGCGCGCCCGTCTGGAGGGAAATGGTCATCGGTTTTTCTCCGAGACCGACACCGAGGTCCTCGCCCATCTCATCGGGGATTGTGACAAGGGGAATCTCTTGCAGGCCGTGAGCGACGCGCTGCATCAGGTGGAGGGGACTTTCGGCATCGCGGTGCTCTCCGCGCGGGAGCCGGACAGGATCATCACGGCGCGGCGAGGCAGTCCCATCGTGATCGGAGTGGGTGACGGGGAGACGATTATCGCCTCGGACGCTTCGGCCATCCTTGCCCATACCCAGCGGGTGATCTACCTAGACGACAACGACATCGCCGTCGTCACGCGGGATTCGATCGACATCAGGGATCTCAACAACATACCCGTCACCCGGGGCATTTCGGAACTCGGTCTCGACTCCTCCGCGGCCGAGAAGGGGGGATTCGATCACTTCATGCTCAAGGAGATCCACGAGCAGCCCGATTCGCTGGCCAACGCCCTCCGCGGCCGCCTGGACCTGAACCACGGCATTTCTGTGCTCGCAGGCATGGGAACCTCTCCCCGCGAACTCGCCGATCTCAACCGCGTGGTCCTTGTCGGATGCGGAACCTCCCTTCACGCGGGTCTGGTCGGGGAATATGCCTTCGAGGAGATCGCGGGGATCCATGCCGAGGTGGAGCAGGCCGCCGAGTTCCGTTACCGCAACCCGATCCTGGGAAGCCGCGATCTGGTCGTGGCGGTATCCCAGTCGGGAGAGACCGCCGACACGCTCGCCGCCGTGCGGGAGGCGAAGCAAAAGGGGGCCTTTGTCATGAGCCTCTGCAATGTCGTCGCCTCCACCATTGCCCGCGAGACGGGGAGGGGAGTCTATCTGCATGCCGGACCGGAGATTTCCGTCGCGTCGACCAAGGCATTCACCTGTCAGGTGGCGGTTCTCCTCATGATGGCGTTGAAAATCGGGAGGGGGCGCCGTTTTTCACGGGATGAGGGAATCCGGTTTGCCCGCGAGATCGCCGGGATCCCGTCGCTGGTGAAAAGGGTAATCGCCCAAAACTCGATGATTGCCAAACTCGCCGCGAAGTACACCGCGGAGGAGCATGCCTTCTTCATCGGTCGCGGCCCCATGTATCCGGTGGCCCTGGAAGGCGCTCTCAAGCTCAAGGAGATCTCCTACATCCATGCCGAGGGCTATCATGCGGCCGAATTGAAACACGGCCCCATCGCCCTACTCGTCCCCGGTACGCCCGTGATCGCCCTCGCCTGCGACATTCCCGGCAAGGACAAGACGATCGGCAACATCGAGGAATGCCGCGCCCGTGGGGCAAGGATTCTGGGCATCGTCACGGAGGGGGATCACGAGACGGTGGAGGCCATGGACGACCACATCCCCATCCCCCCCTGCCACCCCCTGGTCGCCACCATCCCGGCGACCGTTGCCCTCCAGTTGTTTTCCTATCACGTCGCCCGACTCAGGGGATGCGAGATCGATCAACCCAGGAACCTGGCAAAAAGTGTGACGGTCGAGTGATGTGCTGATGCCCGAGCATTGCCAACTGGCGTTGCCAAGAGGCAGGTCCTCGCCGATTCTCTCCGCTGCCCCCACCCGCGATCCCATGAAAGCAGAAGCACCCGCGACCATTTCCAGAGGAGGAAGGGAAGAGGGCCTGCTTGCCAATGTCTCGCCCAAACCCGGGCGCCGGGCACCGCTCAAGGAGCAACTGAGAGGGTGGGTGCGCGAAGGCATCGGAAACGGAACCTTCGGGGAGGGAGTTGCCATTCCCTCCATCAACATGCTGAAAAACCGATTCGGCGTGGCCAGGGAGACGGTGCGACAGGCTCTCGAGGATCTGGTCGCCGAGGGGGTGCTGGTTCCCCAGCATGGCCGCGGCTACTTCGTCAACTCCCGGCGTGAGCGGATCCTGCGCGTGGCCCTTGCCGGAAAGGTGGACGGCGTCTACATCGGACCTGTCTACAGGGGCTTGGTGAATGAACTCGGGGACACCGCCTCTGTCATTGCGGTGGATCCCCGCCAGAAGGCGGAGGTGCTCAGACGTCTGGTCGAGGGATTCGCTCACAGCCACGGGATCGACCGCCTGCTCGTGATCCCGCCGCGCGGCCATGAGAAGGAGTTCGGCGATGCGGTCAGGCCCTTCCGCCGTTGCTTCCGGGTGGCCTGGCTGGATCGCGCGCCGCCCGGAACCAAGGACGCCTGCTTTCTGCCGGACTACCCCGCATGCGTGAAACTGGCCGTCGATCACCTCCGTTCGGTGGGGTTGACCAGGATCCATTACTTCACCACCGCGCCCGAGGATCGGTCGGTTTTCTCGGCAATGCGCAGGACATTCCTCAGGATCATGGAGTCGCGTAAGGGCAAGGATCCGGATCCGCTTGTGTTGGACGGGAAGCGCGCCGTGGAACTGGCCGCCGCGAATGCCGCGCACGGAATCGGATTCGTCACGGAGAACGACTGTGATGCGCTACGCTTGCTGACCCTCCTGACCGCGGCGGGGATCCAAGTCCCCCGCGATGCCTCGATCGTGAGTTGCGACAATTCCTCTTGGACCGATGCCGTCAGTCCCGCAATCACCGCCGTGGACCCAGGATTCGAGGAGATCGGTAGGGAGGCCGCCAGATGGATCAAAATGACCGATGAAGGCGGCAATGCTGGTCGTGGCGCTCCGAAGATCAAGATCTCCCCCCGCCTCGTCCGCAAGGGGACGACCCCCTGAAGGCACTTTAAACCGGCTCTCCGCGGCCTTTGCGGGCTTTGCGTGAAACCTTTCAGTGTTGTCCCGGCGCGATCGCGGCTAGGACGGAGTCGGGATCGGAGAAGTCGTCGAAGAGGAAATCCGGCCCGTGGGAGGCGAGTTCCTCCCGTGCGTATTTGCCCGTGGCCACGGCGACGGTGACCGCGCCGAAAGCCTTCCCGCACTCGATGTCGCGGGGTGTGTCGCCGATCACGTAGATCCGTTCCGGAGGAAACTCCTCGCCATGCTGCTCCAGCGCACGCGCCTGCGCGACGGGTCCCAGTTCGTTCCTGACATGGTGGTCGTCGGCATAGGCACCGAAGCCGAAGTAGTGCCAGACGCCATAGTGGGAGAGCTTCACCTCGGCCCCTGCGGCGAGATTGCCGGTGAGGAGTGCAAGGACGCAGTCGGGGCGCTCCCTCATCCGGTCAAGCAGGGTGATGATTCCCGGCAGGAGGCGTCCCTGATGGCGGTGCATCCGGTCGGCAAGCCTCGAGAGGTAGGCATCGAGCAATGCCATGATCTTCTCCTGGGTCGGCTCCATGCCGGCCGCCATGAGGACTTCACGGGCGATCCCCGTGTCGGTATTGCCTGCGAAATTGACCCCTTCCAGGGGTGAGAGTCCCCCGCAGAGTTCCTCTACGGCCTGGTGGAAAGCACGCTCCCCGGCTCCCCCCGAGGTGATCAGGGTGCCGTCGATGTCGAAAAGGTAGAGACGCTTGGAGGCCTTGGGATCAACCGGCATGGCCGGTCTCCTCGGCTTTCACGGGGTCTTCACCCTCGTCGCCTTCCTCATCATCGTGATCCTCATCCTCGTCCTCGACGTATTCTTCCTCGATCTTGGCGAATTTCCTCTTCCGCTTGGCAGCGGGGAGGGGGCTCATGGTCATGCCGACGGCGCGGCCCACCAGCTTGGGGGGCATATCGACCAAGGCCATGGTTTCGAGATCCTTGATGATTTTCTGCATCATGGCGATGCCGAGATCCTTGTGGGCGTTCTCACGACCACGGAACTGGAGGACCATCTTGAGCTTGTTGCCCTTCTCGAGGAACTCCTCGGCATGGCGGAGCTTCGTCTCGTAGTCATGCGTCCCGATCTTCACGCGGAACTTGATCTCCTTGATCTTGCTGGCGCTGTGCTTGCTCTCCTTCTCCTTCTTCGTCAGCTCGTACTTGAACTTGCCGAAGTCGGCGATGCGGCAGACGGGGGGATTGGCCGTGGGGGCCACCTCGATCAGGTCGAGGCCGTACGATTTGGCGCGGCGGACGGCCTCGTCGGTCTTGAGGATGCCGAGTTGCTGGCCGGTGGAGCCGATGATGACGCGGACCTCGCGGGCGCGGATGCGGTCGTTGACGCGGATGAATGCAGGATTAATGGGACTTCAATGCACCTGACGGTGCGGGGTTGTGCCGGCACGATGGCGCCGGCGGGTTAGGGACTGCAAAAGAGGGAAAACCAAGGGATTCAGGCAACGTGGTGTCATGCGCGCTCAGACTGTGAGCGTGCGGTCACGGATTTCGGATTCGATTCGTTGGATGAATTCATCTTTCGCGACGGCCCCTTCGTCGCCGCGTTGGCGGCTACGGATGGAGAGTTGGCCTGCGGCCTCCTCCTTGGGTCCGATGACGATCATGTAGGGCACCTTCTCGACCTGGGCAAGGCGAATCTTGGCCCCGAGCTTCTCGGGGGAGAGGTCGGCGGTGGCGCGGATGCCCCGCGCGGTCATCTCGGCCACCACGGAACGGGCGTAGTCGGCCACCTTCTCGGAGACCGGAAGGATGCGCGCCTGCTCCGGGGCAAGCCAGACGGGGAAGTCGCCCGCAAAGTGCTCGATGAGGACTCCCGTGAAGCGCTCAAGCGATCCAAAAGGGGCCCGATGGATCATCACCGGGACATGGGCCTTGCCGTCGGCCCCCGTGTAGGAGAGCTCGAAGCGGACGGGGAGGTTGAAGTCGACCTGGACGGTTCCAAGCTGCCATTCGCGGCCGAGCACGTCCTTGACGACGAAATCGATCTTGGGGCCGTAGAAGGCGGCTTCTCCTTCCTCTTCGGTGAAGGGAACCCCGAGCGTCGCGGCGGCATCGCGGCAGGCCTGCTCGGCACGGTCCCAGTTGGCGGGATCACCCACATACTTGTCTGAGGAGGGATCGCGGAGGCTGATGCGGACGCGGTAGTCGGTCATCCGGAAGGTGCCGAGTACGGTCTTCACCAGATCGAGGCAGCCCTTGAGTTCGCCGGCCATCTGCTCCTCGGTGACGAAGAGGTGGGCGTCGTCCTGGGTGAAGCCGCGGACGCGGGTCATGCCGTTGAGTTCGCCCGACTGCTCCCAGCGGTAGACGGTGCCAAACTCGGCAAGGCGCACGGGCAGGTCGCGGTAGCTGCGCGGCTGCGACGCGAAGATCTTCACGTGCATGGGGCAGTTCATCGGCTTGAGAAGGTAGCCGTCGATCTCTCCTGCGGAGACGCGGTTGCCGAGGTCGGCGCAGGAGCATCCCTCGTCGGCCAGTTTCTCCATCGTGTCGCGCTCGATGAGCGGGGGGAACTGGGACTCGGCGTAGTAGGGGAAGTGGCCGGATGTGCGGAAGAGGTCGAGGCGCCCGATGTGCGGGGTGAAGACCTGCGAGTAGCCCTGCTTGGCCAGTTCCCCGCTGATGAAGTTCTGCATCTCCTGGCGCATGATCGCGCCCTTCGGGGTCCAGAGAATCAGACCCTGGCCGACGGAATCGTCGATGTGGAAGAGGCCGAGTTCCTTCCCGACCTTGCGGTGATCGCGCTTCTTTGCCTCCTCGAGCAGGGCGAAGTGCTTCTCGAGTTCCTCGGCGGAAGCGAAGGCTGTGCCGTAGATGCGCTGGAGTTGGGGATTCTTCTCATCCCCCTGGTAGAAGGCGCTCGCCACATGGGTCAGTTTGAAGGCTCCGATCCCGGAGGTGGTGGGAACGTGGGGACCCGCGCAGAGGTCGGTGAAGGCACCGTTGCGGTAGAGGGTGATCTCCTCGCCGGCGGGGATGCGGGTGATGATATCGAGCTTGAACTTGCTCGGCTGGGGGCGGGGAGAGAGTCCCGCGAGTTCACCCCGTTCTCCCATGGCGAGGGCCTCGTCACGGGTGATCACCTCACGCTGGAAGGGCTGGGCCTCGGCGATGATCGCGGCCATCTCCTTCTCGATCTTCTCAAAGTCCTCGGGGCTGATCCGGTGTCCCAGATCGACGTCGTAGTAGAAGCCGTTATCGACCGGGGGGCCTGCGGCGAACTGGGCCTCGGGCCAGATGCGGAGGATGGCATTGGCCAGCACGTGGGCGCAGGAGTGCCGGATGGTTTCGAGTTCGGTCATTGGGAAGAAAAGGCTGAAGGCTGAAGACTGAAGGCTGTTAGGTCAGAGGCTGAGAAAATGGGAACAAGGAGCTAGGAGATAGGGGCAGGGGGCTAGGGGGCTAGGGGAGAGGGAAAATCAGAAATCTTCAGGTTTCAAGTTTGATGGCCCGGCCGTTGCTTCGCATCCGTTACGGCAGCTTTCAGCTTTCCGGTCAGCGGGCGCGAGCCCGATGGCCGCCTCCGCAAGGAGTGAGGGGATGCCGTTCTTCACCGGGTAGGCGGCTTGGCCGTCCTCACGGACGAGGAACCCGTCGGCATCCTTCCCGTCGTCGGGGGAGATGGCGCGGAGTTCTTCCGGTGAGGCGATATGGAGCTGCTGCCCCGTGACGGGGCAGCGTAGCAATGCCGAGAGTTCCGAAAGAAAATCCGCCATGGATCAATACTTGGCGACGGATTTGTCGATCCGGTCGGCCCAGGCAAGGATGCCCCCCTGCACGTTGAAGAGCTTGGAGAATCCCGCTCCCTGCAGTTCCCGGAGGGCGTTGGCGGAGCGGACGCCCGACTTGCACTGCAGGTAGATCGTCTCGGCGCTGTCGAGTTCGCTCATGCGGCTGTGGAGATCGCCCAAGGGGATCAGCTTGGCGCCGGGAATCCGGGCAATGTCCCACTCGAACTGCTCGCGCACGTCGATCAGGGTGACTTTTTCCCCGCTCTGGAGCTTGGCCTGCAGTTCCTCGACGGTGATCTCGGGCACGGGGGTCTCGGCCTCCTCGGCCGCAGCCGCCTGAGGAATACCGCAGAAGGTATCGTAGTCGATGAGTTCGGTGACGGTCGGGTTCTCGCCGCAGACCGGGCACTTGGGATCCTTGCGGATCTTGAACTCTCGGAACTTCATCTTCAGCGCGTCGAAGTGCATCAGGCGGCCGATTAGCGGCTCGCCGATTCCGACGATCAGCTTGATCGCCTCGATCGCCTGCATGACGCCGATGATGCCCGGGAGAACGCCCAGGACGCCTCCCTCGGCGCAGCTCGGGACCATCCCCGGTGGCGGTGGCTCGGGATAGAGGCAGCGGTAGCAGGGCCCGCCGAGGTGTGGTGCGAAGACGGTGCACTGTCCGTCGAAGCGGAAGATGGAGCCGTAGATGTTGGGCTTCTTCTGGAAGACGCAGATATCGTTGGAGAGGTAGCGGGTCGGGAAATTGTCCGTGCCGTCGATGACGATGTCGTAGGGGGTGACCAGTTCCTCGGCGTTCTCCGAGGTGAAGAGGCAGTCGTGGAGGTCGACCTGCACGTTGGGGTTGATCTCCTTGATGGTGTCCCGGGCGCTGTTGATCTTCTTGCGGCCGACGTCGCGCGTGCCGTGGAGGATCTGGCGCTGGAGGTTGGAGAAATCGACGGTGTCGAAATCGACGAGTCCGATCCTGCCGATGCCGGCGGCCGCGAGGTAGAGGGCGATCGGGGAACCGAGGCCTCCGGTGCCGATGCAGAGAATGCTGGAGGCTTTGAGCCGTTTCTGCCCCTCGAGGGTGACCTCGGGCATGATGAGATGGCGCGAGTAGCGCGCGATCTCGTCGTTGCTCAGTTCGACGGCGGCGGAACGCGCCGGATCAAGGATGCTGTTGCTCATAAAAGGGGGTTAAAACTAGCCTCTGGGACCTTCCCTATCAAGGGAAAGAGGTGGTTGGTCCGCGCCCTCGACTTCCCTTGATTATTTACCGATTGCTTCCATCCTAAACAACTCACCCTTCATATTGCACCATGGCTTTCCTCGACTACCCCGATTCCTTCCGTGAGTTGGTAAGGCAGTTCCGCCGGCTTCCCGGGATCGGGCCCCGCAGTGCCGAGCGCATTGCTCTCTGGATACTCCGTTCCCCGGACGCCAAGCCCGACCAGTTGGTCTCCGCCATCACCACGGCCCGCGAGACCCTGAGGACCTGCCGTCTCTGCGGATTCTTCGCCGAGGCGGAGGAGTGCTCCCTCTGCCGTGACGAGGCCCGTGCCGGACGCGAACTATGCATCGTCGAGACGGCCACCGACATCCTGCCGCTCGAGCGGACCGGTGTCTTCCGAGGCCGCTACCATGCGCTCGGGGGAAAGCTTTCCCCGCTTGACGGTATCGGTCCGGAGCAGCTTCGGATTGCCGAACTGATCGAACGCGTCGGTGAGGAGCGCCCCTCCGAGGTGATCCTGGCTCTCGGTGCCGACGTGGAGGGGGAGGCGACCTCCCATTATCTTGCCGAGATGCTGGCGCCGACCGGGGTTCATGTGACCCGTATCGCCCAGGGGCTTCCCGCCGGCGGAGGTGTGGAGCAGGCCGACCAGATCACCCTGCACCGCGCTCTGGCCAATCGCGGCTCCTACGGGAATGTCCCCGGCCAACGCTGAATGTGCCCGATGGGAGCAATCGCCATGCGGATTTTTCCACTGATAGCGTTCCTCCTCCTGCTTGCGGGCCCCGTCTGGTCTCAAGCCTTTCGGTGGGACGAGTCCGCCGCTTTGGCCAGACCGGAGGAAGAGTTGGTGAACTCCATCGTGGCCCGGCTTTTACTCTCCCGTGAGGTCGCTTGGGCCAAGTTTTGCAATCATGCCAAGGTTCGTGATCTGGCACGCGAGGCCAAAGTGTTGGCTGATCTCAAGCAAGAGGGGAGGAAGATCGGTTTGACTCCCGAGGAGGTTTCCTGCTTTTTCAAACCCCAGATCGCGGCCTCATGCCGGCTTCAGGAGGAGATGATCATGGGATGGGCAAGCGGTCTCCCCCGGCCCTCCACACCGCCGAAAGACCTGCCGGGTGAGATCCGCCCATTGATCGACAAGTTGGATCATACCCTCCTTCTTCAGTGGAAGGCTGTCTGTTCGAAGTCATTTGACCGGGCGGACTTTTACGCCGCGAGAGGGTTGATCGAGGGGCAGGGAATTTCCGCCGATGTGGGGAAAATCGCCGCGCAACCCTTGCTCTCGCCTTCCTTGCCGTAAGGAACCGCTGATTCAGCGCTTCCTTAACCGTTTCCACTCCTTTAATCTCTTCCCCATGGCCACTCCCAAGATCGACCCATCACTCCATCAGGAGCGCAAGCCCGACTGGATCAAGGTTCGCCTGCCGTCGAATCCCGTTTTCTTCTCCACCAAGGCGATGATCTCCGATCTGCGCCTCCACACCGTCTGCGAGAGTGCCCAGTGTCCGAACCGATGGGAGTGCTGGAGCGGCGGAACCGCCACCATGATGATCGCGGGCGACCGATGCACCCGCGCCTGCGGATTCTGCGCCGTCGACACGGCCAAGCCCTTCCCGCTCGAGCACGATGAGCCCGAGCGTGTCGCCGAGGCCGTGCGCCGCATGAAGCTCAAGCACGTCGTCATCACCGCCGTCGCGCGTGATGACATTCCTGATGGAGGCGCCGAGCATTTCGCCCGCACCATTCAGGCGATCCGTGACATGGATGCCTCGATCATCATCGAGATCCTGACACCCGACTTCAACGGCAAGGATTCCTCCCTTCAGACCGTCGTCGATGCGGCGCCCCATATCTTCAACCACAACCTAGAGACCGTTGAGCGCCTCACCCCGATGGTCCGCTCCCGTGCGAAGTACCGGCTCTCACTCGATTTCCTCAAGCGCGCCCGCGATCTCGCCGAGTCCAAGGGTCAGAAGATGGTCACCAAGAGCGGCATCATGCTCGGTCTCGGTGAGACGGAGAACGAGATCTTCCAGGCTATGGATGATCTGCGTGAATCGAACGTCGGCGTGCTTACCATGGGGCAGTATCTCCGCCCCAGCCCCCAGCACCTCCCGGTGGTGGAATACATCACCCCCGAGACCTTCGATCTCTACGGGGAGATCGCCCGCAAGAAGGGATTCACCCATGTGGCGAGCGGCCCGCTGGTGCGGAGCTCATACCATGCATCGGACTTCAATCCCATCGAGTCGATGGGGTTGTGAGTCTTGGGATAGAACCCAGGCATTCTGAGTTTGGATATGTTTCGGAAAAGAAACGGAATGAGTTTCACGCAACGGGCGCAAGGTCGCCAAGGGGGGGCAGAGGAAGAGTTGTCTTCAGGAATAAAGGAGCGTGGTGCAGCCCGTTCTTTTGGATAAATTCACAAGCGCATTTTACAAGAACGTGAGGCAGTAATCGTTTGCGCGCGTGAGGCAGATCAGTTTCCTTCCGCTCTTCTTTGCGTCCGTTGCGTCCGTTGCGTGAAATGCTTACATCAAGAGCAATAGATTAAACGCAAAGTGCTCTAAAATCTATGGGCCGGGAGACGGTATTCAGATTCGGCCAAAAAAACTGCTTGTCGGACCTCTTTGATTCATATACCGAACAAATGTACGGCATATGAATCTGAGTCTGGATCTAACTGAGCGACAGAGTGAAATCCTCTCCTTTATCCGCGAATGCGCGGAGGAGCGCGGGGCCGTGCCGTCGATCCGCGAGATCATGGCAAGGTTCGGTTTCACCTCGCCGGCCACCGTGGCAAGTCACTTGGATCTTCTGGAAAAGAAGGGGGTCATCCGCAGGGAGTCGGGCCGTTCGCGTAACATCATCCTGAAGGATTTTGCTCCCCGCCCCAAACTTCTGGAAGTTCCCCTCTACGGCATGATTCCGGCTGGCATTCCCGAGGGTCAGGAGCAGCAGTCCGACCGCTGCATCACCGTCGACCCCGAGTCGATCCGTCTTCCGCGCAATGCCCGGACATTCGCCTTGGAGGTGAGGGGTGATTCGATGATCGGTGCCGGTATCCTCGAGCGGGATGTCGTGATTCTGGAACACGCTGAACCAAGGAACCGGGACATCGTCGCGGCCCTGATCGACGGCGATGTCACTCTCAAGCGTTATCTGATCGAGAAAGGGATACCCTTTCTCCGTGCCGAGAATCCCCTCTATCCCGATCTCATCCCCGCACGGGAACTGGTGATCCAGGGAGTCTTCCGGGCCCTGATTCGTACACATCTCCCGAACTAAAAAAGCTCACCATGCACTCCATGAAAACCACCACCAAGACAGCGATCCGATCCACCGACGAACTCTGGCAGTGGGCCGCCCTGAAGAGATCCTCCACCCATGCGTCGAGATCCACATCGAGGCAGTTCTCCCGTGAATCCTCACAGATGGCCCGGGGAATCCTCTCCCGTCTCTACGCTATCCTGCGCGAATCCTGCATCACGCGGCGGTGATCCTTATTTACCCTTAGAGGGGGGAAGACCGAAGGAAGGAGCTAAAAGGTTAGAACGTTGAAGAGTTACAATGTGGCTGAGTGAAATGTCGATGACGGCACCTTACGCCCCAAATGAGCAGTTACTTTCGCAACGAGATTTTCCGGGGATTTTTTCGATCCCTTTTAACCTTTTAACACTTCAACTTTTTAACCCGCTCGTCTCTCACCATCTTGGTGAACGCTCCAGACCTGTCGTCATGGTTCCATTGCAAAATCTGGAATTAAGCCAGTTTCACTTGCCCGATCCCTTCACGAAGGCCAGCACCTTGGCTTGGTCCCCTCCCGAGGCCCATACAGCACGGAGAAAGTCGGCTGGGTGGATGTCATGCTCCTTGAGGAAGCGCCTATCGCCTCCGCAGCCATACATGATCTCATGGCAGAGGCCGCCCTTCAGGAAGCAGGTGGCCTTCGCGATGATGCGTGGAAGCCAGGGAATTCCTTGCAGTTCGTCGGTCTTGGCGGGAAGTTCAGCAGCCTCGGTCACCGTGGTGGCGGTGACTCCCTTCTGATGGACGAGGAAATAATCACGGCGCGCAGCGGCGATGAGAAGGACGGTGTTCCAATCGGGCTCCCCCGCCGAAACCATGTCTTCTGCCCAGTCGTAGAGATTGATGGGACGGAGGCCGACGGAGGTTAGCCATGAGCGCTCGTCCGCAGAGAAATAACTCTCCAGATCACGGTTGCCGCCGCGGTAGAGATCAACGGCTTTGTCGTAGAGTTCGCGAAGCTTGCGGGTCCAGAGATAGGAGTTCATACGCACAGCATATCTCCGGATGACCCACAGTGACAGGGGAAATCAAGGGACGAGGGGATTATTAACCAGGATGGTGAGAGGCTATCGGGTTAAAAAGTTAAAGGGTTAAAAGGGTTCAAACCAAGCCCCGTGAAATCTGGCTCCGAAAGTTAAAGCACTTTTTGGAATTGGAAGCCTTCGTGAACAAATGCCTCGGTTCACATTGTAACTCTTTCACGTTCTAACTTTTTCACCTTTTGCCCTTCAGTAATCCGCCTGCAATGCAGTAAATCTAAGGCCGTTACCCATTCGGGTTGGGCAAGAAATTATGATGAGTTGAGAAGGCAGTTTCGGGCGCCAATCCATCCCCAATGATCCGCTTGAACTCTATTTCCGGAAGCCGGGGAGGACCTTATTGAGTTCGTTTCCAAGTTGCTTGGCGCCCTGCTGCTGAAGTTGCTGTAGCCCCTGCTTGGCGAGGGCGTTGATCCCTTCCTTGGCGGCCGCATTGATGAGGGGGGTGATGATCTGCATGGCGACATCACGGGCGGAGATGCCCTTGCCGGCGGTGCCGATGTTCTGCAGGCGGATATCCGGGATGGAGATGGTCTGGTTGACTTTCTGGTCGAGGGCGCTGGCGGCAAGATGAACCTTCGTTCCCGAGATCACGACTTCCTTGATGACAAATTTCTTGGAGGAGGCTTCCTGGGGCGGTTTCTCCTCCTTGGTCTTGGAGGAGGATCCGGAGGACTGGATGTTCTGCATGAGCTTCCCAAGGTTGTTGCCCGACGGTGTGCCGATCAGGGCGATCTCGGGGCCGCGGATGATCACGGAATTCACGACGATCGGATCCTTGAGGAGCGTCTCCTTGTCGACGCTGACAGCGATGCTTCCGAGTTTCAGGGCGAAGGGTCCCTTGTAGCCTTCGGGATTGCCGATCACGAAGCCGTTGAGCGAGCCGCTTCCGGAGAATGGGGAGAGTCTGGCCGACGCCAACCGCACATCGGTCCTGGTGATGGTGGGGCCGACGGTCTCGACGGCCTTTTTGACCAGTGAGTTCAGCGAGAAGTAGAGATAGCCGAGCGCCCCGATGAACAGGACAACGACCACGGCGACGAGGGAGAGGAGGATTTTTTTCATGGGATTCAATCAGCGCTTTTAGTGGATCTAGTAGAGGGGAGCTTTGGGATGGATGGCAAGGTCAGTCTTTCCGGAAGAACTTGTCCGGTGCGTCGACGCTGGGGCAGAGGGAGCGGAGTTCGCATGCGGCGCAGTCGGGGTTGCGCGCCTTGCAGCGGCGGCGTCCATGCCAGATGAGCCAGTGGGCGAGGTGGGTCCATTGTTCCCGCGGGAAAAGTTTCATCAGGTCCTGCTCGACCTTCACCGGATCGGAGTTTGTGGTGAGTCCGAGTCGCAGGGAGAGGCGTCCGACATGGGTATCGACGACGACCCCCTCGTTGATCCCGAAGGCATTTCCGAGGACGACGTTGGCGGTCTTGCGACCCGCGCCGGGAAGGGCGGAGAGTTCCGCGATGCTGCGAGGGATCTCCTCGCCGTGCCGCTCCATCAGGGCGGCACCCATGCCTCGGATCGACTTGGCCTTGTTCCGGTAGAATCCCGTGGAGCGGACGATCTCCTCGAGTTCCTCCTGAGGTATGGCCGCGTAGTCGGCGGCGGTCTTGCAGCGCTTGAAGAGCACCTTGGTCACCATGTTAACCCGGACGTCGGTGCACTGGGCGGAGAGGATCGTGGCGACGAGCAATTCGAGGGGATTTGAGAAATCAAGCTCGCAGTGGGCGTCCGGATAGATCTGGGGAAGTTCGGTGGCGAGGGTGTTGGCGCGTTCCTTGCGTGTCATGGGATTTGACCCGGATTATGCATCGGGAACCGTGAAAGAACAGCAACGGCGTTAAAAGGGTTAAACCCAAATTTTGCATTAGGAGCGGCAAAATTGGGTAAAAGGTGGTGAGAGGGAGTCTGCTTTTGAGAAGAGGCCGTCGAGCCAGGGGCGTTTTTTTGGGTGGAGGGCGATTTTGAGGGTACGTTTTCTGGCATGGGAGGAAATCCAGGCTCCTAATGCAAAGCATTTGGAGCGGAGAGAGGAAAGGGTGGGTTGGTTGGAGCCTTGGAGAACGAGTTGGCGGAAGAGACTCAAGAGGTTGTAGGCG
>JBEIJN010000003.1:0-91156 GCA_040380225.1 Verrucomicrobiia bacterium | reverse complement strand
GTCGAGAACGCCTTCCTTCACATCAAAAGATGGAGAGGGATCGCCACCCGTTATGCAAAAAACGCCTCCTCCTTCCTGGCTGCCATCCAAATACGCTGCATCGCTCTCTGGGCTCTTATCTCGTGACGACACTATCTAATGAACTCCCCCATGTTACGGGACTCCAGGCACTGATCTGGATACTCCCCGACAGGGCGTTTTCGATCAGTTTGGGAGCCAGCTAGGGAAGCGCAGCGTTTCCCTAGAGGCGCAGGATCGAAGGCCTATTTTTCATGAGGCTCAGAGACACTTCACGGGCAGCAGGAGTTGGAGCGCTCCTGCCCCCGGCACGAGGCGCTGGGCTTCGATTTGGGTTAAGGAGGCCTTGGAAATATTCACCGAACTGCTCTTTCCAAGATCGAGAAGGGTGGCGACTAATGAACTGAAATCCGGCTCATGACCCACAAGCAGGATGCTCTTGAAGCGGCTGTAGGCTTGAATCTCGGCCAAGGCCCTCTCGGGATTCATGCCGCACGCCGCCCAAGGAACCTCGGAGATGTCGGTCTTGCCAAGGATTCTGGAGACGATTCCGGCGGTTTCACGGGCACGGACGACCGGACTGGTGAGAATCAGATCGGGCCTCATGCATTGCTCCTTCATGAAGCACCCGACACGACGCGCCTGTTTCGCCCCCTTTTCCGTTAATCGCCGGGAGAAATCATCCGCACAATGAGGCTCCGCCTCGGCATGGCGCAGGAGGTAGAGAATCATGAGAAAAGTATGAAGTCAGAATGATGAAGTATGAAAACAATCAGGAATCACAGGCATGGTTCCGCCCTTTTCATCCCTCATCCTTCATAATTCATCCTTTTTCTCACATCGCCATCCCGCCGTCGACCGCGAGCACCTGGCCGGTGATGTAGGAGGCGGAGGGGCCGGAGAGGAAGGCCACCGTTCCGGCGATCTCCTCGGGCTGGCCGAAGCGTGCCAAGGGGATCTGCGCAAGGGCCCCCTTGCGGATCTCCTCGTTGAGGACGGCGGTCATGTCGGTCTCGATGAAGCCGGGGGCCACCACATTCACCGTGATGCCGCGGCTGGCGACTTCCTTGGCAAGCGCCTTGGTGAGCCCGATCATGCCCGCCTTGCTGGCGGCGTAGTTGGTCTGACCGGCTAGCCCCATCAGACCGCTGACCGAGCTGATGTTGATGATGCGGCCGGAGCGCTGCTTCATCATGGTGCGGAGCAGGGCGCGGATGAAGTTGAAGGCTCCCTTGAGGTTTGTGTCGAGAACGGCATCCCAGTCCTCGGAGGACATGCGCATGAGCAGGTTGTCCTTGGTGATTCCCGCATTGTTCACGAGAATGTCGGCACGGCCGAAGTCGGCCACGATCTGCTCTCCGACCTTCTGGACGGCGTCGAAATCGGCGACATCGACGGCGTAGGCCTTGGCCGATCCCGGACGGATCGCCTCGAGTGCGGCGGCGACCTTAGAGGAATTCGCCTCGCTGCGGCTGACAACGGCAACCTTGGCCCCGGCCTCGACGAAATAACGGGCGATGGATTCCCCGATGCCGCGTCCGGCTCCTGTGACAATGGCGACTTGATCCTGAAGGGGTTGGTTGGTGGTGCTCATAAAGTGATGGTTGCTGGGTAAAAATGGAGGAAATAGGGTCTTCTTGGCTATCCGAGCCGAGGGGCCGGGGCAACGCCATTCTCTCCGCATACCTGACAAGGAAGAGCAGGACTTTCTGCGTGACCGAAGAAGCACGGCGAGGCATTTTTTGGGGGTTCAATTTAATCGATATGGGAAATTTCACCGCATTTGAGAATAAGATGGCCTCCGCCGGAATGGGGGAAGCCGTCATCCGCGCCTTCCGCCGCAATTACGAGGCGCTGATGCGTCAGGAGACCGGGATGATTCCCGAGACCTCGATCTCTCCGGCCGATGGGCTTGCCTCGCTAGAGTCCCTGTCAGCGCAAGACGGTGCGGCCGATGCCGCTCTTCTGTCCCAGGCGGTGGTGATCAAACTCAATGGCGGACTGGGCACGGGCATGGGCCTTCAGGGGCCGAAGAGCCTTCTGGCCGTCCGCGACGGCGTCAACTTTCTCGACCTCATGGTGCGTCAGATCATGGATCTGCGTAAACGGAGCGGGACCGCAGTCCGCCTCCTTCTGATGAACAGCTTCAGCACAAGTCGGGAGACGCTGGCCCACCTGGATCACTACCGCGCCGACGGTCTCGCCGATGCCGGCGAGGTGGAGTTGATGCAGAATCAGATCCCCAAGATCGACGCGCGGACCATGGAACCCGTGGAATGGCCGGCCGATCCCGAACTCGAATGGTGCCCGCCGGGTCATGGCGACCTCTATCCCGCATTGGTCGGGAGCGGATGGCTTGATCGACTGCTGGCGGAGGGTGTCAGATACGCCTTCGTCTCCAACTCCGATAATCTGGGAGCGATTCTCGACCCCGTGATCCTGCGTCATTTCGCGGAATCGGGTTCACCCTTCCTCATGGAGGTCACGCGGCGGACGGCGGCTGACCGCAAGGGAGGTCATCTTGCGGTCCGTAAGGCTGACGGAAGACTGCTTCTGCGCGAGGTGGCCCAATGTCCCGACGAGGATCTGGATTCATTCCAGGACATCGCTCGACACCGCTACTTCAACACTAACAGTCTCTGGATACGCCTTGATCTGCTCAAAGAACAGCTTGTGGCGAATGCCGGGGCACTCCCCCTGCCGATGATCCGGAACAATAAGACGGTCGACCCTCGCGACAAAAAATCAACGCCCGTGGTTCAATTGGAAACCGCGATGGGTGCCGCTATCGAGTGCTTTCAAGGTGCCTCGGCAATCGAAGTCCCGCGCAGTCGCTTCGCACCGGTAAAGACAACATCCGATCTACTGGCCCTGCGCTCCGATGCATATGACGTGCTCGGGAACGGACAAGTCCGCCTCGCCGCATCCCGCAAGGGGGTCCCGCCGGTGATCACTCTCTCGGATGATTACAAACTGGTCGACCAGATCGAGGCATTAGGCGTTCCTAGCCTGATCGACTGCGCCTCCCTCACGGTCAAAGGCCCGATCCAATTTGAATCAGGCGTGATCATCAAGGGGGATGTGCTGATGGAAAACACCGGCGGCACAGCACGGAACATCGAGGCCGGAACTTATCATGATCAAGAGGTTCGCTTCTGATTGTCTGATAAGAAAATCCCTTTTGAATCCTTAAGATCGGGCACGAGGGTGTGGAATCATGCTCTTGCCCCTTCCTCCACCCATTCGATGGAGCGGGGAGGCTGATTTTCCCCATGCGGAAATCCCTTCTTTCCATGACTTCCTGATTTCCAGGTTTCGTGATTAACTGATCCTCATGCAGAAGCGAACCGGCACAGCACTCGTGATCGTCGGACATGGATCGACGACCAACCCCGATTCCAGCGAGCCGAACCACCTGCTGGCCGACTCGATCCGCTCCAAGGGGTTCTTCGACGAGGTGCTCTGCTGCTTCTGGAAGGAGGAACCCTCGATGCGCGAGGTGCTCCACTCCATCTCCTCATCCGATATCTACATCGTTCCGAACTTCATCAGCGAGGGGTACTTCACCCAGACGGTCATCCCCCGTGAACTTCAACTCGAAGGCCCCCTCACCCTGCGTGACGGAAAGCGGATCCGCTACTGCGAACCGGTCGGCAACCACGAGTCGATGACATCCGTGCTGCTCAAGCGTGCCCGGGAGACGGCTCCCGGCATTCCGACGCAGGAGACAAGTCTCCTGATCGTCGGTCACGGGACGAATCTCAACGACAACTCGGCCAAGGCGGCCAAGAAACAGGTGGCACTGCTAGCCGCGCTCGGCCTCTACGCCGAAGTCCTTCCCACCTACATGGAGGAGGCCCCGCTCGTGAGCGACTGGGCGACGATGACAACCCAGAACAACGTCGTGGTGATCCCCTTCTTCATCAGTGACGGACTGCACAGCTATCAGGACATCCCTGTCCTGCTCGGCATCCGGGAGGAAGTCGGGCCTGCAGCAAGTCAGTCGGAAGTCTTCCAGACAAATCCTCATCACCTGCACGGTAAGAATCTCTACTACGGAAGCGCTATCGGCACCGACCCGATGATGGAACATGTCATTCTCGATCAGGTTGCAGCCTTTGATGCCACCGCCCACGTGAGCGAATCATGAGGCTCCTTGCCGGAATCCTTGCAGCACTGCTTGCAGCAGCCCCGCTGCACGCCTCCGTCAATCGAGCAGAGGCCCCGGCAGCACATCCCTATCCAACCGGCGATCAAGCCGCCGCGATCGAACGACGGGTGGAGCATTTGCTTGGTAAACTCACGGAAGAGGAAAAGATCAGCCTCCTTGCCGGTGACGGCAACGACGGCATGTCGACGATCGCCATTCCCCGACTCGGCATCCCGAAGCTCGTCATGGCCGACGGCCCCCAAGGGGTGCGTGCCCACGGTCCCGCCTGCTCTTTCCCGAGCGGGATCGCCCTTGCGGCCACATGGGATCCGAAGCTCGCCTTCCTTTACGGCGAGGCGTTGGGCCGTGAAGCCCGTTCCCGTGGCATCCATATCCAGCTCGGCCCGGGGGTGAACATCGCACGCACACCGCTCAACGGTCGCAACTTCGAGTATTTCGGAGAGGATCCCTTCCTGACCGGGAAGCTCTCATCGGAATGGATCCGCGGGCTCCAGAGCCAGGGAGTCGCGGCAACGGTGAAGCACTATGTCGGCAACGACACCGAATGGAGACGCATGGAGATCGAGTCGATCATGAACGAGCAGACACTTCGTGAGATCTATCTTCATCCCTTCCTCAAGGCAGTGGAAAGCGGTGGAGTCTGGTCGGTGATGTCGGCCTACAACAAGCTCAACGGTTTTCCCAGCACCTCCAACAAGCAGTTGCAGGAGGAGATCCTCAAGAAGGAATGGGGATTCCCCGGGCTTGTGATGTCGGATTGGTGGGCGACAGACTCCGTGGACTCGATTGCCAGGGGACTCGACCTGGAAATGCCGATGGCCTACCGCGTGACCAAGGAAAGCGTCGCCAAGGCACTGCGGGAGGGACGGCTCTCGAACGAGCGGATCGACGACGCGGTCCGCAGGCTGCTGCGCATGGCCGTCTCGATGGGATTCCTCGACAGGGAACAGCTCAGGAAGGACCTGCCTCTCGATTCCCCGGCCAACTCTGCCCTTGCCCTCGAAGTGGCGACCAGGTCGATCGTTCTGCTCAAGAATGATCCCTTGCTCCTTCCGCTCGACAAGGCAAAGATGCATCGAGTGGTTGTCTATGGTCCCAATGCCCAGGACACCCCGGCCGTGGGTGGAGGAAGCGGCGGAGTCACCCCGTTCAGGAAGGTCAGCTTTCTGGAGGGAATCCGCAAGGCCCTGCCTGAGGGAACGGAGGTCTTCTACGCGCCGATCCGGGCCAAGAAGCCCTTCTCGGTCTTCGACTTCCTCGAATACGGAAAGCCGGTTCCCATCCCGCCGAGGATCACCGGCATCAGGAAGATGACGAGCATCGACCAACCCAATTTCACCAGGGTCACCACCTCGACGGAACGGACGATCGGAATCTCATGGGGAAAGAACTCCCCCCCCGAGGATGTCCCCAAGGGGCGCGAGGCACGGATCACATGGGATGCCGAAATCGAGGTTCCACAGGGTGGGATCTACGAACTCGTCGCCGAGGGACATCCGGAGATCCGCCTCGGAGACCGCGAACTCGGTAATCCCGACAGCTATGTCATGACCCTTGAACAAGGGAGCCGCATTCCCCTGAAAATCACCGCCAGTGAGGTGGGGCGCGGAAGCGGCAGGGTCTCCGTGAAGATCATTCCCGTGGCCGAGGAGGCGACCGGAACATTCCCGGCCAAGAGTGCCGACGTGGCCGTGGTCTGCGTAGGCCTGACACCGGAGGTCGAGGGAGAGGGGTTCGACCGGGGGTTTGCCCTTCCGATCAGCCAGCAACTTCTCATCAAGCAGGTCTGCGAAGCGAATCCCCGTACCATCGTCGTCTTGAGCGGCGGAGCTGGCGTCGATATGCGCCCGTGGATCGGCAAGGTGCCCGCGGTGCTTCAGACATGGTATCTCGGACAGGAAGCGGGGACGGCCCTCGCCTCGGTGCTCTTCGGTGACGCCAATCCCTCGGGTCACCTTCCCTGCACCTTCGACAGAACGATTGATGAGAACCCCGCATTCCGCCATTACCCGGGAACTTTCCCGGAAGGGAAGGATTGGCCCGTGGTGGACTACCATGAGGGCATCTTCTACGGCTACCGTGGCTATGACCGCATGGGAAAGACTCCTCTTTTCCCCTTCGGATACGGGTTGAGCTACACATCATTCGAGCTTTCGGGAATGGAAGCATCTGTCTCGGGTGACGGTCTCCAGGTCACCGTCATCGTGAAGAATACCGGAAACCGGCAGGGCGCAACGGTTCTCCAGCTGTATCTGGGGCTTCCCGAGGAAGAAACCCAGCGCCCGCTGCGTCAACTCTGCGGGTTCCAGCGCATGGAACTCAAGCCGGGCGAATCATCCAAACCCACGATTCAGGTTCCAACCGAGGCCCTCCGTTACTGGCACCCCGACCAGAAACAATGGGTCTCCCCTTCAGGAAGCATCCGACTGGACCTCGGCCTTTCGGAAAGGGATATCCGTCAGTCAGTTACTCTCCCGCCCCTTGGCAAGCCCAATACAGAATCTGCGGGGGTTGCCCTTCCACCAGTGATGCCTTAGGTTGAAGTCAGGAATCGGGCAGCGATTCCCGACATCATGGCAGAGCTACGCGTCCAATCAGGGGCTGTCATCGCCCTAAGGCTCTTTGATATTGCCTATTCGATCGACCTGAAACAGGTCGAATCCCTCTGGTCAGGTCGCTCCAAAGGGGCTGCCGTCAGGAGTACCCTCGTCTCGGCACCGACCAAGGCGATCAGCTTCGAGGTTCCACCACTCCACATCTCGCTGGATCCCCTGATCCTGAAGGTCGGGAATACCCCCCTCACCTGCCCCGTCACAGCACGTCTCTACGACTTCGGCGTGGCCTCCCTATCAATCAGGGTCCCTGCCACCGCGATGAGTTGGGAGGAGTTCACCGGGTTCACCAACGAGGTGGACCGCCTGATCGGTGCGGCATCCGGGGATAGTCCCTGGCGCCTCATGCTGGATCACCTCCGAAAGGATCTCGGCTCCGCCCTGAGCAGACCCACAAGCAGCCTCCTGCAGGAGGATCATCTCATCGCAGTAGTGGATCAATGGAATGAGCCGGTGATCGGCGCAGATCTTCCCGGAAGGATTGATCTCGTCCCCATCCTTACGGGTGAACAGAGAAACCTCTCCGCAAAAGCACGCGCTGACCTACTTCGCCAGAGCTTCTCCTACTATGACGATGACCTGGTCGTCGTGACCTGGGACAGGGCCTTCATCCATGAACCCCGCAACGATTCCGACGTGGCCGACATCATCGAGGTGGCCAACGCCCAGTTACTCGAGTTCCGCTACTACGACCAACTGCTCAACGATGAACTCCCGCGTATGTACGAGCTCGTCAGGAAGGCGCGCCTGACAAGGAATATCCTTTCATCCCGAAGGTTTGCCCACCTCGCCCGCAAACTCCACACGCTGGTGGCGGAGGTGACGGAACTCACCGAAAAAGCCGAAAGCGTCCTTCAGGTCACGGGAGACGTCTATCTGGCGCGCATCTACCAGGCCACGCTGGAAAACCTGCGCGTTCCTGCCGTCAGTGCGGCAGTCGGAAAGAAACTCGATATCATCCGTGACACCTATTCCGCACTCCACGGGGAGGCATCCGGGGCACGCTCGGAACTCCTGGAGCTTGCCATCATCCTCCTCATCGTGATCGAGATCATGATCATGTTGTTCGGAGGGCGCGGGTGATAGCGGCTTAAAATCCGCTATATCCCGACCAGAGCATCCCATCTCCCCCCCAGTGCTGATGCAGGATTTGGTGTGATGCATCCTCCCAGTTGAGCATTCCATCCCTTTGAACCAGATGGGGTGGCCCCCGCCACCCCTCTCGGACGGCAACTTCCACCTCCTTTTGCATTCATGATTTTTCCTTTTGCCTTTCGTCTCCAGATCCGCCATCCTAACCGACTCTTATGAAAGCCGGTCTTCATCCCGATTACAACGACACCACGATCATTTGCGCCTGCGGAGCCGCTTACAAGACCCGCTCCACCCGCGAGAACATCAAGATCGGCATCTGCTCCTCCTGCCACCCTTACTTCACCGGTGAGCAGAAGTTCATCGACACGGCAGGCCGCATCGAGAAGTTCGCCCGCCGCTACGGCAATGTCCGCGCCACCCGCGCGACCAAGCCAAAGCTTGCCAGCAAGGCCTAGCTGACGACTCCCGACACGCGTCGGGAGAACCTCGGCACACGGTGACACGTGGCTTGGCGGTTTCCCGATTCAACCGCCATGAATCTCGATTTCACTCCCCTCATCGCCAAGCACCGTGTGCGCTTTGACGAGTTGGAGAAGTCCATCACGGATCCGTCACTTTTTGACGACGCCAAGAAAGCGCGAGAGGTCCTCAAGGAGCATGCGCGGGTCAAGGAACTCCTCTCCACGTGGGACGAACTCGAGGGGTGCCGCAGGCAGTTGATCGAAAACGAGGAACTGGCCAAGGGGAGCGACGCGGAGATGGCCGAACTGGCCAAGGCCGAGATCGAGGAGATCAATGCCCGCATCCCCAAACTCGATCAGGCCGTCCTCATCACCCTTCTTCCTCCGCAACCCGACGATGACCGCGACGCCATCGTCGAGATCCGAGCCGGGGCAGGCGGTTCCGAGGCGGCGATCTTTGCCGGTGACCTCTACCGCATGTACACCCGCTACGCCGAGGCAAACGGACTCCGCACCGAGATGCTGGAGGCAAGCCCCAACGATGCGGGCGGCTTCAAGGAAGTGATCTTCCAGGTCTTTGGAGACGATGTCTTCCGCAGGCTCCGTTACGAGAGCGGCGTGCACCGCGTCCAGCGTGTCCCTGCCACCGAGGCCCAGGGCCGCATCCATACATCCACGGCGACCGTGGCCGTCCTTCCGGAGGCCGAGGAAGTCGATGTCGAGCTTCGTCCCCAGGATCTCCGCATCGAGGTCTGCCGTGCCGGTGGGCCCGGAGGTCAGGGCGTCAACACCACCGACTCCGCCGTTCAGGTGATGCACATCCCGACGGGCAAGATCGTTCGCTGTCAGGACGGGCGTAGCCAGCAGAAGAACAAGGAAAAGGCACTCACCATTCTCCGTTCCCGACTGCTTGAGGAGAAGCGCGAGGAGGAGGCTCAGAAATACGCAGCACACCGCAAGAGCCAGATCGGCTCCGGGGGCCGAGAGGAGAAGATCCGCACCTACAACTTCCCCCAGAACCGCCTCACCGACCACCGGATCGGACTAACGCTCTACAACCTCGACCGTGTTATGGAGGGGGAAATCGCGGACCTGATCGCAGCCATCGAGGCCGCCGATACCCAGGATCGCCTCGAGCAATCCGCCTCCGAGGGCAACTGAGGATGGCGACGGCCATGATGTCGTTGCTGGAGGTCCTCAAGGGGGCCTCCGACTTTCTGGGGAAACAGGGGGTGGAATCACCGCGCCTCAATGCCGAGCACCTCCTCGCCCATGTTCTCGGGATCAAGCGCCTTGAACTCTACCTTCAGTTCGACCGACCGCTCGGGGAGAAGGAACGTGAACCCCTCCGCGATCTCGTCCGAAGACGCGGCACCGGCATCCCTCTTCAGCATCTCCTTGGTACGGCGGAATTCTGTGGCAGAACATTCAAGAGCGATGCGCGCGCACTCATCCCGCGCCCCGAGACCGAGCAACTGATCGAACGCGCCCTGACCTATCCTGCCGCTGCCTCCATCCTGGATATCGCCACCGGGAGCGGCGTGATTTCCCTGACCATGGCTCTTGAGCGGCCCGAGGCCATCGTCTCGGCCACCGACATCTCTCCCGAGGCACTCAGCCTTGCCAAGGAGAATGCCGCTTTACTCGGCGTCGATCGTGTCAATTTCCATGAAGCTGACCTGATGCCACCTGGAGAGTCCACCTTCGATCTCATCACCGCAAATCTCCCCTACATTCCCTCCGGCGAAATCCCCTCCCTCAGCCGCGAGGTGCGCAACGATCCGATCCTCGCACTCGACGGAGGATCCGAGGGACTTGACCTTATCTATCGCCTCGCCCCACTTGCCTTCGAGCGGCTTGATTGCGGCGGCCACCTCCTTCTGGAGATCGGCATCGGCCAGTCCGAGGCTGTCATGGCATGCCTTGCGGGGCATAATTATCGCGACATCGTCGCCCTTCCCGATTACCAAGGGATCCCAAGATTCATCGAAGCAGTCAAAGGCAATGGATAAGATTCTCGTACACGGAGGCCGAAGCCTCGAAGGCAATGTCCGCATCGGAGGCTCCAAGAACTCCGCCCTGCCGATTCTGGCGGCCACCCTCCTGACGAAAGAAAAGTGCGTCATCGACCGGGTACCCGACCTGAGCGACATCCACTACATGCTCACCATCCTGAGCCAACTCGGCGCCGAGGTGGAACGCGCCAGCGGTGTTGTCCAGATCCGTGCCGAGAAGATCAAGACCGAGGCACCCTACGAAATCGTTCGCAAGATGCGGGCCTCCGTCTGTGTACTCGGCCCCCTGCTCGGACGCGAAAAGATGGCCAAGGTCTCCCTTCCCGGCGGCTGTGTCATCGGCGACCGTCCGATTGATCTTCATCTGAAGGGTTTCGAGGCGCTGGGCGCCAAGGTCACCGTCAAGGGCGGGGATATCCTCCTCGAGGCAAAACAGCTCAAGGGAGCCCGCATCAATCTCCGCGGCCGCCACGGCCCCACAGTCCTCGGCACCGGCAACATCATGATGGCCGCCGTCCTTGCCGAGGGAACCACCGTGATCGAGGGGGCCGCCGAAGAACCCGAAGTCGTCGATCTCGCGGATTTCCTGATCTCGATGGGTGCAAGGATCACCGGAGCAGGAACACAGCGTATCGAGATCGAGGGAGTGATGGAACTGCACGGGGCGAAGCACACCGTGATCCCCGACCGCATCGAAGGGGGAACCTTCCTGGTTGCCGGGGCCATTGCCGGCAGGAACGTGACCATCACCCGCACCGAGCCGAGGCATCTGGGCGCCGTCATCGGGGCGCTAACCAAGGCCGGGTTCGATCTGACCCATACGGCCGACAGCATCACCATCTCTCCGAACGGTTCGCGCAAGCCTCTCCATCTCGAGACACTCCCCTACCCTGGCTTCCCCACCGACATGCAGGCGCAGTTCTGCGCGATGCTCGCGACGATGAACGGCACCAGCGTCATCACCGAGACCGTCTTCCCCCAGCGCTTCATGCACGTCGCGGAACTCAAGCGTATGGGAGCCGACATCCATCTCACCGACCATCGCGCCACCATCCACGGCGTCGATCGCCTCAGCGGCGCTCCCGTGATGGCCAGCGATCTCCGCGCCTCAGCAGCCCTCGTCCTGGCGGCCCTGCCCGCCGATGGGGTGACCGAGATCAACCGCGTCTACCATATCGACCGTGGTTACGAAGCCATCGACGAGAAACTGAACGGATTGGGAGCGCACATCGAGCGCGTCAAGGCATAGGCTTGAAATTTCGGCGAATGAGCGTCGTTGATGATCTGCTACGGTTGACGTAGCTCTCACCACATCAGGCGCAACTGGACCTACTCTCCGTAGGATTTGGTAAAGCGCTTCTTACTCTCTTCTTCCGAAGATGAAGCTTCTTGCCTGGGCGTCTCACCCTGAGCAGTCGGTTCGACAGCGGGAGCCTCGGGAGCGGCAGGACCATGATCGTGGTTGCAGGTCTCGTCATGGACATGTCCAGCGGCACCGGCACCGCTGGACACCTGAACAAAGGCGAGTTGGAGTTCCGACAGGACGCTGGTGAGGATTTTCTCCTCGTCCTTGCTGAGGTTGCCGCGGGTCTTCTCCCTGATGATTTCGAGATGATCGATGAACATCTTGGCGGCATCGAGATTCACCTCGGCCTTGCCGGTGGAGGGATGCGCCATCTGCCCGAGGCAGAGTGCCGCCTGCTGCGCATTCATCATCACGAGTTCGATGAATCGCTGGGTAAGGTCTGCTGAGTTCGTGGATTGCTGGATTTCGGCCATACGAATAGGTATTTAGAGGGTTAGGCTTTAGGTTTTTAGGAGGTCAGAAGGTTCAATCTCTACCGGATTCAAGCTAATTGCCTAAAGCCTAAATCGCTAGAGCCTTTCGGCCTAGGGTGCCTTGGTAGGGTTGTGAAGCGGCTCTGCAGCCTTGACGGCCGGTGGGCCGACAACGACTTCGACGCTTTTCCCGTCGCGGAAGTATTTCTGTGCCACGCGCTTGATCTCATCAATGGTCACCTTCCCGATCTCTTCCTTGCGGACCTTGTCGTGGTCATAGCCGAGACCCAGCAACTCGTTGGTGGCGCAAAGTCCTCCGAGAGCGGCATGGGACTGGTTGTGGATGGCCTCGCCCCCCAGGAGTTTTGCCTTGGCGCGATCAAGTTCCTCAGGGGTCAACCCCTCCGTGGCAAGCTTGGCGATCTCGTCATTGAACTCGCTCTTGGCCAGATCAACCTTCTTGGGATCGGTTCCGAGATAAAAGACGAAGGCACCTGGAGCGAGTCCCGTGGAGTTGGAGGCCCCGACGAAGTAGGCAAGTCCCAGCTTCTCGCGGATCCGGTTGAAGAAGCGGGATCCGAGATCGCTGGAAGCCTCCGCGATGAGTTCCAGCGCGGGACGATCCTCGCTGGCGATGGAGGTTCCGAGGAATCCCTTCATGACGACGGCCTGCTGCTTGGGACGCTCCGCGGAAGTCTCGACGGAAGAGGTCAACGGGGAGGCCACGGGAGGCGTGGTGAGGAGTTGCTCACCTGCGGGGAGCGATCCGAAGTCCTTCTTGGCAAGCTCAAGGGCTTCCTGAGTCTTGACCGAGCCGAAGATGGAGAGGACACCGTTACGACCCGTCAGGAGGCGGTCACGGAATGACTTCAGGTCGGCCGAGGTGAGGTTGGTGACGGTCTCGGGGGAGCCGCTCCCGCGCAGGGCATAGGGATGGTTTCCGTAGAGGCGCGGCTTGAGGAGATTCCTCGCCACGGCGGTGATCTGGTCATCCTCGGCCTTGATCGAGGCGAGTTGGGAGTCCTTCTCACGGGCGACCTCATTCTCGGGGAAGGTGGCGTTGGCCACGACGTCGGAGAGGATCTGCATGCCCAGCGCGAAGTCATCCTTCATCACTTCCACGGAAACCGAAACGGAGTTATTCCCGGCACCGGCACCGATGGATCCGCCCACATGTTCGACCGTCTCGGCGATCTGCTCGGCGGAACGTGTCTTCGTCCCCTTGACGATGGTGCTGGCAAGCAGTTGGGAGAGACCGTTCTTTTCCGGAGTCTCGGCAAGCAGCCCTCCGCGGAATGCGGCGACAATCGAGACAAGGGGAAGACGGTTGTCCTCATGGATCAGAACGGTGAGTCCGTTGGGAAGGACCGACTTTGCGATTTCGGAATCGGCAGGCTTGGCCTGCTTCATATCGCCCGATTCCTTTGTTCCTTCGGCCGGATCGAGCGAGGTGACGATGAGCCCTTCGGGCTTGAGATAGGTTGAGGCAACACGGCGGATATCGGCGGTGGTGACCTTTTCAATGGCCTCGAGGTAGCGGTGACCGAACTCGGGATTTCCCGTCATGAGCCATCCCCCGCCGTAGTCGGAGGCGCGTCCACGCATCGTGGAAAGACCATGGTAATGCTCGGAAAGAAGTCCCTTCTTGGCCTTGGCAAGCTGGGAGTCGCTGACCCCATCACGGGCGATCTTCCCGACCTGGGCAATGATTTCCTTCTCTGCCGCATCACGCTTGGCCGGATCGGAGATGGCGCCGATATAGATCATTCCCTCCTTAGGAGTGAGTGAGTAGAGACCGCCGCCGACCTGATGGACGAGCCCTTTCCTCTCACGGACTTCAGTGTTGAGGATGGAGCTGGTGCCCGAAGCAAGCACTGCGGAGAGAACCTCGACGGCGGGGGCGTCAGCGCTGGTGGCGCCGGGGGCACGCCAGGCCATGTTGAGGCGACTGAGATCGGTCGGGAAGGTGTCCCTTCCCTCGATTTTGCCAAGTTGAGGCGGCTCTTCGGCCACCGGTACCGGCTCGAGGGCGACGCGGGGATATTTTGCGAAGAAGGTTCCGAGTTGGTCCCGGATCTCCGAGGCATTCACATCGCCGACTACGACGAAGCAGAGGTTATTCGGGACGTAGCGGCGCTTGTAGTAGTCGAGCACGTCCTGCCGGGTAAGCTTGTTGTAAATGTCGAGATGTCCGATGACCGGCTCCTTGAAGGGGCTGGTGTGGAAGGCGGTGCGGAAGAGCAGCAGAGAGGCGGTGCGGTCGGGGTTGTCGTATCCCATGGCAAACTCCCTGCGGATCACCTCCTGCTCCTTGTTGTATTCCTCCTCGGGAAGCGTGGCATTCATCATGGCATCGGCAAGTATGTCGACTGCCTTGGCAGCTCCTTTGGCGGGAACGTCGATCCAGTAGACGGTACGGTCGTGCGAGGTGTAGGCGTTGATGTAGCCGCCCTGATCCTGCACCTGGCTGGCGATGACTCCGGGAGCCCTGGAAGTCGTGCCCTTGAAGAGCATGTGCTCAAGGATGTGGGAGAGTCCCGCTCCGAGCCATTTCCCCTCATGGATAGAGCCGGTGTTGCACCATGCCTGGACGCTGGCGACCGGGGCACCGCGGTTCTCCTCGACAATGAGGGTCAGACCGTTGGGGTAAGTGAAGACCTGAGGCTTCCCCGCCTCACCTGTGGCGACGAAGGCCTCCGCAACAGGCGTGGGTGAAGGCTTCCCCGATCCATGTTGGAGAGGCTTTGGTTGAGCGGCATCCAAGGCCGGGGATAGCAGGGTGGTGAGGAGCGTCATCGTAAGGATCAGGAGTTTCATGTTGTGGGAAGCGACTCGGCGGTTGGAGAACCGGGGCCTGTTGTTGAATCGGAGGAATCAGGTGCGGTCACAGGAGGTGGCAGGAACGGGGCGACAAAGGCCTCATGAAAATCGAATCCCCGGTCAAAGTCCTCGATGGAATCGCTTTCCGTGCGGCCAAAGGCACCGGCCTCGACAAGATTGAAAACCATCTGGCCGACATCCCGGGAACTCTTCACCCCCCAGTATTCCAGCACGGTGACAGCCATGGGACCGAACTCGCGGAGAGCCTGAAGCCGGAAGCCCTCGAGCAATTCCCCCGCCGTCACATGGGATGAGGTGATCGGTTCCGCAGGCTGCCGGGAAGGGCGCGAAGATTTGGATTTGTGACGCTTCTTAAGGGTTGCCTCGAGCGATTCGCGCAGGAACTGATACCCCTCGGGCCGGTAACTCTGATCTCGGGCCACCGCGATGGCGACCGCTTCGTTGAATCCTGAAACTTTCATGAAAAACTCAGTGCGAGGGGTGGAATTGGGAGGGAAGCATCCTCTCGAGGCGGTAATGGCGGATACCCGCACCGAGGAACAGGGAGGTGAGGATGAAGATCACCACCATCTGCTCGCGCCGCGTCAGAAAGAACATCCCGATAGGATAATCCGTGTAAGGGATCACGCAAGCGCGGGCAGGGATGGAACTGCAAAATGTGCCCCTCTTAACAGTGACCTCTGATTGATGCTTTTGTCTTTCAGTCTTTCGCGCGCCACCCCAGACGCTTGGTTCACCTTCCCAGTTTTCCACCTTCTACTGGTTAATTTTTTATTCTTCATTCTTCATTTTTCATTTCCCCCCGCCTCTCCCCTCTACCATCCCCTCGCCTCCACGGCGTCGAGGTAGCGGCCAACGGGGCCTTTTTTGATCACACTCTCCTGGTTCTGAAGAAGTTTGTCGAAGGTGCCGCTTCGGACAGGGAGCTTCGCGGCTTCATACCAGTCGAGATACTCGTCGATCGCACGGGACTGTTTCACTGTTTCCTCGCGCAGTTCCGCCAAACGCTTTTCCTCCGCTTCGATTTTCTTCACCGGAAGTTTCGGGGCCTTCCCAACGAGGAGGAGTGTCTGATCCATCAGAGGCAGAACGAGGGGATTGGCACGGAGGTGAATCGCTGTCAGGCGCTCTGTAAGCTTGCCAAGGGTATAGGCACCGCCTTTTTTGTCCTGAGCTAGAGAATGAATCGATGCACCCTCCGGAATTCCCCCGGTCATCACGGAATCATAGGCTTTCAGGGAATCGGCTGCTCCCTGGATCCTGATTCCACCATCACTGTCGGATGAACTGCCTGCCATCAAGAGGAGCCACCGGCGCTCGACGGGACGCATCTCCCATCCGCCCACCCATCTTGAGGGAACTTGGTTTGCTTGCTTCTGATCATCATGACCTACCCATTCCCGGAAGGCGGCCTGACCGGCGGAAGTTGAAAGTCCGGACTTCAGGAGAGAGGCGGCCGAAGCATCGTAGAGATCCGAAATTGTCGGGTCGGAGCGCTCGGGTGGACGCTGGATCAGGAAGTCCTCGAGAGTCGGAGGGTTCCCCCCCTTAACCTTGAGGTAGGAAGATGGAATTCTAAACGGTTCCTCGGCCGGAAAACAGAGAGAGGCCAAGCCACGTGTCACCCAGGCTGGATGTTGGGGAACGCGGGAACCGGGAACCGGTGCATGTCCGTCATAATATTCCCGGAGCAACAGTGCGGCCATGAGGAGCTTTTGCCCCTCCCCTCGGATCTCTCCCTCCCGGAGATCGACGCTGATCCGGGGAATCCCCCCCTCCAGGGCATCCACTTTCAGGAAGGGTAGAGCAGCGGCAATTTCTGTGCGCGGATGAAGGGTGACCACCACGGGAGGATGGGCATGTTGCGAAAATCCGGTTCGAACCAGAAACTCCTTTCCCCCGGTATCGAGCATCCTTCCGAAATCGGGCGTGCTTTGGCATCCCTTGACTGTGCTCCATGCGAAGCACCCCTCTCCCGTGATTGCAGGGCCCTTGGAAAGAGCATCCATGGTTCCCCATCCGGTGAGAAACAGGATCAGCGGAAACAGGGGAAGCTGGTGCCGCTTCACTTGGTCAAAACCTCAACGTGTGGTGAACTCGACGAATCCGGAGCGGATCGTCAGTGTCTGTGCGGCGGCAAGGGATGCAAGTTCCGTGGAGAAGGGGGCCACCCCGGCACTGAGCAGCGGGGTGACAATGGGAATGAGCGAGACAGGGAGGTCAAGAAGGCCGATCGTGGCAGCCTCTGGAACAAGTGCCCAGTTCCCCGCCCTACCTTCCGGATAGGAGGTCTCGGAGAAATGGATGGGACGGCCAAGCAGACTGATCTTGGCAAAGAGCGTGACCTTGCCCGGGGAGAGTTCGACACAGGAAGACTCCCAGACCGGCATCGGAACGAGCTTTACCGGAGAATCCCAGGTCAGCGGTGCCTGTTGATCCAGGCATGAGTTGATGAGCTGCTGGGAGAGCACCGCCGGTGAGAAACGGGCCGACGAGATGATCTTCTGAGTAAGGGGCTTGGCATTGGGAAGCGTTTGAGTCCGCGGTGGAACATTCTTCGGCTGCATCAGGGCTAGCACGATGACGACACCGACCGCAACCGAGAGGGCGTAGAGGAAGAGTCCCTTCAGTCTGGAGAGGGCCGTTGGAGCGGCTGGACGATCGGCTTCAATCCGTTGGCTACGGCGCTTCGCCACGGCCACGGTGGAGGAAGGAGGAGGATCCCCTGCTGCTGACTGCACACCCTGCAGCAGGGCACCGCACTGGGAGCAGTAAACAACCGCATCCGTATTGACAGCGCCACAGGAGGAGCAGGTGCGATCGCTCATGTGTCCTTCTTGGATGACTTTTTCTTGGAGTCTGACGGAGCGGTCTTGGCGGTATCACCTTTTGCCGGAGCAGGAGTGGCCGATGAGGAACTGGTGTCACTCTTGGCAGCGCTCTTGTAACCCTCGCTTCTGTAATCGGTGATGTAAAATCCGGAACCTTTGAAGATCAGCCCCGCACCTGCACCGAGGAGGCGCTTCACCTTACCCTTTCCCCAGGTCTTCATGCAGCACTTCTCCTTGGGGCACGTCTTGTAGGCCTCATCCTTCATCGACTGGAAGGCCTCGAAGGTCTTCTTGCACTTGCTGCACTCGTATTCGTAGGTCGGCATGGTTCAGGTGGTCGTGAAAGTGTTGAAAAGTTACAAAAGCTCGGCGATCTGGACGGCGTTCAGTGCAGCCCCCTTGAGGAGCTGGTCGCCGCAGACCCAAAACGTGAGAGCATTCGGCAGGGCGCAGTCGAGGCGGAGGCGTCCAATCCGGCAGTCATCCTCGCCGCTGCACTCGATGGGCATCGGATAGACGGCATTGACAGGATCGTCATGGAGACGGATGCCGGGAGCGGCATTGATGGCTTCGCGAGCTTTTTCGAGGGAGACGGGTTTCTCGAACTCCGCGGTCACCGCGACCGAGTGGGCACGATAAACCGGAACACGGACACAGGTGACCGAGGCGGTGAGCGATGGAAGGTCAAGGATGCGGCGCCCCTCGTTCTGCATCTTCATCTCCTCGCGTGTGTAGCCGTCCTCGAGGAAGGAATCGACATGCGGGAGTACATTGAAGGCGATCTGATGCGGATAAACCTCACGGGTCACCGGCTTCTCCGAAGCGATAGCCTCGACCTGCTTTCGCAACTCCTCGATGGCCATCGCACCGGTGCCGGAGACGGCCTGATAGCTTGAGGCGATAATCCGCTTGAGGCCGAAGACCCGATGAAGCGGGTGGATCGCCATGAGCGTGATCGCGGTGGTGCAGTTGGGATTGGCAAGGATGCCGGAATGCGAGGCGGCGGCGGCGGCATTGATCTCGGGTACGACCAGCGGAACCTTCGGATCCATCCGGAAGGCGGAGGAGTTATCGACAACAATGGCTCCAGCCTTCACGGCGTGAGGTGCGTATTCCTTGGAGATCCCCCCGCCGGCGCTGAAGAGGGCGATTTCGATCCCCTCGAAGCTCTTCTCGGTCAGCGGTTCTACGGTGAGTTCCTCGCCGCGGAAGAGGAGTTTCTTCCCCGCTGAACGGGGTGATGCAAGGAGACGGAGGGAGGCGACGGGGAAATTCCTGCGCTCCAGAACCCGGAGCATCTCGATTCCGACGGCACCGGTTGCACCGACAATGGCAAGGTGCTTGGCGGAGGAGGAACGGGATTCAGTGGCTTTGTTACTCATGATGAACTGTAAAAATTGCCTTCGCAGGCCGCTCTCTGCAAGCATCCAGAACAGTAATCCCATGTCAAAGCCTTCAAACTCGCAGCGCCACCACCAACGCCACCTCCTAGTCGACGTGGCCCGTCAGGTCTTGGAAATGAACGAGGGAGAAGTCGTCACGGCCACCTGGCCCGTCTCGACATCGAGGTTCGGACTCGGATTCGAGGAGGGAAGTTTCCGGACACCCACGGGACGCTTCAGGATAGCGGAGAAGATCGGCGAGGGCGCCCCGGCAGGGATGATCTTCCAAAGCCGTATTGCGACCGGAAAGGTTGCGGATCAGGGAGGGGAAGAGGATCTCGTGCTCACTCGGATCCTCTGGCTTGAAGGACTCGATCCGCAAAACGCCAATACCCGTCAGCGCTACATTTACATCCACGGAACCAATCAGGAGCACCTCATTGGAACCCCAGCCAGCCACGGATGCATCCGCCTTCGAAACAACGACATGATCGAACTCTTCGACCGGGTTCGCGAAGGAACCCACGTCGAGATCAAGCCCTGATTTTGGGAATTTCGGGCACCTCGCAAAAAAATCAGGAAATTTTCTTTGTGACGGGGGCTGTCGGCTTTAATTTCCCGACAACGCAACCAGCAAAGAAAGGAGGCGAAATATTCCATGACCATCACCAAGATCGCAGCAGTTGTCGCCCTCGCGGCCGCAACCCTCACCCTCGGTGCCTGCGCCAGCAAGCAGGCTCCCGCTCCCGCCACCAGCGTGAAGAGCAAGTAAGGGGGACTCGTCTGCTCATCCCTGCATGAGCGACGGTTCATACTTTTAAAAAGCCGGGCCGTTCATTCGGTCCGGCTTTTTTCTTTCCCTATCCCTTCACGCACTCGGCCATCAACGCGGACCTTTCCCACTTTTCCACCTTTCAACTTTTCACTTTTTCCTAAGCGTCTTCGTTAGATCTTTCGCATTGGTTCCGACAGCATCGGGGGTTATGTTTTCACTCAGAGCAACCAGCTGAGAAAGGAGGCGAACTATATCATGACCATCACCAAGATCGCAGCGGTCGTCGCCCTCGCGGTGGCTTCCCTTACCCTCGGCGCATGCTGCCACAAGCAGTGCTGCACGAACCCCGCCCCTTGCAAAAGCAAGTAAGCTGAGTTTTGAGTGCCCTGCCGGTGCGGGGGATTCATCAATCCTGGAAAGCCGGTCCGACCATTCGGCCCGGCTTTTCTTTATTCATCGCTACACAGGAACGCTCACGCAGCGACTCCCCTTCATGACGAAGCGCCACGGATAGTCGGTAGCTTGGGAGATTCCGATCCGCGTCGAGGTGATCGTGGCGACCGTTGACCGGGGTTCCGTCAGGACCCATCCCTTTGCCGAGAGCGGGTCGACTTCATGGTGATCACCAGTGATCCCGAGCGCTTGGGTGAGCTTGGCGGGACCATTGCAGAGTTCCTCCACCTTCCCGCGCCGCCTGCGCTCCTGCATCAGGTCGACTCCACCGAGCGGCTCCAAGGCCCTGATTAGGGAATCGCTGATTAAATCGCATAGAGGCCGTTGCGGAAAGAATGGGCGGCGGGCAAGGCGGCTTGGCGCGAGCATCCCCGCAGTGGGCTGTAAGCGCCAAGCCAACACAGCCCCCGGCCTGTTATCTCCGCAACCCGGAGGGCTGAAGCCATTTGTCGATTTTTGTGGCGTTGCTCGCTCGGGCGAGACCGCTGCGGGTATCGCCCAGCACTCACGCCTTCAAAAATCAGCAAATGCTATTCAGCGTCCTTCATGGGATTTAATCAGCGGTTCCCTGGGACAAAACCATCCCGCTCGCCTCCCTTCACGAGCAGGTTGAAGAGCCAATGCATCCCGTAGTTCAGGTAGACATAGGCGGTTCCGGGGGCATTGCTGGAAACGAAATCGCGTGCTCCCTGCCGATTCCAGGTATGGCAGGCGGGATCACCCTCGGCCGCATAGGCCTCGGTCTCGACAATGACGCCGGAGGTTCCCGCAAGACCCAGCGTGCATCCGATCAACTCACGGGCGCAGAGCACCGCGTCCCGCTTGAAGAAGGAACGTGCCAGCGGCTTCATGGGATTCACAGCGGGTTTTTTAGCAATGGAACCATGAAAACATATCTGAAGCGTTCACCTGTATGGTGCATGGCGATCGGGTTAAAAAGTTGAGCTGTTTAAACGGTTAAAAGCCGACGGGGAGTTTTTTAATCTGGAAAGCAGGAAAGCAGGAAGAACTTGCTGGAGTGGTCATGAATGCGATTGCTGTGGCATGCTGAGGCTGGTCGAATGAGTGACTACGCAAGCTCGGTTATGGGCCTCGACTGTTTCCTCGGTGGTATCACCTCTTGTTTTCCTGTTTTCTGATTTTTCACTGATTCCTTTGTTCACCCCATTGAAACAGCGAGGAGCCAACCCTTTTAACTCTTCGCATCGGTTCCCTAAATACAAAATCCGGGTTAAAGCCCGGTCGGATGATCGAGGAAGCTCCAGGGAAGGCCCGTCTTTCCGGAGAGCCATGAGGCCAGCGCCTTCACCCCGAAGGTTTCCGTGGCGTAATGCCCTGCGTAGAAGAGATTGATCCCGCACTCCTCGGCGGCCGTGTAGCTCCAGTGGGGGCCCTCCCCTGTCACGAAGGCATCGACTCCGAGATCAGCGGCGCGGGCCACCTCACTCCCCACTCCTCCCGTGGCGACAAGCACCTTTCTGATTGTGGCGGTACCACCCGGAGCCAGATGGACGGGCCCACCCACGGCATCGGTCAGCTTCTTGGCAAAGCGTTCGCGGCTTACGGCTGGAATGGTTCCGATCAGGCCAACCGCATTCCCCTTGAGTTCCATGGCCGGCTTGATCGAGGTGAGCCCGAGGGCACGGGCAAGAAGTGCATTATTTCCAAGCTTCGGATGCAGATCGAGGGGAAGGTGTGAGCTGTAGAGGGCGAGATCTCCCTCCATCGCCGCCTTCAGCTTACGGTAGTAGGGACCGGTGACGGGTGCGGATCCGTTCCAGAAGAGCCCGTGATGGACAATCAGCAATGTCCCCTCCTCTCTGGAGGCTTCCGTGATCACCGCCTCGCAGGCATCGACGGCCGCGACGATCCGGGAGATCCGGCCGCTGTTGGTGATCTGGAGGCCGTTCACGGCGCCGGGATAGTCGGCGATTTCGCCTGTCCGGAGGAGGGTATCGAGGGTGGAAACGAGCGTCTGGAGGTTCTTCATCGGAAAAGTTTTTTCACTTGGATGTTCAAAAGATGTTTTTCCCCTGCCCGGACTCAGGTAGCAAGGTTGGATGTTACGCGCAGGCATCGTCGGTCTCCCCAACGTGGGAAAATCCACTCTCTTCAACGCCCTCACCCGGAGCCGCAAGGCCGAGGCGGCGAATTTTCCATTCTGCACCATCGAGCCGAATGTCGGCGTGGTGAACGTCCCCGACTCCCGTTTGGAGCGTCTCCGGGAACTCGCCTCCTCGGAAAAGGTCATTCCGGCGGCCATCGAGTTCGTCGATATCGCCGGCCTCGTCAAGGGAGCCAGCGAAGGCGAGGGCCTTGGGAACAAATTCCTTGCCCACATCCGCGAGGTCGACGCCATCGTCCAAGTGGTCCGTTGCTTCGAGAATGAAGACATCCACCATGTCGCGGGCACGGTCGACCCCGTCCGTGACATCGAAATCATCACCACCGAGCTTGTCCTTGCCGACATGGCCACCGTCCAGAAGAGGATCGAGCGTCAGGCCAAGGCCGCCAAGACGGGCGACAAGATTGCCAAGGCGGAGATCGAACTCGGCCAGAAGCTTCTCCCCCACCTCGATTCCGGTAAGCCAGCCTCCACCGCAGATCTCTCCGACGACGAGAAGAGGCTCCTCGCCACCTTCTTCCTCCTGAGCGCCAAGCCTGTGCTCTTCGCCGCCAACGTCCGCGAGGAGGATCTCGCGCTCTTGGAGAAGGGAGACTATTCCTCCAATCCCCACGTGAAGGCGGTGGAGGACTACGCCGCCTCACATCATGGCACTGGAACGGTCGTCGTCAGCGCCCAGATCGAGAGCGAACTCTCGGAACTTCCCCCCGAGGAGGCCAAGGAATATCTCGAGGGCCTCGGCGTCTCCGACAGCGGCGTCGGCAAGCTCATCCGCGGGGCTTACACCCTGCTCGGCCTGCGCACCTACTTCACCTACGGCCCCAAGGAGACCCGTGCCTGGACCATCCGCTCCGGTGACAAGGCACCCGCCGCCGCCGGCGTCATCCACAGCGATTTCGAGCGCGGTTTCATCGCCGCCGAGACGATGGCTTTCACCGACCTCGACACGCTCGGTTCCTCCGCCAAGTGCCGCGAAGCGGGCAAACTCCGCATCGAAGGGAAGGAATACGAAGTGAAGGACGGCGACGTGATGGAGTTCCGATTCAACGTCTAGGGAGGGATCAGGTTAAAAAGTTAAAGACGTTGAATCGTTAAAAGGTCAGGAACCGCTGCAACCAGAGCCTCCCGTCATCGTTTTAGCTTTCTAACCTTTTTAACTTTTCATCCTCCGCACTTCTTCAGGTTTCAAGTTTCAGCTTTCAGGTTTTTTCTTTCCCCTCATGTCTCTTGACCCTCGCGAAGCCCTTCTGGCTCCCCAAGCGCAGCGCTCCTCGGAGAGCGTCGGGCGGCTCAGGCTCGAGTCGGAGCATTCCTTTCGCTCGTGCTACCAGCGTGACCGTGACCGGATCGTCCACGGGACATCCTTCCGCAGGCTTGACGGCAAGACCCAGGTCTTCCTGAACGGCAAGGGTGACCATTACCGCACCCGCCTGACCCACACCATCGAGGTAGCATCGATCAGTCGTACCGTTGCACGCGCCCTCGGCGTCAACGAGGACCTGGCCGAGGCGATCGCCCTTGCCCACGACCTAGGGCACACCCCCTTCGGCCACGCGGGAGAGGAGGCGCTCGACCGCCTAATGAAAGATCACGGGGGATTCGATCATAACGGGCAGAGCCTGAGGGTCGTCGAGGTGCTTGAGGAGAGCTATCCCCAGCAACCAGGTCTCAACCTCTCCCACGAGGTGCTCGAGGGACTGAGGAAACACGACCGCACCCTCAACCATCCGTGTCTGGGAACCCATCCCAGCCCCTCCCTCGAGGCCCAGATCGCGAATGTCGCCGACGAGATCGCCTACTACGGCCACGACCTCGAGGATGGACTCGCCTCGGGATTACTCCCCGAAAAGGATCTCGAGTCGCTGGAACTCTGGAAGGAGGCCTCCGAGAAGGCCTTTTCCGAATCCTCCGGTCTTCTGGCATCGGCCGGTCCCCGCACCCACCGCAAGTTCATCATTCGCTGCCTCATCAACCGCGAGGTCGAGGATCTCGTCTCCACTAGCCGTGAAGCGATCCGCTGCTCGGGAGTCGGCTCGGTTGATGATGTTCGCCGCCATCCCGTGAAACTCATCGGCTATTCCCCGGAACTGAAATCCCGCAATGCCGAACTGCGTCGACACCTCTATGCGAATTTTTACCACCATCCGGAGGTGCAGGGCACCAATGAGACGGCCTGCCGACAGATGGAATCGGTCTTTGCCGACCTTGTGAACAACCCCGCACACCTTGGCAGCCGCAGCCTCACGCGCCTGGATCGCGACGGCCTCCACCGCGTCGTGGCCGACTATGTGGCGGGCATGACGGATTCGTACTTACGCTCCCGCTACGAGGCACTTTCGTAGAAAAGACTCGGGATAGCGGCGGATAGTGGCGTTGTTGCTCGCTTGCCTCTCATACGGAGAGATGATCCGAGCGAATCTAAAACCACAAAAGACAGGAAAATTACGAAAACCTCCGACTGGCGGGAGGAGTTTGAGGAGCGGCGAATGCAACCACGAAACATGGTGCAAAACTCTCCGGAAAGAGCGAATCCCAACCGGCATCTTTCCTCTCTCCCTTTCGTGTCTTTCGTGATTTTCGTGGTGATCTCTTTTCCCTTAGCATCTCAGTCATGATCGCCCTCAAAGAACCTTTCATGAAGACTTACGTCTTCGAACTGAAATACGGCAAGTTCCGAGCCATGGTCAGCTTCGTCGGGGAATACACCCTCTACGATCTGGCCGAGACGCTGATCAAGGCTATTGGCTTCCACTTCGATCACGCCTTCCAGTTTTGCGATAACCTCGGAAATCCTTACGACAGCAAGGAACGCTACACGCTCTTTGCCGATATGGGGGAGACCGACGACGACCCCGGTGTGAAAAGAACGCTGATCTCCGCGGTCTTTACCAAGGGGCGCACGATGCTCTTTCACTTCGACTACGGAGATGACTGGGAGTTTCCGGTCACCTGCATCGACATTTGCGAGGAAGAGGCCTCCCGTCGCCACCGCAGGATACTCTCCCGACATGGCAACCCTCCGGTGCAGTATCCCCCCTGCGAGGAGGAGTAAAAATCGACCTGAAGAGCGGCGTGGGCAACCCTGAGCCAAAATCCCAAGCCTTCCCTTTTCATCCTTCATCCTTCATCCTTCATAATTCAATCCTTCCTCTGCCCATGTCCACCAACGCTCCCCACCACACGATTGATGTCCCCTACCTCGCGCGTCTTGCACGTCTTGAGGTCACACCCGAGGAAGTGGAAATCTTCGGAGGACAGTTGGGGCGCATCCTTGATCATGTGGAGCAGATGAACAAACTCGACATCTCCGGCATCGAGCCGACGGCGCACGCGATCACCGTGTTTGACGTGATCCGGGAAGATGGAGTCACGGAGAGCCTTCCCAAGGCGACCATCCTGGAAAACGCTCCCCGGAGCGCCAACGGCCTCTTCGTCGTCCCCAAGGTCCTCGACTAATCAAATTTCAACGCGGCAAGCCTTCCTTCTTACTCAGGTTTCAAGTTTCAGGTCTCATCCCTCACCTTTTTCCCATGTCTTCCTTTTCTCCCTTCTCCAGCATCGCCGAGGCACGCCGACTTCTCCGGTCCAAGGAGCTCTCCCCCGTCGAGTTGGTGGAGGCTCTCGAACAGCGGATCGCCTCCATCGATCCCAAGATCGGTGCCTACATCGAGCGTGACGTCGAGACCGCGAAAAAGGAGGCCGCTTTGGCCGATCTCTCCAAGCCCCTCGGCGGCATTCCGATCGGCATCAAGGACGCCATCAGTGTGGCCGGCCAACCGCTTCAGTCCGCCTCTCGGATTCTCGACGGCTACACGGCTCCCTACGACGCGACATCCGTGGCACGTCTACGCGCCTCGGGAGCCATTCCCTTCGGCAGGATGAACATGGATGAGTTTGCCATGGGCTCCTCGACTGAGAACTCCGCCTTCCATCCCACCCGGAACCCTTGGGATCTCAACCGCATTCCCGGAGGATCCAGCGGCGGATCTGCCGCCGCAGTGGCCGCAGGCACCGCACTTGCCACACTCGGCTCCGATACGGGCGGATCGATCCGCCAACCAGCAGCCCTCTGCGGTTGCGTGGGACTGAAGCCGACCTACGGACGCATCTCCCGTTACGGACTCATCGCCTTCGCCTCCTCGCTGGATCAGATCGGTCCCCTCACCTCCACGGTCGAGGACAGCGCCCTCCTGCTCAACGCGATGGCCGGCAAGGATCCCCACGACTCGACCTCGCTCGAACTGCCCGACGAGGACTTCACCGCCGAGATCGGGCGCGATCTCAAGGGGCTCCGCATCGGCATCCCCAAGGAATACTTCGTCGACGGCATGGAGCCGGGGGTGCGTTCCGCCGTCGATGCGGCCGTGAAGCAGCTTGTCTCCCTCGGGGCTGAGCCCGTTGAGATTTCACTGCCGCACACCGAATACGCCGTGGCGGTCTATTACATCATCGCCACCGCCGAGGCATCAGCCAACCTCGCCCGATTCGACGGCGTACGCTACGGACGTCGCTCCTCCGAGGCCAAGGATCTCCTCTCCCTCTACGAGAAGACACGCGCCGAGGGCTTCGGACGCGAAGTGAAGCGCCGCATCATCCTGGGCACCTATGTCCTGAGCAGCGGCTACTACGACGCCTACTACCTCCGCGCCCAGAAGGTGAGGACCCTGATCCGCCGCGACTTTGACCAGGCATTCACCAAGGTGGACGCCATCCTCTCCCCCACCTCGCCGGAGACAGCCTTCCGCCTGGGTGAGAAGACCGATGACCCGCTCAAGATGTATCTGGCCGACATCTTCACGATCGCCGCCAATCTGGCCGGCATCTGCGGTCTGAGCCTCCCGTGCGGATTCTCCAACCGCGACGGCGTCGACCTGCCTGTGGGACTTCAGCTCCTTGGCCGCCCCTTCGGCGAGAGCCGACTCCTGCGGATTGGACATGCCTACGAGCAGTCCACGGAGTGGCACAAACGTCGGCCCGAGCCAATAAGTTGATAGTGAGGAGGGGTTGAAAAGTTGAAGGGTCAAAATCGAAGGGACTCTATGAAACTCCTAAATCCGCTCAAATCAGCCTTTGGTAAGGGAAGCTTTTCAAGGATTCGCCATGCCCGCTATCTCGGGTGGGAGGATGCATTCGAGGTTGAGTTTGAGGATGGCCTTTGTTTTCTGGAGCCCCATTCATCGATTCGGAAGGCGAACCGCATCACTAAGTCAGCATTGCCCGTTTCCGTGATCGCTGATGATGAGTTGGGCAGTCACTTCCGGGTAACCTATGATTCAGGCGAGCAGGCAGAGGTTTCGTGGGCGTTCATCAGGGAGCTTCCCCCGAAAAAGCTGCGCCGCGCAGCTTGATAGTGGCTCCGGCGCACATATAGGTCGTCGATCTGATCGCGGTTCTCTGATTTCAGCTATTCAGTTTATCAGCGTTTCAGCTTGCCCCCACTGAGCCACTGCTCGGCGCGGGACACTTTTTCCGAACTCTTGGCAAAGTTTTTGCTCTGTTGAGTTGGATTTTTTAACCACAGAGGCAATGATTCGCACCGACCTTTCCATGGAAACCAACTATCTCTCCGACGGATTCGCCAAGATCGACCGTGATCTGCGTGAACTGATGACCTGCCTCAACGAGGTGCTTGAGGAACTCGGGGAGGACGAAACACGTAGCCGTCTACCATGGCTCAACGGGGATGAGACGGGAACCGGCGGTGCCAGGGGTCTGGAGCAGGCCTACTCGATTGCGTTCCAGCTTCTCAATATCGTCGAGGCGAATGCCGCCGCCAGGACGCGGCGCCTGCGGGAGATCCACGAGGGACTCGCCTACGAACGCGGGCTCTGGGGGAACCAACTCTCCCGTCTCGCCGCCAAGGGATGGACCCCCCAGGAAATAGCCGCCTACCTGCCGGGAGTGCGCGTGGAGCCGGTCTTCACCGCCCACCCGACCGAGGCGAAGCGCGGCGCGGTTCTGGATCAGCACCGCTCGATCCACCAACTCCTCGCCGAACTCGACCGCGAGGATCTGACCCCGAGCGAGCGCCTCGAAATCCGCCGCAAGATCAAGATCTGCCTCGAGCGCCTCTGGAGGAGCGGTGAGATCTTCCTCGATCAGCCGGACGTGGCCGACGAACGCCGGGCTCTCATGTTCTACCTGAGGGACATCCTGCCGCAGGTCGTCACCCAGATCGACATGCGCCTCCGCTGGGCCTGGAACGAACTCGGCTTCCCACCGGAACTCCTCGGCGCACCCGAGACCCGGCCCCGCCTGAGCTTCGGCACTTGGGTTGGAGGCGATCGTGACGGTCACCCGTTCGTCACGGCGGCTGTCACCCGCGAAACCCTGCGCGAACTCCGTCTCAACGCCCTGCTCGTGCTTCACCGCCAGCTTGATTCCCTCGCGGAGGCGCTTCCGCTCTCCAGCCACTTCCAGAAGGCATCACCCGCACTTCTTGAACGGGTCTCCGTCCTTCGCGCCGAACTCGGCACGCTCGGAGATCAGATCATTGCACGACATCCCGGCGAGCCATGGCGCCAATTCGTGCTGCTCATTCAGGGGCGTCTCCCCCTGCAGGTCGGGGCGGCGGACCGTGCCTGGATCACGGAATCGGGCGTGCGCTATCATCATCCCGAAGAGGTTGCCGCCGATCTGGAGATCCTTCGGGAGAGCCTTGATGAAGTGGGTGGACAGCGCCTCATCCGCGAGACGGTCTGGCCGGTTCTTCGGATCCTCGATGTCTTCGGATTCCACCTTGCGGAACTCGATATTCGCCAGAACAGCCGGACCCATGATCTCGCGATGGCGCAACTGCTCAAAGCGGCCGGCATTCCCGAGGGGGAGAAGTTCCCCGAATGGAGTGAGGAGAAGAGACTGGAATTCCTGAGGAAGGAACTCTGCTCCCCCCGCCCCTTCCTCGGCGCCAACAATCATCTGGGACTCGGGGCCGAGGCGGACGCCGTCCTGAGCTGCTACGACACGCTCCGGGAGCAGATCCGCGAGCATGGACGGGAAGGGGTCGGCTCCCTGATCGTCAGCATGACACGGCAACTCTCCGACCTGCTGGTCATCCCGATCCTCGCACGCGAGGCAGGACTCACCCTGTGGAAGGATGGCTGCCTGGCCTCACCTCTCCCCATCGTTCCGCTCTTCGAGACGCTGGACGACTTGGAACTCAGCCCGACCCTGCTCCGGGAGTTCCTTGCGGAACCCGTCGCCAAGGCATCACTCGACAGCCGTCACGGTCGCATGCCCGTCCAGCAGGTCATGATCGGCTACAGTGACAGCAACAAGGATTGCGGGATCATGGCCAGCCAGTGGGGCCTGCACGAGGCCCAGAAAGCCATGACCAAGGTCGCTTCCGACGCGGGCGTTGGACTGCGATTCTTCCACGGGCGCGGTGGCACGATCAGCCGCGGAGCCGGCCCGACCCACCTCTTCCTGGATGCACTCCCTCCCGGAGCGCTTCAGGGGGATCACCGGATGACCGAGCAGGGTGAGACGATCGCCCAGAAATATGCCAATGTCTCGACGGCCACCTACCATCTCGAGCTTCTACTGGCAGGTGTCACGAGCATCTCGCTGGCTGGACACCGCCCCGATCGCAGTCTGGAGACCTGCTCGGGGATCGCCGATTTCCTGGCAAAGACAAGCCGCACGGCCTATCGGGCGCTTATCGATGCTCCGGGATTCATCACCTTCTACGATCAGGCGACCCCGATCGACGCTTTGGAATCAAGCCGGATCGGCTCACGTCCGAAGCGCCGCTCGGGACAGCGCAGTCTGGCCGACCTTCGGGCCATCCCGTGGGTCTTCAGCTGGAACCAGTGCCGCTACTACCTGCCGGGATGGTTCGGAGTCGGCAGCGCCCTCGAGGCACTGGAGAAGCAGGAACCCGAAAAGTTCAAGACTCTCCAGACAGAACTTAGGAACTACTCCTTCCTCTACTACGTCCTCTCTAATGTGGAAACTAACATGGCGAGCGCCGATCTTTCCATCATGCAGGATTATGCTCAGTTAGTGACCGATCCTCAGATCCGCGAGCATATCTTCGGAATCATTTCCGCGGAGTTTGAACGAACCAAGGAACAACTCCGCAAGGTCTTCGGTGGAAGCCTCGAGGAACGTCGTCCCCGAATGGGCAAGACACTCCAACTTAGAGCCAGGGCATTGGCACTCCTGCACGAACAGCAAATCGCCACGATCAAGGAATGGCGTGCCGCCAAGCAAGAGAACCCCGCCAAAGCAGAGGCACTGCTTCCCCGTGTACTTCTCTCCATCAATGCTATTGCTAGTGGCTTGAGAACAACTGGTTAAACGTATTTATTACGGTTTAATCATTATTTAATAATAACCTCATCCCGTTGCTGAACCTCACGATTATTGGCGGTGGTCCAGCGGGACTTCGGGCTGCAGAAGTGGCGGCCAAAGGGGGTGCAAAGGTAACCCTCTACGAAGGAATGCCATCGGTGGGGCGCAAGTTCCTGGTCGCCGGTCACGGCGGCCTCAATCTGACCCATTCAGATCCCAAAGAGCGCTTTTCAACACGCTATCAAGGGTCTTTTAAAGAGGGATACTGGACATCACTCCTTGGTGACTTCAGTAACGACGATCTAAGAGCTTGGTCCTCCTCACTTGGGATTGAAACCTTTATCGGGACAAGTGGGAGGGTTTTTCCCAAAGAGTTCAAGGCTGCCCCACTCTTAAGAAGTTGGGTAAGGCATCTCAAAACACTCGGAGTTACGATCAAGACACGCCATCGCCTGATGGAGATCAGACCTCAAGATGACCATTTCAATGTTTTATTCCAAACTCCCGAGGGAGAGATTCAGGAATCTTCACGGATGGTGATCCTCGCTCTGGGTGGAGCATCCTGGCCCCAAACTGGCTCGGATGCTTCCTGGACTTCCGGATTGCAATCCCTGGGGATCAAGATCGCTCCATTCCTTCCTGCGAATTGCGGATGGAAAGTAAATTGGTGTGACTACTTCAGTAATAAGGACATCTTATCCAAGATCGAGGGCCTTCCTATTAAAAATATCGCTGTAACGGCAGGAGAGCAGACAATCCAAGGAGAACTCCTCATCACCAAGTATGGCCTTGAAGGAGGGGCCCTCTATCAACTTGGAAATACCCTCCGAAGCATGAAGAATCCGGCTCTTAAAATTGACCTGAAGCCATCTTTTAATACGCAGGAACTGGTTTCAAAGATAACTCACTTTCAGAATGACTTTATCGCATTGGCCTCCAAGTCTTGGCGACTGAGCACCTCGGCCTCCGCCCTGCTTGGCGCCAAGGAATCCGAACTCGCAACTCAGGATCCCCTCACCTTGGCAACGCTGGCCAAGAACCTGTCGGTCCCCCTCACCGGCCCCGGACCGATCGAAGAGGCCATCTCCTCAGCAGGTGGGGTCTCCTTTGAGGAGTTGGATGAAAACCTGATGGTAAAGCGACTTCCCGGCCTCTTTCTGGCCGGAGAGATGCTCGATTGGGAGGCTCCGACAGGCGGCTATCTCCTTCAGGGGTGTTTTGCCACCGGGACCCGTGCGGCCCAAGGTGCCTTGGAATACCTGAAGTAACAGGCTCCTGGGAGTTGCATCGAGTTCCTAGTTGTTGGTTGTCGGAAAACAAAGAACCCAAGAACCTGCAACAGACAACGGTTCCTTTTTCATTTTTCTCCGACTTCTTCCTCAGCTTTTCAGCTTTTTCTCCTGCTCCTCCCTATTACCCATTCCCTATCACCGATTTCCTTCTTTTACCCAACAACCCTCAGATCTCCTTGGCCAGCAGTTCCGCGACCAGGCCGGTCCAACCCGTCTGGTGACTCGCGCCGCATCCGCGTCCCGTGTCGCCGTGGAAGTATTCGTAGAAGAGGACGAGATCCTTCCAGTGGGGATCCTCTGCGTAGCGGGTCTCCGCCCCATTGAGGGGACGCGACCCCGTCTCATCAGGCAGAAAGAGGGAGGCGACACGGAGCGAGAGGAGACGGGCGGCTTCGCCTAGCGTGACCCGGTTGCCCGATCCCGTCGGAAACTCGACCTTCAGGATCTCCCCGTAGAAGTGGTCGTAGGTCTTGAGGGCCTGGATGATCATGTAGTTGATCGGGAGCCAGACGGGGCCGCGCCAGTTGGAATTCCCCCCGAACATCCCGGTCCTCCCCTCGCCCGGCTCGTAGTCGACCGAGAAGGCGGTTCCGTTGACCGTGTAGATGTAGGGGTTCTTCTCGTGGTACTTGGAGACCGAGCGGATGCCGTGAGGCGAGAGGAACTCACTCTCGTCAAAGAGATAACTCAGCATCCTCTCCAGTCGGGCACGCGGCGTGACCGTCAGCAGGATATCCTTGTCGATGTCCATCATATCGCCGTTCACGTCGAGAAGATGCCCGGCAATCTTGGGTCGGTTCTTGAGCGCCCAGAGGAGGCGGGTCTCGAAGCCCGGGCTCTTCCGCCGCTGGAGTCCGGTCACGTAACTCGTCGCGACGAGCGGCATGAATCCCTCGATGGAGCGGACCTTGATCGGTACATGCCCCCCGTCGGGAAGCTGCAGAAGGTCGTAGTAGAACCCGTCCTCCTCATTCCAGAGGCCTGATCCACAGAAATCGTTCATGGCAGTAACGATTCGAGTGAAGTGGGTAATGAACTTCGTCCCCATGTCCTCATAGACGGGATTTTTCTCCGAGAGGGTGAGCGCGATCTGCAGCATGGTCATGCAGTAGAAGGCCATCCAGGAGGAGCCGTCGGCCTGCTTGAGACGACCGCCCGTGGGAAGGGGCTTGGAGCGGTCGAAGACGGAGATGTTGTCGAATCCGAGGAAGCCCCCCTCGAAGAGGTTATTTCCGTCGCTGTCCTTGCGGTTCACCCACCAGTTGAAATTCAGCAGGAGCTTCTGGAAGACCCGCTCCAGGAAGGCCGGGTCATCCTTCCCCAACTCCCTCTGCTGGCGGTAGAGTCGCAGTGCGGCCCAGGCGTGTACCGGAGGATTCACGTCGGAGAAGTTCCACTCGTAGGCGGGCATCTGCCCGTTGGTGTGGGTGTACCATTCGCGCAGGAGCAGGATCAGCTGGTCCTTGCAGAACTCCGGATCGACTCGGGAGAGGGCCGCGGTGTGGAAAGCGAGATCCCAAGAGCAGTAGTAGGGATACTCCCAGGTGTCGGGCATCGAGAGGATGTCCCGGTTGAAGAGATGCATCCAGTCGGCGTTGCGCGCGGCATGACCCGCGGGCGGCGGGGGTTCGGTGGCGTCACCACGAGACCACTCGCTCTGGACGAGGTTGTAGAACTGCTTGCTCCAGAGCAGCCCCGCGTAGGCCTGCCGGGCCACAAGCTGCTGCTGCGGGTTGAGGACGGGATTAATGGTAGCCGCGTGGAACTCTTCGGCCTCGTCGAGTCGCATTGCAAAGACTTCTGCATGGTTCTCGCCAAGCGGATCGACCGAGGGATCGCGCCATTCTCCCTTTGCGGCGAGGCGCAGGCGGATTTCCACGCTTTTTCCCGCAGGGATCGAGAGATCGTAGCGGGCGGCGACCTTGGTTCCGGTCATGGCAGGATTCACCGCATCGGACTTGCCGTGGATCACCGCGTCATGGAAGGCATCCTTGGTGTGCTTCTTCCTCGAGGGAGATCCGTAGAGCCGCTCGCAGTTGGTCTCGTTGTGAGTGAAGAGAAACTCCGGAGCCTTCCCATCCGGTGCGTCTCCGCATGCGAACTGATACTCACCCATCGCCGCATGGCTGGCCGAGAGCACTCCCGGGGAGGCGATTGAGATCTCCGGCTCCTCCAGGCACTCCTCGCTGATCTTTCCCCAGGCCCAGGTGTTCCGGTACCAGAGCGTCGGAAGCAGGACTAGCGGCGCCTCCTCGGGGCCTCGGTTAGTGACGGTGATCCGGATCAGGATGTCCTTGATCGACTCCTTCGCATACTCCACCTGAACGTCGAAGTATCGGTTTTCGTCAAAAACTCCAGTGTCGAGCAGTTCGTACTCGGGAAGATCGCGGCTGCGTCCGGCATTCTCCGAGACAAGCTTGGCATAGGGAAACTCGGCCTGCGGGTACTTGTAGAGGCCTTTGCAGTAGGAATGGGTCGGCGTGGCATCGAGATAGTAGTAGAGCTCCTTGACGTCCTCGCCGTGGTTGCCCTGCGGACCGGTGAGACCGAAGAGGCGCTCCTTGAGGATCGGGTCCTTTCCATTCCAGAGGGCGAGACCGAAGCAGAGCCTGCCGAACCGGTCGCTCAATCCCATCAGACCATCCTCACCCCACCGGTAGACACGGCTGCGAGACTGATCAAAGGTGAAGGACTTCCAGACATCGCCATCCGCAGAATAATCCTCGCGCACGGTACCCCACTGACGCTCCGAGAGATAGGTGCCCCAGAGCTTCCAGAACCGTTCGCGCCTCGCATCCTCGCCGAGACGGATTGCTTCGGCGGTGGGTTCCGATGTATTGGGGCGACTCATACGAAAAATCAGGATTTCAGAAATTTGCGGAGACGGTCGAGGGCCGATTGCGTCACCACCTGCTTAAAGGTAAGACGGTCCGCGGGCTTAGTTTCCTTCCAAACCTCCGTCCCGCCCCCATCTCGTGCAAGCGCCAACCAGACGGTGCCGACGGGTTTTTCGGGAGTTCCCCCACCCGGGCCTGCAATCCCGGTGGTCGCCAGTGCAAAGGTGGCCCCGCTTTTACGGAGCGCTCCCTCGGCCATGGCACGGACCACCTCCTCGCTCACGGCTCCATGGGTAGCAATGAGATCAGGGGGCACGCCCAGCAGATCCGTCTTGGAGCGGTTGATGTAGGTGACAAATCCTTCAAGGAAGACGGCCGAGGCTCCAGGCACATTGGTCAGACGGTTGGCGAGCAATCCTCCGGTGCACGACTCGGCAGTCGCGAGCGTGGCCCCTTTCTGTCCGAGAAGATGGACCACGATCTCCTCCATCGATTCATTCTCATCCGAGACCAAGTGGTCACCGACTGCGGCCAGAACGGATGGCTCCACCTCATCGAGAATCTCCTTGGGACCGATCAGTCGGAAATCGACCTCATTGGGTCTGGCGCAGTAGCCGACCTCGAGATCACCCCGCTTGGTGAGTTCCATGCCGATCTTTGCCTCCAGCATCGATTCCCCCATGCCGACGACCTTGTAGATCCGGCACTCGTGCTGATCGCCGCCCGCAGCCAGATCCTTGAGAAAAGGCAGGAGATAGGCACGCGCCATCGGCTGGAGTTCTCGGGGAGGACCGGGCAGGAGAAAAATATGAGGCGTGGCCCATGAGATGCCCTCGGTCGCCGGAATGTGGAGACCCGGTGCCGTTCCGTTCTCATTGGGGATCACGATCGCCCCCTCAGGCGCCATGGCCTGACGGTCCATGCGATCCTGAAGAGGAATGCCACGCCGACTGAGGCGTTCCTTGATCCGCTCCATCGTCTCCGGGTGATGCACCATGCGGCGGCTCAGGATCTGCGCGACGGTCTCACGGGTGATGTCGTCGGTCGTGGGTCCGAGACCTCCCGTCACGATCAGGATATCGGTACGGGGAAATGCCTCCAGAAGGGCATCGCGGATGGGTGAACCGTCGGGCACGGTCCCCTGCCTCCCGATTCTCAGCCCCAGCGGGAAGAGTTCCTTTCCGAACCAGGAGAGATGGGCATCCTGAACGTTGCCGAGCAGTAGCTCGCTTCCCGTGTTCAGGAGTTCGACGCGTAGAGTACTCATGATTCGGCCCCGGTCACGATGCCGAGCCAACGGTCGGTCATTCCCCTCTGCCATCGGGCCTCCTCGACGCTGTAGGCATGGCTCAGATTGGCCAGCATCCTGGCGATCACCTCCCGTGAGCCGGGATTCTCGAGATGCTCGTCGGTCAACTCGATCTGCTGCCGGGCAAGGATGTCGGCACAATCGGCCAGGGAGAGGACACGACCCGAATGAAACGGGTCGAAGTAGGTCTCCCCACAGCGCGCGATGAAGTGGCCGGGGAGATTGACCCCGTGCACCTCGATCCCGGCGCGCGCGGCGACAAAGAGATAGAGAAGACTCAGGGTCAACGGGAGTCCGCGGCGATTCTCCATCACCATGGGCAGGAGCGAATTCTCATGGTTGTAGTAGTCGTCACGATTGCCGTCGAATCCTAGCTCTCCGTGGAGATAACCGGTCAGGAGAGGAACCGGATCCTTCACTCCTGATCCAAGCCGACGGCCAACCTCCTCGCCCCAGAGGTCGAGTTGATGACGCGACTCCTCTGTATCGATCCACGGCAAGAGTGCCGAGGAGAGAAGCCAGCACGCCTGCTCGAGCGGTATCTCCCCGTCCCTCTTCCTGAGCAGCGTCTCCAGTTCAGCGGCGGCCTTCTTGCCGGCGATCGCATGAAGGACCTCCTGGGCATGGGCGGCCACAATGGCCGAATCGGCATTCACCAGATCCCTGAGATCCGGCACGACGCTCTCCCCCTTGATCACCAACTGCTCCTTCACGAGCCCCACCGTCTCGGGATCATCATCCCGGAAAAGCCGGGCAAGGGCATCACACTGCGAGGACATGAAGAGAAGGATGAAACCAGAGGCCTGAAACCTGAAGCTTTAATTCACAGGGATCCGTTGCATCTGAGTTCCTGATAAAATTCCTGCACTTGACTATTGGGAGTGGGGAAATGTTCCGGAGGAGATACGGAATGAGTTTCACGCAAGGGACGCAACGATCGCAAAGAGGGGTTCCTCGTTGCTGTGTTTTTACTGGCAGGGTAGTTGCAAGAATTTCAAACACCGTTCTTACCCCCTCAATTTCATCGGGCGCTTCTCTTTGATCCTCCCTTGGCGACCTTGCTTTGCGCCCGTTGCGTGAAAATATCATCTTTCAATCAACCCACCGCATACAGCGAGGCGCCAAGAATCCTTAAGCCGCCTCGACATCGACGGCCGTGATCTCACCGCCCTCGGTGGTGATCCTGACCGTGGCCGGACGGCAGCAGACAGCGCAGTCCTCGATCATCTCAACCACCCCTTCCACGGCCGTCTCCACCTGGATGGCGTAATCCTCCCCGCACTGCGGACACTGGATCAGGATCTCCTCAAGCCAGTCCATGGTCGGGAAAGCACGGAGTCGGAGATCGGTGGTCGGAGACCAGACTTCGGAAGGATGCCGTAACGGATACGTAGTACCGGTCGGGTAAGCAAACCTGAACCCTATTCCTCGACTTCGATGCGTTTTGCATCGTTCCAGAGATCCTCGAGTCCGTAGAGACCCCGCTTCTCGGTGTGGAAGATGTGCACGATCACGCTCCCGTAATCAATGATCACCCACTGGCTTGCGGGGAATCCATCCTCAGCGGTCGGACGCTGGCCGGTGGCCTCGCGGACCTTCTCGCGGATCGATCCGGCGATCGCCTTGAGCTGGGGTTCGGAGGTTCCCGAGGCGATCACGAAGAAATCGGTGAAGCTTGAGATCCCGCGCATGTCGAGGATCACGACATCTTCTGCTTTCTTGTCCAGAGCCCCCTCCGCGCAGAGACGGGCCAATGACTCCTCGGGATCGATCGCGACGGCCGGCGCCTTCTTGACGGGCTTGGCCTTAGCAGAGGTGGCTTTGAAGGCTGCTTTGGATGCGGACTTAGAGGTGGCCATGTGAGGAAACGGGGCGGTAGGGAGCCTGGGTCATGATCAGGTCATATACCTGCTCGGGAACCATAAAGCGAATGGAAAGCCCCCGCGCGGCGCGATCCCTGATCTCTGTCGAGGAGAGATCGATCCGACGGTGCACGACGGGGAAGCCGCAATCAGTCACGGCATCACTCCCCTCGCCCCGGTTGAGAACTGCGAAATCGACAAGATTCATCAATTCCCCGATCTCATGCCACTTGGGGAGATCGGTGAGATTGTCGGCCCCGATCAGGAAGATAAATCGGACTCCGGGATGATCGCCGAGCAGGGAGCGGACAGTCTCGATCGTGTAGGAGGGGCCGTTCCGGCGGAGTTCGCGGTCATCCACGGAGAAGCGCGGTTCATCCGCCGTGGCGGAGCGAAGCATCGCTAGACGGGCTTCCGGAGTGGCTCCGGGCGGGTGATCCTGCTTGAACGGGGAGACCCCGGCCGGAATGAAGATGATCCGGTCGAGATCGAGTTCCTCAAGAGCCGCCTCGGCCAGAATCAGATGGCCGAGATGAACGGGATCAAAGGTGCCTCCAAAGAGCCCCACCCGCTCCACATGCCCCGGGATTCGCGCGGGTCTTTCAGGATTCGCTTCCTTAGACCCCTTCTTCATTTTTCATTTTACCTTCTTCATTTCTGCTCAGTAGAGCAGGAAGGGTTGTCTCTCCGCGCGGAAGCGGGAGAGGAAAGGTTGCCACGAGGCCACGATCTGCTCCGGTCTCTTGGTTGCCAGATCCCGACGGATCGAGTCACTGCCGTAGACCTTATAAAAAAGGTTCATCATCCCGGCATTGGCCTTCGTGAAGATCAGGCCGTGCGACTGCCTGTTGCACTCGGCAAGGGTGTAGAGGGCTGCGGCACAGAGGTCTCCTCCACCATCGGGATTGGCATGGAAGACAACCCCGGGACCGGAGGGCGTCGGGACGGGATCAACTCCGATTCCGGGACACTTGGCACGGAGATAGGAGGTCAGCTGCGGCTTGATCCAACTGGCCCCCAGGATCTGGAAGGCACGCGGTGAGAAGAGCCCGAGATCCAGCCCCCCGGCGAGACCACCCACCACACCCGTGATGACGTAGTAGTTCGGGGACATGGCCAGAGGGATATTCGGCGATGTCGGCACCCAGCGCAGACCGGTCATCGGCCAGGTCATCGGGCGCGTCCATCCACGCATCTTCACGACCTGAAGATTGGCCTTGGGACCCATCCACCCCTTGGCATTGGCCATGAGGGCGAGTTCGCCCATCGTCATGCCGTGGACGTAGGGGATCGGGAACTGTCCCACGAAGGAAATCCACTTCGGTTCGATCCCCATGCCCTCGACGCGGTTGCCGCCGAGGGGATTGGGACGATCCAAGATGACGAATTCCTTCCCCTGTTCGGCGCACGCCTGCAGGCACTTGCCCATTGTGCTGATGTAGGTGTAGCTGCGGCAACCGATATCCTGCATGTCGAAGACCAGCACATCAATCCCCGCGAGCATCTGAGGGGTCGGCTTCCGCGTGTCACCATAGAGCGACCAGGCGGTCAGGCCTGTCAGGGGATCCTTCCGCGAGCGGATCTCCACGCCCGCCTTCTCGGTCCCGTCGAGCCCATGCTCCGGGGTGTAGAGGGCGACAAGATTGACATGCTTTTTGAGAATGAGTCGTGTCTTCTCGCCGGCCGAGTTCACTCCGGTCTGGTTGGTCACGAGCCCGACCCGCTTGCCGCGCAGCAGATCGAAGTTGTTCTTCTGCAGGACATCGATGCCGAGTTCCACGGCGTGTGCGGGGAGGACAGAGGCTGTCATGAGAAGAAGCAGGAAGGGAAGAATACGGCGCATGGGAAGAATCATTTCGTCAGGAGGAAGGGGTTCTGTTTCTCTGCAACCTATGAAAAGCCCCTCCCATGGTCAACTTCTGCTCCTAGGTGTCCCCGGTTACGAGATTGACGAGGCCTATGCCGATTTCGTCAGGCGCATCCAACCGGGAGGCTTCATCCTCTTCGGACGTAATATCCAGACCCCGGCCCAGCTTCGCGCCCTGACCGACAGACTCCGCGAACTCAGCGACATCGAGCCGATCATCACGATCGATCAGGAGGGTGGACGCGTCTCCCGCCTCAAGCTCCTCGGCAACGAGCCCCCCAACGCCCGCCAACTCCGCGACAAGGGTGATATGGAACTCATCGCCTGCCACGGAGAGCTGACGGGGCATCTGCTGCGGATCTTCGGATTCAACCTCGACCTCTGCCCCGTCCTCGACATTGCCTTCGACGACGAGGCCGACAACTCACTGCGCGGCCGCTGCTACGGCACCACCGCCGATCAGGTCATCGAAATGGCCGGCGTCTTCAACCAAGCCCTGCGATCCACCGGAGTCCTCTCCTGCGGCAAGCACTTCCCCGGCTACTCCTGCGCCTCCAGCGACCCTCACCACGAACTCTCCGCCCTCCCCCGCCCCCGCACCGAACTGGAGGCCCACGAACTGAAAGTCTTCCGCCGCTTCTGCACCGGGCAGAATCCCGTCGACAGCATGATGATCGGTCACATCGCCTTCAAGGAACTCGACCCCTCCGGCATGCCCGCATCACTCTCGCCGGCCGTCACCACGAAACTCCTGAGGGAGGAGATGGGATTCCAGGGTCTGGTCATGACCGACGACCTCGACATGGGGGCGATCCTGAATCACTACGGCTTCGACGAGATGATCCGCCTCGGACTTGCCGCGGGGAACGACCTCCTCATGATCTGCCATCGAACCGAGTTGGCCGAACAGGCCGCCAAGGTCCTGGAGAAATGCCCGGCCGAGCAGATCGACCGTGCGCTTGCCAACATCGCCGCCTTCAAGGCCAAGCTCCCTCCCCCGACCACCTTCACGGAGGAAAACTACAAGGCACTCGATCAGGGAGTCTGGGATCTGCGGGTCAACGTGCTTGGCGCCGAGGAAGCCGCCAAGCGCAGCCCCGAGGATGGAAAGCGCTCCCCGGTGGAAGTCTATTGATCGGGGTAAGTTGATAGTACCTTCAAGCTAACCGCCGAGACTTCAGCTTTACCCGCTGTGTTGGCGGGGGGTAACTCCCGTCATCTTCTTGAAGGTCTTGGCAAAGTGGAACTCGTCATGGAACCCGAGGAGATCGGCGAGTTCCTTGTTCGTGAATCTGTGCCTGGCAAGCAGCGATCGGGCACGCTCGATCCGTCGAGCCAGCGCGTAACGACCGGGAGGCTGTCCCGCGATCTTCGTGAATTGCTTCCGGAAGCTCTCGTAACCCATGCCGCATTCCGAGGCGATCGCCCGAATCTGCCGATCACTCTCTCCGGTGGTTCGTTCCAGCATGTCGAGAGCGTGAAGGACCCACTCCGGATGACCCTGCCCCCGGGATGCCTCCGAATGTGGTGCGAAGATCCGTGCCAGCATACACTGCCACTGCGCGACTGCCTCGAGCATTGTCATCCTCCGACGTCCTAGCGCGGTGAAGAACTCCTGCATGAGGGGGAGCCCTCGGTCCGGAGAGAGCCAGGGAAAGACAGGCCTCCGCACATCAAAGAGCCCGCTCTCGCGCCATGCCTCGAAAACCGGGCCGCGGAAGCAGACATAGAGTTCGTCCCATTCACCACCGGATGGCGGACCGTAGGAATGAGCGAGTTCGGGAAAAACCAGGATCACATCACCGGGCGTCACCGGCATTTCCGTACCGCGATCATCATGATAACTCCCCTCTCCTGCCAAAAGATACACTAATGCCCATTGCCCGAAGATTCGTGGCTTATCACGCTGAATGCCGCGCGATCCGGCAAGAGTGCCAGCAATGGTAAGGTTTCCCAATGGCGAGGAGCCTCGGGGCAAACCCGGCATGGTGGACTTCCAACGCTCAAGTGCAGGCAACTTCATATACCATTATCTACATGTTTTTTACCAAGGAGACCATTCCAAAAAATCCCTCTCCCTGCGATATATCCACCATGCAAACAACAGAGCGTTCCAGCATTGTCAACCGCACCCTCACCTCGATCGGTCATGAACTGGAAACCGACGAGCACTCATTCGGATGGCTCGAGGACTCCTCGTCCATCCGTCACGACGCCGAGGCTCTCCAGCAACGCATGGACGAGAACGGCTACCTCTACATCAAGGGATTTTTCAATCGCGACATCATCCTCGAGGCCCGCAAGGCACTGCTGAAAACGCTGGAGGCCGGAGAGATTTTTGAACCGGGCCACCCGCTTCTCGACGGAATCCTGAAAAAGGGCATCCATCCGCAATTCAACGAAACCGCCTGGAAAAACCAACCGACGCTGGACCGCGTCGTCTTCGGCCCCGAAGTCCATGAGTTCTACTCGCGCTTCCTCGGCGGCACGATCCGCCACTTCGACTATGTCTGGCTCCGCACCATGGGTTGCGGTCACGGCACACCCCCGCATTGCGACATCGTCTACATGGGGCGCGGGACTCATCGCCTCTACACCGCCTGGATCCCCTACGGCGAAGTTCCGCTCGAAGTCGGCGGGCTCATGATCCTGGAAAAATCCCATCTCCAGGCCGACCGCATCAAGAACTACCTCGAGTCGGACGTCGACACGAGCTGCACCAACATCCCCGGACACGATGGATGGAAGCATGGCGGCGCCCTCACCAACAACCCCGTATCGCTCCGTCAGAAATTCGGTGGACGCTGGCTCACCTCCGAGTTCCAGCCCGGCGACCTGCTCACCTTCCGCATGGACACCATCCACGGCAGCATCGACAACACAACCCAGCGCATCCGCCTCTCCACCGACACACGCTACCAGCGGTCCGACGAACCCGTTGACGAACGCTGGGTGGGAGAGAACCCGATCGGCCACGGCCCCGACGGCAAGCGCGGGAAAATCTGCTAAAGTTATCCTCCCCTGTGGGGAAACACGGATCGCCTGGCGTAGGGTTACCCTGGCGCGACACATTGAGGGCAGGCTTCCTTAGGGAATTCCTTAGGAGCCTGCTTTTTTGCATCACAGCCATTTGGAGCGCTCTGGATTTCAGCAACCCCCCCCCATTTCTCTTCTCTCATTTTCCTGCAGGAACCACTTTCAGGAGCCACAGTATCTTTTTGCAATGAATCACTAGTGTCCGGTTGAGAGGGTGATTGGTTTTTGTTAATTCTTCAAGATGAGTGACTTGCGTTCCAAAATGGATGTGACGCATTTGAACTTTGAGCGGCAGTTTTTAAGGATACTTGGCCATGAACTCTGGCCGCTACATCCTCTCCCAAGTCCTCCAACTCGTTCATCGGCAGACGCTCGAAAGGCTGGTCCAACGCTACGACGCGGAGAGCAAGGTTCGGCATTTTGGTTGTCGACAGCAGTTGATCTGCATGGCCTTTGCGCAACTGACCTGGAGGGAAGGTCTGAGGGATATCGCCACCTGTCTCAACGCACGGGGCGAAGCTCTCTACCATCTTGGTTTTCGAGAGAGAGTTGCCAAGTCCACCTTGGCCGATGCCAACGAGCAACGGGACTGGAGGCTCTGGGAAGATCTCGCCAAAGGCCTCATGCGCAAGGCGCGTGTTCTCTACGCCGGAGAGGATCTTGGATTGGAACTGGAGAACACGGTTTATGCCCTCGACTCCACCACCATCGATCTCTCGCTGAGTCTCTTCCCATGGGCAGATTTCCGAAGCACCAAGGCCGGGATCAAGATGCATACCCAGCTCGATTTGAGAGGCCCTATCCCGACCTGCATCCACATCACGGGAGCCCGCAAGGCCGATTTTCACTTGCTCGACAACCTGCTCTTCGAGGCAGGGGCCTTCTATGTGATGGATCGCGGCTACATGGATTTTGCACGACTTGCTCGTATCGTTCAGGCGGGCTCCTTCTTCGTCACGAGGGCCAAGAGCAATCTTCGCTTTACCCGTCATCGGTCGCTTTCTCGGGATTGCTTGGAGGGTGTTCTCAGCGATCAAATTGGATCTCCATCGCTTCCCAAAGCGGCAGCCGACTTCCCATATCCTCTGCGCAGGGTGCGCTACTTCGACAAGGAGACCGCCAAGCATCTTGTCTTCCTCACCAACAACCTGGAGATCCCGGCACTTACAGTGGCCAAGCTCTACAAGTCGCGATGGCAGATCGAACTCTTCTTCAAATGGATCAAAGGCCACCTGCGCATCAAACACTACTTCGGTACGAGCCCCAATGCGGTGAAGTCCCAGATCTGGATCGCGGTCGCTGTTTACCTCATGGTGGCCATCCTTCACAAGCAGCTCCAACTCCCCGGCAGACTCCACAGAACCTTCCAGCTTTTGAGCATTCATCCCTTTGAGAAGGTGCCTATCCATGAACTACTTACAGAAACCGACTTCAAACCTTATATGCCTCACAAAAATAACCAGCTGATGCTGTGGGACTTATAACCGGACGCTTGTGGCAATGAATGGAAGAATTGTTGACAGTGACCCGCTCAATTTCCCGTCCAATCTTACCGAAGCGTATCATGAAACACATCCTCCTCATTATCTGCCCCCTCCTTCTTGCAATCACTGCCTCCCCGCTGAACGCGGCAACCAAAGTAAAAACCGCCGCAGATCTGAAGAAAGAAGAAGATGACAAGAAAGCAAAAGTCGAGGCCCAGAAGGAGGTGTTCAAAGAACATTTTGAAGCCCTCAAGACCGACCTCCCAAGCCTGAATCTAAGTGACGTCTACGGAATCAGCGAGGTTGACCTGAGGAAACTCTACGAAAGGGCCTTCTCCGCCAAGGGAATGAAGATGATGGAAGCCAAGCAAAAGGCCCAAACCATGACCATTAACCTGAAGCCCGAACCCAAGCCAGCGGCTACAGCGGCCACGACTGCAAAGACCTCAACTGCAAAGGCGACAACTGCAAAGACCACGACTGCAAAGACCACGACTGCAAAGAGCACGACGGCTCAACCGGAATCTGACCCGGAACCATAAAAACTGACCCCGGGTGGAATCGAACCACCATCTAGAGTTTAGGAAACTCCTATTCTATCCGTTGAACTACGGGGTCTGCCAAAGGAATTGAGTATCATACCGCACTCCCCGGGGCAACGAAGGAACGGCTCGATCGGCCTTTTTCGATTACCCCGGATTGTGCAATGGAACCATGGCAACAGATCCGGAGCGTTCACCAAGATGGCGCCAGGCAATCTGATTAACAAATTGAGGGAAAGTCTCTCTTCAGATCCTAGAAGCCTAGAGCCTAACCCCCTAGCGTCTACTTCCGATCCCAACAGCCCAATTATCTGCCGGTCGTCCCCGACCAGGCATTGACGGCACTTTGCGCCCGCAAAGCGGTGCCGCCCCTCACGGGGCTACCTGCGGTAGTCTTCCGCACCGCTCCCCAGCGGCTTGGTTGACGGCACTTTGCGCCCGCAAAGCGGTGCCGCCCTCCGGGTCACGCATTCGCGTGATCTTCCGCGCTCCATCCGTGGAGCTTGCTTCTCTCCCGCAGGCGCGGGATCGGACTACCTTCGGTATGATTAAGCCGCGTTCCCACGCGCCTTTTGCCCAATTGGCTGGGCCCTCCCATCAGATCCTCGCCACAGGCAACTCCCGCCAGTCGGTGGTGTAGTGGGGGGAATGTCTCTCACTACGCATCTTCCATCCTTTTCCAGATCGGTCGGTCCCTTGGGAGGCGCGGGTAATGACCGGGTTCTTGGGATCTCCAAGCCTCCGGTTGATCTCGTCCACGATCCGATCCACGTCGATCCCGGAGCTCCGTGGGCGGTCAAAGAGTCCTGGCTGATACTCATCCTCGCTCACGAGGTTGGCGAGATAGACTCCGGTCTTCTTGTAGCGGTAGCCGGGACGGTAGATCCGATGCAGGAGAGCACGGGCCGAGGTCATCAACTCCGCTGTGGAGTGCGTGGGGCGCTCCAGGGTGATCCCGATCCCGGGTGAATACTGACGCTCATCCTTCCTGAAGGGGTTCGTCCGGAGGAATACCTCCATGCGAGTGGCAAGCAGTCCGAATCGGCGGATCTTCTCCCCGGCCCGGGCCACGTGGTTGGCAAGCGCCTCTTCCAGTTCCTCGACAGACTCCACGGCACTGCCGAAGGAACGACTCGCCATCACGCCCTTCCGATCCGGCGGCATCTCCTCGAGTTCCAGGCAGGGAATGCCATTGAGTTCACGGAGAAGGCGTTCCCCCACCACTCCCAGGCTCTTGCGGATGGCGGCAGGGTCGGCCTGCTTGAATTCCAAGGCCGTCGTTACGCCCATTCCCTTGAGACGATGGGCCAGGTTCTTCCCCACACCCCAGAGGCCATCGGAGGGAGTGGCGGCCATGATGCCGTCGGGATCCCAGCTGTTTGGAAGGTCAAAGACTCCGCCGGTAAGGGCCTTGTTCTTCTTGGCGTGACGGTTGGCAAGCTTGGCCAGGAGTTTCGTGGTGCCGATCCCGATGCAGACCGGGATCCCCGTCCATTGCAGCACCTTTGCCCGGAGTGCGCGGGCATGCTCCTCGGTGAAGTCCGAAGGAAGCCGCAGGAACGCTTCATCAATGGAGTAGACCTCGATGGCGGGAACCTCGTCGCGGAGTATCGACATCACCCTGGCAGACATGTCCCCGTAGAGCGTGTAGTTGCTACTGAAGACGCGGACATCGTGTTTCCGGATCACCTCCTGCTGTTCGTGCAGGGGCGCTCCCATGGGAATCCCAAGAGCCTTGGCCTCTTCACTCCGGGAGATGATGCATCCGTCGTTGTTGGAGAGAACCACCACGGGCTTCCCGTTCAGGGCGGGGTTAAAGACCCGCTCGCACGAGCAGAAGAAGTTATTGCAATCTACCAGAGCTAGGCGGGGCATGGGAGCCATGGATGATCATCACCACCCCGCTCTTCCGCTGACGAGAGGATTCTGAATCCCGATTCAGGAAAGCAAGCAGCGCCATTTGATTTGTCTCTTTCAGCCACGCCGTAGCCATGCCATAGCCATGCTCTCGACTCTCGACCGTCGTCTATCGACTCCCCGGCTCCTCACCGCGCCTGATGGATGATGTAGGTGACTGCGCCCCATATCGTGAGTTCCTGATCCTCTCCTACCTCAATCGGGGCAAAAGATGAATTGGCGGCCTCCAGAAAGACCCGCCCGTTCACCTTTCGGAAACGCTTCACGGTGAACTCTCCGTCGATCATCGCCACGACGATCTGGCGATCCGCCGGGGTGACGGATTTATCAACGATCAGGGTATCCCCTGAGTGGATCCCGGCATCCCTCATGGATTCCCCCTTCACCCTGACCAGAAAGGTCGCGGCGGGATTGCGGATCAGTTCCTCATTGAGATCGATTCCCCGCTCCAGATGATCGTCGGCGGGAGAAGGAAAACCGGCCTCCACGGAGGCAGAGACGAGCGGGAGGCGCAGGCTGGTGCGCTTCTCGAAGGGAATGGGAGGTTCGATTTCCATGGCGGAGGGTGTATAGGAAAATTACAGCGGGAGCAGATTGAATATGGAACTCAAGAACTCAGGATCTCAGGATCTCAGGAATGTATAGGGGCAGGCTGGATGGCTGGACTCCGTGAGATGGGATGGATTGGATAAGCTGAAGTCAAGGGTCGAGGAGGCAACCAACAACCAACAACCAAAAACCAATCAACATCTCCCGATCCAATGCACTCCCGGAAACAGCGGAATGAGCGGCTCCCTAATTAAAGCGGGCCAAAAGGGCGCGGATGGTCACCATCAGAAGCGACTCCTTAGTCGCGTCGAAGGCGCGCTTATCCGGTTCCACAGGATAAAAAACGGGATAGGCAAAGCGATATCCCCATGAGTTCTGATTCTCGGCCAGGGAGGTGATTGCTTCACATCGCTCGGAACTGCTGAGCTTGCCGATATAGGCTTCGCAGTCGGGATTGGACTTGCCACCCATCATGGTCGGCAGTTCCACCAGGATCGAGACATGATGCTTTTCCCTGAGCACTTCGATCTGGCGACGATAAACTTTCAACTCCAAGGCCCTGACAACGATGTAGTCGACACCATCGGGAATCATCGAAAGAGGGCCGTCGTAACCGGCCATCTTTCCCTGGGAATGGGCATACGCAATCCCGTCCTCAAAGACCTCGGGATTCAGGGAGGTATCGTCAGGGGCAATGTGGAAGGTCCAGGCATCGGGATGAACTCGAGTAGAAATTTCCTTCATGCGGCGGACGACAAGATCGCCCGACTGCTCCACCCCGGCATTAAGCACGATGTCGAACCGGCATCCCTTTGCGGAAGCAAGGACTGCGGACCTCACTGCATTGAAGGCATCGACCTCGGCATTGCTGAGGGAACCGCGATCAGGGATGCGCAGGAGGCCGGTGACGAAGGTCGGCTTGAGGGAGGCGATCGTGCGGGCTGCAGTGACAGGTGTCTGTGAAGGATCGGAGAGTGTCCAGACTCCTTGGTGATAGAGTCGGGCCTGGAGTACGCGCCGGAAGATCTCCCTATGCGACCCCTTCAGCTCGAATACCGAGAGAGGTTGATTGATCACCTCGGAGGATGGAGTGGGAGACGGACTCTGAGCCGCATGCCCCTTGCCCGCTCCGGATGCATTCAGTGCGGCGACCGACAGGAACAACGCCAGAAGGAGATAAGGCATTCCCATGGATCCTTTCTGCCAAAGCAGCCTCGGTATGTCGAGCGATGAGGGTAGGAAAAAGAAGGTGCGGGCGAAGATCCTAGAGCGGTTTCGGTTTTATTGGACGCATTTACAAGGCAAGAAATCTCGCGCAGAGACGCAGAGACGCAGAGTTTTTATGAATAATGGCAATGCGTCTTTAGAAACATCTCCCTTGAAAGGAGTCGTCAGGCCCCATAGTGAATCGCTCAAGTGATTCTCCGATTTGATAGGAGTAACGCTGACAATCTTCTCCGGACCTAATCCTTTGTCTTTTCCTCCGCGCCTCTGCGTCTCTGCGCGAGTCCTTTTATTTATCGACGGTCAAGATGATCGCTCAAGGAACGACAGATTAACTAGATGATGCTCTAGCTCCTAGTTGATGGGATCCGTCGCCCTGCCGACGGTGCTACCCCTCTGGGGCTACGACTACGTCATAGTCTTCCGCGCCGCTTCCCAGCTCCCAGCTCCCAGCTTCTAGCTCCCAGCTTCTAGCTCCCAGCTCCTTCCCCCCCAATTACTTCGGCTGATCCCTATCGCTGCGGAACGGGGGGGCTGGGAGACCCGCTTTGTTGTAGAGATTCCCAACGGGGAAGCCCCTCCAGTTGTAACGAACCGCCACGGGATGAAGCACCGCATCGCTGGATAGGATGACATCATTTCCATCGATCCTCGCCGTCGCCGGAAACCATTTGCGGTTTTCACCCGCGACGGCGAATCCCTTGAGCGAGGTCGTGAGGCGAGTTCCGATACCATTGGCACCCTCAGCCATCGCCGGGGAGATGCCCGTGGCTAGCCCCCCACCCTGACTCTCGAAAGTGACTCGAACCTTGTTCCCCTCGATCTTCATCGATCGGAAAAGGGGCCCCGAATCGGGAATCTCCTCACCATAGACACGGTGACGGGCAAGAAGTGCCAGGCGACGTCCCAGATCGAGCTTGTCGGGAGGATAACGGTCATCAGGAAGACCGAGATCCGTGGCAACGGCGATCCCCGTGAAGGGAATCGTGGTGACACTTGCAACCCCCTCACGAAGCCAGGGCAAGGCACGGCGATGGGTTCCGTCGTCAGAAAGCATCGGCTCGACTGCGGGGCCCTCCTCTGTACCGAACCCCGCCTGGGAGACGACGAAAAATGGGAATGGTCCCTGCCTCCACTTCTCGCGCCAGTCACGAATGAGTCGTGGGAGCAGGATGCGGTAGGGGATCGCTCCCTTGCCTTCGTCCGACTCCCCCTGATACCAGATGGCTCCCGTGATCGCGTAGGGGAGGATCGGCGCGATCATTCCGTTGAAGTGCGCCGCAGGCGGAGTCCGTGGGTTTCCACGCATTCCTGCGATTCCCTGCGAGGCTCGGGGACTCATCCATGTGGTGATGGGGGCGGGATCAGGGGTGGAGCAGTTGATGATTCCAACGGGAATGTGGCGTGACGCTCGCAGATCGCGCGCAAAGAAGAATGCGACGGCTGGGAAGGAAGGAGCCGTTTCGGGATCGCAGACAACCCATCCGCCCGATCCTTTGGCATCAGATCGCGATGAGGCACGCGATGTCGGGGTGAAGCATCGAAGACCACGATCGGAGACCGCCGCAGCCTGCTTGCCACCCGTCGCCTCGGAGAGAGGAAAGGCCATGTTCCCCTCACCTGCGCAGACCCAGACATCCCCGACGATGACATCGCGGAACTCGATCCGGTTTGAACCGTTGATGACCATGTTCCCGGGACTCTTGGAATACGGGAGCGGGCGGAGTGTGACGCGCCAATGTCCCGTGGCATCGGCAACGGTCTCGCCATGACGCTCGGCATAGGAAACGGAGACATGCTCCCCGGGTGCCGCAAATCCCCAGACTGGCAATGTCGTCCCCTGCTGGAGCACCATGTGGTCGCCGAAAATCGCCGGCATCGTGACCTCGGCATGGAGGCCAGCGCAGAGAAGGCACAGAAATACCAAGAACTCGCGCAGAGGCGCAGAGGCGCAGAGAGTGGTGGGAGTAACCCTCTTCACTTTTTCAATTCTCCGTTCGTGAACTAGCATGCTTGGCCGTTGCTTCGCATCCTGTGTTCCTGATTTACAGATTAAATCTCTCCGCGCCTCTGCGCCTCCGCGCGAGTCATCGGGTCAGTACCTCGGCGGACGGTCTTTCTTGAATCCCTTGGAAAACTTCCCCGGTTTACCGGAAGCACCGGCACCACCTGGGTTTGCCTGATCGAAGTTCTTTTTGAAGCCGGGTTTGAAGCCCGGCTTGAACGCCGGCTTTCCCTGAGCGGGAGACTTGGGAACAAAGGGTGGCTTCTTCTTGAAGCCCTTGGGCTGGGCAAATCCCTCGTCCATCGGGATCTCGACGGGCAGCGGAGCCGCCTTCGGAGGGTTGACGGGCTCCGGTGATCCGGTTTGACCCAGGAGCATCGAGAACAGGGCGGAGCAGACCTCGGTGGCCTGGAAGCCTTCCTCCATGAGACGGTCGGTGAACTGGGTCTGGTCGGAGAACTTCCCGGCAGCGAGCATGTCGCGCACCTTGCCGAAGAGAACCTCGGAACGCTTTCCCTCGACCTCGGAAGGAGTCGGAATCACTCCGCGACGAATGCGGGAATGGGTGAATTTCTCAAGATACTGGATCTTGTAGATGTCGCGGCCGCTCACGAAGGTCGCGGCCATTCCCTTGCGTCCAGCACGACCCGTGCGACCGATCCGGTGGACATAGTCCTCGGGATCATGCGGGAGGTCGTAGTTGATGACGACTTCAAGGTCATCGACATCGATGCCGCGAGCCGCCACGTCGGTCGCCACGAGGAACTCGAACTCCGAGTTCTTGAACTTGTTCATCACGCGGGTGCGCTGGGCCTGGGTGATGCCACCGTGGAGACGGTCAGCCGAGAATCCCTGCGCCAGCAGGGCGTCGGCCAGTTCGTCCACCATGCGCTGGGTATTGCAGAAGATGATGCCGAGGCGGAATCCGTGAAAGTCGACCAGACGAATCAGTGACTGGGTCTTCCCGCGAGGAGGAATCTCGTAGTACCACTGATCGATTGCGGGGGCCGTTACGTCCTTCCGTTCGATGGCCACGGTCTGCGGATCGCGGGAGTAGCGGTTGATCAGCTCCTTGATCTGGCGGGAGAGGGTGGCGGAGAAAAAGACGGTCTGCCGCTCCTCCGGCGTGGCGTCGAGGATCCTCTGGATGTCGTCGCGGAAGCCCATGTCGAGCATCCGGTCAGCCTCGTCGAGGATGGCGACCTTGAGCTGATCGAGCTTGAGGGTGCCGCGTTCGAGATGGTCGATGATGCGCCCCGGGGTGCCAATGACGATCTGGACTCCTTTCCTGAGCTCAAAGAGCTGGCGCTCGTAGGAGGCGCCTCCGTAGATGGGAACGGAATGGATGGAACGCTTGAAGGCGGTGAGCTGGTGCACCTCATCGGCCACCTGCTCGGCGAGTTCACGGGTCGGGCAGAGAATGAGTACCTGGACTGCCTTGCTGGCAGGATCGACCTTCTCGATGGCGGGAATGGAGAAAGCCGCCGTTTTTCCAGAGCCGGTCTGTGACTGGCCGACCAGATCACCCCCGGCAAGAAGGACCGGGATGGCGGCGGACTGGATCGGGGTGGCCTCTTCGAATCCGAGTTGGGCCACCGCCTTGAGAATTTCAGGCGAGAGACCCAGCCCGTCGAAGCGTTGTTTTTCCATAAGAAGAAGAGACTACGCCGGGAAGAGCCCCGCGTCACCAAGGAACAGCAAAAGGCAAAATGTATAATGAAAAATGAAAAAGTTTTTTGGGGACTCTCTTCGGTTTTTTTCCTTTTTCATTCAGCATTTATCCTTTGGATGTCATCACTACCCCTGTGAGCAATGACATCCCTGAACACCACGACGTGATCGTGATCGGCGGCGGCGGCGCCGGGATGTTCTGTGCCTTCACGGCCGCGAATCGGGGTAAACGGGTTCTCCTGCTGGAACACAACGATCAGGTCGGGAAGAAGATCGGGATCTCAGGCGGCGGCCGCTGCAACTTCACCAACATCCACGCCACCGCGGCCAACTATCTCTCAGGCAACCCTGATTTCTGCAAATCGGCCCTGGCACGCTACTCCCCCTGGGACTTCATCTCCCTGGTCGAGAAACACGGTATCCCTTACCATGAGAAGAAGCTTGGTCAGCAGTTCTGCGACGAGAGTTCGCGCCGCATCATCTCGATGCTGGAGAGCGAGTGCCGAGAGGCCGGAGCGCGTATTCTCTGCGGGTGCCGCGTCGAGGATGTGGTGAAGAACGATCGCTTCGAGGTGATCACCTCACGGGGATCCTTCGCTTCGGATGCAGTCGTCGTGGCGACGGGGGGACTTTCCTTTGCCAAGCTGGGAGCCACCGACATCGGTCACCGGATTGCTCGGAAATTCGGCATCGGCGTCACCTCTCTGCGACCCGGTCTGGTTCCCCTCACCTTCAGACCTCAAGAGCAATCGTTCTTCGAACCGCTGGCGGGTGTCTCCCTTCCCGTCCGCGTGACCCACGGAGGAAAATCCTTCGAGGAAGCCATGCTCTTCACTCACCGAGGCGTGAGCGGTCCGGCCATCCTGCAGATCTCCTCCTTTTGGAAAGAGGGAGCGCCCCTCTCCTTCGATCTTCTCCCCGACCGGGTGGATTCCGAGAGCTTTTCCTCATCGCTACGGGGAGGTAGCACGGCCCTTCAGATTCTCTCCAAGGCATGGCCCCGCCGGTTTGCCGAGGCGTGGTGCGAGCGCAACGCCCCAGACAAACCATTGGCCCGTTGCACAAGGCAGGAGACCGAGGCCCTGACACGTGCGCTTCACGGATGGGAAGCCTCCTTTGAGGGAACCGAGGGATACCCGAAAGCCGAGGTCACGCTCGGAGGCGTCGAGACAGGAGAACTCTCCTCCAAGACCATGGAGTCACGGAAAGTCCCGGGACTGTATTTCATCGGAGAAGTGGTGGATGTCACCGGATGGCTTGGCGGATACAACTTCCAATGGGCCTGGGCCAGCGCCCACGCATGCGGAACGACGGTATAGAGAAAGGATGAATGATGAATTATGAATGATGAAAAGAAACCAGCCGCCGACCTATCCGCTAGGACGAAGACATTCGCCCTTAGGGAACCGCTGATTAAATCCCATGAAGGCCGCTGAAGAGCATTTGCTGATTTTTGAAGGCGCGAGTGCTGGGCGATACCCGCAGCGGTCTCGCCCGAGCGAGCAACGCCAGAAAAATCGACAAATGGCTTCAGCCCTCCGGGTTGCGGAGATAACCGGCCGGGGGCTGTGTTGGCTTTGCGGTTACAGCCCACTGCGGGGATGCGCCCGCAAAGCCGCCTTGCCCGCGGCCCATTCTTCCCGCAACGGCCTCTATGCGATTTAATCAGCGGTTCCTTAGGGTGATCAGGCTCTATAGCGCCCTTCCGAAAAATACCCTGGCACAAACTCTGGGAAAACAGGTTCTGAGATCCGGTACTTCCGTGGGAGCGAATTATCGTGAAGCCAATCGATCCCGATCGAGAAACGAGTTCATTGCCAAGATCGGGGATTGCCTGAAAGAACTCGATGAAACCGCATACTGGTTGGATTTGCTGGTTGAATCAGACATTCTTCCGCTTCTGAAAACCAAGGAACTCAGCAGGGAATGTGATGAGCTCATCGCCATCCTGACGACGATTTCAAAGAGAACCAAGGCTTCAACCCTTCATCATTCATAATTCATCCTTCATAATTTTCCCTCTGATGCGCCGCCGTAATCCCCATAAGACTTCCGATCCCCGTCGCGATACCGAGGAGGCCATCGCCGGAGTCAGGCAGATCTATGCCGAACTGAAGGCCAATCCCCCGGAACGCAACTGCACGCTCCAGACCGAATGCTGCCGGTTTCACCTGACGGGTCGTACCCCGACACTCACGAAGGGGGAGGCCCTGACAGCCGCCAAAGCAGTGCGGGCCGCCGGTCGGAAGGAACTCCCGAAGCGGGAGGATGGAGCATGTCCGCTCCTCCACCCCTACACCTCCCGCTGCATGATCTATGAAGGCCGTCCCTTCGGCTGCAGGACTCACTTCTGCGAGGCGGCGGGCGGCCCCTACACCCGCAAGGAAGTCACCGATTGGATCCGAAGGCTTGAGGACATCGACGAACGGCTTGGAGGTGACGGGGGGCGCGACATCACCGTGGCGATCCGGGATGCGCTTGAAGACCTGAAATAACCACGAACTCGACAGCAACGAATCGGTGGCTTGCCTACGCTTTTTCTGAAAGCCCCCCTGCGCTTCCCTGCAGCGATGTCGCGATTCTGCGGCGTAGTTGGCCGCAGGCGGCGTCGATGTCGTGTCCCTTCTCACGACGGATGGTGGCGGCGATGCCGCGATTTTGAAGGATCGAGAGGAACTCCTCCTGCGCTGCCTCAGAAGGGCGCCTCCACGGAAGGCCCTCGACGGTGTTGTAAGGGATAAGGTTGATCTTGGCCCGGAGTCCCCTCGCCCGATCGGCCAGAAGCCGGGCCTCCGAAGGAGCATCGTTCACCCCCTCGATCAGGATGTACTCGAAGGTGATCATCTGTTTCTTGCGATCGGAGTAATAGGAGCAGGCCTCCATCAACTCGGCCACGGGGTGCTTCTTGTTCACCGGCATGATCTGACTGCGGACCTGATCGCTTGCACCATGCAGGGAGATGGCCAGTCTGATCTGGAGTGGTTGATCGGCAAGGTCGCGGATCCGAGGCACCAGACCGCTGGTGGAGACCGTCATTTTGCGTGCCCCTAGGCCGACGCCCCATGGAGCATTCAGGATCGAGACCGCCTGAAGCCAGTTCTGGTAATTGGCCATCGGTTCCCCCATTCCCATGAAGACGAGATTGTTGATCCTCTCCCCGGAGACCTTCTCGGCAAGCAGGACCTGGGAGACGATCTCATCGGCGCTCAGGTGTCGCTTCCAGCCGTCGAGTCCGCTCGCGCAGAACTTGCATCCGTAAGCGCACCCCACTTGCGAGGAGACACAGAGGGTGCGCCGGTCGGACTCCTCTCCGTAGAGTGCCGGTGAGGCCGGAATCAGCACCGTCTCGATCAACTCCCCGTCATGGAGGCGCAGGAGAAGCTTGCGCGTGGTGTCCTTGGAACCGCTCACCGTGACCACCTCGGGCATCCGGATCGGATGCACCTCCTCCAGCGAGGAACGCAGCGCAGCGGGGAGATTGCTCATTGCGTCCCACGACTCGACCCTTTTTTCCCTGCCGTAGGCCCACTCCATCACCTGCTTGGCGCGGTAGGAAGGTTGTCCCACCGCTGTGAGACTCTCCTCCAGATCGACGAGTGTCAGGGAGTGAAGGGGGAGAACAGGCTCGGATGCGTTCATGGAAAGAGTAGAGAGTGAGAGAAATTCATTGCTCTGCAAGCAGGGATTGCTACTATTTTCGGCTCTTCCGCCGTCACTTAAAAGGAGTCACGTCAGGACAGGTTGGTCACAGCCTCTCCGCGGAAGTTATTAAACACATCATGACAACATCAATGGCTGATCTTCAGCAACTCATCGCCGCCTCGGTCAAAAACTACCGCGAAGGCAGCATCGTCAAGGGGCACATCCTCGAGAAGCGCCCCAAGGAATTCCTCATCGACATCGGCTACAAGTCCGAGGGTGTGGTCTCCGCATCCGAATTCGATGATCCGGACGAAATCCAGGTCGGAGACGAGGTCGAGGTTCTCCTCGAGCGCCTCGAGAACGATCAGGGAATGGTCATTCTTTCCAAGCAGAAGGCTTCGCAGCGCCAGAACTGGTCCAAGATCGTGAAGCTGTTCGAGGCCGAGGGCATCATCAAGGGCCGCGTCAAGTCCGTCGTGAAGGGCGGCCTGATCGTCAACGTCGGTGTGGAGGCCTTCCTCCCCGCCTCCCAGGTGGACATCAATCCCCCGAAGGATCTCACCCAGTTTGTGGGCAACACCTACGACTTCAAGATCGTGAAGCTCAACGAGGACCGCAAGAACGTCGTCCTCAGCCGTCGCGAACTCATCGAGGCCGAGCGCAGTGAGCGCCGCCAGCAGTTCCTCGGCACCATGAGCGCCGGCGACAAGGTCGAGGGAACCGTCAAGAACATCACCGACTTCGGGGCCTTCCTCGATCTCGACGGCATCGACGGACTCCTCCACATCACCGACATGTCCTGGGCCCGCCTCACCCATCCGAGCGAGGCAGTCAAGCCCGGCGACCGACTCACCGTCGTCGTCCTCGAGATCAACAAGGACAAGGAACGCATCAGCCTCGGCCTCAAGCAGCTCCAGTCCAATCCCTGGGACCGCATCGAGGAGCGCTTCCCGATCGGCCAGAAGATTAGCGGAAAGATCACGAACCTCATGCCCTACGGCGCGTTCGTTCAGATCGAGGAGGGAATCGAGGGACTCATCCACGTCTCCGAGCTCTCCTGGACCAAGCGCATCACCCGTCCTTCGGATGTCCTCACCCTCGGTCAGGATATCGAGGCCGTCGTGCTCGGCGTCAACAAGGCTGATCAGAAGATCTCCCTCGGCGTCCGCCAGCTCGAGCCCAACCCTTGGGACGAGATCGAGCAGCGCTACATCATCGGCAAGCAGGTCCGCGGCCAGGTCCGCAACATGACCGCCTACGGCGCCTTCGTGGAGCTGGAGGAGGGCATCGACGGCATGGTGCACGTCTCCGACCTCAGCTGGACCAAGAAGATCAACCACCCGAGCGAAGTCCTCAAGAAGGGCGACGAGGTGGATGCCGTCGTCATCGACATCGACAAGGCCAACCAGCGCATCAGCCTCGGCGTCAAGCAGCTCGAGACCGATCCCTGGAAGGAGATCGAGGGCAAGTTCAAGGTCGGCGATCTCGTCAAGGGAACCGTCTCCAAGATCGCCAACTTCGGCGCCTTCATCGAACTCCCCGGCGACATCGACGGACTCGTCCACATCTCGCAGATCAGCGAGGACCGTGTCGAGAAGGTCAAGGATGTCCTCAAGCCCGGCCAGGAGGTCGAGGCCCGCGTCATCAAGATCGACAAGACCGAGCGTCGTCTCGGACTCTCCATCAAGGCCACCGGCTACAGCGAGGAAGCACTCCGCAAGGAGAGCGAGGCGCTCGAGACCGTCAAGAGCGGCGAGGACATGGTCAGCTTCGGCGCGGCACTCTCCGCCGCCGAGGAGGAGTATCGTCCAGGCCAAGGGAAGAAGTAATCCTTCCCGGTTCATCACGACCAACTCCCGACACACCATGTCACAGCCCGAAATCACCGCCTACCTCAAGACCACCTGCGGGTGGAGCAACGGAGTCCGCGCGGTTCTTGCCAAATACTCCCTCCCCTACACGGAGAAGGACATCATCAAGAACCCCTCCTTCCGCTTCGAGATGGAGCAGAAGAGCGGACAGCCCCTCTCCCCCTGCGTGGAGATCAACGGCGTCATGCTGCCTGACATCAGCGGCGAAGAGGTCGAGGCCTACATGCTCGAGAAGGGAGTCGTCACGGCGAACGAGGTGAAGACCGACGTTCCGCTGAATGCTCCCTGCACCGACGCACAGCACGCCGCCATGGCGCAGGGCCAAGGAATCAAGATGAACCTCTGAGGTTCCAACAACTCAACAAGAAGGCCGCGCCCGAAAGAGCGCGGCCTTTTTCTTTGGGATAATGAAAATCTGGAAAACAGGAAGACAGGAAAAGACTCACAGGGATGAAAGGGATGAAAGGTACATGAGAAACATTCCGAGAGTTTGAAGCAGTCAAAGGATTGACTTTTTGACTTGCTGTAATAGATTCCAATACATGAGGGCAACATTGACGATCAGCTTGCCAGAGGAGATCAACGAGGGTCTTGCCGCCTTGGTTCGCAGTAGCGGCAAGAGCCGGAGCCAGGTAGTGCAGGATGCCCTTCGTAAGCAGATCGCTCTGGAGCGCTTCAGGAATTTACGGGAGAAACTCGTACCGAAGGGGCGCAAAGCCGGCTTTGCAACCGATGAGGATGTCTTTGAAGAGATCTCTTGAGGATCCCTCATGAGGATCCTCTTCGATACGAATGTCCTGTTCGCGGCCTTTGTCTCCCATGGAGTGTGCGCAGGCCTCTATGAAGAGTCCCTGCTCCACGCCCGGATCGTCGTATCCAAGGAGATACTTTCCGAATTGGAGGAGAAGCTTCTCTCCAAGGCCAAGCTTTCCAAGGCCGAATCCTCCGAGGTGATCCGGGCGGTGCGAAGTGATGCCGAATTGACCGAGGCTCCCCCACTCCCATCGGCAGTATGCCGTGACTCGGACGATGACCATGTGCTGGCAGCCGCCCACGCCGCAAAAGTCGATCTGCTGGTGACGGGCGATCAAGATCTCTTGGTCCTCAAGGAATTCAAAGGCATCCCGATACTGACACCGCGGGAATGCCTTTCACGCTTCTGATTTCATGGAATAACAATCCCCACGGATGGATCACAAAGGACGGGCAAGCCAATCAGGAAGACAGGAAAAGACTCACAGGGATGAACGGGATAAAAGGGATATGCGAAGGAGATACCACAATGGGAAATTCCCCATCCATTTCATCCCCTTGGCTAGCCCGGCCGTTGCTCCGCATCCGTTGCATCTATTGTTCCCAGGAGTGGCAGGATCGGATGAAGAACAAGGCGGCCAAGGGCAGCCGTAGTAATCCTACGGCAACCGCAGGCCAACGAAGTTATTCGCCGATACCGCCCACCTGCTTTGGTTCGACCCACTTGGCGAGCCAAATGCAAGCTTCGTAAAGCACCACCATTGGCCCCCCCATGAGGAGATAGGTCACCAGATCGGGTGAAGGCGTGATGAAGGCGGCCACGGTGAAGATGGTCACGATCGCCGCGGAGCGGGTCTTGCGGAGCTTCGTGGAGTTGAGAACACCGAGTTTCACGAGGGCAAGCACCACCATCGGCATCTCGAAGGCGACCCCGAATGCGATCAGGAACTGGGTGGTGAAGGAGTAGTACTCGCGGACAGTCCAGGTCGGGGTCCAATGCATCGCCTTGGCATCCTTGAAGAAGAAATCAAGGGTGCCGGGCAGGACCACAAAGTAGGCGAAGAGTACCCCCCCGAGAAAGAGAAAGAGGCCGAACGCGGAGACAGGCAGGAGGATTTTCCGCTCGGTAGGTTTCAGGGCTGGGAAGAGAAACTGCGCAAGAAGGAAGACCAGGATGGGAAAGGAAAAAACCATCCCGGCGTAGAAGGAGAGTTCGAGCGAAATGGTCATCGAGTCGGCCACGCCAAGCGACTGAAGGGAGGAGGCTCTCTCCGGGTCGACCGCCAGCAGGGGGCGCTGGATGACCGATGCCAGGAGATCACGGAAGAAGAAAGCTCCCACCATCGCGACCACGAGGACAACCGCCATCCGGATGATCACGAGACGCAGATCCGCGAGATGATCCATGAAGGGACGCGGCTCGTCCTCCTGCTCCCGGAAGGAGAAGATCTTGTTCAGCTCCATGGGGGATCTCCGGACTGTTACTTTGCCGCCAGTTTCGATTTCCAATGGGCCAGGCGCCCCGCGACATTTTCCGGCGAAGGGCCTCCCACGGCCGAACGGGCCCGGAGTGAGCGGATCGGATCGAAGAGTGCCTTCCACCCCGGAACGAGTGAGGGGCAGAGCTCAAGAAGGAGATCCTCGGGAAGCTGATCCAGCGGCACTCCCCGACGAACCGATTCGGAAGCAAGTTTCCCGACCACGTCATGGGCGTTGCGGAACGGCATGCCGCCACGGACCAACTCATCAGCCAGATCGGTCGCCAGCAAGGCAGGGTCGGAGGCGGAGCGGTGGGCGGTTTCCTTGTGAAAGGAAAGCGCCTCCATCATTTCCGCGGTGACGGCGAGTGCCATGCGTGCCGTATCGACGGAATCGAACACAGCCTCCTTGTCCTCCTGAAGGTCGCGGTTGTAGGCCATGGGAAGGCCCTTCAGGACGGTCAGCAGGCGGAAGAGATTGCCATAGAGGCGGCCGGTCTTGCCGCGGGTCAACTCCGCGATATCGGGATTTTTCTTCTGGGGCATCAGGCTCGAACCGGTCGCATGCCGGTCGCTCAATCTGGCAAATCCGAACTCGGTCGTGGTCCAGAGGACCACATCCTCGGAAAGTCGGGAAAGGTGCATGCCGAGGATGGCCAGCGCCGAGAGCAACTCCAGGGCGAAGTCACGGTCACTCACGCCATCGAGGCTGTTTTGCGTGACCCGGGAGAATCCGAGTTCCTTGGCTATCGCCTCCCGGTCAAGGAGGAGGGTCGAAGCGGCAAGGGCTCCGGATCCCAAGGGCATCTCGTCCATCCGTTCCGACACATCGGCCAAGCGTCCGTGATCCCGATCGAGCATCTCGACATAGGCAAGGAGATGGTGAGCCAGGGGAACGGGCTGGGCGCGCTGGAGATGGGTGTATCCGGGAATGAGGACTTCCTGATTCGCGGCGGAGAGAGCCACAAGCGCCGACTGCAGGGAGCGAACGCCGAACTGCAAACCGGTCACCTCGTCACGGAGGTAGAGGCGCAGATCGGTCGCGACCTGATCATTACGGCTGCGGGCGGTGTGGAGCTTGGCGCCGGCATCACCGATCCGACGGGTCAGCTCCTTCTCAATGTTCATGTGGATATCCTCCAGATCCACAGAGAAGGTGAATTTCCCGGCCGCGATTTCATCCCCGATGGTCTCCAGGCCTTCCTTGATCGAGACAAACTCCTCCTGGGTCAGATATCCGGCTGTCAGAAGTGCCCGGGCATGGGCGATGCTCCCCCTGATATCGTGGCGATAGAGCCTCCAGTCGAAGGAGACGGATTCCCCGTAATCCCTGAGGAGAGTGGACATCGATTCTTCAAAACGACCGTGACGCATCCCTCCTCTCTAGCCGTTTTTGAGTGTCACGGAAACAAGAATGGAGGGGGTAATACCCATGGGTCCGTAGCCCCTCTTATCTTTGGCTGAACGCCTCAACACACTGGTTCCTAAAAAAGGAGTGTCAGGGAACTACGGCAAGAGAGAGCTGGCTGCCGTTGCTGCATTCCTGCCCTGGCGGGGTTCACCGGTCTTTCATCCATAGCCCCTGACGTGCCTAATCTACTTCTTCGTTTTCACAACACAACTCCGGAAAGGAGTTTTTGAAGCTTGAGCGGAGACCTCCATGTCATTATGAGTAATGACTATTTTTCCCCCTTAGCGATTTTCCCCATGCAAAAAATTCTCGTCATTGCTGTGGTCGTCATCTCATTGGCAACCGCAGCTCTTGGCTACCTGAACAAAGCCAAGCTTTCAGAATCGATTGCGACTGCCTCGAAATACAGGGATGAGTCGGCCTCCAATGCGAAAAAGGCTGAAAAGACAGCTTCCGAACTCAAAACGGCGAACGAGAAACTGGCGATAGCCGGCACGGATGCTGAGAAGAACGCCACGGAAGTGACCGAGCTTCGCGCAAAGGCAGCCAAGGCAACCAGCGCCCTGACGGACGTTCAGAAACAGGTTGCCGACAAGGAGGCCGTGATCGCACAGCAAAAGTCCGATATGGCGGCCAAAGATAAGCGGATCGGGGAACTCGAGACCAAGGCCAATACCATCAGCCAGCCTTCCCAAGGAGCTTCGGATGACCTCAAGAAGCAGTTGGAGGAAAAGGACATTCTTACCACCAGCCTGCAGACCAAACTCAAGGATCAGGAAAATCAGCTTTCCACCCTGAAGGAGCGCGAAGGACAGCGCCGCTCGAAATCCATGAGAAGCGGGCTTGAGGGACGTATCCTCGCGGTCAATACCGCTTGGAATTTCGTCGTCCTAAGCCTTGGGGATCGCAACGGCGTGATCAATAATACCGAGATGCTCATCAAGAGAGGCCCCCAACTCATCGGCAAGGTCCGCATCACCTCGGTCGAACCCTCCACCTCCATCGCCGACATCGTGGCCAACAGCGTCCGCTCCGGACTCACTGTCCAACCCGGGGATACCGTGATCTACATGGGCCCTGGAGAGGAAGCGGATCCCAAGCTCCCCTGAATAAGATGAAACATTTCTCCATTGTCGCAGCTCTCGCGCTCCTGTCTCTCCTCACCGGCTGCCAGTCAGCCCCGGAACCAACCGCTAGCCCGGATCGTGCGGCCGTGAGTTCCATTCCATGGAACCGTCCTGCTTCCTGGGAAGGAACAGGGGCTCTGGGCGGCTTCATGCCGCAGGGTGGACGTTGATCCGCAGCACAACCTTCACTCCACCGTCCGGACACTCTTTGACCGGATGCTGAAAACCTCTTAAACTCGACGGATGCGCGTCCTGGCCGTCGATCCCTCCCTTCGTGGAACTGGCTTTGCGGTGCTAGAGGAGATCGGATCCAAGGTGCGGTGCCTGGAGTATTCCGTGGTGAAAAACCGGCCTAACCTCTCCCAAGAGGCCTGCCTGATCGCGATCCATGAAGCGCTTGGAGCCGCCATTGCCAGGCATCAGCCAACGGCTCTGGCCATCGAGAAGGTCATTTTTGTGCAGAGCTACGCCACAGCCATCGTGCTCGGAGCTGCCCGTGGGGTGGCTGTCCTGGCCGCAGCCCAGGCGGGCCTTTCCATCCACGAATATCCGCCGAAGCGGGTGAAGCAGGCTGTGGTCGGCAAGGGTGCGGCCGCGAAGGAGCAGGTTGCTTTCATGATCAGGGCACTGCTGGGCCTCACGGAAACACCTCCGAGCGATGCCGCCGATGCAATCGCCATCGGCCTGACCCATCTGCGGACCATCTCCTCCCCGGTTCTCAAGGTCACCGCAACACGCGCCAAATGAATCCCGTGATCTCCGCCCGATGGCTTGGCCGCATCAGTTACGAGAAGGGGCTTGAACTTCAGGAATCGCTCCTCTCCGCGAAGGTGGCCGGAGATCCCGACAATCACCTTCTGCTTCTTGAACATGAACCGGTCTACACCATGGGCCGTAGCCGCGATGATTCCAGCCTCAGGGAGGAGAGCATCCTCCCCCACCCCGTCCATCGCACCAACCGCGGTGGTCAGGCGACCTACCACGGCCCCGGTCAACTCGTGGGCTATCCCGTGCTCGATCTCTCGCTGTTCGGACGAGATCTTCACGACTACCTGCGCTTCCTCGAGGAGATCCTGATCATCCTCCTCTTGCGACACGGAATCGCGGGAGGTCGCATGGAAGGGAAGACGGGTGTCTGGGTCGGCGAACGAAAGATCGCCTCACTGGGAGTCGGGGTGCGCAAGTGGATATCCATGCATGGGTTCGCGATCAACATCTGCGGCGATCTGAGTGCCTTCAGCCACATCACCCCGTGCGGTCTTCCAGGGGTCTCAATGACATCGCTCGAAGCGGAGGGGGCAAAGAATGTCAGTGTCGAATCCTGCGCCGAGGAAGTGGCGGAGATATTTAACGAACTACTCCAAAAAGATTCTCCCGCTGAGGCGCTGAGGCGCTGAGGCGCTGAGGGAGAATGGAGCAAAGGCTGTAAGAAGTCTCTTCAGGCCTCTCTCATCAACAGATATTCCCAATCAAGCGTGGTGGCCCAGATTCAGAAGCGCCAATCACACTAGGATTGCGCGCCTCTTGGTTCCCCCATTGCTTCTCTCCGCCTCCGCGCCTCCGCGCCTCTGCGGGAAATCCATCTTCCGATTTCTCAGGCCTTCAGTTTGAGAAAATTGGCGAGAAGCTCCTTGCCGTGGGTCGTCAGGATCGACTCGGGATGGAACTGGACGCCCCAGACGGGCAGTTCCCTGTGACGCAGGCCCATGATCTCGCCTTCGGCGGTTTCAGCCGTGATCTCGAGACAATCGGGGAATGTCTTCCTCTTCACCAGCAGGCTGTGGTAGCGCGTTGCCTCGAAGGGATTCGGAAGTCCGGCAAAGAGATCCTCCCCGTTGTGCAGGATCGGGGAAGTCTTGCCATGCATCAGGCGTTCCGCCCTGACCACCTCACCGCCATAGACATCCCCCATGCACTGATGACCGAGACAGACACCGAGAATCGGGAATGATCCTGCGAAGCGTCTAAGCACCTCGCAACTGATGCCGGCTTCCTTCGGTGTGCATGGTCCGGGTGAAATGCAGAGACGTTCGGGAGCCATCGCTTCAATCTCCCCGATCGTGATCTCGTCATTGCGCCTGACGACGGGCTCCGCACCCAACTCCCCGAAATACTGGACGAGGTTGTAGGTGAAGGAATCGTAGTTATCGATGACAAGAATCATGATGGAAGGGTTGCGGAATGTTGATGCCCCCGGGTTGAGGTGGCCGAGGCCAGCTCGACAGCGCGGACGACACCCATCGCCTTGTTGACTGTCTCCTCGTACTCCGAGGCCGGATTCGAGTCGGCCACGACCCCCGCCCCGGCCTGGACATGGGCCACGCCGTCCTTGAGAAGGACGGTGCGCAGGGCGATGCAGGAGTCTAGCTGGCCGTTGAAGCCGAGATAACCCACGGCTCCGGCATAGGAGGCGCGGGACGTCGGCTCCATGGTACTGATGATCTGCATCGCGCGAACCTTCGGTGAACCGCTCACCGTTCCTGCCGGGAAGGTGGCCCTAAGCACATCCAGCGGGGAATGATCCCCGGAGAGGCGGCCCGTGACATTGGAGACGATGTGCATGACGTGGCTGTAACGCTCGACCGTCATGAAGTCGGTCAGCGAGACGCTGCCGAATTCGGAAATCCTTCCCACATCGTTGCGGGCGAGATCGACAAGCATCAGGTGCTCGGCACGTTCCTTGGGATCATCAAGCAGTTCTAGCTGGAGAGCCTCATCCGCCTCGGGGGTCGCACCCCGCTTGCGGGTCCCGGCGATTGGACGGATCTGAACATTCCCGTCGGTCACCTTCACATGCACCTCGGGGGAACTTCCGACCAAGGAGATGCCGCCGGGCAATCTCAGGCAGAACATGTACGGAGAGGGATTGATGAAGCGCAGAGCCCGGTAGAGATGGACCGGATCATGCTCATACGGAATGGATATGCGCTGGGAGAGAACAATCTGAAAGATGTCCCCTGCCTTGATGAACTCCTTCGAGTCGACGACAGCCTTCTCGAAGGCTTCGCGTGTGAAGTTGCTCGTCATGGGAAGCCGATCAGCCACCGCTCCCGCCGGAAAGGGAGGCATCCCGGAGGGGGCTGCCAGCTTTCCGAGCATCCGGCTGATGCGCCCCATGGCCTCGCGTCGGGATTCCGCGACCCCGAGTTCTCCCGGGAAGGCGCAAGCCACAACCTTGATCCGACGGTTCCTGTGATCGAACATCACCACGGTGTCGGCGATCAGAAAAAGCATGTCGGGCAGGCCCAGATCATCCTTGGCATGGGAACCCACCGTCGGCTCGAAGCGGCGCACGGCATCGTAGCCCAGATACCCCACGGCTCCGCCGGTGAAGCCGGGTAATTCGGGATGGATGCGGCACCGATAACGGGCCATAAGCGACTCCAGTTCTCTGAGCGGGTCGGCGGCTGTCCAAGACTTGGTAACACCGCTGCGGTCGGAGAGCGTGATCTTTTCACCATGGGAGGAGATCATCGCCCGCGAACCGCAACCGACAAAGGAGTAGCGCCCGACCAGATCGCTCTGCTCGGCGGACTCAAGGAGGAACGAAGTCTCTTCCGAAGAGAGCTTCGAGAGGAGGGAGAGCGGCGTCTCGCTGTCCGCAACCAGTTCCACCCAGACAGGCACGACGGGATACTCCGCCGCTTCGCTGGCAAACTCATCCTCCGGGGGAAGGACTCCCCGGAGCTGAAATTCATCCTCTGACTCTCTCTGACTCATCATGAAAGGGTGCTGTCGGAACGATTCCTCGGCAATGAGGAAATGAGATTTACGGCAAAGTTGGCTCAGTCAATGGCGGAAACCAGGGAGTTTGAAAGGAGTGAAAAAAAGGAAAGTCACACGGATGGAATGTATCCGCCAAGACCGCCATTCTCATCCCCTCACATTGATGTGCTACCTACCCTGCTTGAAGCGGGCGACCTCGCGGTCAGTTTCGCGTTGTTCGACGCGCTTCTTGAGATCCTGTCGCTGGTCCGCCGCATGCTTGCCCCTGCCTAGGCCGATCTCCACCTTCACGCGACCTTTCTTCCAGTACATTCGCAGCACCGGCAAGGCCAGCCCCTTGCGCTGCGTCTGCTCGAGCATCCGGCTGATCTCCACCTTGTTCAGAAGGAGAAGCCTCGGGCGCTTGGGGTCATGGGTCTCGTGGCTGGCCTTCTCATAGACCTGGATCGTGGCTTCGTAAAGCACCACACCCCGCTTCTCCACCTTCGCGTAGCAGCCGAGCAGATCGACACGCCCTGCCCTAAGCGACTTGACCTCCGTACCAAGGAGGGAAATCCCGGCCTCGAAGGTCTCAAGGATCTGGTAATCCCTGAAGGCCTTCCGATTGGTGACGATGTCAGAGGCCATGAGGTTTCGCGATCCCGGGCTTCAGGCACAGCCCGGACCGACAGCTCTTCGGCGAAAAGCTTAGGCTGCCTGAGCGGGCTCGATGTTCAGGGAAGGCTCCGCGGTGAGCTTTCCGGCGGCGACTTCGGCCAGAGCGATGTCCGCAAGCCCCATCTGCAGATCGACTTCGACCATCGGACGGCTACCCGCAGAGAGTTCGCGCAGTCGCTTGCTGACGATATTGATGAGCTGCTGCTTGTTGGGGACGACCTTTGCGGCCTCTTCGATGTGTTGGGTTTTCATGGGATCAGGATCAGGGAAATACAGGGAAATGTGATCGGTTATTATGCTTGGGCCAGCTCGTCTTGACAAGCCCCCTGACGTCCCCCCCAAACCGCTGATGAATTCTCGTGGAGGGGATTTCATCAGCGGTTTCCTTGGATCGGCAGTGATTGCCAAAAGAGACTGCTCCTGTTTCTCTCCCTGTTCAGATTTTATCCTGATCATGGGCCTTTTCACTCCTCGCTACCTGAAGGATGCCCGCTTCCTCTCCGAAGCGGCCTCCAAAACCCTCCACCATCATCGGGATCTCCTCCGAGAGGATCAAATCTCGGGCCTTCAGGGACAGATTGCCGCACTAAACGCTGGAATCGCCTCGCGGGATGAGGCCGCGATCAGCCGCCTCACCCGCGATCTGGAAGTCGCCTTTTCCGGGATGATCCCCGCAAAGGCACACGCCGCCTGGGCGGAGAATATCGAGGCGATTGTCGTCGCGGTGGCGCTGGCCATCGGCTTCCAGGCCTATTTTCTCAAGCCCTTCAAGATCCCCACCGGCTCCATGCAGCCGACCCTCTATGGGATGACAGGGCATCCTTCCAAGGATCCCCTTCCCGGCCCGCTGCTCAGGGCGGTTGATTTCGTCCGCCTGGGTCGCACGCATCTCGACGATCGTGCAAAGGTCAAAGAGCAGGTACTCGCTGTCAACGAACGTCCTCCGCTGCTCAACTTCTTCACCTTCACCGATGTGGTCACGACGGCAGGGCGACACAGGATCTTTGCTCCGAAGGATGTCCTGATGCGTGATTTCGGCATTCTCCCCGGCCGGGTTTACGATGCTGACGAGCCCATCGTCCACGGCTACGTCCAGGCGGGAGATCAGGTCTTTGTCGACCGCATGACTTACCAGTTCCGAAATCCGGCACTCTCCGATGTCTTCGTCTTCAGGACGACAGGCATCCGCCGCATCGAGATGAACCTCGATCCGGCACTCGGCTCCCAGTTCTACATCAAGCGCCTCGCCGGCCTACCCGAGGAAACCCTGACGATCGATCCTCCCCGTCTCTTCATCGACGGTTCCGTTGCAGAGGCCCCCCCCTTCAAGCGGGTGATGAGTTGCAAGGATGGCTACAGGGGGTATTCCAACGGGAGTGATTTCGGGCCGAACTTCCCGTATCTCGGATCACCGAAGGAGAGCTTCACGGTTCCCTCCCATGCTTACTTCGCGCTCGGCGACAATAGCTACAACTCCAGCGACAGCCGCTACTGGGGTATCGTCCCGGAGGGGAATGTGATCGGCCGAGGATTTTTCGTCTACTGGCCCTTCTCGGATCGCTGGGGATTTATCCGATAAGGGAACCTGATCTTATCTGAATTATCCCGCAGAGACGCCGAGGCGCAGAGGTTTAAAACGAGACAATAGGATCCGGAGCACTGCTGTGCACCCTGCTGCTGTCTTTTGAAATCCAATAGGATCCGAGCACAGACCTCCCATGTGCTCTGATGAACTAAAAACTATTTTCCCTGCGTCTCTGCGCCTCTGCGCGAGTTTTACTTCCTCTTCTTCGCGGGTGCTTTCTTCCCGCTCTTGGCCACCTTGGCAGCGACCTTCAGACGGAGGGCGTTGAGGCGGATGAAGCCGGTGGCGTCTCCCTGGTTGTAAGCCTGCGTCGGATCGGCCTCCATCGTTGCGATGTCGGGACGGTAGAGACTGACGGGACTGCGGCGTCCTGCGGCGAGGATGTTACCCTTGTAGAGACGGACGCGCACCGTGCCGGTCACATTCTTCTGCGACTCGGTGATGAGTGACTGGAGAGCCAGACGCTCGGGAGCAAACCAGAATCCGTTGTAGACAAGCGTGCTGTATTTCGGGATCAGGCTGTCGCGCAGATGCATCACCTCGCGATCCATGGTGAGAGACTCCATCTGGCGATGGGCGAAGTGAAGGATCGATCCGCCCGGAGTCTCGTAGACACCGCGGCTCTTCATTCCCACGAAGCGGTTCTCCACCATGTCGACCCGACCGACGCCGTGGCGTCCTCCGATCTTGTTCAGGGTCTTCATGACGCCCAGGGGATCAAGCTTCTTGCCATTCACCGCGACACAGTTCCCCTCCACGAAATCCAGCGTCACGATCTCGGCCTTGTCCGGGGCCTCCTCGGGACTTGCGGAGAGCTTGAACATGGCCCGGTTTTCCGGGGCGAAGGCATCGAACCACGGATCCTCGAGGATCCCGCTCTCGTAGCTGATGTGAAGGAGATTACGGTCCATCGAGTAAGGCTTCTTGGCGCTCGCCTCGACGGGAACCTTGTGACGGCGGCAATATTCGATCATCTCCGCACGTCCGGGAAACTCAGTACGAAATCCCTCCTCCCTCCAGGGAGCGATCACTTGGAGATCGGGTGCCAGGGCGGCGGCGGCAAGCTCGAAGCGGACCTGATCATTCCCCTTCCCGGTCGCCCCGTGGGCGATGGCGTCGGCCTTCTCGGCCAGCGCGATCTCCACCATACGCTTGGCGATGAGGGGACGCGCAATGCTGGTGCCGAGGAAATACTCACCCTCGTACATGGCCCCCGCCTGCATCATCGGGAAGATGAAATCACGCGCGAACTCGGCCTGCAGATCATCGACGTGGCACTTGGAGGCGCCGGTCCGCAGGGCCTTGGGCTTGAGCCCCTTGAGCTCCTCCTCCTGACCGATGTCCGCGCAGAAAGCGATCACCTCCGCGGAATAGGCTTCCTTGATCCAGTTGAGGATGACGGAGGTGTCCAGACCTCCCGAATAGGCAACGACGATTTTCATGGAGAGGTGGGATACATCAACGACGGCAGGGTTGCACGCCGATTCGCGACTGTTTCGGAAAAATCAGGGCACAAAAAAACGGCCGGATTGCTCCGGCCGTTTTTCAATGAAAACGATCCGATCGTTACTTCTTGGGCTGGATCGGGGTGGAAGCCGGGGATGCTCCGGATTTCGCATTCTGCTGGGCCTGGATCTGGGCTGCCAGATTCTGGACGGCCTGCTGCAGATCAACGAGAGGAACCCAACCGATCAGGTTACCCTGCTGGCCGGTCGACTTGTCGGCAAAGGAAGCGGCGTTGAGGAGACGAGCCTCGCCGGTCTTGGTGTTCCACTGAACAACGGAATCAACCTGCTTGTCGGCGATGGTGATCTTCGCGGAGATGCACTGGAAGGAAGCCTGCTCAGGAGCGGGCTTGTTGCATGCAGCAAGGCCGAGAGTGATAACGGCGAGGAGTGATAAGGGGATAAACTTCATAGGTGTACAAATTGGAACAACGATGGCCTGATTTCAAGAAACAAATCGGGGGCGCTTCCCTATGCAGAAGAGTGGGTTGACTGGGACTCGAACCCAGAACCAATACCTTAAAAGGGTACTGCTCTACCATTGAGCTATCAACCCGTGGGAGTGATCCGAGGATGGTGCCCCGGATTTCAAGCTGATGAAAATGCAGTTACTCCCTCAGCGTGTCGAGGGCATTTTGCACTTCCTGCGCCGCACCGGATGTCTGGGCGCTCAGCGAAACCCAGACAATTTTTCCATCCTTGATGAGAAAGGACTGCCTGAGAGGAACGCCGACCACGGGAACCATCGGGACATGAAAGGCCTTGGCAACCTTGCCATCGGTGTCCGCGATGAGCGGGAACGGAAGCTTCTGCGCCTCGCGGAAATTCTTTTGCGCTTCGGGTGTATCACGGCTCACCCCGAGGATCTGAAGACCATTGCCGCTCAGGCCTGCGTAGGAATCCCTGAGTGAACAGGCTTCCTTGGTGCAACCGGGAGTGGCGGCCTTCGGGTAAAAATAGACCAGGGTGATGCCCTTCGCGTAGACATCGGCAAAGGAAACTTCGAGTCCGTCATGATCGAGGGCTTTGAGCTGCGGCGCCGGGGAGCCGACAACCAGCGGTTCGGCATGCGAGAGGAATGAGAGGAGGTTCATGGCGGTGATCAGAAGAATAGGCAGTCTCATACACACCAGCAATAGCACCGGCAGACATGACGGCAAGCGTTTGGAACTTTTCCCCAGCCATGAAAAGAGGCTTACTGAACATGAGTGAACGCACTGAAAAAACATTTCCTGCTAGCCGGATCCGCGCCTCTCTTGGTGCTTCTGCTGGTTGGAACATTCCTGCTCAAACACCACTCTCCTGCCCAGACCGGAAAGACCGCTCGTCAGGAATACCTCCGGGAACTGCTCGGCAAGGGGAAGCCTCTCTTTTTATCCCCCTCCTTCCTTACCGACATACCGGCAGGATGCACGGCACAGATACCCGCAAGAAGTGAGATCGAATCGGCGCTGGGAGACCCCTCCAACTTCCACAGACTTCACAGGGAAAGAGAATTCTCCGCGGTTCTGCTTTCCGGATCGGAGCCGTCACGACGACTCAACGAGTCCCTTCTTGCCTCCCCGCTCTGGACACTGACCGATGTCTCGCCCCAGGGGTATCTGTTCAGGCCCGCAGGATCGGCGCCATGGCTCCCGCCCTCCGCAGAGATGATCGTGCGGCTGCACCCCGATCCCACGGAGCGGACATGGTGGCTTATCGCAACTGCTGAAAACCTCATCGCGATCAAACGTAACGGCGAGGCAGAGGAGTTGCTCACGATGGCGGCGGCAACAAAACATCTTCCCTCGGCACTGCTTGGAGCCCGAGCCTCCCTGGCCGCATCCCGTGGCAAATGGAACGAGGCACTGACTCTCTCCAAACAGTCCCTCGCAAAAGACGCCACCAACAACGCTTCGCGCATGATCCTGATCCGCGCCCTGATCGAGTGCGGCCGTCAGGAGGAGGCCCTCACTGAAGCCAGGACCCTTGCACGAAGCAACCCCACTACCGAAACCCTCTTCCTTCTGGCCCGAGCAGCGCACGGGGCCAACTCCAATGCGGAGGAGATTTCGGCACTCCGTGAATTGGTACGGATCGCCCGGCGGGAGAAGCTTCCACTCGGTGCAAGCCTCACCTACCTCGGTCAGGCCCATGCGCGCAACGGAGAGCGGGGGGATGCCCTGAGGGCCTTCCAGGAGGCGGCCACTGCCCCGGAACTCACCGCAGACCAGCGGCTCATGATCAGGGAACTCATGGACCACCTCGCCCCGGATCAGCAATTTCCAAAAGGAAAGTAGTGTCGTTGGGCTGTCGGCCCCCCCCCAACGGGTTCATCCCGTTGGAGCGCAAGTTCGGATCGGGCTTCATCATTCATCATTGACGGCACTTTGCTTTGCCTCGCTCGCACCCGCTCGCCTCGCCCTCACGGGCTGTGCATGCGCACAGGCTACACCGTGATTCCCATCACTAGGTGTTCGCAAAGCGGTGCCGCCCCGTTGGGGCTGTTCGCTACGCTTTGCAGGCCCGGCCGTTGCTTCGCAGCCGTTACGGCAGTCTTCCGCGCCTGTTTTGTACTCACTTGCTTTGCCTCGGCCTCTCCCGAGGCCCTTGTCCTTCGGACTACTTCGCAGGCTTCATCGTGCATCCCTGCACTCGATGTTCGCAAGGCTTGCCCTACGGGTCCACCTTCGGTGGCTACAACTCGACCTTCCCAAGGTCTCGTTTCACAGGCTTGGTTCATCATTCATCATTCATACTTCATAATTTCATCCCCCACCCCCTCCCCTTGGTTTTCAGTTTTAATACGGAAGGCTCCTCTGTTAGTAACAGCGCATGAGTTCCCGCAAAAAGCCCACGTCGAAGACCGCCCGCAAGCCCGCCGCCTCCATCGCCAGGGAGCACTCCTCGGTCCTGCTTGATGGTCCGAGCCGAGCTGCAAGCCGCGCGATGCTCTATCCGGTCGGATTCAGCGAGAAGGACTTCACCAAGTCCATCGTCGGCGTCGCTTCCACCTGGAGCATGGTCACCCCTTGCAACATGCACATCGACGGACTTGCCCGCGAATCGGCGCTGGGAATCGACAAGGCAGGCGGGAAGGCCATCATCTTCAACACGATCACCATCTCCGACGGCATCTCCATGGGGACCGAGGGGATGAAGTATTCCCTCGTCTCCCGCGAAGTGATCGCCGACTCCGTCGAAACGGTGGCCGGATGCCAGGGATTCGACGGCCTTGTCGCCATCGGAGGCTGTGACAAGAACATGCCCGGGTGCATGATCGCCATCGCGCGACTGAACCGCCCCGCGGTCTTTGTCTACGGAGGCACCATCCTTCCCGGATGCCTGAACGGGAAGCTCATTGATGTCGTCTCCGTCTTCGAGGCGGTCGGTCAGGAAGCAGCGGGCGTCATCTCGGCCAAGGAGCGTCAGGCCGTCGAATCGTGCGCCATCCCCGGCCCCGGTTCCTGCGGCGGCATGTACACCGCCAACACCATGGCCAGCGCCATCGAGGCGATGGGCATGAGCCTCCCCAACAGCTCGGCCCAGGCTGCTGTCTCCACCCACAAGCTGCAGGACTGCCGTGATGCCGGAGCTGCCGTCGTCAATCTCCTCAAAAAAGGAATCCGTCCCCGCGACATCATGACCCGAGAGGCGTTCGAGAACGCCATCACCGTCGTGATCGCCCTCGGCGGATCGACCAATGCGGTCCTCCACATGCTCGCCATCGCCCACACGGCCGGCGTGAAGCTGACCATCGACGACTTCACCAAGATCGGCAAACGGGTTCCCGTTCTAGCCGACCTCAAGCCGAGCGGCAAATACCTGATGTCCCAGCTCATCGAGATCGGCGGCATCGTCCCCTTGATGAAGGATCTGCTGGCCGCGGGACTCCTCCACGGCGACTGCATGACCGTCACCGGAAAGACACTCCGGGAGAATCTGGCCACCTTCAAGCCCTACCCCAAGGGACAGCAGATCATCCGCCCGCTCAGCGACCCCATCAAGAAGGAGAGTCATCTCGTTGTCCTCAAGGGAAACCTCGCTCCTGGCGGCGGCGTCGCCAAGATATCCGGCAAGGAAGGCCTCAGCTTCAAGGGCCGCGCCCGCGTCTTTGACGGTGAGGAGAAGGCTCTTCAGTCCATCCTTGCCAAGAAGATCAAGAAGGGTGACGTCATCGTCATCCGCTACGAGGGACCCAAGGGTGGGCCCGGCATGCGCGAGATGCTTTCCCCGACCAGTGCCGTGATGGGACTTGGACTGGGCAAGGATGTCGCCCTGATCACCGACGGACGCTTCTCAGGAGGCACCCATGGCTTTGTCGTCGGCCACATCACCCCGGAAGCCATCTCCGGCGGACCGATCGCCCTCGTCAAGGAGGGGGACATCATCACCATCGATGCCAGCAAGCGGACCCTCTCGATCAACGTCACCGCCGCCGAACTCGCCAAGAGGAAGAAGGCCTGGAAGAAACCGGCACCACGTTACCGCCGTGGCGTCCTTGCCAAGTACGCATCCCACGTCACCGACGCCTCCCACGGCGCCGTGACGGATGCGGGACTTTAGGAAAGGATGAAGTCAGAAGGATGAATGATGAAAGTCATTCAGCATTCCCCACGGACTTGAGTAACCAATTCCGCATCATTTTCCTAATCAGCGGTTCCACGGACTCTCGGTTACCGAGGCCGGCGGGTGCTTATGCCAGTTTTCCTGCCTCAGGGAATTCCTTGGCGATGCGCTCGTAGACCGTCTTGGCAAACTGGACCCTGGCATACCACTTGTAGTCTCCGGGGATCACCTTCCAGGGAGCAAACTTCGTGGAAGTCTTCACGAACATCGCCTCCGCCGCGGCGTTGTGCTGATTCCACTTGCGGCGGTTCCTCCAATCCTCCCCGTTGATCTTCCAGTGCTTGTAGGGGTCGGACTGGCGTTCCTTGAAGCGTTTTAACTGCTCCGCCTTGGAAACCTGAAGGAAGAGCTTGATCAGGATTGTCCCGTCTTCCACAAGCGTGCGTTCCATCTCGTTGATCTCGGCGTAGGCACGCTTCCATTCGCGCTCCGTGGCGAATCCCTCGACCCGCTCCACCAGGACGCGTCCATACCAAGAGCGGTCGAAGACGGCCAATTCCCCATAGGGAGGGAGCTTGTTCCAGAAGCGCCAGAGGTAATGGTGCTTGTACTCCTCGGGAGTCGGCTTCTGGGTCGAATAGACACGGACGAGACGAGGATCGAGACGCTCGAGTGTGCGCTTGATCGCACCTCCCTTGCCGGCCGCATCAGGACCCTCGATCACGATGACGACCGATCGCTTGCTCTCCTTAAGGCGGAGCTGAAGGTTCAGCAGGGCGAGCTGATATTTTTTTAGATCGCGGCCGTATTGCTCCTTAGTGAGGGGAACATTCTGGTCGAGGGCATCGAGTTTGAGCGTCTTGAGATTCATGAAAAATTGATTGATGATATGGAACTCAGGAACTCAGGAAAAGAAAGACAGAAAGCACAAGAAGATCAAAATACACCTGCCAAGATTCGCAGTAAGATCGCGGAGGCCCGGTCAGGGTATGTTCCCCAAATCCATTCCTGATTTGCTTGATTGGCCGTTGCTTTGCATCCGTTGCATCCTGATTTCCATATTGGAATCGGCTTTCCTATTTCCCGATTGCGTCCAGCACGATCTTCTCGGTGAGTAGTTCCGGGAGAACCACAGGCGAGCTCCCCTTCCCCGCCGGATAAAAAAGAGCGAGGGGAACACCGACGCGACCGAAGGATTTCAGGGCGGCTGTGATCGCGGGATCGGAATTCGTCCAGTCACCCTTCATGGCGGTGATCCCCTTCTCGCGGAGAAGCGAGCGAACCGCCGGCACATTGATCGCCGCCTTCTCGTTGAACTGGCAGGTCAGGCACCATGAGGCGGTGAAATCGAGAAAGACCGGCTTCCCTTGGGAGCGCAGCGATTCAAGCGATTCGGGCGAGTATGGAACCCAGTCTATCTCTTCCCTGGAGCCCGAAGAGGGAGAGATCGGGGCGGATTCAAGGATCTTCTTGAGAAGCAACGGTGATGAGATCGCGAGAATCCCCGCGAGCAGGATCAGCACCACCGTACGGACGCGGGGCGAGGCTCCCGGGAGTGCGCCGTAGACCCAGGCGCAGAAACCGAGCATCAGCAGGAGTGCGAGCAGGGCAAGCAGAGCCCCGCTTCCACGCTGGTTCTGGAGGACCCAAAGCAGCCAGAGGTTGGTGGCCAGAAGCGGGAATCCCATGAACTGCTTGAGCCTCTCCATCCAGAGACCCGGCTTGGGAATCCACTTTCTCCATCCCGGACGGGCCGAGAGGAGCACGTAGGGGGATGACATGCCGAGCGCCACCGAGGCGAACATGGCAAGGATCACGGACGGACTCTGGCCAAAGGCGAATCCAAGCGCACTACCGAGGAAGGGGGCCGTGCAGGGCGTGGCAAGGAGCGTCGCGAAGACCCCCTGGAAGAACGATCCGAAATAGCCCCCACGGGAAGCTGCCTTATCAAGGCTGGTGGCGGCATGCCCCGGCAAGGTGATCTCAAAGAGCCCGAAGAGATTCATGGCGAAGAGGAAGACCAGCGCGCTGAGTCCGACCACGAAGTAAGGACTCTGAAATTGGAAGGCACCCCAGGTCACCTGCGAACCACCGGCCTTCAGGGCGATGATCAACGCCCCGAGTCCGAGAAACCATGTGAAGATTCCGGCCGCAAAGGCAAGTCCGTGACGGAAGATGCGCGAGGGCGATTCCCCGGCTTGAGCGATGAAGTTGAAAATCTTCAGCGAGATCACTGGGAGGACGCACGGCATGAGATTGAGGATCAAACCTCCGAGGAAGCCCGAGAAGAGTGCGGCCATAAGGACTCCCAAGGCAACGCCGCTGCTCTGAGTGGAAGGCTGACCGCTCGCAACGATCTTGCTCTCTCCCCCTATCCACCATCCCTTTCTGGCCGATCCGGCCTTCTCGACCAGCAATCCTTTGAAAGCAGCAGAACCATCCCAAGGGATGGAAAAGACGATGACGGAGCCTTTCGGGCCTTGGGATGAAATCTGCGTCACGTGGCCTGCCATCGTCCCTTCCGCGGGATCGGGGTAGAGTTCGTAGGTGATGCCGGGCTGTCCTGTGAAAGAAACCAACTTGGTGCCGTTCTTACCGGAAACGGAAACCGGGAAAGGAAGCTTTCCTGACTCAGGCCATGCTCCTTGAGGCACAATAGCCTGTTGCCAAGATATGGATGTAGGACCATCCGTGGGACCCAGCACCCTGAGTTGTACATCGGCAGATCCCGGGACGCAGAGTTCCTTGCAGGCGAGCCATGTGAGTGATGCCTTGATTTCGAAGGTCTGATTCTTAGGAAGCTCCTTGGGGGGCGTGATTACGACCCGCAGAAGCTGCTGCTTCTCGTAGCCGTACACAATCATGTCACCCGGTTCGGAGAACTGATGCGGAATCGCAAACTCGATCGGACCCGCCGTCCATCCCTCGGGGAGATGCCACGTGACCTTGGGGGCAAGACCCGAGTCCCCCGGATATTGCCAGTAGGTGTGAAAACCGGGCTGAAGATCGAGCACCACCGTGGCGGTGAAAGGTTTCCCGGGAATCAATGGCGCGGAAGCATCCGTCGCGATCCACGCCTTCACCCCCTCACCCGTGCCGGCAATTAGGAGTGCCGGCGCAAGGCCAAGGAGTAAGAAGATAATCTGATAAAATCTCTTCATCTGATGATCAGGGGACTTTGGTGCTCACTATTCCTGCTTTCCTGCTTTCCATATTCATTTTCTGCAGTTCCTGTTGTCCACCAAAGACCCTTCGGATGACCTCCTCGATCGGCACCTCCTGCACCGAGAGATCGATCACCTGACCACCCGAGAGGAGAGCCGTGCAGGCCTTCGGAACTTCGGCACGGGGCACCTCCACCCTGATCGAGAGGGGACTTCGCTCTAGGACCACGCCGGGCGGCGTGAAGCCCTCGGGCAACGGAGCACTGAAATCGGCCTCGATGATCTTGGTCGAGGTGAAGCGACCGACCACTTCACCGAGCGAGCCGTCGAAGAATATCCTCCCGTGATCGATCAGGATGACCCGCTCGCAGAGCTCCTCGATATCCTGCATGTAGTGACTGGTCAGGAGAGTCACGACCTTGTGCCGGCGGTTATATTCCCTGAGGAATTCCCGGACCTTTTTCTGGCTCATCACATCGAGACCGATCGTCGGCTCATCCAGAAAGAGAACCTTCGGACGGTGCATCAGCGCGGCGATCAGCTCCATCTTCATCCGCTCACCCAGACTCAGTTCCCTTACCATCACGCCCATCTTGTCCCGGACATCAAGCAACTCCGAAAGCTCCCCGACCGTGGCTTCGAATTCCGTTCTTCCGATTCCGTAGATCGCCCGGTTCAGTTCAAGTGACTCGCGTGCGGGAAGATCCCACCAGAGGGCGTTCTTCTGCCCCATCAGCAGGGCGAACTGGCGCTTTAGCTCGGTCGGACGCTTCGCGGGATTGTATCCCAGGACCGAGGCGCTCCCCGATGAGGGCTGAAGGAGTCCCGAGAGCATCTTGAGGACCGTCGTCTTTCCGGCACCATTGGGTCCCAGGAACCCCACGAACTCCCCCTCCCCGACCGAGAAACTCACCGAGTCGGCGGCCTTGGTCTCGGTGTATTGACGGTGAAAAAGCCCACGGAACGCCCCCATCAACCCCGGCTCCTTACGGTAGGTGCGGAAGACCTTGGTCAGATCGCGTGTTTCGATGACAGGTGACTGGGACATATCCGGAAGAGAATCAGTGGTTCGGCTTCGCGGCGAGATTCAACTGACGAAGGGCCTCGTAGAGAACGATCCCGGCGGAAGTCGCAAGATTGAGGCTACGCGTCCCCTCGCTCATGGGAATCGTCAGCGAGCGGTCGGGATTGGCCGCCAGCAGACTGGCCGGAAGTCCTTTGCTCTCACGGCCAAAGACCAGAAAGTCCCCGTCACGGAACGACGCATCCCAGTAAGATTTCTCAACCTTGCTACTCAGAAACCAGAAGCTCCCCGCAGGATGAGCCTCCTGCAACTCCGGAAAACTCTTCCAGGTCCTTAGGTCAAGTTGGTCCCAATAGTCCATTCCGGAACGGCGAACATGCTTCTCATCAAGGGAGAATCCCAGAGGACCCACAAGATGAAGCCTGGCCCCGGCGGCGACACAGAGACGGGCAATGTTCCCGGTGTTCTGCGGAATCTCCGGCTCGATCAGGACGACATGAAGCATGGGGAAAGGATGACCCACGCTAAAAGGTTAGAAAGTTAAAAAGTGAAGTGGGGAATGGGCGCTTGGCGGCGCCAAGGGAAAAGCTGAAACTGTAAAAGCTGGCTCCTCGCTGTTTCAAGCGGGTAAAGACGAGACAGAGGAGAAAAAATATGGAACTCAGCCGTAACGGATGCGTAGCAACGGCCGGGCCAGCCAAATCAGGAAAAAGAAACGGGACAAGACCGTGGTTTCAAACCTCAACGCCGAGCCCCAAAAGGTGCTTTTTATCCTCACAACAACAGGGTTTCTATTAGGAGGGATGATGAAGTCATGGGTCACTTGCCTGCCACCTTTCCTGAGTTCTTGAGTTCCATATTAAAAATGTCCTTCTTCAGCTTGGGCTCATGGGAATCCGTTACGGAAGATTCCTTACTCCTTATGAACAAACTCAAAATAGAGGAGAGCCAAAAGCTGAAAGCTAAAATGAGGAGAGTGGTGATCGGGTCTAGCCCAACAGCCCAATTATCTGCCGGTCGTTTGACTCGTTCGCTCCCGCTCAGCTCGCCCTTCGGGTCCCTCCTCTGCGGGATCTATCCGATGCTTCCCCACGCCTACGTATTCCGACCAGGCATTGACGGCACTTTGCGCCCGCAAAGCGGTGCCGCCCTCCGGGTCACGCATTCGCGTGATCTACCGCGCTCCATCCGTGGAGCTTACTTCTCTCCCGCGAATGCGGGAGAGGACTACCTTCGGTATGATTAAGCCGCCTTCCCACGCGCCTTTTGCCCCACAGCCTTAACCGTCAAATAAACGGGAGCAGGGGATATTTCTTTCCAAGGACCATCTCGCTGGGAGCGCCGAGCCAGTTTTCCAGGGCGGTGGCGTAGACGGAGCGGAAGTCGGTGTTGAACTTCAGATCGCCGTCATGAAGGTCGGTCAGGCTGGGATAATTCCCATAGAGCCCCGGCTTGACTCCCCCGCCAAGAACGAAGAGCGGGGCTGCCGCTCCGTGATCGGTGCCGCCGCTGGCATTCTCGGAAACACGCCTTCCGAATTCGCTGAAGGAGAGCATAAGGACCCTGTTGAAATTCCCCTGGGCCTTCAGGTCCGCGACGAAGGCGGAGATCGCCGCATTCATGTCCGTCATGAGGCGCTCGTGCGCGGGAAGTTGGTTGGCGTGTGTGTCGAACCCGCCCTGCGACACGTAGTACACGCGAGTGGGAAGCCCACCGGCAATCAGACGGGAGACAAGGTTGAGACTGTTCCCGAGTTGCGAGGTCGGGTAGTTCACACTGCTTTTTGTCTTCCGCGTGATCTCCAGGATCTTGTCGCTGCTCATTTGGGCACCGAGTGCCGTCCGTTGAAGGAACTCCACCGTGCTGCCATCGTTATCAGCGGGACCGGAGAGCATCCCGATGGATCCGCCGGCGTTTTCAGTCAATGAGGAATGCTCGGCGGCGGGTTGGTTCATTTCCCTCATGAATTTGTCTGCGGAGGCCGGATCACTCGCCGCCTCGCTCATGTAGCGGTACTGCTGGGGATTGCTGAAGGCGATTCCCTTCGGGATTGGGGAGGCGAAGGCTTGGGGGGTCTGCCCGGCCACGGCAACCCCAACTGTGGAGGGATCGGCCCCCTTGCAGCAGTTGTCAAAGTAGCGGCCCAGCCATCCCTCCGACTCGTTTTTTTCGGAATCACTGGCGGTCTGCCAGATCTCGGTCGAACGGAAATGGGATCGATTCGGATTCGGATAGCCCACTCCCTGGATCATGCCGAGATTTCCCTCTCCATAGAGGGTGTGCAACCCCGTCAACTTGGGATGGAGACCGGCATAGTCGGAGATCGAGAGGATATCCTTTTTGGGGAGTGCGATACGGGGACGAGCCTTGTAGTAGGCGTCATCTCCAAACGGGACCAGCGTGTTGAGTCCGTCGTTGCCTCCGGCAAGTTGGAGAAGCACAAGGATGGTCCCGTCTTTCCCGGTGGTGATCTGCCCGGTTGTTGCGGCCGCCATGGTGTCGAGGCAGAGGAAGGTCTTCTCCAGAAAGAGCGGCACCGTGGAGGCCAGAGCCCCTCCCAGGACGGAAGTCCTGAGAAACTCTCTTCGCGTATGGAGCGGTTGTTCCTTGGGGGTTTTCATGGCTTGGTGGGGGGGCTGTTAGACTGAAGGCTAAAGACTGAAGACTGTTAGACTGTTAGACTGTTAGACTGAAGGCTGTTAGGAGAATGCGGCGGAGCAAAAGGTCCAGGGAGAAAGTTAAATTTGAAAGGGGTACTGAAGTGAGGGGCCACTAGAGAAGGTGGCATATGTTATCAGTGGGCGCCATGTGTTGATTAACTCTTTTCATTATTGTCGATTAATTAAGCTGGTACTCCGGCGTGCTCATCATGATCTGCATGAGATCACGGACCACAGTGTCGGAATAGGGAGCCGCCTGCTTCTGCAGGAAAGTGAGATAGGTCGCCCTTTCCTTGGGGAGAATGGAATAATTGAAAATCCTGAAGGCAAGATGATCCAGCAACCGGTCCGCATCGATGCGCTGCTCCGGCGGGGCGATCTTTTCCAAGGGAATGACCGCCGTCTTCCCGCTGCCACCGCCGAGGATGCGGGCTTTGCCACTGAGGAGGTAAGTGGCCAGATTGTAGCGGTAGAGAAGGCTTGAGGCACTGATCCAGGTGCGACCGCCATCCCACCCCTTCACGTTGGGCGGAGAGAAGAGCACCTGTCCAAGCATCGAGAGAGAGTTCTCCAGGACACTCTGATCTGGCAACGGGATCTCGAGCATCCTTGTGGTCTGGATCAACCACTGGACAGGTCCCTTGATCTGGTGGTGGATGACGCGGGTGGAGTAGAAGGCGGCGCTTCCAAAGATCCTTCGCAACGTCTCTCCAATATCGTAGCCGTTGGAGAGAAGGAGGTCGGCAACAGCCGAAACAGTCTCCTCGGATGGTTCCGAAGCGACGAAAAAGCTCCAGAGTTTCCTCCCGATAAAGCGCGCGCACTGGGGTTGCGAAACAATGATGTCAATGATGTCATCGCCGGTGAAGGGCCCCGTCTTTCCGAAGAAGGTCTTCGGAGTGGCGTCAAAGTCCCGTTCCTGAAAGAGAAAGGCACCCGTCTCCACCTTGATCCTGTACCCGGTGAAGGCGCGGGAGGATTCCTGGATGTCGTTCTCGGTATAATTTCCCTCGCCCAGCGAGAAGAGCTCCATGACTTCGCGGGCGAAGTTTTCGTTGGGATGATTCTTGCGGCTCTGGTTGAGATCGAGCCACCGGATCATCGCGGGATCACGGGACATCGCCTTGAGAAGATCGGGAAACTTCCCAAGGGCATGCCTGCGCAGGGTATCGTTCTGATACCACATCAGGTAGGGATCATTGACCTTCTGGTTGCTCGTGGCGAAGTGCCCGTGCCAAAACAGTGTCGCCTTCTCCAGCAGGGGTGCGGATGTGTACCGCATCCGGTTCAACCACCAGATCCTCAGATCGATCATGGAGAGATTATTGGCCTGGTTGAGTTCCTTGCGGACGGCCTGCTTCTCCTCTTCGGTGGCGGCATCCTTTTCACGCTGCTTGAAGAGGAGTCGTGCCGGGGGCTCCAGAAGGTTGGGAACCGGGAAGAGGGCGCTCTCGTCATCCACATCCAGAAACGAATCCACAGCCTTGCGGGGCCCCATGGCGACAAGTTGATCGATCTGATCGGGCGTCCCGCCGAAACCGGCCCTATTGAGCAGATGGGCGGCCAGCGTGCGATCCCAGCGTTTCTCTGGAATGGGGGAGAGCATCACTGGCAAGAACACCAGCGACAGGAAAAAGTTGCAGTAAAAAATAGCGCAGCCCGAAATAGGGGCAGCCCGAGAAGGCATGGCGCCAAGTCTGCAAATCCAAGAGACCGCGGAGATTTGACTTTACGGAGAGGACGTCCGACAGAGATGAATTGACCAGCGCGGCATCGGATGTCACGCCTTACACGTGATAGGCCGTCCAATCATCAATCTCTCCCGCTGGCTCCTGCTGGCCTGTTTTTTCGGCGCCACCTGGCTCTGGGGCGGGACGCGCCCCTGGACACAGGAGATCATCGCATGGTCACTTCTCAGTGTCAGTGCCCTCTTCCTGCTAGGGTTGATCGCCACGCCGCGGCTTCCGAGGATCCCTTGGCCGGCACTCAGCACCGTGCTACTCCTTCTCATTCTTGGATGGGGGCTCACCTGGAACTCCGTTGCCCCCTGGGATACCCCTGAGGAATTACAGGTCGAAACCCAAGACACCACTGCGACACCCCCGGAAGCACCCCCCACCGACACCTCCGGTGAAGAGTTCATGAGCACGGAGACGGATGACGTGGAGGAAGCTTCCTATTCCATCTCTCAACCCGGGGAACTCATCCCCTCAGTACCCGCCTTTGTCTCCAGACTGCTCTGCATGGAGAGCATGCTCCTCATCACGGGAATCCTGGGGGCCTTCTGCATCGGGTGCGACATGTCCTCCAACCCGGCGTGGGTCATGCGCCTCTGGAGAGGGATCGCCATTACCGGCATCAGCATCGTGATCCTCGGGCTTGCCCAGCGCCTCACGAAGGCCCCCGCCATCTTCTGGAACATCTACGAAAACACCGGCGAAACATTCTTCGGAGTCTACCGCTATCATGCCAATGCCGGTGCGTTCCTGAACCTCATGACCCCGCTCATGGCGGGACTGGCCCTGCTGGGAATCATCAGGAGATGGAGCCCCTTCGGGCGCATTCTCTGGATCATCTCCGCACTCACCACCTTCGCCTCCCTCTTCGTGAACGCCTCCCGGGGGGCCATGCTCGTCACCGGCATGCTTCTGCTCACCGCGCTGCTCTGGATCTGGATCATCAGCCCCCGGCGCTACTCCTGGATCTTTCCAACCACCGCCATCGCACTACTCGCCGTGTCGGCCATCCTGGTGATGAGCTTCGGATATGACATCGCGCTTGCCCGCTGGCAGAACTCAGACCTCGTGGATGTCGGTCGCCTCACCACTTACGGCATCATCACCGATCACATCCTGCCCCTTACCGGCGTCTTCGGAAGCGGCCCGGGAAGCTTTGAACAGGTCTATTCATCCGTGATGCAGGAGATCGGACTGGCATTCAGAGGGAGATGGGACAAGGCCCACAACGACCACCTGCAGACCATCGTCGAATGGGGATGGTTGGGCTACACCCTCTGGATGATCCTCCTCCTCGGCGCCCTCCTCAGGGGATCCCTGCTTGCCGGAAAAAAACACCCCGTCACCACGCGCATCCTCGGAATTAGTTGCACCATCGCACTCCTCGGCGTCCTGCTCCATGCCACCGTTGACTTCCCCCTCCAGATCCCGAGCATTCAACTCTGCACCGCACTGATCGCCGGAATGCTTTGGGGAGTCAGACGAGAATAAGCATGGGCGTGTTGTGGTTGGAATTGCTGATTACTGATTGCCGATCGTCGCTCTCTGCTTCCTTCCATCATTCCTCCACCCATCAGCCATCAGCCATTCCCCTTCGCCCATCAACCATCAACCATCAACCATCAACCATCAACCATCAACCATCAACCATCAACCATCAGCCATCAGCCATCAGCCATCAGCCATCAGCCATCAGCCATCAGCCTTCGGCCATCAGCCTTCGGCTTGGTCGCTTCAGCATTTGACGCCACTTCCTCCCGGAAGCCGTCGCGCCCTCCGGGTCCCGCATGCGCGGGATCTTCCGCGCTTCTCCCCAGAAGCTTGGTTCCTAATTTCCGATTTCAGCTTTTTCCCCTTCCCTCTGCCCTACTCAGGTTTGCTGGCCCGGCCGTTGCTCCGCATTTGAACTCGGGCTTTCCCAAGCCACTCGCCCCTATCGGGGCTGCTTCGCAGTCCTATCAGCTTTGATTCGCTCGCTCCTGCTCGGCTTACCCTTGCGGGCTGAACTTTCGTTCAGTCTACCCAAGCCGTTCCCACGGCTATGTGTTCGCCAGTCGCGATTTGTTACGGCAAGTTTCAAGTCTCAGGTTTCTTCAACCCTTCCCCTCAGTCCCATTCTTCATTTTCCATTTTCCCTCTCCCCCTACCCCCTCCCCCTCAATTTTGACATGTCGTCATTTTTATGCCATCATGTCGTCATGATCAGGACTCAGATCCAGTTGAATGAAGAGACATATGGAGAGTTGAAATCCACTGCCTCTGCGTTGGGGTGCAGCATCTCCGAACTGATTCGGCGAAGCATTCAGGCCACCCTCCCCTCTCAGAAGGCCAAGCCCAAGCTGGCACGGTCTCTCAAAGCCATCGGCCGCTATAAGAGCGGCGTCAACGACCTCTCCCGGAACCACGACGCCTACCTTCCCGATGAGTGGTGATCCCATCTTTGTCGACACCTCCGGCTTTATTGCCTTGATGGATGCCGACGATGCATATCATCAGCAGTCCTCCAGCGCTTGGCAGAAATACATCAACGATGACTGCACCCTCTGCACCAGCGACTATGTCAGACTGGAATCCTGGGCCCTGATCCAGCGCCGACTCGGCATTCAGGCAGCCCTTGATTTTGCAGACCTCATCCTGCCTGCCTGCGAAATCATACAGGTGGGAAACGAGGGTTTTACCTCATCGGTGCATCAATGGCGCATGGCACGCAGACGCAATCTCAGCTTGGTCGACATCACCAGCTTTCATGTCATGCGCAGGCATGAAATCACGAAGGCCCTGAGCTTTGATGCCCACTTTGCTGAGGAAGGATTTGAGATTCCTGTTTGAAGGGCTCGAATCTCAACAAGGCCTCGAATGATTAAACCGCCATCCGCCATCAACCATTCGCCTTCAGTTCATCTGGCTCTCGATTGATTCGTTCGCTCCCGCTCGGAGGGCTTCTCCGCGCCTCCTCCCGGAGGGCTTCTCCGCGCCTCCTCCCGGAGGCTTGGTTCGCAGGCTTCATCGTGCCACCAATCACTCGATTCAGAAGCTTGGTTCACAGACTCTTTCCTCAGTCGTTTTCGACTTCAGCTTCCGCTTGGATATGTAGGCCCAGAGGGAAAGAGATCCGGGAAAAGGTGCGAGCAGGCCTCAGACGGGAAGCCAATCGATAGCCTCCCCTTTGGGGAATCACTCTTGAGGTACCCAAGTTCCAAGAGCCTCCCAATCAGGGCTTGAGAGGTTCGCGGAGAGGCATCGACAAGACGCGCGACATCGCCACGAGGCACCTCACCCTTCAGCACGATTTCCGGAAGAAGGAGCGATGTGCGCTTGGGAAGTTCCTCCGAGCGTTCCTTCACCTCACAGTATCCTCGAAGGCGATTGCACAGCCCCGGCAGAGAGAGCATTCCTTTCATGAAGGAAATCTGATCTGCCGCAGTACTCAGAATGAATGAACAAAATTGATCGAGAGACGACAAGGAAAGGTATCCTCGACCATCAACGTCACTGCGACGCTTCTCGTCGGCTGCATCCAGAAGGCCCTTATACTCTTGGATACCCCTTGCCAGACCACGGGAGAGCGTCCAGAGGCCACCGCCTCCGGCACCTGCCTTAATGAACCAAAGGTGCGTGAAGATTCTTGAGACACGGCCGTTCCCGTCTGAGAACGGGTGAATCCACGCAAGCCGGTGATGGGCGGCTGCCGCCACCACGAGAGAATCAGGCTGATCGAGAACCCTGGGTGCATAGACCTCCTCGAAACGTTGTAAAAAATCATCCAGCTTCTCGGGCGGCGGGGCAATGTGGCGGCCGACGACCACCATGGAGGTTCTCAATTCCCCGGGAATCGTCTCATACACACTTCCGTCCGCGTCCTTGGTAACCAGCAACTCCTTCGGGAGCCTGCTGCAAAAGCTGTAATGAAGCTTACAGAGGTATTCCTTGGAGCAGATCCGCGAAGAAGAGAGCTCGCTTTCCGCCTCCTCCAAGGTTTCCAAATGCGCCAGATGAAGCATCTGGCGGTTCCTCTCGCCACTCTCTTCTGAAAACCTCTTTTTCAGCGCCGCCTCAATCTCAATCGGGCGCGTCGTATGCCCCTCTATCAAGTTCGAGTAATATCCGTTCATGGACCGGACAACCCCGGCAACTTCCTCCAAGCTCTTCTGGGGTAATACCCCTCGAAGTTCTGCGGCCGCCCTCCAAATCTCTGCCGCCTTGTTCTGAAAAGCGCCCGGAGATGGCAACATCGGCTCCATGTCGCTCACCGAATCAAACAATGTTGCCGATCTTTTTACTGCCATCTTTATATTTATAAGTATTCTATATTAAGATTTTTGCGTCAATATAGAATCATCTGCAATCGACTTTTATTGCCGATCTTTTTGCCGATTATTCAAAGTGGCATCAGCCATCAGCCATCAGCCATCAGCCATCAGCCATCAGCCATCAGCCATCAGCCATCAGCCATCAGCCATCAGCCATCAGCCATCAGCCATCAGCCATCAGCCATCAGCCTTCAGCCATCAGCCATCAACCATCAGCCTTCGGCTTGGTCGCTTCAGCATTTGACGCCACTTCCTCCCGGAAGCCGTCGCGCCCTCCGGGTCCCGCATGCGCGGGATCTTCCGCGCTTCTCCCCAGAAGCTTGGTTCCTAATTTCCACTTTTAGCTTTTCCCCATTTCTAATTTTTCCCTCTCCCCATCCACCTCTTCATGCCCTTTAGTCTCAGTATCCCAGCACCCTCAGACCCGGAATCCGCCCGAACTCATCACGATTCCGTGTCACCAGAGAGGCGCCTCGACGGATTGCCGATGCCGCTATCCATAGATCATTGCCACCAATGAGGTTACCCGCGGCTTTCAGTTTCCGGTAGATCGTCGCATAAGCCAACGCAACCTCCTCGTCCTGTTCTGACAATTGAAACTGCCTCTTTACGGCAAGAAAGGCAGGGTGATTGAGATCCTGAAACCCTGCGGCAAATTCACCCAGAGCTGTTACCGACACACAAAAGATATCCTCGGCATGATGTTCCAAGAACCCCCTAATAGCACGCCGGGTAGCTTCCTGATCTCTCTGAAGATCAATCAGGAAAGTGGTATCGACGGCAATCAGGCCCATCGGTCTGCAGGCGGTTTGTCCAGGGCCTGATTCTCTTCCAGAGTATTGATGACTTCGATTGGAGCATGGGCCATTGTGTCCAATGCGTCAGCAAGTGCCTTCCCGCTGGATTTTGGAGTCGGCCAGAGAGCCCTCTTAATCACCTTGGAAAAGGACTCTCTTTCGTGCATTCGGGCACGAGTCAGCCTCTCATAGGCAGAGAGATCAATCGATATGGTCTTTGTAGCCATGCATGCACCATGCATGCATTCAAGACGCAAGTCAAGCAGCAATCTTTGGAAGAAACTCCAGAGCGCCGGACTCATGAACCCAATGTGTTACCTATGTGTCCTGACCTACGCCACCCTCGCCTTTTTAGGCCCCCAACCCCTCCTTCTGCCTTCTTACAAGCTCAGTTCACTTTTTTCATTTAACATTCTTCATTTTTCATTTGCCCCTATCCCCCCGCCCTCCCCATTTCCAATTTCAGCTTTTTATATTTTAGCTTTAGCCCCCCAACCCCCTCTTCGCCCTTCCCCTCCGGTCAATTTTTCATTCTTCATTCATCATTTTACATTTGCCGCCAAATGCCTCCCTCCCCATTTCCAATTTCCTTATTTCCAATTTTAGATTTGGCCCTTCATCCCTCCCCCTCCCTTCAACTATTCCCGTAACGGATGATCTCGAAGGCATCGAGAACCTCGTAGTCGGAGCCGTTGTTGGTGATGAGCTTCTTGATCCCGTGCGAGGAAAGGGTGGCTGCCAGCAAGGTGTCCAGCAGTCGGCGACGCCCAAGCCTGTGGCGATCCAGCCAGAGAAGCCAATCACTGACACCCCGGTCATTTGGAAAAAGTCTGACGACTTCCTTGGATTCCCACCAGGATTCCGCCCTCTGGATGGCCTCCCCCATTTCCAGCGGATCCCTCATCCTGCGCGGATCCGTCACCACATGAATAAACTCCGCCAGAGTCTGTGGTGCCACCGCAAAGTCGTGGCCGGAATCCAGAAGTTGCCCCAGGAGCAGATCCGCAGCCTCGTGGTGAATGTGATCCCTGATCTCCAGAGCCACCAGATAGTCGGTATCAATCCCGTGCGTCATGATCCATCATCTCCCCCAGCAGATCATCCTGTGCCGTCAATGGCATAACCGGACCACCGACACTTGCAGGGCGCCGCCTCTGCCTCAACGATGTGGATCTGGCGATTCGCCTGGCATGAAACTCCTCCATTGCGCTACGAATGATCTCCGAAGCGGGACGATGAACTTTTTTTGAATACCGGACAAAGTCACTGTAAATCGGATCTGATACATTGATTGTAATGGCCTTCATACATTAAAAGATATTGTTATCTAGCTTCTCGGCAAGTTCAAATATTTTGGCTCCTCGCTGTTTTGAGTGGGTAGTCTGAGACACAGGAGACTAATCAGGAAAGAACCATGAAGATCATGAAGGTAGATCCAACGGTGGGAAGTTATCACGCAACGGCCGCAAAGGTCGCAAAGTCAGGTATAAAGAGTGGTGCCAGATGAAACCAAGGTTGCGAGAACGGTGGGTTTATTGGAATTTCTTGAAACGCACCTGCCGATATAAACAGGGCAATGGGAAACTCCTCGTTGCGTTCGTTGCGTCCTTAGCGTGAACCCTATTCCGTGTCTTTTCCGGAATATTTCCCCACCCCGAATAGCGAAGAGCCCAAATTTTCTTAGGCCCTCGACTCTCGTCCCTCGTCCTTCGACCTTCGATTGACGCCACTTGCCGCCCGGCAAGCCGTGCCGCCCTCGGTCGTTTCCTAATTTCCTTATTTCCAATTTCTACTTTTCTTCATCCCTCCCCCCCTCCCCGGCGACTTGGTTCGCTTTTAGTCTACTTTGCGGTCAGCAGGGGATTGAATCCTGCGATACGAAAGTGGTGGTCGGTGGTTGCCACATCCGCGATCCCCAGACTCTTCATGCAGGCGAAACTCGTGCAATCCGTGAACGACAGCGGATGATCTTCATATCGGTACATCCAGTCCTGCGCCTCCCGAAATAACTCCTGCCCGATCCATTTCAGTTGTACGATCCGGGAACTCTCCACCATCTCGAGAAAGCCCCGCCGTTCCCTCGGGATGCCGCGCGCCATAAAGAGCGTGCATACCTCATCGATGATATAGTCCGTAATGACAAGGCGAATGCCCTCCTGCCGCGGCAGCGAGATCATCGCTTCGTGATTCGGGTCACGTGGATTCACCCAAGCAAACACACCGCTTGTATCCAGAAAAACAATGCCCTTACCCATAGATTGCCTCATCCATCTCCGCATTGGAGATCACCTGGACATCCACGTCGCGCATTCCAAAGCTTAACGCTGGATCCTCTCCTCCTGCCGACTTGATGGCAAAAGGAAGCAACCTTGCCAAGGGGCGATTCCTGAAGGTCAGGACCAATTCCTCCCCCTGCTCCAGGGCATGACGAACCTCGCCGAATTCAAACCTCATTTTTTGAATACTGATCGTCTTCATATGGTTACCATAATCATTACCATCATCTAGTCAACCCCTTCGCTCAGACTACCTTCGGTATGATTAAGCCAGATTGCGCAGTAGAGCGGTGTTGTCAGGTTTGAACGGTTCACCCGGATGGTGAGTCCCGGAAGGGTTAAAAGCGTTACACCGTTAAAAGGTTACAAGGGGCTGAAGTCCGAGGCCGAATTGAACTGATGCAGGCATCTTTTGACGACGTTTTCCTGACATTCCGC
>JBEIJN010000002.1:0-92903 GCA_040380225.1 Verrucomicrobiia bacterium | reverse complement strand
GTCGAGAGTCGAGAGTCGAGAGTCGAGAGTCGAGAGTCGAGAGTCGAGAGTCGAGAGTCGAGAGTCGAGAGTCGAGAGTCGAGAGTCGAGAGTCGAGAGTCGAGAGTCGAGGGTCGAGGGCTGAAGGCTGAAAGCGAAAAGCGAAAAGAGAAAATGGCTGAGTCGCCGTAACGCAGGCTGATAGGCCGAGGCCGGGTCTGCAAAGTCGAGGGTCGAGGGTCGAGGGGCGAAGGGCCAGATTGCTGAACCAAGACGACTCCGGGAGGGTTTGGTTCCTACCTTCCCACTTTATCAAACCACGCTGCCGCACTTGGTCATTCAGCCGAGGCTGAGACCATTCTGAAGGAAAGATGACAATGGAAGGCTCAGGATGATACCTGAAGACTGTTAGTCTATTCGACTGTTGGGCTGTTAGGCGGGAACCAAGACGAAGGCGAAGGGACGAAGGCTGAAGAAATTTAGAAAGTAGAATTTTGGAAACCTGAAATCTGAAATTGGAAATTGGAAACGCTGAAATGACTGAGTCGCCGTAACGCAGGCCGATAGGCCGAGGCCGGGTCTGCAAAGTCGAAGGCGGGGAAGGCTGAAGAACAGCGGCATTTGGAAAATCTGAAATTGGAAATTGGGAAATCTGAACCAAGACGAAGGCTGTACTTCCCTATCCGCGTTGGCTGGAGCCGTAGACGCTGTCTTTGTGGTATTTGTCTCCGTAGGAGTAGTAGTAGTACCCTTCGCCGGGGCCTCTCCTGATGCGGTTGAGGACGATGCCGGCCACATGGGTGCCGGATTTCCTGAGCTGGGTAATGGCACGTTGGACGACTTTGCCAGGTGTCTTGTCGGAGCGAACGACAAGCACCACTTCCTTGGCAGGTCCGGCAATGTAGAGGGTGTCGCTGACGGCATTGACGGGTGCGCTGTCGATGATGATGCGGTCGAAGCGTCCGAGGAGTTCCTGGATGAGCGCGGGGATGTCGGACTGCAGGAGGAGTTCGGCGGGATTGGGAGCGCGACTGCCGGCCGTCAGGATGCTGAGTCCCTGGACCGAGGTCTCGCCGATCAATTCGTCGAGCTTGGCCTGTCCGCTCAGGTAATCGGTAAGGCCGCGCCTCTCCTCCCCCCGGAGGAGTGCATGGTGGAGTGAGGGGCGCCGCATGTCGGAATCGATGATGAGGGTCTTCTCCCCTTGCTGGGCGAAGGTGACGGCGCAGTTGATCGATGAGAAGGTCTTCCCTTCGTCCGGAATGGCGCTGGTGAAGAGGAGAACCTTGGTCTGTTCCTTGGGGCCGAGAAGTGTGATGGAGGCCCGCAGGGTGCGGTAGGACTCGGAGAGGATGGAACCGGGGTCATCGACGGTGGCGATGAGGTAATGCTGTTCGTCTTTCTTGCCGTCGGCTCCGAGCGATTTGTTGCGGGAGTTGGATTTGCGGTTCTCTTTCTTGAAGTTGGAGGCAAGGATCTCGACGGTGGTGAGTTTCTGGTCGGGAATGGCGCCCAGAACGGGAAGTCCGAGCAGGCTCTCCGCCTGGTCGACGGAGCGGATGGTGCTGCTGAGGGAATCCTTGATCATAAGCCAGAAGACCGAGGAGACCGTGAGGAGAATCAGGGCGATGGCAAGGATCTTGAGTCGTTTGGGCGCGGAGGGCTTACTCGGGATCATCGGCTCCTCGATGACGCGGTAGGGGGCGGTCTCGACTCCGGAGGCGACGCCGGTCTCCTTCATGCGGCTGACGACGGACTCGTAGAGGGAGCGGTCGGTCTCGACCTCCCGGGCGAGGACGTTGTAGGGGATGGAGAGTTTGTTGAGTTCGAGGGCCTTGGCCTCCTGTTCCTTGAGAACCTGGTCGAGCTTGGACTCGGTCTCCTTGGCGGCATCGTACTGTCTGGCAAGGATGTCTCCAGCCTTCGCGGCGGCCGCATTGAGGCTCCCACGGAGTGTCTCGACCTTGTTCCTTGCGGCCTGGTACTTGGGGTGTTTCTCCATGTAGCGCTCTTTGAGAGTGGAGAGTTCGGACTCGGCCTTGAGAAGTTCCTCGCGGACGGAGGCGACTTCGGGAAGCGCCGCGACGCTGTTGATACGGAGAAGATCCTCGGTGCTCACCTTTCCGGCGGCCTTGAGCTGTTCAAGGTCGCTCTCAAGCTTGAGCCGGGCGTTCTTGGCCTCGGTGACGGAGGCGCTGACGTCGCGGAGCTTCTCGACGATGATGTTCTGGCTCTGCTCGAGGGAGACGGCGTTGTTCTTCTCCTTGTAGGCCTGGAGTTCCTGCTCGGACTTCTGGAGCTTCTCCTTGAGCTTGGCGGCCTCCTCCTTGAGGTAGTCGTCGGCCACATGGCTGACGGAGAGGCGCTGCTCGAAACCTTCACGGAGGAACTCCTTGACCATGGACTTGGCAAGGGTGCAGGCAAGCTCGGGGTCGGTATCCTCGACGGTGATGTCGATGAGGCGGGTGAGACGGCGAAGCTTCACCTTGACCTTTTTCTCCATGAGGATGGCGAGCTGGTTATCGGTGTAGGGGGTGCCGTCGGAACGGGGCTTGGCGAAGGAGGGGTTCTTCTCAAGGTGGTTGGCCTTGACGACGCGGAGGAGGATGTTGCGGCTGGTGAGGGCCTGGACGACGGTGTTGACGAAGTCGACGTTGGCCGGTGTCTCGTCGGTGACTTTCTCGGTCTTGAGCACTTTCTTCTCCTGCTGCTCGACCTGAAGCACGGCCCGGGACTCGTAGATGTCGGGTAACCGCAGAAGGGTCGCCCCGACGATGATCATCCCAAGGATGATGAAAATCGACACTGGGACAATGTGACTGAGGATCAGGAAGTAGAGTCGGCGCACATCAAAGATCTCCTCAAGATGCGGAAGCGAATGCCCCTGGCTCGGAACCGGGCCGTGTCCATACCCTCCCCCATGGCCGCCCTCCTGTGCCGGGGAGACGATGTGAAGTTGAGGATGGTTACCGCCCGATGCGGGTGAAGGATGTTGCGGATGCATGGATCAGAACATTGACTCGCCGACGGAGATGACATCGCCGGGCTTGATCATGAAGGAGGATTTGTCGGTTCCCTTGGCCATTTTCTTGGCATTGAACTTGAGGACTTTCTCGGCCCCGCCCTCGACGCGCTTAATGGTGACGTTGCCGGGATCGGCTATCTTGGTGTAGCCCCCGGCCATCCCAACGGCCTGAAGCAAGGTGATCTCCTGAAGCCCCTGCATGTCGTAGGATCCGGGCTTCTGTACCTCTCCCAGCACGGTGAAGAGCTTCTTCGCATACTGGCGCACGGTGATGCTGACCTGAGGGTGGACGAGGTAACCGTCATGGAGTTTGGCTGCGACCGCCTGGGTCGCCTCACCGACCGTCCGCCCCGCAACGGGTACCGGGCCGACAAGCGGAAAGATGGCTGTTCCGTCACCAGCGACACGAACGACTCCGTCCAACTCCGGCTCCTGAAAGACCCGGAAGTCGAGAAGGTCGTTGGGGGAGAGCTTGTAGTTCTCCACACTCTGCGCAACCCCAACTGCGAGGGCGGAGAGGAGGAGTATCGGGAGAAATGCCCGTACACACCTTGCAGCAAGGGAGCGATCCGACAGGGTGTTTCTTTGCATTTTTATGATGGATGTCAGAATGCTGACTTTAACTCCATTCCGATACGGTTATCAACCCAGGAGAAATACGTCTGTGTCGAGTTGTTCAACGATCGTTCGTAGAAAAGCGTCAGCTCCATGTATTTGAGGAACCTGTAGGTGATGCCCGGCTTGACGAAAAAGTAGTTATCCACACGGTCGGCAGTCACACCCTGCTGGTTGGCGATGTAGGTGTCGTTCTCGTAGCCTAGGCTGATGTTGGCCGCCCAGTGCCGACCGAAGCTCTTGTTGAAGGCGATCTCGATACCCGTCGCGAGGAAGTCCTGCCCCTGGAAATTGGGAGAATTCTGCTGGTTGCGGTAGACATTGAGGCTGATGGAGCTGTCGCTTAACAACTCACTCATGCGCCCACCTCCCATCAGATTCCCCTGGGCAACCCGCCCTGCGGCAAGCCCTCCCTCCTTGGCATCGCCGAAGAGCTTGTAATCGGCGCCGATTGAAAGAACGGGAGTGGCACGGAAGGGGACTCCTCCGGATGTATACTGGCTAGTCTGGATGCCCGCCGTGGCGTTCAGCGCGAGCTTACCGGTTAGGTCGTAGTGAATGCGACCATTGAGGATCTGGTAGTAACGGGTCGGACTCTGCTCGGCGGGATTGCTTCCAAGGATGCCCTCCATGCCGAGCCTGACCTTTTCCGTGATCCTGTAGTCACCCCCGATGGTGACTTGGTTGAAGTAAGAGTCATAGAAGCCGACGTTGATATTGCTGCGCTGGCTGAACTCGAGATCGAGACTGGTCTTCTCAGAGTATTCGTAAATGAAGCGGAGGGCGTTGTAATAGAGGGTCGACTTGAGAAAGTTGCCGACCTGCCGGCTGGCTCCATTGAGATTCTGATACTGGCTCTGAAACTGAGCCCGGAGCTTGTTCCATGTGTACTGGCCGAGAAAGCTGGCAAGTTGGTTGTAGCAGTTCTGAGCGGGTGCGCTTCCGAAGAGGTAACCGACGCCAAGATAATTCAGTATCAGATAATTCCCCTTCCTGTCCCGATAATCACCGAGCTCGAAGGATCCTCCGATAGCCGCGCTGTAGATGCTGCTGGAAACGGGATTGGTGTTACTGAGGTAGATGTTGCTGTCCTGGGCGTAGGCAACTCCGACAACCGGCCTGATACGCCACAACCTTCTACGGGCATCGTTTGACGCTAGCGCCCCACCCTCTCCCTCCCCTTCGGCCTCTGCGGATGATCCCTCCAGATCAAGTGTGTCGGGCGACATCCCGCCCCCAGGCGCAATGGCCGTGTCCGATGGATCGGCAAAATCCGTCAGGGGCTGGAGTTGCAAGGCTCCGTCCGTCGGGGAACCAACTGCATCTCCCGGCAACAATGTCTTCAGGCCGTTCTCAACCGAACCGGTCTGGGATGCCCCTTCAACACGGATCCCCTGCGATGCAGGGACCTTGTCTTGATCACCCTGAGGCGAAACAGCCACCCCCTGTGACCAGGAGGTGGCTGCGCATAAACAAATCCCTGAAAGGAAGGGTAAAAGTCGCTTCACACACTTCTACCCATCCAAAGGGTCTGAAGAAGTCTTCTTAGTTAGAGGGGGAGACGGGTGCTGGAACGGGAATAGAGTTGATTTCAGGGGCAACCTTGGGGGCCGAAGCTGCACCTGCTGCCTTGATCGCAGATGCATCCTGAGGATTTCCATCAATGGCAACCTGCAGCACGGAGGGGAGCTGTGGAGCTGCCACTGCCGCGGCGGTGCCGCTGACGATGGCATTGATAGACTTGTTTCTATTCTTGGGGTTTTTCTTGTTGAGCTTGGCGATCTGCTGGCTGACAAACGCGCCACGCTTGCTCTTCTTCATTCCCTTGAGGGACTTTTGAACCGTAGCCCTGAGAGCCGCGTTACTTTGGTTGTTGGATTGAGCAGAGGCCTGGCTGACTGAGCCAACTGCAATGAGGATTGCTGTGAGTAGTGGTATTGTTTTTTTCATGTGTGTGATTGCTTTGGAGTCTTTTGTTTTACTAATGGATGTATTTCATGCAACTACTTTTTTTTGCTTTTTTACCGGGATCGTCCGGCTCTAAGGAAGCGCTGATTTGTTCCGACTGTGTTTGCCCCCACCTGTATTCCCTCCTGCCTACTTGAGACAGCAGGGAGCTGGATTTTTTTAATTTCACCATTTCATCCCCTCTTCCCACTTTCCCGCTTTCGTCCCTTTACCCTTCATCCCTAGTCTGAATCATGCGTTTCACCAATCTCACACGCGGAGCAGGCATCGGCTCGAACTGCTACCGGCTCGATCTACCCGAAGGGTCGGTGATTCTGGACTGCGGCATGCACCCGGAGCATGTCGGCCACGATGCCACGCCGATGCTGGAGCAACTCGACGATGTGACGATCCGCTCCACGATCCTCACCCATGCCCATCAGGATCACGTCGGCTGCCTCCCTCTCCTGCAGTCACGCCAGCGCGACATGCCCGTCCTGATGACACCGGGGACGGCCAGAATCGCCGACATCATGCTTCATAACTCGGTCAATGTGATGACCCGACAGCAGGAGGAGCTAAAGCTCTCCGACTACCCCCTCTTCGGCCATCGGGGCGTCGAGATGGCTTCCAGGATGTGGCGACTCTGCCCCCTAGAGCGTCCCCTCTCCCTAGATGGGGATCGGGCCGGGGGCGGGGATGGTTCCACAACCGTGACCTTTCATGATGCGGGTCACATCCTCGGCTCTGCCGGAGTGATGATCCGCAGTGGGGGGAAGAGTTTCTTCTACACCGGCGACGTGAACTTCGAGGACCAGACGATCCAAAAGGGAGCACGATTTCCGGAGGAACCGGTCGACGTCCTGCTGATGGAGACCACCCGTGGCGACGCTCCCCTCCCCGAGGGCTTCACCCGGATCAAGGAGGAAGAGCGCTTCGCCAAGGCGGTCGCCGCTGCCTTGGAGACCGGAGCAAGCGTGACCATCCCGGTCTTCGCACTTGGGAAGACCCAGGAAGTCATGGCCATGCTCTGGAAGATGCAGCGCGCGCGCATCATCCCCCCCACCCCGCTCTATGTCGGAGGACTCAGCAGCAAGATCACCGCCGTCTACGACACCATGGCCGGCCAAGTGGCGCGCAATCTCCCCCACCTCCAGCTCATGAACGACGTCGCCCCGTATGTCGCGGGGGGCTCCGAGATCCAGTCCCTCAACCCGCGCAAACGCGCCATCTACGCCCTCTCCAGCGGCATGATGACTGAACACACCCTCTCCAACATCTTCGCCCGCAAGGTCCTCCCCGACCCCTCCCAGTATCTCTTCTTCGTCGGTTACGCCGATCCGAATTCACCGGCGGGTGTCGTGCGCAACGCCACCCAGGGCGACCACGTGCAGATCGACTCCAAAGGGGCCCCCGTTCCCTTCCTCTGCCACCGTGAAAGCTTCACCCTCAGCGCCCATGCGCGGCGTGAAGACCTCCTCTCCTACGCCATCAAGGTCAGGCCGAAGACCATCCTCCTTGTCCATGGTGATGATCCGGCCGTCGAATGGTTCAAGCGGGAACTCTACTCAGCCCTTCCGGACACCAAAGTGATCGCCCCGCCACCGGGACAGGCGATCGAGTTGTAAGGAGCCGCGTCAGTTTCCCAAAAGTGCGGCTTTTAGATCCGGGGCCACGGGCTTGGATCCGAACCAGAGGCTTAGGAAGGATTTTTGGAAATCCCGTCCCGCGATCGTCCCCTTGAGGGTGCCCGAGTCGTACACGAGCGTGTTCGTCCCGACGAACTGAACCCGCTCCACGCCGCCGTTCTTGAGCGGACCGAACATCCCGATGAAGGCATCCCGGTCGCGGTCATAGCCCGGATAGGTGTAGGAGACACTCTGCGCAAACTGCGAACTCCAGGCTCGGGTCACATCGGATTGGCCGACATCCCGCAGGAATGTGAAGTCGAACTGAAACGGCCCCGGAGAGGCCGTCACTGCGGAGGCGGAGCGCAGCGGCTCCGGCGCATAGAATGCCGCCACATAGATCTTGATCGGCACCATCACCAGGGAAAACGTCCGCAACCCGGCTCCATTAAGCTGCAGGGTATCACCCGCTACCTCCACCTTCGGAGGCACCGCCACCCCCTGGATCTGCAGGGCATTGCAAGGGGAGATGGGCAGAGTGAAAGCGAGGGTGAAGGTCAAAAGGGCGAGGGTGAACAGCCGCAAAGGGAGGAAATGGAAACGCTTCATCACCACACCCTGACATCCCTTCGGATCGGCGGCAAGAGCGCGTCAGGTCAGGGAGAAAAGGAGAGATGGGAGGGAAGTCGGCTTGGAGAAACTCCAGCTATGGGAACAGCTGATTCAACCCGAGCACCGAAGATGAAAGGGATGTGTTGGTATGGAACGCTCAGAGTCCCTTGCGCCTGAAGTAGGCAACCTTCATCGGCTCCAACGCCGAAAAGCTACCTTGCAGATCCTTGATATGCATGAGGATCCAAGGCTGGGCGTAGTTGATGCCGTTTTTGGTAAAGACGACATCGTCTGCAAGATAGACGGCTGAGTGGACAACCCTCCCCTGGGTATCGAGCAGAAGGAGAAGATCCCCCGCGATACCCGGTTGTGCGATTTCGTAATAATTCTCGGAGATGAACCGACCGGCCGCCTGCGATAGAAACGAATCACCTGGAGCCAATCACAGGCCGTTTCTTCGAAAATAAGCAATCACGGTCGGTTCCAAGGAGGAGAAGATTCCCTGCATCCGCTTGATGCGCATGAACACCCAGGGCTGGGCATAGTTCACCCCGTTTTTTGTGAAGACGATATCGTCGGCAATGTAAACCGAGGAGTGCAACACTCCGCCTGCTGCATTCATGACCAGGACGAGATCCCCTGGAATAGCCGGGGATGCCACCTGATAGTAATGATCCTGGATATAGCGCGAGGCATAGGAATTATCCGACATCCGTGGATCAGGTTTTTCAGAAAAGAAATTGAGGGCGGTCCAGTGGCAGTCGGGAACCAGGGAACCCTCCTGCCTAGGTGGCACAAGGGATGTAAAAAGTTTTTCCCGGGCCAGAGTTGGAAGGAAATGGATGACACTCACCGCCCCTCCGTGCTTTTCCCTTCTCATTGCCTTCAGTAGAGGAGCCACATCCTTGAACGTCACACCGGGCATTGACGGCGCCCAGTAATACAATGGTTTGTCGATATCGCTTTTGGGACGAACCAGAAGTTGAAGCAGCACCACATTTTGAGCTGTCAAAGCTTGCAGGAAATCCATGCGCGCCTCGTCAGAAGGAAGATTCCTGAGAATGATTTCGGGATCGCTGAAATAGGTGAATCCATTTCTCTTGTAAATGAGCCCCTTGATCATCGGAATCACACTGTCAAAGCCTCTGCTGATGCGGTAAAAGGATTTTTCAACATCCCCATCGGCCACGAAAAAAGGATGATCCTGCCATCTGTTTGAGGGATTGGCGGCCAGTGCTAGGTAAAGCTTCGAGCGGGTCTTGGGAGAAAGTGACAGGAGGGTTTTGTCATCGGGGGTGAGAACCACCACGGAACCGGTTCCCTCGACTCGTGAACCCAACAAGCTCAGCGACTGCTCTTCGGTGCAACCGGAGGAATCAAGGATACTGCGGACAGCCTGGGGGGTCAGGCTTCCAAAAACCCAGAATGGGCCTTTCGTCGTCGTCTTTTCAAAACCGACATACTCCGTAGGCTGCTCCAGAAGAATATCCCACTCCTGAAGATCACCCCATGGCCCAGAATGGATGATGGGTTTGGTTCCCTCATCATTCCGTTCGATCATGTCGTCAATGCCGTGGATCAATAAGACAGCTACGACAACAACTGGTATCCAGAAAAACAACTGGCGCTTCTTCGTTGCAATCAGGGAAAACCAGCTGAGTTTTTGGAACATGTCTATGGATGCAAGGATCGAAAAGAGGAACGGCAAGTTACATGATTTCGGTCCATAGTGGAACCCAGTTATCCAGTCGGGATGATTTATTTCACGCGACTTGATCTCATTAATGGCAAGATTTAAAGACACGGGATTATGGCGACAGCAAAAATCGTCTCGTCAGCAGAAGAACATTTCACAAGGACACAAGGAGCTTTCCGATTGACCATGGGGATCTGCTTCATCAATCTTACGGGGTACCAAAGGTGAGGTGGCTGAGTGGTCGAAAGCAGCGCTTTGCTAAAGCGCCGTACTCCAAAAGGGTACCGAGGGTTCGAATCCCTCCCTCACCGCCATGGTTCAGACGTAGGAGCGATTCCTGTCTGAACCTCCAAAAATCAACTTCCGCTCTAAGGAACCGCTGATTAATTCCCATGAAGGCCGCTGAAAGGCAGTTGCTGATTTTTGAAGGCGCGAGTGCTGGGCGATACCCGCAGCGGTCTCGCCCGAGCGAGCAACGCCACAACGACGAGCGGCGGGAGCCGCTCGTAGCCTGCGTAGCAGTCCGGAGGACGAGACCGTCGGGAGACGGCGAGGCAAAAATCGACAAATGGCTTCAGCCCTCCGGGTTGCGGAGATAACCGGCCGGGGGCTGTGTTGGCTTGGCGTTTACAGCCCACTGCGGGGATGCTCGCGCCAAGCCGCCTTGCCCGCGGCCAGTTCTTCCCGCAACGGCCTCTATGCGATTTAATCAGCGGTTCCCTAAACTGGAGGGATGAGAACCTCGGTTCGAACGCCATGCCGCGATCAGCGGCATCAGCACTCAGCGGAGCCTGACTGCAGAGCCCGAGCCTCGCTCGGGATAATCCCTCCCTCACCGCCATGGTTCAGACGAATGAACTGCCAAGCCTTGCCGCAGGGACCGTGCTGAGGGCATGATCAGGCACTTGTTTCAACCATGATCTCATCCCGAAAGAATCCTTCCACATCCGTCACCGTCTCCGTTCCGGGCACCACGGCCAATGTTGGCCCGGGATTTGACTCCTTTGGAATCGCCCTCGGTGCTGCCAACAAGGTGACGCTTTCACCCAAGCCCCCTTCCCTTCCCCACCCTTCGATCGTGGAGGAGGCGGCTCGGAGTTTTTTCCTTGGCAGTGGTCTCACCCCCTTCCACTTCTCATGGAAGATCAAGGGAGATGTTCCCCAGGCGCGGGGCTTGGGTAGCAGCGTCACTGTGCGACTCGGAATCCTCATGGGTCTCAACGCCCTCACGGGCAATCCCCTCTCCCGAGGCGGCCTCTTCCGTCTCTGCGCGGAGCTGGAAGGGCACCCTGACAACGCGGCGCCCGCGATGTTCGGAGGCTTCACCATCGCAAGGGGACATCACGATCCTCTGCGCTATGCGGTCTCCGAGGGCCTTCGCTTTGTCCTGCTGATACCCGCCTTTGAGGTTGCCACTCCCGATGCCCGCAAGGTGATGCCTAAATCGATCGCGGTATCCGAATCAGCTGCCAATGCGGCCGACGCTGCTGTGATTGCCGCTGCCTTCGCCACCAAGCGCTATGAACTGCTTCGGGGTGCCTTCGGTGACAGACTGCACCAACCCTACCGCGCCAAACTCGTCCCATTCCTTTCGGATGTCATCACCGCAGGCGAGGAATCGGGTGCCATCGGGGGATGGCTGAGCGGTTCTGGATCGACGATCTGCTGCCTTTCACCGGATGCCGGTCATGCCGTCCGAATCGCCAAAGCCATGAAGGCCAAGGCTCCCAAGGGATCACGGACCATCGTCGTCTCCGCCGACAACAAGGGAGCCCGCGCGGTCTAGGCGGAGTCATGCGCCGCCTACTCGACAGTCTCGAGCAGTTTGCCGTCGATGTCATCCTCGAGCGCCGTGCAGGGAAGCGCGCGGGACTTCTGAGGGCGCTCCTCCTGCTTCTCTCCTATCTCTACCTGGGGATCGTCACCCTGCGACTTTCCCTCTTTGGCTCCCACATTCTCCGCAGCCACCAACTGGGCTGCCCGGTCGTAAGCATCGGGAACCTGACCGTCGGTGGGACTGGAAAGACCCCTGTCGTTGAGAAGCTGGCGCGCGATCTCACCACACGGGGAAGACGGATCGCGATCCTGAGTCGCGGCTACAAGAGCGTGAAGGGAAGGGCTTCCCATGCGACGGGAACCTCCTGCCGCGTTGTCTCCGAGGGAGGGGCCATCCTGCTTGATTCCAAGAACGCCGGGGATGAACCCTTCATGCTCGCCAAGAATCTCCGCGGCGTCGCCGTCGTGGTCGACAAGGACCGCGTCGGGTGCGGCAGTCATGCCGTCAACCGGCTCGGATGCGATCTCATGATCCTTGATGACGGACTGCAGTATCTGAAGCTTCACAGGAAATTCGACATTGTCCTGATCGACCGTGAAGCCCCGTTCGGGAACGAATATCTCCTCCCCCGGGGCACGCTCCGCGAGCCTCCCTCTCATCTCCAAAGAGCCACCCACATCCTCATCACGAAAAGCGATGGAAGTGATCTGTCGGCGCTCCATGAGAGGATCCGACTTCACAACCGGACCGCTCCGATCATCGAGTGCCGCCACAGGCCCGTGGTCGTCCAGGATCTCTCCACAGGCGAGGTCTTCCCTCTTTCCTATCTTCAGGGACTCCGTGCCGCCTCCCTGAGCGCCATCGCCTCACCCGAGAGTTTCGAGCAGGGCCTCAGGCGGCTTGGCGTTGAACTCGAACTCACCCAGAGTTTTGCGGATCATCACCGTTACTCCAAGAGGGAGATCGAGCGCTTCCTCAAGCGCTGTAGCCGTCGCGGGATCACCTGTGTGCTAACTACCGAGAAGGATGCCGTGAGGATGCCGCGCCTACTCAATCAGGAAATCCCCATCCGCTATCTCCGCATCGAGATCGAAATCATGAAAGGACAGGAAGAGTGGGAAAGAATGCTCGAACAACTCCTCCATGCACCACGCCCTCTTATCGAGAACACCGAGATACGCGGCGAAGAACTTCGTCAGGATGAGGAGATGTTACCCCGCGCATCCTAAACGGACGTGCTGCAGACCCTAAACTCCTAGAGTCTAAGAACCTATAGCCTTCCTCTCCTCACACCGGATGCTCTGACTCGAAGCGGGTGATGTAGTCACGGGTGATCGGGACCGTATCCGGACGCTTGGCCAATTGGATCTGGAAGACCATCAGTCCTTGGTGACGGAAGCTAAGTTCACTGGTCACCAGATAGAACTCCCACATCCTGCAGAACCGCTCATCATAGAGTTCCCGGATCTCGTCCCGCCGTTCCTCAAAGCGCTCGCGCCATAACCTCAGGGTGTCGGCGTAGTGCATCCTCAGAATCTCGATGTCGGTTACCAGCAGTCCGGCCTTCTCGATCGCCGGGAGAACTTCGGAGAGTGCCGGTGAATAACCTCCCGGGAAGATGTGCTCGGCGATCCAGGGATTCGTATGGCCCGGACCATCAGGCCTGCCGATGGAATGAAGCAAGGCCACACCGTCGTCCTGCAGAAGTTCCGAGATCTTGCGGAAGAACTCGCCGTAATGATTCACCCCGACATGCTCGAACATTCCGACCGAGACGATCCGGTCGTATTTCCCGGACTCCGCACGGTAGTCGCGCAGGTGGAAATGAACACGCTCACCAAGACCGGCGGCGCGGGCGCGCAGATTCGAGTGGAGATGTTGCTCGGTTGAAAGCGTCAGTCCTGTCACCTCGGCACCGAAGTCACCGCCCAACGTGAGGCCCAGACCACCCCATCCCGATCCGATGTCCAGAACCCTGTCTCCCGGGCGAATCAGAAGCTTGGCCGCCAGATGGCGCTTCTTCTGCAACTGGCACCTCTCCAGAGTCTCGTCACCGGTCATGAAATATCCGCAGGAGTACTGACGGTCCCCGTCCAGGAAGAGGTCGTAGAGTCTGTCCGAGAGATCGTAGTGGTGGGAGACATTCCGACGCGAACGTCCCGCGGGATTGAACTGGTGAATCCGTCGCAACATGCCCCGAAGAGTCTCGGTGACACCGGAGAACGGGTAAGCAAGAGGCTTCAGGCCAATCGAACGGAAGAGCAGATCAAGAAACCCGTGGAGGCTTCCCTCCTCGATCGTCAACCGACCTTCCATATAGGACTCTCCCGCCTCGTACTGCGGGTTCAGGAGAAGTCTCCACGCCGTCGCTTGATCATGGATGCGTATGGTGATCCTGTCCCCTTGACCGTCGCCGTAGCTTTGTGACGCACCGTGCCAATCGATGACACGGAGCGATCCGTGGGTGATCAGATTCCGAAGGATCGGATCGAGGGGACCGCGATTCCGAAGGAATTCCGACTCCTGGAAGGAATTGGTGAATTCACCTTTCCGGGAAATGAACCCCGCATTGCGCGCACGCTTCAACGTTTGCATGCGGCGACCATCGCAAGACTCGCTGAATCCAGTCCATAAGCGGAAGGACTAGATCCAATGTGGGGGGCGCCTACACCCCGCCCCTGGAGTCTCCAACTGTCACAGGAACCATCACGGCGTCACTCATCCCGTGAAGGATCTTCTTGTCCGCGGGACAGACCGTCGCAAGAACCCCACCAAGGTTGGCTTTCCCGCCACTCACGAAAAAGTAGGGACTCAGGCGGGCACGTCCCTTCATCATGCGGACCGATCCGTCATCATCGAAAAACGGTTGGTCGGTGAGAACAGAGTGACGGAAGACCTGCATGATATGGGGGTGCTCCGGAAATTCGCGCAATGCACTCCCGATGGCTGCTTCCCACTCGACCCGGGGGAGATCGGCCCCCAGCGACACACCCCTCGCCCCCCAGGCACGGCCATCGAATCCGCTGATCTTGATGATGAGATCACGCTCCTTCTGGCTGAAGGCTCCCAGTTCCTTCCAATCCTGAATATCAAGGCGCGGGTAGACGGCATTCGGAGGAAGCGGTGCGGGGTCCAGGATCCAGGTATATGGAATCCATCGTTGCAATGCCTGCACGCCTCGCTCTCCAAGTTGACGCATCCAGAACTCCCGCAGGGGAGCCATCCAGAAGAGCCCCATCCAGAGTTTCTCCTCCAGTTGGGCCTTCGGAGGAGGTGTGACGGTGACTTTTCCGGCCAAGGCGTCACGAAAGAGCCCCTCCGCGCAGGGGATCTGTGGCATGTCGAACATCTCGAAGAAGCGGTAGACATTCCCGTTCCAGGAGTCCCTGTTGGACTCGTTGCAAACCTTCCATGATGCACTCCCGCCCTGCTCCCTGCTCCTTTTGGAAAGACGGGAGGCAAGCCACTCCATCTCCGGTCGATAGGTCGCGGCCTCCTCGGAGATGAGGATCTCACCTCCGGGAAGAACGGATGCAAAGCCCGCAAGCATCCCGTCGGGACCACCGAGGACCCGGACACCAAGCGAGGAATAGGTCTCGTTGAGCCATGCGGTGAGACCGATTCCCCCTGGAATCTGATCCAGTTCGCAGATCGTGAACCCCTCCTCCGTCAGCACAAGATCCGGCCTGATCACCCGTGCGATCTGACCACGGAATGCGGCCTCCCGTCCGAGTGCCACGACACCGGGTGGCTTTCCCCGGTCGAGCAGGCGGGCGATCCATTCGGGTTGGCGTCCCTCGACACTCTGGCGGTAGAGCAGGTCGCAGGCATCGGCAAACTGAAGCAGGCGATGTCCCATGGATTCGAGTTCCTTGGACAGCTTGGCATCCAGGCGGTAGGGAAGGGGCGCCCATCTCCACTCCTTCCCAGCAAAGAGCTCTCCTTCGGGCACTCGGCCACGAAGTTCCTCCAGGGAGAGTGAAGCTTCGGCAACGGGATCCGCGGTGCTCACGAAAGGAGATGCTTGAGAGACTCCCGCACCACATCCTCCGCCGAGGAGTCGGCCGAGAGTCTGGTCAGGACGGCCTTCACCGCCTTGTGGGCATCGACCTGCTTGTAGCCGAGCGAAATCAGCGCCAGAACCGCGTCATGGAGGTGACGTTCGATCCCGGAAGGAGCGTTTTCCCTGCTGGCGGCCTCCCACTCCGCGGCGACACCCAGCTTGTCCTTGAGTTCCAGAACGACTCTCTCCGCGGTCTTCTTGCCGACTCCCGAGATCTTGGAAATCGCGGCGATATCGGAGGTCACCACCGCCGACTTGAACTGCCCGACCTCCATGCCACTCAGGATCGCAAGGGCCAACTTCGGACCGACACCAGATACATGGGCCATGAGCAAACGGAAAAGATCTCGCTCCTCCGTAGAGGAGAAGCCGTAGAGAACCTGGGCATCCTCGCGGACATGGTGATGGGTCAGAACCCTGACCTTCTGCCCGGTTGAGGAGAGCTTGTTGTAACTGGAGAGAGGAATGAGAATCTGGTAGCCGATGCCGCCTGCATTGACGACGATCTGGTTCGGCAAGACTTCTTCCAGGATACCTTCGACAAAAGTGATCATGACGACATTCCTTCTACGCATGTTGCGCCGGAAAGACCAGCGGTTGTCACGGCTCCTGACGACGTGCCTTTTGATTACCTGCGCCCCGGCCATCGCCTCCCAAGACAAAGAAAGCACCCCGGGACTTCTTCTGGGTGGCTCCTTCGAGAGAATGCCGGTGCAACGCTTCCTGCCCGGTTCCAAGAGGACCGTTCTCTTCCCGGCCAGAATAGGACGTCATGGCGAGATCACGCCCCTTCAGGGAGATTCAGCCCTCAGCGACGCCTCATGGGACAGCTTTCTCAAGGAATCGAGGGAGCGTGCAGGGCTCATTCTCGCCACCATCGAACCCAGGATGATCAGGGATGCCCGCGGAGTGATCCAAATGGCGGTCATCAGCCGGGATGACCCCATGACCGCTTCCTGCATCCTGGCCCCCGGGTTCCTTCAGCGCTTCAGCGCAATCTTCGGTCCGGAGTTGATCGTGGCCATTCCCGCACGGAACAAGATCTACATCTTCCCCAAACTGGCAAACCGCTTGCCAGACATCTCCCTGACCATCACGGACGACTACCTCATCTCACCCATGCCTGTTTCCACGGAGTTGTTCGAAATCTCAAAAAAAGGGATCCGGGCCGTCGGAGACATTGATCCGAACGGATGAATGAGGAGCTTTCATTTTACAATTCAGTCCGTGACATATTTCCACCAATGACCGCCCCATCACCCGACATCCTGCTCAGCCGCAAAACCATTGCCGAACGCATCCGGGAACTTGGTCTCCGGATCACCGCGGATTTCAAGGAAAGCGATTCACTCTGCTTTGTTCCCGTCATGGACGGAGGAATGATCTTCGCGGCCGATCTGATGCGTGAGATCCCCCTCCCCCTGCGGGTCATTCCGATCAAGGCCTCCAGCTACGGAGATGGCACGACCAGTTCGGGAACGGTGAAGCTCCCCGGGGGGATACCCGGGGATATCAGGGGCTGCAGCATCCTGATCATCGATGACATCCTCGACACGGGAAAGACCCTCGAAACCCTGCGAAAAATCCTTTTGGATGCCGGGGCTGAGAGCGTCCGCACCTGCGTGCTGCTTCGGAAGGAATCAGCCGGACACCTTCTCGCCGACTACATCGGATTCGAGATTCCAGATAGGTTTGTCGTCGGCTACGGATTGGATCTTGCCGGAGTGCACAGGAATCTTCCGGATATCCGCGTTCTGAAAGAAGACGGATCCCTAAAACGATTTCTGTTTATTGAGTCGTAATCCAAAAAGAGAAGTAATCCCCGAGAGGTCGCCGGTGGGGAATTAATCAGGAACTCAGGAACTCAGGAAAAATCATAGGAAAACAAACCTATGAAGCTGGTTACGCGGTGAGGAGTAGAATCCGTATGGAGATGTGCTGATAGAAGAGATGCCACATTCAAACCGCATGCAGAGGTGTTCTGTAATCAACCCGCAGCGCTCTTCCAAGTACTGCGGTTCTTCTAAATCACCTTTCCTGAGTTCTTGAGTTCCATATTGATAATGCAGTCACTCCTGATGCGACGGATTCAACGGAAGATGCCCTATTTCTCCTGACTCATGCCGAGGATCTTTCCTCCATACCCCGTGAGTTCCAGATACCCGGAAGCCGTGACGGGAGAGCCATTGACCCGTCCCTCTCCCTTCACGGCACCCTCCCAGTAAGCGAACGGGGGAAGAAGAAGCTCCTGATCGGCAAGCTGAGGTGTGAGAGTCAAGGTCAGCGCCCGGGAGGGAACAGTGATCTCGAATCCTGCCGGATAGAGACCTCCGGTGTGTGGGCTTTTCCAGGTTCCACCGGGTGTCATGACGAGATCCTTGATCGCGGAAACGGATCCCTTCGCATCACGGATCGATCCTGAAAGAAAGACCTGCTTGCCCTGCTTGTCCCTGATCCGGAAGAGCATGAGATCCTCCCCGTTGGAAAGATGCAGCCCGGACCAATCCCATCCTGCCTCCCCGGGGTCAAGGGAGTTGGTGGCCCACTCGTGATCAAACCAAACAAGACCGCTGACCGACCGGCTTTTCCCATCGATCATCACCGTTCCGGATGCCTTGAGGCGGGTCAGGGAATAGTAGTGGGAGGCGTGTCCCGGCTTGGAGGACTTGGGACTGATGCCCTTCTCGCCGTGAACCATCGGTTCCCGCTCCTGCACGAGAGTCAGATCAACCGCACGACCGGCATCGGATGCCTTGAGGCGATAACGGTCGGGCGCTATCATCATGATCTCCCAATCCTCCATCCATGCCATCCGGGACTCTTTCCCGGTTGGAATCGAAAATCCGGCTTCACCGAAGGCTCCGCGGGAGGAGCGTTGGAAATGGCGGAATGTTTTGGCGGAGCAATCCGTGAATGCAAAATGAGCGAAGGGGAGTTCAGTCACCCGGAAGCGTGAGGATCCCGGGCTCTTTTCCCCCGGACGGATTCCCTGACGGAAAAACGTGAGTTGGAATCCAAACTCCCTTCCCTGATCGTCGGCAAGGGTTCCCGTGGCATACCACCACTCCGTCTTGAACTCCCGGTGCGGTCCATGATCTCGGGGAAAAACGTATTTCCAACCCGGCTCCGCGGCACGCCATTCCATGGTATGAGGACTCTCTGCGGCGACAAGGCTGCCGGGGAGAACCAGTGCTAGTAGACAAAGGGTTCTGATGGGGCTTCGCATGGTTCGACAGCGGAGGCTTCCAGCACCGCGGTATGGCGTCCTCCCTCCATGGGGAATGTCGGCTTGCCAATGATCTTTACCCAGCCCATCTCGGGCACCTTGAGCGGTTTGGGATACTGCACGGTGACGCCCACGGGCTTGGCATCGGCGGCGCAGCAGGTGATGAACATCCGAATCACCTGAAAACGGTCTCCCTTATGATTTCCGGTGGTCATCGGAACCACCTGACCGGTCAATTCGACTTCTTTCCCCTCGAACTCTTCCCTGTAGGATGGCATCTGGATCGCATAGAGCATGTCGATGATCTGGACGGGCATCGGTCCGGAGGAGGAAGAGGGGGCGGTTTCGGCGGGAGTCGGCGCTTCCGAAACATTCGCCGAGGGCAGCTTCCGCAGGTCATCGACAACTCCACGGTTCAGAACAGTCGTCATCGTGAAGGCGGTTCCCTGACCCGTCACGATCATCCCGAGCGGCAGAAGGAGCAGGATCGTCTTGAAGAGAAGGAGGGCAGCGGAGGGGTTCTCCCCATCGTGGTGATGCTCCTCGTGAACAGGATGGTGATCGTGACCATGTTCATGAGAATGATCGTGGCAGCAGACGTGATGATCACCCGAACGAAGGAAGGCATCCCGGAAGACAAAAAGTGCAAGAATCAGAAGAAGCCCGCCGGAAGCCGTCGTGTAGGGCTGGAGCGAGGGATGGAGGTAGATGGAGAGTTGCCCCTTCCAGGAAAGCCAGAGGAGGAAGATTCCCCAAAGCATCAGGAGGAAAGCATCCCTGAATGACGAGAGAGAGGAGGATAGCTTCATCACCAGGCAAGGTTCAGCGCGGCAAGGCGCCAGCAGAGAAGACCGATCACCAAGAAGAGGCCCGCACCGAGCAGGAGAATGAACCGCTTCGAGAAGGCCGCCCCGTAAAGGAAGAGAAGTTTGAAATCAAACATGGGACCAAAGACCAGGAAGGCCAGTTTGGCAGCCATCGGAAAGGTGGTCAGGGTCGCGGCAATGAAGGCATCCGTCGTGCTGCAGACCGAAAGGACCGAAGCAAGGGCCATCAGTGAGGCGATGGCGAGAGGGGGATTGGCCGCAAGGGGAAGGATGATCTCCTGATTGACGGCCGTGCTGAAGAGCGATGCGGCGGCGGCACCGATGACAAAGTAGACGGAGACATCGAGAAAATCACGGGAGGCAACCGTCGCGACATTCCCGAGACGGCCCATGAGACCTTGGGACGGGACATGATGATCATGATGATCCGTACCACTCCCATGGGGTCCGAGAAGCCCGGGACGCAAGATCGAGAAAGGGGCGAAAAAACCAACCACCCATCCGGCCAAGACGGCAATCGAGAGGCCCAAGCCAAAACGGAGGAGCGTCATCTCGACCGCCCCCTGACCGCGAAAGGCCGCCAGTGTGCTCAAAATCACCAACGGATTCACGATCGGGGCCGCCAGCATATAGGTGACACCGCAGGAAACCGGGAGCCCCTTGCGGAGAAGGCGGCGCACCACGGGAACAATGCCGCACTCGCAGACTGGAAAGATCACCCCTAGAAGGCCGCTTACCAGAACGGCCGTGCGGGGATTACGGGGCAGAAGACGCGTCATGAGCGACTGCGGGAGATACTCCTCGAGAATCCCCGAGAGGATCGCTCCACCAAGCAGGAAGGGAATCCCCTCCAGCAGGATGCTCAGGAAGGCATACTGGAAATCAGGCAAGCTGAACTGAAACCAATCGGATGATAACACAGGGGAAGAGTAATGCCTGAATGATCAATGTGGAACTCAGGAAATCAGGAATGGGTTCTTCGCTGTTTTCAATGAGTGGAGACGAGACACGGAAGAAAAATCAGGAAATCAGGAAATCAGGAAAAGAAACGAAGGAAGTAGGATTTCAAACACCATGGACCGCCGATTACTGGAAGGCACGGCTTAGCCTTTAGGGTAGCAAAGCCCGTCAGGGCGAGGAGAGCGGGAGCGAACGCGGCAAACAGCTCAGGTCCATCCAAGGATCTGAAAAAGAGAGGGACCATATGGATATCGGGTATGGTACGGGCCTGGAGCCTGCGGCGCGGGTAAGAAATGCCGGACGGATCATCTCTTCAAGCCTGCTTGAGAGATTGAGCCTCATGGGATTCCAACTCCTGTCAGAACGAGCACATGCCTCTTCTGCTCCTATCTCCTCCCCGGTTGGTGATTTTTACCTGTCCGCACTTCCTGATTTCCTGAGTTCCTGATTCAAATGCATCCGTGTTCCGTTAGGGATCAAGGGCACTGTACTTTTCCCCCTTAAACGCATTCAAAATATCGAAGAGCCTATCATTTTTCCCATTCACAAAAAAAGCCCCCATGGATCGCTCCATGGGGGCTTTTGGAAGTATGGCGCTGGATTAGAGCGACTTGGCGGCCGCAACCACATTCTCGGCGGTCATGCCGAGTTCCTTGAGGACAGTGGCACCAGGGGCGCTGAGACCGAAGCGGTCGATCGCAACGGTCTTGCCATCCAGTCCGACGAAGCGGAACCAAGGATCGGAGATTCCGGCCTCAATGGAAACGCGCTTGCGGCACTTGGAGGGAAGAACCTCCTCGCGGTAGGCGGCATCCTGACGGTCAAAACGCTCCATGCAGGGGACGGAAACCACACGGGCTCCGGCACCAAGCTGCTTGGCTGCATCCAAAGCGACGCTCAACTCGCTGCCGCTGGCCAGAATGATGAACTCGAGCGCGGAGGTCTCCTTGCGGGCGATGTAGGCACCCTTGAAGACACCCTTGCGGCGGACATCCACGGGAATCTCGCTGAGATTCGGGACATTCTGGCGGCAGAGGGAGAGCAGTGTGGGCCCGTCGGTACGCTCGAGACCTGCGGCGAATGCACCAGCGGTCTCCTCGGGGTCGGCGGGGCGGATGACGTCCAGACCCGGAATCGCACGGAGTGCAGCAACGGTCTCCACAGGCTCATGGGTCGGACCATCCTCGCCGACAGCAACGGAGTCGTGGGTGAAGATGTAGAGTGTCGGGAGCTTCGAGAGAGACGCGACGCGGATGGAGGGACGGCCGTAATCGCTGAAGACCAGGAAGGTGGCGCCGGCAATGCGGAAGATCCCGTCATAGGCGTAGCCGTTCATGATCGCACACATGGCGTGCTCGCGGATGCCGAAGTGGATGTTCCGGCCCTCGTTGTTCTCGCGGGTGAAGTCACCTCCCCCCTCGATGTAGTTGAGAGTGGAACCGAAGAGGTCGGCGCTTCCGCTGACGAGCAGTGGCATTGCCTTGGAGATCGGCTGAAGGGCGATGCTTCCGGCCTTGCGGGTGGCGATGACATCCTCGGGCTTGAAGTGAGGGATTGCGGCCAGGAGATCGGGAACCTTCTGCTCGACACCGGTGTCGAGGAGGGCCGCCAACTCCGCATTGGCGGAACGCCATGCGGCATACTCCTTCTGCCAGACCGCGTGGGCTGCGGCACGCTTCGCCTTGAGGTCGGCAAAGTAAGCGGTGACTTCGGGGGAGATGAAGAACTTATCCTCGGGAAGACCGAGTCCCTTGCGGGCCTCGTCGGAGAACTTCACGCCCGCCTCGCCGTGTGCCTTGTTGGTGCCCTCGACCTGAGGGATGCCCTTGCCGATCATGGTGCGGCACATGATCATGTGCGGCTTACCCTTGGTGGTCTTGGCATGGTTGTAGGCGGCCAGGATGGAGCCCATGTCGTGGCCGTCGATCTCCTGAACATCCCAGCCATAGGCCTTGTAACGGGCGGCCACATCCTCGCTCTGGCTCACATTGAGCATGGCGTCGAGAGTGACGTTGTTCGCGTCGAAGAAAAGGATCAGGTTGTCCAGACCGAGGTGCCCCGCAAGCGAGGAGGCCTCGCCGGAAACACCTTCCTGAAGGCAACCGTCTCCGCAGAGGACGACGACATGGTTGTTGAAGATGGTGTGCTTGGGAGTGTTGAAGCGCGCGGCCGCCATCTTCTGAGACATGGCGATGCCGACGCCGTTGGCCACGCCCTGGCCGAGGGGGCCGGTCGTTGCCTCGACACCGGGAGTCTCGTGGAACTCGGGATGACCCGGAGTGATGCTGTGGAGCTGACGGAACTTCTTGAGTTGGTCGAGCGGAAGATCAAAGCCAGCCAGATGGAGCCATGAATAGAGGAACATGCTGCCGTGACCGGCGGAGAGGATGAATCGGTCGCGGTTGATCCAGCGGGGGGTGGCCGGATCGATCTGAAGCGCCTCACCGAATAGGACGGCGCCGATATCGGCGGATCCGAGCGGAAGACCAAGATGGCCCGACTTGCAGGCGGTGACGGCGTCAATGGCCAGACCGCGGGCATCGCGGGCGGCTAGTTGGAGGATTTGGGTGTTCATAAAATTCAGCACAACAGCACACCTTCCGGAGATCTCTTTGGCAAGCCTCCAGACGTTTCAAAAACGACATGGGACCCGGTATGGAACGCCGGGTGCGATCCAGTGGTCAGGCGAACGGTTGCTGCTGGGTCAGGCAATGGAAGGCCCCGAGGCCCCAGATCAGCTCCCTGCAATCGATGGGACGGATCATCCGTGAGGGGAATAATCCGGCCAGCAGGTCCGCGGCAACGGCGTCGGATTCGCCCCCGAAAGCGGGCATTAGGACGGATTCGTTGGCGATATAGAAATTCGCATGGCTGGCGGGAAGGCGCATTCCCTCCCGGTCGATCCGGGGAGGCATCGGCATCTCCAGCACATTCAGGGGAGTGCCGTCGGAAAGGCGCATCTCCCTGAGTCTCTCGAGATTCTCCGACAGGGGGACATGGTTTGGGTCGCCTTGATGAGGCTCCACCACGGTGACCACCGTGTCACGCGACACGAAGCGCGTGATGTCATCGACATGACCGTCCGTGTCATCCCCCTCGATGCCATCACCCAGCCAGAGGATCTGATCCACACCGAGATAGTCGCGCAGCCCCTGCTCGATCTGCTCGCGCGTCATGGAGGGGTTACGGTTGGGATGAAGCAGGCACGACTCGGTGGTGAGGAGGGTTCCTGCCCCGTTGGGATCGATGGATCCTCCCTCCAGGATGAAAGGAGGCTCGAAAAGCGGCAGACCGAGATGGCGGGCTATCCTGGTGGGGACCACATCATCGTCGTCGAAGGGAGGGTACTTCCCTCCCCATGCATTGTAACCGAAGTCATTAACGGCAAGGGAAGGGCCCCCGCTTCTCTTCACAAAAATCGGACCATGGTCGCGGCACCATGGCTCATTGGTGGGATTGTGATGAAACTCGACGCGCTCCATGGGAGCGGCTTTGGAGAGAAGCCCCCTCACCTCTTTCTCCTGGTCGAGCGAAGAGACATTCACCCGGAGCATCTCGGACTGGGCAAGCACTGCAGCCATGCGGACAAGGGTCGGCACGACGCGGTCATAGCTGTCGGGAAAACTCTGCCCCCCGGCATGAGGCCAGGAGATCCATGTCGCCTCATGGCGCTCCCACTCCGCGGGCATGGAATAGCCCAAGGCGCGAGGGGTCTCGGCAACTGCCGTCACAACCAATGACTCGAATGAGGAAGATGACTCGCCCTGCAAGCGCAACTCTTGCTTAGAGCGCCTGGAGTTTCTCGAGAAGAGCCGCCTTGGAAGCAAGGCCGGTCATCCGTTCCACGAGCGCGCCGTTCTTGAAAATCATCAGGGTCGGGATCGCGGTCACGCGCTGTGCACCGGAGACATTGGGAGCCTCGTCGACATTCACTTTGGCCACGGTGACCTTGCCTGCCAATTCCTTGCCAAGCTCCTCGATCACAGGCGCGATCATGCGGCATGGGCCGCACCAGGGTGCCCAGAAATCGACCAGCAGGGCTGGCGAGGAGGCGACGGTGGAGTCGAAGTTGGAATCATTGAGATCAAGGACGTGTTCGGAAGCCATGGTGTGGGATGGATGTGTGTTGTGTTGGTCAGGAAAGGAATGTCCAAAGCTGGATACCGAAGGCAATCAGGGCGAGTGCCGCTGCGGCAAGCAGGAAAGGAAGCGGGACAGCTCCGGCGGAAACCTCATCTTCCCCGTCATCCTCCTCGGAGACAGGCTTGGACTCCGCTTTCTTGGGGGCCGGTGCCGCGGCATCCCTTTGCCCTTCGGCGGGAACCTCGGTGGCCGGCGCTATGGGTTTGCGGGCAATGGTAGGTGCCGGTGCGGCCTGCAGCTTGATGGTGGCCTGGGGAATCGGCTTTGCCGGGGCACTTTCGGCAACCGGCTGAGGCTTGAGGGGGAGTGATCCTGGGGCAGTTGGTGACTGCTGCGTGGGGACACTTGGTTTGGAGGGGGGCTCAACGGGAGCTGTAGCGGGAACAGAAGCAGGTACCGGAGAAACAGGGGGAGTGACTGACACGGGAACCGGTGCTTTGGGAGCGGCAACAGTCATTGGAGCAGGCACGGCGCCGGGTGGCTTCAGCGGAGCCGGGACAGCGGGAACTGCGGGGACGCCGGGAGGTTTGGGGGCCCCTGCCGGTGAGGCCGAAGTGGTTGCCGATGGGACGGAGCCGACTGCCGCGGAAGGCATCGGAGGCATGACCGGTTTGAACGGTGCGGGTGGAGCGGTTGGAGCTGGCACTCCCGATAAGGGAACGGAGGGAGCACCGGGGGCCGGAACAGGCTTGGGAGGTAGCTTCAGCGGAGGAAGCTTGACCGGCGCACCGGGGGTTGGAGAAGGAGTCCCGGAGCTGGCAGGGGGAGTGGAGGGAGTTTCGCTCACAAAGGTGGGTAAAGAATAAGAACAGGAATTAAAATGCCCGCCCCTGAGAGTGTCAATCACACACCCCGTGAGCGCGACGATACAAAGCTCGGTTCAATTTCCCTGAACCGCACTGGCTGTCCTCATCCCTTGGATTTCGGTGGTGAGATCCTTGAGAATATTGAGGGCTTCACGCTTCACCGGATCAGGTGTTCCCGCCGCGCTCTCCTCCTCTTCGGCATCATCGCCATCCTCGGAAAGTTTCGCCGCTTTCTCGCGGGCCGGTTTCTTTTTGGCAACAACCTTCGGGAGAACAGGCTTGTCCACGGTATCGAGCGTGACCTCAAAGGCATCGGGATTTTGAACGGGGTTCAGCTTCCTCTCGGTCTTGCGCTCTTCCTTGCGCCGCTTGTCCTGGGCGATCTCCTCCTTGCGAACTTTCTCGTTGAGGGAAAGCCTGTTGAGTTCAAGCCTCTCGTGGAAGCGCTTCATGTCCTCGTTGATGTAACGGAACTCCGGATCCTTGGATACACGGACCTGGGAGCGGTTCTTGAGCGACTCGATCAGCGGGGCGGTGAAGGAAAAACGGTTCACCGGCTGAGGATCGACCTCGTCATAGGCCAGGGGATTGGGAAGAGAGCTCTCCCCGATTTCCGGAGTATCCGTGGGTGAGGGCAACACGATGTCCGAAAGGACGCCCCGATGCTGGGTGGAACCGCCTGAAACACGGTAGAATTTCTGGATCGTCAGCTTGAGGGATCCGGCCTTCGCCCCCTGATCCTGGAAGAGCGGCATGAACTTTCCGACGTCAAGTAGGGTCTGCACCGTCCCCTTGCCGAAGCTTCGCTGGTCACCGACCACGACGGCCCGACCGTAGTCCTGAAGCGCCGCCGCGAAAATCTCGCTCGCGGAGGCGCTGAGCCTGTTGACAAGCACGACGACCGGCCCCGTGTAGAAGGGTTCCTTGTCGTTGTCACGGGCGACAGTGACCCTGCCGTTGGCATCCTTTGCCTGGACAACCGCCCCGGGCCCGACAAAGAGACCGGTCAAATTGATCGCTTCCTCGAGCGATCCCCCCCCGTCGCGGCGAAGATCGATCACAAGCCCCTCGATCCCCTCCTTCTTCATGCGCTCCAGAATCCGGCGGACATCCTTGGTCGTGCTTTTCGGTCCCTCGGCGGCGGCATTCTTGTTGCTGGCCAGCGGTTTGGATTTGCCCTCCATGTCGGCATAGAATGATGGGAGAGTGATCCAGCCGAACTTTCGGTTCTTACCGTCGGCTTCGCCGAGATCAATCACCTCCCCCTTGGCCTCGGACTCCTTGAGTTTGACCTCTTCCCGGGTGATCTCGATGACATGCCTCTTGGAGGGATCCGTGGCATTGGCCGGGATCACCTGAAGGCGCACCTGGGATCCCTTGGCACCGCGGATTTTCTCAACCACCTTGTCGAGTTTCATGTCGACGACATCCTCGAAGGGTTGTTTCCCCTGGGCCACGGCGGCGATCCGGTCGTTTGGCTTGAGCCGGCCATCCTTGTCGGCGGGGCCTCCGGGAACGACTTCCACGATCTTGGCGTAGCCATCGTCCGTCCTTAGCACGGCACCGATCCCGACAAGCGAAAGCCGCATCTGGATGTTGAAGTTCTCCATGTCGGAGGGACTCATGTACTCGGAGTGGGGGTCGTAACTCTGGGAAAGCGCCACGAGGAATGTCCTCACCACATCCTCGTCGCTCTGCTCGTTAACACTCTTGAGGAACTGGTCGTAGCGTTTCGTCACCACTTTGGCCGGCGGATTGAGCGGATGCTCGTTCAGGTTCTCCTGCAGGAGTTCCGCCTCGATGCGGTCGGCCCAGAGTTGGTCGGCCTCCTCGATGGTGGCGGGCCAGGGGGCCTTTTTCCGATCGATCTGGACGGCCTTGTCACTGGTGAAGTCATGAGGTGCGGCAGCCAGGGCCTTGTTCTTGGCAACACGGTCCTCAACGCGCTGGCGGAACCGCGTGAAGATCTCGCGGGGAGCGCTCAGGTCACCGTGCAGGATCTCGGAGGAGAGTGTCGGGGAGAATCGCTGGAGAAACTCGTCCACATCACCCTGGGTGAAGTAGAGATGCATGTAATCAAGCATCCGAAGGTAATTCTTCAGGACGCGCTCGGACATCGTCTGCGGAGGTTCCGAATCCAACCGGGGGGGATTCTTTTCCGAGAGGGAGAGCGGATGCAGGTAATGGCCCTGCTCAAGCATCCTGGCGACCGTGGCCGCGACGGGAGACATGTCCGTGGAGACGGTATTGGTGGAGGCACGGAGAGGAAGCCCCGACGGGATCACCAAAAGCAACAGTGCCCCGAGAACACCGGATAGTAGTCTTGAAATCCTGAACGAAGGAATGGTCATGAAAGAGAACCGTTGCAGAGGGCCATGGGAAAAGCAAACATGATGAAATGTACGATGATAAGACACCCGAGGGTCCCGGAATGTTCACCGGAGGGGCCTTGGAGACCAATTCCTACCTGATCAGGTGCCCGGAGGGGAATCTTCTGGTGGATGCCCCGGAGGGTTCGGCCGAAGCTTTCCGGGATACGCCCATCTCCCTTCTGGTACTTACCCATGGCCACTTTGACCATGTCTGGGATGCGGCCGCCGTAGCACGGCTCCATGGATGCCCCGTGGCCATGCACTCTGTCACGGAGGAGATGCTTGCCGACCGTGGGCTTCTCAGGCGATTCGGCATGGATCTGGAAGTGGAACCTGTGGCCGCCTCCCAAAAACTTTCCGAAGGGGCGGGCGTGGAACTTCTAGGCCGTAAATTCGATCTGTACGAGGTCCCTGGTCATTGCCCCGGAAGCCTCTGCCTCCACGATCCCGCAAGCGGAAGGCTCTACGGCGGTGACGTCCTTTTCGCAGGGGGGGTCGGCCGTTGGGATCTGCCTGGAGGAGATCGCGACCTCCTCCTCTCGGGAATCCGCCACAAGCTGCTTCCGCTTTCCGAAACGACAATTGTCCACCCGGGCCACGGACCAGCGACAACGATCGGTGAAGAGTCCGTAAACAACCCTTATCTTCAGAACTCGACACCTTTCTGAGGCATCAACTAAAAACTAAAATATGCCCTCCTTTGCCTATATTGCCCTTGATGCCCAGGGTCAGCAGACCAGTGATTTCATCGACGCCGCATCGCAGGCGGAAGCCGTGGCGGCGCTGCGCGGTCAGGGGCTCTTCCCCACCAGCGTGAAAGAGCAGGCGCGGAGCGCTAAAACAAAGTCGGCATCACCGGGCAAGGGAGCCAAGAAGGGATCCAAGGAGATCAAGATCAACATCCCCTTCCTTGAAAAGAAGACCATCAAGAGCAAGACGCTCATGGTCTTCACCCGTCAGTTGGCCACTCTCATTGATGCGGGCCTGCCACTGCTGCGCGGCCTAACGGTTCTGGGTAAGCAGGAGCCTGATCCTGTCCTCAAAAAAACGATCAATCAGCTGGCTGAGGCAGTGCAGGGCGGAGGAACCTTCAGCGACGGACTGACGGCGCACCCACGGATCTTCAACAAGCTCTACGTCAACATGGTGAAGGCCGGCGAACTGGGCGGTGTCCTCGAGGTCGTGCTCAACCGTCTCGCCGAGTTCCAGGAGAAAGCCCAGAAGGTGAAGGGCAAGGTCCAGTCGGCCATGATGTATCCCGCCATCGTCATGGTCATCGCCATCATCATCATGGGATTCCTGCTGGTCTTCATCGTGCCGAAGTTCGAGCAGATCTTCGCCGACATGCTCGGAGGCAAACCCCTCCCCCTCCTCACCCAGATCGTTGTCGGCGCCAGTCGTGTGATCCAACAAAACATCCTCCTCCTCATTGGTGGAGTCGTGGGTTTTGTCTTCGGATTGAAGTATGTGATTTCCACCCCCAAGGGAGCCGTCCTCTTCGACAAGTTCATGCTCAAGGCTCCCCTCTTCGGCGACCTAACCCGCAAGAATGCCATTTCCCGTTTCACGCGCACACTCGGGACTCTCGTGACCAGCGGCGTGCCGATCCTCCAAGCACTCAACATCACCAAGGAGACCGCTGGAAACGCCGTGATCTCCACCGCGATCGCGAAGATCCACGATGCCGTCAAGGAGGGTGAATCGATCGTCCGCCCGATGGAGGCCAGCGGAGTCTTCCCCGCGATGGTCATCAGCATGGTCGATGTGGGTGAAGAGACCGGACAACTCCCGGAAATGCTTCTCAAGGTCGCCGACCTCTACGACGACGAGGTGGACAATGCCGTCGCCGGCCTCACCTCCCTCATGGAGCCCATCATGATCGTCTTCCTCGCCGTGGTGGTCGGATCGATCGTCATCGCGCTCTTCCTGCCGCTCATCGGCATCATCAGCGGCATGCAGCAGTAATCATCCGGAAGCCTCTTATGAAAAACACTAGGCATGAAGGTTTTACCCTTATCGAACTACTGATCGTCATCACCATTATCGCCATTCTTGCCGGCCTCATTCTCTCAACAGCCGGATATGCCCAGAAAAAGGGGGCCCGCTCGCGGGCCGAGGCCGAGATTGCCGCTGTCGGTGCGGCTCTCGAGAACTACAAGGCTGACAATGGGGACTACCCTGCCGGCTCAAGCTCCTTGGTACTGATTACCAACCTCATGCCCAGCAGTGGCAAGGTCTACTTTGAGTTCAAATCAAAATCGACCAACTCCTCGGGCTGGACGGATCCCTTCGGAAACACCTACGGCTATATCTACACGAACGGATCGCCCAACAACGGTGCCAACAACTACGATCTCTGGTCGAGTGCCGGTGGCGGAGCCTCCAACACCTGGATCAAGAACTGGTAACCATCCCGTGCAACGGGATGGAGGATGAAGGTCAAAAGATGCGAAATCTGATTGCTGATTGCTGATTGCTGATTGCTGATTGCTGATTGCTGATTGCTGATTGCTGATTGCTGATTGCTGATTGCTGATTGCTGATTGCTGATTGCTGGTTGCTGACCTCTGACTTCTAGCTCCCCACCGTCCTCAGCCCCTTCCACCCCCCGACCACAAGCTGAGACCAGCTCTCGAGCTCATCGTGACGGGCGGCGAGTTCCTCCAGCGTGAGGAATCCCAACTCTGCAATCGCCTCTTCATTGGCCTTCACCGAAGGCTCCGCGAGCTGACACTGGTGGACGATCCCCAGATGAACAGCCCCGACGGGATTCGTATCGTCATTGAGCACGGCCAGCGGGCGCTCGATGAAACAGCTCTCGATGGATAGTTCCTCCTGCAGTTCGCGCATCAGAGCGCGCTGGTAGGCGGCGGCATCGAAAGACTCCCCTAACCCATCCCCGTCGTTGATATGACCGCCGATCCCGACAGAGCCCTTCTTGAGGAGACGCTTCTCACCCGAGCCGGTCCCCCTGCGGTAATGGAGGATCCTGTCACCGGCGGTGACCACCACATAGGGAATGAGTTGCTTGAGCGAGGGATCCTCCTCCGCCTCCGCGCGTGGCACAAAGAAGTGGTTCCCGGGTTCGAGGAACACGGGCAGGTACCGGGAGATCTCGGCATTGAGGCCATGAAAGGAACCGAGCTCATCAAAGAGGGAACGGCGGACGACGAGGACTTGTTCGGATGAAGACATAAAAACAGGTTGATAGACTGAATGTTGAAGATCGTTAGGCAAGAGCCAAAAACACCCTATACCATTGAGACGAATAGATTGGTAGAAATGGCGAAGGAATTTTTGCCCATGGGCTAGGCGGAAGACCGAGGGCTATCCCAAGATAACCCGAGGGATGAAAACAAAGCCCAAGGGCAAAAGAACCAGCCATGTTCTACCAAGATAAGAGTGGAGATGGTATTAACCCCTCAGATAGGGAGCAAGTTTCTCCCTGAGGGTGTTGCGGGCCCTGAAAAGAAGACTCTTCACGGAGGGAACGCTTGTTCCAAGGACAACGGCGATTTCCTCGTACGGCATCGCTTCGTGACGTCTCAGCACCACGACCATTCGTTCCCTCTCCGGAAGCGACTCCATCGCCGCCTCGATTGCGGCATGCATTTCCCGCTCCAAGATCTCGCTGTCTGGAGAAGGTTTTGTATCAGGGAATTCCGGAAATGCCTCCTCGGGTTGCCGGGGAACGATTCTGGTGCGGGAACGGCGCCGGGCTTCGTTGAAGACCAGTCGTTTGGTGATGGTCATCAGCCATGTGGTGACCTTCGCCTCGGGGCGCCAGCGAGGAGCGGACTTCCAGGCGTTGAGAAAGACCTGCTGGGCTATGTCCTCGGCATCGGCGGTACCGATCATGCGGGCTACCGTGCCGATCACCAGGTTCTGATGACGCTCCACGAAACGCCTGAAAGCCTGCTGATCTCCGGCGGCAACAGCCGCCATCAGATCATGATCCGACTCATCAGTCTTATCGGAATCTGGGGAGAACTCCGTCACAGGATCAGCCTGACTTCAACTACTTGGCAGATCAACCCCTGAAGGAATTTCCGACACGCATTGCCAACGAAGGAATTTTTGCAACGTGCAAAAGCATACGCTTAAACCCAAAAATTGCATTAGAAGGTGGTGACAAAGAGTTTTATCAGGAAATAAGGAAAACAGGAATGGAGGGAAATAGGCAGGCGGGTCGGGATTGAATACCGAAGGAACCACGAAACACAGGAAAGCACGAAATGAAGGAAGTCATTGGACTCCAATTTCTCTTCTCTCACCCCTCGGCATTTCGTGACTTTCGCGTTTTGGCATACCCGGCCGTTGCTGCGCATCCGTTACGGCGTGGTTCTACCTCCCTTACTTCGACTTCACCATCTTGGTGAAAACACCAGACCTGTTGTCAGGGTTCCATTGCAAAAGCATACGCTTAAAAAGCAAACCGGCATCGCCCCTGACTTCGTTGGCACTTCACTCCCCCTTTGATCCCATACGGTTGCCCTGATCCTTTTTCATTTTTCATTCTGCCTTTTGACTTTGCACCCCTTCAACCCTTTTCACCGCAACGCGTCCTATCGGATCCCCCTTGGCGAGAAAGATGGTCTCAAACTCGGTCACAGGACGCTGAAACCCATCCTGCCAGTCGACCTCGACCCAACCACCATGCGTGGCAACCTCTTCCTTCATCGAGGCGAAGTAACCAAGGTGGTCGGTCATCAGGCGGAGCACGCCTCCGGGCTTGAGCTTCCTGGCCGCCACCTCAAGGAAAGGTGCCTTCACAAGGCGCCTGAACCAATGCCTCCTCTTCGGCCAGGGATCGGGAAACGAGACATGCAGGGTGTCGAGGAACCCGTCGGGAATCAGCGCATCAAGGGATTCCTTCCCCCAACCCCGCCAGAGCGATGCATTGGCGATTCCCAGACGCTCGATCTTCCTGTTGGCGCGATTCACCCTGTCGGAGAGCCCCTCGATCCCGGCAAAGAAGACCGCAGGGTTCAGTACCGCGCTCTCGGTGAGAAATTTCCCCTTCGAGGCGCCGAAATCACATTCGATCCGTGAAAAACCCTCGGATTTGCGAATCAGCTCTGCACGGGCCTCCGCCAGCACCTCGTTCGGGGCCATCCTCCCGGGAACGGGAATCAGTTCCGGTTTCTCGATCCGTCCCACGGACTCAGGCGGCGTCCTTCTCCTGACGACGGCGCACCATGGCGGAACGCTTTCCCTCGACAACGGAGCGGTTGATCGTGACTCCGGTAAGATCATCCCGATCCGGAGCCTCGTACATCACATCAAGCATGATTTTCTCAAGCAGGGAGCGGAGCGCACGGGCGCCGGTTCCCTTCTTCACGGCCGATTCGGCGAGTGCCGAGAGACCGTCCTTCGTCACGGTGAGGGAGATCTCATCCATGGCCAGAAGTTTGGTGAACTGCTTCACCAGCGCGTTGCGCGGTTCGGTTAGGATGCGGACGAGCTGCTCCTCGTCGAGTTGCTCGAGCGAGGCAAGCACGGGAAGACGTCCGATGAACTCGGGAATCATCCCGAATGAGAGGAGATCCTCCGGCTCCACCGAGGAAAGGATCCTGAGGGCGTCGGCGGGATCGATCTCACCATCTGATTTGGAATGGAAACCGAGGGTCTTTCCGCCGATGCGACGCTGAATGATCTTCTCGAGGCCGACAAAAGCCCCGCCGCAGATGAAGAGGATGTTCTGGGTATTGAGCTGGATGTACTCCTGCTGGGGATGCTTGCGGCCTCCCTGGGGCGGGACGTTGCAGGTGGTTCCCTCGAGAATCTTGAGCAGCGCCTGCTGGACTCCTTCACCGGAGACATCGCGGGTGATGGAAACGTTGTCGGTCTTGCGGCCGATCTTATCGATCTCGTCGATGTAGACGATGCCCACCTCGGCACGCTTCACGTCGTAGTCGGCGTTCTGAAGCAGGCGCAGCACGATGTTCTCCACATCCTCGCCGACATAACCCGCCTCGGTCAGGGTGGTCGCGTCGGCGATGCAGAAGGGAACATCCAGAATCCGTGCGAGCGTGCGTGCCAGCAGGGTCTTCCCCGAGCCGGTCGGCCCCATCAGCAGGATATTGCTCTTCTCCACCTCGACTTCGGCAAGCCCCTCGGAGAGGACGCCGGGAGGGAATCCCTGGCGCTCGATGGCAATGCGCTTGTAGTGGTTATGGACGGCGACTGAGAGCGTCCTCTTGGCAAGATCCTGACCGATCACGTGCCGGTCGAGTTCGGCGCGGATCTCCGAGGGCTTGGGAACCCTCAGCATAGCCTCCCCACCGCCGGAAGGCCCCTCGCCCCCCTCCTTGTCCATGATCCCCTTGCAGACCGTGATGCAGCTGTCGCAAATGTAGACTCCTGGCCCTGCGATGAGCTTGCGGACTTCCGCATGACTCTTCCCGCAGAAGGAGCACATCGTCAGGTTGCTGGATCGGGCCATGACGCTGGGGGGGCTGGGAGTTAGGAGCTAGGAGCTGGTAGCTGGGGGGGGAGATTACTCGGCGGAATCCTTCGCCTTCTCGGGAGGATTCTTGAGCTCCTTGCGATACTTCACGACCTCGTCGACGAGTCCGTATTCACAGGCCTCATCGGCGGTCATGTAGTAGTCGCGGTCGGCATCCTTCTTCACCTGCTCCTCGGTCTTGCCGGTGTTCTCGGCGATGATCTTGGTGAGGCGGCGGTTGAGCTTGTACATGAACTCCACGCTCCGCTCGACGTCGCTGGCGGTGCCATGGGCACCACCGGAGACCTGGTGGATCATGATGTCGGAGTTGGGCAGGGCGAAGCGTTTCCCCTTCGTTCCTGCACAGAGAAGGAATGCCCCCATGCTCGCGGCCATCCCCATGCAGTAGGTGTTCACGTCACAGGTGACGAACTGCATCGTGTCGTAGATGGCCAGACCCGCCGTGACGGAACCGCCGGGCGAGTTGATGTAGAGGTGGATGTCCTTCTTGGCATCCTCCATCTGAAGGAAGAGCAACTGGGCGATCACCAGATTGGCGACATGATCGTCGATCCCGGTGCCGATGAAGATGATGCGGTCCTTGAGAAGGCGCGAATAGATGTCGTAGCTGCGTTCGCCCCGGCCGGTCTGCTCGACCACCATCGGGACGAGCATGGAATGGGGGGCGCCCGATCCGTTGCCGTTGTTGAAGTGGCTCATCTTAGTGGTCGTGCCCGCAACCGGGGCCATGGACATGGGGTTCTTCATCATGGGATGGATTGTTGTGTTGGATCGGTTTGGGATCCTCTCCATTCACCCTAGCATGAGAGACGACCGTATCAAGGGCCTTACCGAGGGCGATCTCCTCCTCGATGCCGGCGATGGCGCGGTGTTTCTGGAGTTCCTTGAGAAGCTTCTGCGGGGTCATCTGGTAGCGCTCGGCCATGTTGGTGATGCGCCAGGCGAGTTCATCGCGGGAGACGCTGATGCCTTCCTTGCCGATGACCTCGCCGAGGATGAAGTTGAGCTTCACCTTGTCCCCGGCGCTCTGGCGGGCGGCGCCGAGCAACTCCTCCTGATGGGAACGAAGCTCCTCCTCGGAGACGCCGCGCTGCTGGTTCTCGCGGATGATCTCCTTGAGGATCGAGGTGCTCTCCTGCTGGACCATCGTGGAGGGGATGTCGACCGTCACCATGGCGAGAAGCTGCTTCACGACATCGGCGCGGACGGCGCGGGTGAAGTTCTCCTCGGCATTGGCCTGAAGGCGCTCGCGAATCTGCTCGCGGATCTTCTCGAGGGTCGATCCGGGGGCCAGCTTCGCGGCAAAGGCGTCGTCGAGAGGAGGAAGCTCACGCTCCTTGATCTCGTGGAGGGTGACCTTGTAGGAGACCTTGTAGCCGCGGAGCTTCTCCTCGCCGAACTCGGTCGGGAAGCTGACGCTGCAGTCGCGTGTCTCTCCAGCCTTCATGCCGACCATGGCGGCGGCCAGACCTGGGATCGGACGCTCCTCCTCCAGCTTGATCCAGAAGTTCTTGCGGCCAGTATAGGTGGGCTGCAGGTCGGGGTAGGTCTCCGAGAGAAGTTTCCCCTCGATGGAACCCTCGTAATCGAGGACCGCGAAGTCACCCATCGCGAGGGGACGCCCCTCGACGCTCTTGAAGTCGGCCAGGTCGCCGCGCAGTCCCTCGAGGAATTCCTCCACCTGCTTCTCATCGACGGCAGGCTTCTCAACGGTCACCTGGAGTCCCTTGTACTCGGGCAGGGTGATCGCGGGGCGTGTCACGATCGTCGCGGTGAAGCGCAGGGAACGGTCCCCCTCCAGCTTGATATCGCGGACGTTCGGGCTCTGGACCGGGGCGAGCTTCTGCTCGTTGATCGCCTCGCGGACGGCGGCATCAAGGAGCTTCCGGGTGACTTCCTGCTCGATGTCCTGCCCGTATTTCTTCTCGACGATGGCGAGCGGGGCCTTGCCCTTGCGGAAGCCGGGAAGATTGGCCAGACGGCGGTATTCGCTGCCGACTTCCTTCCACTCGGAGTGGAAGCGGTCGGGCGGAAGCTCGATGTGCAGGTCGACGATGCAGGTCTCTTTCTGTTCTGTGGTGACTTTCATGATGAACCGTTAAGGAAAGCAGGGAGCAGTCCTCCGGACAACCACCAAAGGAGGATTTTGAGACAACTGAAGGATGAATCTGGAACTCAGGAACTCAAGAATTGGGTAATCCCGAGACATCCATGCGGATATGACAAGCACGCCCCACCCTTTCAAAGGGCGTTCAGTGCCTGTTTCATTCCATGTTTCCCTCATGATTGCGAAAAGAAGTTTTCTTCTGATCTTTCCTGATTTCCTGAGTTCCATATTCTCAATCTCTCGGCTCTTCCCATGCGCACGCTTCGCCTCTTCCTCTACGGCATCCCGGCTGCGTTGCTTCTCCTGCTGGCGGCGACTTTTATCAACGCCAACTGGCTCTCTGTGGCCAAGAAAAACGAGATGTCGATCGGCACCCTCGGGGAACCCTCCACCCTGAACCCGATCCAGCAGGCCGACTCGGCCTCCTCCCAGGTCGGGGGGCTCATCTTCAACGGCCTGATCAAATACAATCAGGACCTCGAGATCGTGGGCGACCTGGCCTCCGGGTGGGAGCTATCGCAGGAGACGACGTTTCGCTTCTCCTCATCAGACGAGGCTGGCGAAGCCAAGTCGGCCTTCGATTCCTGGATCGATGCTCTAACCCAAGGAAAAGCCCCGGCAGGCTTGGAATCATTTGTCGGGAAGCCCGGAATCGTCCTGAAGACCGAGGTCAAAGGGAACGATCTCGTCATCACAACGGGTGATCCCGGTCTCAAGGAGCCCCAGATCATCGCAAGAGCACTCCTCAATGCCGATTTCCGAACACTCCCCTTCCCCGCCTTGGAACCCGGAGGCCCCAACGATAAAGAGCGCCCCTTCAAGGCCGAGCCGATCATCCGATTCACCCTGCGTGACGGGGTGCGTTGGCATGACGGCGCCCCCTTCACCTCGGCGGATGTCGCCTTCACGTACCGGGCCATCATGGACGAGAAGGTCGCCTCCCCTCGCCGCTCCGACTTCGATCTTGTGGAGAGCGTCGGGACGCCGGATCCGCAAACGGTCGTTGTCCGCTACAAGAAGCCCTTCTCCCCCGCCCTCCTGAGCTGGATGGGGGCGATCCTCCCCGAGCACCTCCTGGGGAAACTCGACCCCTCCAAGTGGCCCGAGGCTTATAACCGCGCCCCGGTCGGCACAGGCCCCTTCAAGTTCGATTCCTGGAAGACCAACGAGTTCATCCGGCTGAAAAAGAACCCCGACTATTTCCTCGGTTCCCCATGGCTCGATTCGATTGTCTTCCGCGTCCTACCCGATCCCCTCACCCTCCAACTCGCCTTCCAGACCAAGCAGGTCGATTTCTGGAATGTCAGTCCCTGGGCCGTCAAGAACTTGGAGAAGGATCCCCGCTTCGACCTCTTCAGCTCCCCCGGCAACATGTACAACTACATCGGCTGGAATCTCCGCCGTCCCATGTTCCAAGACCTCAGGGTCAGGCAGGCCATGGCCCAGTCCGTGAATGTCCCCCAGATGATCAAATACATCATCTATGGCCGGGGAGTGCAGTCGACCGGGATCTTCACCCCGCAGGTATGGTTCTTCGACCCCTCGGTGAAACCACTCCCCTACGATCCGGCCGCCGCCCGCAAGCTTCTGGATGAAGCCGGGTGGAAGGTTGGCCCTGACGGCATCCTGGTGAAGGATGGGAAGCGATTCAGCTTCACCCTTCTGGCCAACAACGGCAACGAGGTCCGTCGCGACATCGCCACCCTTGTCCAGGATGACCTCAAGCAGGTCGGCATCGAGGTGAAGGTCGAGATCTACGAGTGGGCCGTCCTGCTCAAGCGCTTCGTCAATAAGGGGGAATTCGACGCCATCGTCCTGGGCTGGGGGCTCGGATACGACTTCGACCAATACGGGATCTGGCACTCCAGCCAGACCCATCCCGAGGAACTGAACTTCATCGGCTACAACAATCCCGAAGTCGACAATCTCCTGACCGACCTGCGGCAGGAATACGCCCGTCCCGAGATCATCAGCCTTGCCGGCAAACTCCAGCAGGCGATCTATGCCGACCAACCCTACCTTTTCCTCTTTGTCCCCGAGGGGACATCGGTCATGTGGAAGGGAAGCTACCGGATCCGCCGTCCGGGCCCCTTACCCGGCGAATGGATCGACGCACCCGTCACCATGACCAAGGCCGGCTGGAGCTACGACATGGAGTGGTTCTACCGGCCGGAGTATGCGCCGGGAGCAGAAAGGCAAAAGGCAAAATGAAGAATGCAAAAACCATGAAGCCCTTGCCCCGGATCCTTGGCTCCGCACGGCCTTTCCCTGCCCACTTCTTCATTTTTCATTTTTCCTTTTTCATTTTCCCTTTCTCCCCGTGACTTCCTTCCTCATCCGCCGTCTCGCGCTGAGCGTGGTGCTGCTGTTCATCATCAGCATCATCTCCTTCTTCATCGTCACGATGACCCCGGGGAGCCCTTATCCGTGGGGAGAGCTCAATCCCAAGATCTCCGCCGAGGTGAAGGCCAACTTCCGGAAGAAGTTCCACCTCGATCGCCCACTGCACGAGCAATACACGCTCATGATGAAGGATCTCTTCACGGGAGATCTGCGCAGCATCAAGGATGACCGCCCCGTGATGGGAAAGATCATGGAGCGCCTTCCCGCCACCCTTGCGCTCAATATCACTGCCATCCTCATCTCCCTCTCCTTCGGAACCCTGCTGGGCGTCTATGCCGCGCGGAATGCCGGGCGCTGGCAGGACATGGCCGGATCGTTTGTCGCCTTCCTCTTCATCGCCCTGCCGGGATTCTGGGTCTCCTATCTGGTTGCGATCGTGCTGGTGAAGGGCTTCGGCGTGCCGATCCTCGGCACCCACAGCTACGGCATCGTCTTCCCCAACGGTTTCGCCGCGGGACTCGACACCCTCTGGCACCTCCTGATCCCCGCCTCGATCCTTGCCATCGGAGGAATTGCCTCCCAGTCACGCTACCTGCGGGCCACGATGATCGGCACACTCCGCGAGGATTACATCAGGACCGCCCGGGCCAAGGGGCTCGCCGAGGAGACTGTTCTCTACAAGCATGCCCTCAGGAACTCGATCCGACCGCTTGTCACCGGCATCGGCATGCTTCTTCCTGCGCTCATCAGCGGTTCGGTCATCATCGAGAGCATCTTCGCCTACCCTGGCATGGGACGCCTCTTCTACGAGGCGGTGTTGGAACGGGACTACCCGACCATCGTCGCGCTCAACTTCATCGGGGCGGCGCTCATCCTGCTCGGCAACCTTCTTTCCGACCTTCTCTACGCAGCGGTCGATCCGAGAGTACGACTCGAATAGCATGAACCCCGGATCCTCCAATATTTCCGAAACACCAAGCGCACGGATCCTGCGACGGTTCCGTGCCGATCCCATCGCCCGGATCGCGGTGATGATCATCATCCTTTTCGCCCTGCTGGCCGGAGGGACGGCCCTCCTCTCCCAGTTCGGCCATCACTGGCCCTTCGACCCGAATCTCACCAACCTCGAGCAGAAGCTTCTGCCTCCCTCCCCTCAGCACTGGCTTGGAACCGATAATCTCGGCCGTGACGTCCTCTCCCGGATGCTCCACGGCTCCTCGATCTCGCTCACCGTGGGCCTCATCGCGGTCTTTGTCTCGCTGGCGATCGGCATGGTCGTGGGAGCTCTTGCCGGATACTTAGGCGGCATCACCGACCAGGTTCTGATGCGCTCCGTCGACGCCCTGCTCTGCTTCCCCACCTTCTTCCTCATGCTGACAGCCGTCGCCCTCCTCGGGCCGAGCCTCATCAATATCGTCGTCGTGATCGGTCTGGTGAGTTGGACAGGCACGGCACGGCTTGTCAGGGGAGAATTCCTGACCCTGCGTGAGTCGGAATATGTGAAGAGCGCCAGGGTTCTAGGACAAAACGCCTGGACCATCATCACCCGCCACATCCTCCCCAATGCCGCGGCACCGATCCTAGTGACCGCCGTCCTGGGCATTCCCGAGGCGATCCTCTCGGAAGCGGGACTCAGCTTTCTCGGCTTCGGCGTCCAGCCGCCGCAGGCCACCTGGGGGAACATCATCGCAGACGGGAAGACCTACCTGCTCGACGCCTGGTGGCTCATCCTCTTCCCGGGACTCGCCATCCTGATCGCCTCGCTATCATTCTATCTTGCAGGCGATGCGCTCAGGGAGGCGGCGGAAAGCCGCGGGTAATGATGAAGGATGAATTATGAGGGATGAAGCAAAGGAAAAATGCAGAATGAAAAATGAAAAAACACCTGAGCCTCCTGCATTGATCCAACGCACCAAGGACTTTGCCCTCCGCATCATCCGGATGTATTCGTCCCTTTCCAAGTCATCCGTGGCACAAGTCCTTGGGAAACAAATCCTGCGTTCCGGCACATCGGTTGGAGCCAACTACCGAGAGGCAAACAGGGCCCGCTCCAAGGCCGAGTTCATTGCCAAAATGGGCGACTCCCTCAAGGAACTGGATGAGACTTGTTATTGGCTGGAATTACTTTTGGAATCAGGAACCGTTACACCTGCACGACTGCATGATCTGTCAGATGAATGCGGTCAGCTCATGGCGATCTTTATCACCATCATCAAACGAGCCAAATCGACATCGACCCGCTGATCGGCCTCTTCATTTTTCATACTTCATCATTCATCCCTCATATTTTTCCCCATCCTTTTTCATTCTTCATTCTTCATTTTTCATTTCTCTCCATGCTTAGCATCCTCAACCTCAAAATCGCTTTCCGCTCGGGCGAAACCGTCACTCCTGCCCTCAAGGGAGTTTCCCTGGAGCTTGGCAAAGGGGAAACCCTTGCGATCGTCGGAGAGAGCGGCAGCGGGAAGAGCGTGACCGCCCTCGCGATCTCGCAGCTTCTACCCACCCCTCCCGCCGTCTATCAGGGGGGTGAGATCCTCTTTGAAGGAAAGGACATGCTGAAGGCCTCGGATGCGGAGCTTCGCAAGGTTCGCGGGGGGAAGATCGCCTACATCTTCCAGGAGCCCTCGACCTCACTCAATCCCGTCTACACGATCCGCAGCCAGATCGCGGAGATGATCCGTCTCCACCGGCCAGATGTGACCGACATCGATGCCGAGATCATCCGCTGGCTTGATGCCGTCGGGATCGTCGATCCGGCTTCCAGACTCCACGACTACCCCCACCAACTCAGCGGCGGCATGCAGCAGCGCGTCATGATCGCCATGGCGCTCTCCGCCCGTCCCGATCTCCTGATCGCCGACGAACCGACCACGGCCCTCGACGTCACGATCCAGAAGCAGATCCTCGACAAGCTTCGGGAACTCCAGCGCGACCTCGGCATGGCGGTGCTCCTGATCACCCACAACTTCGCCATCATCCGCGGCCTCGCCCGCCATGTGGCCGTGATGTACCGGGGCGAGGTCGTCGAGTATGGGGAGACCGACCAGATCCTCCGCAATCCCCAACATCCCTACACCAAGGCCCTCATCGCCTGCATCCCCCGACTTGGAGAACGGAGACACCGCCTCCCGACCATCGACTCCCTGCAATCCTGATCACTGGGGATTCGGGAGCGTTATCACCCTGAGATTCCTTGGCGTTCCAGCTTGAAGAGCGGACGGGGACTTCATCGGCTCGAAGTTCTCTTTGAAGTCTTGATCACCCCACACTCTCAAGGCAGTCCCATCCCAGACTAGGTAATCACCGCGCCTCAGGACCTGCGCGGGCGATATCTTTCCCTCGGGAATCATCACTTCCCAATCCTTCATCACAAGCTTGTCGTTGCTACCCGCGATTTCCGGGAGACTTTGAACAAGACCGAGGTTTGACCCTGTGAATCCGATGGCCTCGCATGGGACGAGGTCGCTGGAACGCGTGTAGTAGTTCCATTCGTAGAAGTTCGGCAGTGTTCTTATCGCGCGCGGCGGGAGCGCCCTCAAGCCCAGGGCGATGAGCACCCGGTCGGTGTCTGAGAGATCGCCGATGATCCTGCGTGCCGGAAGCGGTTGCTCAATCACAAGCGTCGGGATCGCCACGATCTGATGGTCAAGCGCGAGTTGCGGATTTTTCATCAGATCAATGACTTCGATCTGATGGCGCTCGGCAAGATACTCCCCGCAAATCTTCTCCAGATTGGCAATGGCCGCTTGCGACTTCGGCGTCTCTCCGGCGACATACAGCCTCAGCGAAAAGAAATCAGTTCCAGACTTGCCGTTCGCTGCCTTGTTGTTGCGCGCTGTCGGCTTTTTGCTCATTTGGATTCCCTTCGGTTGGCACGGCGTGAAACGGGCTTGGAGGTGATATCGGCACGCCGGGCATGGGCCATTTTTTTCCGTTGTTCGGCAGCCATGATCTCGATGGCCTGTTGCACATCGGTGACTTTCCTGCTGGCCATTTCCTGGACAGCAAACTCGCCCCGCATGGCCGCAATCTTGGCTTCCAGGATCCGGCGCTTGCCCTCCAGCTCATCGAGGCCGCGCTTCATTTCCTGCTCACGCAACAGTTGAGACGCCTGATCGATTGCCTCCTGATTCAGGCGCGCCGTACCGGTCAGCACTCCGGCCGGGCCGACATAGACATCGCGCAATTTGATACCCTTATCTGTCAGCAGGAACTCGCGGATCTGGTTCGAGTGCGGCATGCCGCGCGACTTCAGCACGTACAGCGTGCGGTTGCGCTCGCCGCCGTAATCCGAGTCGCGCAGCAGCGCCCAGGTATCGATCAGGGAGGAAATCGCGATGTCGGTCCGCTCGATCGGGGCACCACCAGAGGTGAGGCTGGTGAAGAGACAGGTAATCCCCTTGAGCTTCATGAAATTCACCAGGCGCATCAGCATTCCCTTCACCTCGAGCTGATTACCACCCGTGAGAAAGCTGTTCAGGGGATCGACCGTGACCACCTCTGGCTTGAAGGCATCAATGGCACGTTCCATCAGGAGCAGGTGCTTTTCCAGACCATAGGTGCTGGGACGGGTGGAATGGAACTCCAGCAACCCCTTCCGCACCCAATGTGCTAAGTCGATGCCGATGGAGCGCATGTCTCTCTCAATCTGGGCAGCCGGTTCTTCAAAGGTGAAATAGATGGCACGTTCGCCCCTGCGGCAGGCAGCATCGACAAAGTGCGCGGACAGGCTGCTCTTGCCGGTGCCCGCCGTGCCCGAGACCAGCACGCTGCTCCCCTTGTAATAGCCATGGCCTCCAAGCATGGCATCGAGACGCGGCACGCCGGAAGAGACGCGTTGGTTTGTGATGACTTGTTCCAGAGAGGGCGTGGTGATCGGGAGGACGATCAGCCCTCCCTCATCGATCAGGAACGGGTACTCGTTGGTACCATGCTCTGACCCGCGGTACTTGATTACTCGTAGACGTCGCGAGGAGATCTGATCACTGACGCGATGATCCAGGTGGACGACACAGTCGCTGATATATTCTTCAAGCCCTTGGCGCGTTAGTCTGCCTACACTGCCTACACTGCCTACACTGCTTTCGCCGCTCTCTCCCGTGATGATGGCGGTCACCCCTTTAGCCTTGAGCCAGCGGAACAGACGGCTGAGTTCAGCCCGCAGGATCCGCGGGTTGGGCAGGGAACAAAAAAGTGATTCAATGGAATCGAGCACCACACGCTTGGCGCCGATCGAGTCGATGGCATGACCCATCCGGATGAAGAGACCTTCCAGATCGTAGTTTCCGGCCTCTTCGATCTCGCTTCGCTCGACATGAACACAGTCAATCACCAGCTTCTTGCGCTGGATCAACTCGGCAAGGTCGTATCCGAACGAGGCGACATTGCTGGTCAGTTCTTCGGCACTCTCCTGAAACGACATCAGGACGCCCGGTTCATTGTACTGGGTGGCACCATTGACCAAAAACTCGATTCCAAAGACCGTCTTGCCGCAACCCGGACCGCCACAGACCAAGGTGGGGCGCCCGGCCGGCAGACCTCCGCCGGTGATCTCATCGAAGCCTCGGATTCCAGTGGGCGATTTGGGGAGTTGCCGCCTCGGTTTTGTTTTTAAGGGCGCCACGGATCTCACCTTGGCTTTGGATGTCGCTTTGGTCATGGCTTCATTCCTTATTCGTTGTTCGCTATTCGTTATTAGCTTGGGGAGTATTCGCTGAGGGAACCGCTGCCGAAATCAGCGGGTGTCTTCCTCACCCCTTTCTGCTGAATGTCCGCTTCCATAATTTAGCTCTAATCCCACCAGCTCGGACGCAACAGGGAATAGCCCTAGCGCTTTCGCTTAGATTCCTCTCACTAGAGTGAGGGGCGACCGATTGCGTGGAAGTCTTGATAGCGCGTCACGCGTGTAAGAACTAACCGGCTGGGTATCGACAGGATAGGTGTCGGGAACTATCACTGAAAAAATATGATTACACGCTACAACGACCTCGCAGCCAATGAGCGTACCTATCTCGCATGGATGCGCACATCGCTGGCACTGATCGCCTTCGGATTCCTCCTCGAACGCTTCGATCTCGTGGTCAGGGCCTTTGCACGATCCATGACCGATGGAAAATTCCAGATGACATCTCCGCTGGGCAGAGAGGCGGGGATCGTCCTCGTCGCCCTGGGACTCGTCATCATGATCCTCTCAACCTGGCGCTTCACCGTGACGACGCGCCTCATCAAGAGCGAGAGCCAGGAAACCTATGGAATCCGCAGCGTCCTGCTCACCGGAGCGATCTTCATCCTCCTGGCCATCTTCGTCCTGCTCTATGTCACGAAGCTCCTGAATCCAGCCTGAGACGATGGTTTGTTTGAATTGCGGGGCAACAACGACAGCACTCAATTTCTCAAGTCAGGGCGCAGGGATTTTAGATGCAGGGCTAGGCGCGCGAGGGCAGGCGTAGTACTCCTACGCCAACCGAGCAGCAACACCGCCCTGCGCTAAAAGCCCAAGCCCTTACTCTTCGCCCTTGGAGAGTTTGGTCAGCACCGAAAGATCCTCCAAGGTGGAGGTATCGCCGGTCAGTGACTGACCGCTTGCAACCTGCTTGAGGAGACGTCGCATGATTTTGCCGCTGCGTGTCTTGGGGAGGAGTTCGGCAAAGCGGATCTCGTCGGGCTTGGCGATGGGGCCGATGGACTCGCCGACATGTTTGCGGATGGATTCCTTGAGCGCATCACCGGGTTTCTGACCGGAACGCAGGGTTACAAAGGCTACCACCCCCTGTCCCTTGATCTCGTCGGGACGGCCGACCACCGCGGCCTCGGCGACCGAAGGATGACTGACCAAAGCGCTCTCGACCTCGGCCGTGCCGAGGCGATGACCGGCAACATTGAGAACATCGTCGATACGGCCGACGATCCAGAAATTCCCCTGCTTGTCGCGGCGGGCTCCGTCGCCGGTGAAGTAGGCTCCCTTCACCTCGCTCCAGTATTGCTGGCGGTACCGTGTCTTGTCCCCCCAGATGCCGCGAAGCATCGAGGGCCAGGGCTTGCGGATCACAAGCTTGCCTCCCTGACCATGAGCGACTTCCTTACCCTCGTCATCGACGATGGCGGCATCGATCCCGAAGAAGGGGAGCGTGGCGGTTCCCGGCTTGCAGGGGGTGGCCCCGGGAAGCGGTGCGATCATGTGCGCCCCGGTCTCGGTCTGCCACCAGGTGTCGACGATCGGGCAGCGCTCGTGACCGATGTGCTTGTTAAACCACATCCAGGCCTCGGGGTTGATCGGCTCGCCCACGGTGCCGAGGAGGCGCAGCGAAGAGAGATCGTGTTTCTTGGGATAGTGATCACCCCACTTCATGAAGGCGCGGATGGCCGTCGGGGCCGTGTAGAAGATGGTGACGCCGTAGTCGGCGATGAGCTTCCAGAAGCGGTCGGGCTCGGGCCAGTTGGGAGCACCCTCGTACATGAAACAGGTCGCCCCGTTACTGAGCGGTCCGTAGACGAGGTAACTGTGGCCTGTGATCCAGCCGATGTCGGCGGTGCACCAGTAGACATCATCCTCCCGGAGATCGAAGACATACTTGGTGGTGGCGTAAGTGCCGACCAGGTAACCGCCGGTGGTGTGAAGAATTCCCTTGGGCTTCCCGGTGGATCCGCTGGTGTAGAGGATGAAGAGCGGATGCTCGCTGTCGAGATGCTCGGCCGGGCAATCGGCGGAGACGTACTCCATCTCCCGGTGCCACCAGACATCGCGCCCTTCCTCGATGTGGATGTCGATGTCAGAGCGCCTGAAGACGATGACCTTCCTGACGGAATTGTTCCCCTTGAGGGCGTGATCGACATTCTGCTTGAGGGTGACGAGTTGACCGCGGCGGTAGCCGCCGTCGGCCGTGACGATCACCTTGGCTCCGCTATCGGCAAGCCTGTCCTTGATGCTCTCGGCGCTGAAGCCGCCGAAGACCACGCAGTGGACCGCGCCGATGCGGGCGCAGGCCAGCATGGCGATCGAGGCCTCGGGAATGAGGGGCATGTAGAGAAGGACACGGTCCCCCTTCTTCACGCCGTTGCGCTTGAGGACATTGGCGAACTTGCAGACCTCGCGGTGTAGTTGACGGTAGGTCAGCACCTTTTTGTCACCCGGTTCTCCCTCCCAGATGATCGCGGCCTTGTTCGCACGCGGACCCTCCAGATGGCGGTCGAGGCAGTTCTGGGAGGCATTCACCTTGGCCCCGACAAACCACTTGGCGTAGGGGAGCTTCCAATCGAGCACCTTGGACCATTTTTTGAGCCAATGGAGTTCCTTGGCCTCGCGCCCCCAGAACTTGTCGGGCTTGGACACCGACTCGGCATGGAGTTTTTTGTAAACCGCCATGCTACCGATGCGTGCCCTCTTGGAAAAATCGGCGGAGGGCTTGAAGATACGGTTCTCGATGAGATGGGACTCGATGTTCTTGGACATGGGGGTAACGCTCTTGTGGTGGGGTGAGGTGTGATTTTCTGCCTTTAAATCGGGAAAAGGGAAAGGTTTTCCGAAAGATCGTGAAAACACACCATTTCTTGAAAAAGAACGGGATTCTTCCGAAAACTCACCATGAAAACAGCCGCAACCAGATGAAACCAAAATCCGCCATGCTATTTCCGATCATCTTCATGATGATTTTTGCAGGCCTTCCTTGCATCGCCCTGGAGCCGGCAGGTGAGCCGGAGCTCAAGGTCGGGGTCGCCTTGGACGAACCTTTCATCATGAAGACCGGTGATCTTCACACGGGTTTCTGCATCGATCTCTGGCAGACGCTCGCGGCGGATCTGGGCCTGAAGTTCCGTTACGTCGATTACCCCTCCTTCGCGGCCCTGCTCGAGGCAACCGAACGAGGCGAAGTTGATGTGAACGCGAATTCCCTCTACATCACAAGCGAACGCCTCAAGCGAATGGATTTCGTCCTGCCATTCCTTCAGGAGGGAATGCAGATCATGGTCAGCGAGAAAAGGTCTTCGTCGTTCATGAAGATCTGGCAGGGCCTGCGCGACAGCGGTCATCTCGAGGTCTTCGGAATCGGCATCGGGGTGATTCTTCTCGGAACGATCCTGCTCACCCTGGGGGAGCGCATCTGGAACAAGGAGTTTCACCGGGACTGGGCCAACGGCTTTGCGGAATCCTTCTACCACGTGATGTCTATCTCCATGACCGGGAAGAGCACGCACAAGCACCTTCCCGGGCCGCTTGGCAAGATCATGGCAGGGATCTGGATCGCGTTCGGCGTGGGGGTGGTGGCCTACATCACCTCCTCGATCACCAGCGTGATGACGGTCAACCGCCTCCATTCCATCATCAACGGGCCCCAGGACCTTCCGGGGCACAGGGTGGCCGCAATCCGGGGAACCGTCGCGGAGTCGTACTGCTGGACCAACCATCTCGACTGCGTGGCTTACGACTCGCTAAACGACGCTGTAAACGCACTACTCAGTCATGAAGTGGAGGCGATCGTCCACGACTCCCTGTCGCTCCAATGGTATGACAACTCCCATCCCGAACTGCCCCTCACCGAGGTGGGGCGGGTCTTTGAGAAGAAGTACTGCACCTTCTCCCTGCCCCTTGGCAGTCCTTTGCGTCAACCGCTCACCGAAGCCCTGCTCAAGCGGAACGAATCGGGCTACTGCGAGAGCCTCCGCCAGCACTACTTCGGGAATGTCCAGTAGCCGCGGTCACTCCTCGATCCTGATCACCTCGAACCGGAAGCGATCGTCGTAGATGCCGCGGTTGTGGGTGCGGCAGCAACTCAGGCAGGCGATTCTCCTGCGGGGAACCCTCACCCGGTCATGACTCTCGCCGCAGCCCGGGCAGCGCAGCAGATATCGGCGTTTCATCCTGCGGGCCGTGAACGGGAGTTGGTGGGTGCGCCCCTCTCCAGGAATACCGAGATCACGGCAAGCCTGCCGCCATTCGGGACCGTGCGGGGCGAGTCGTCGCCGGCCGTGGCGATACTGGGCAAGTAGGTGTGCCAGCTCGTGCAGGAGGGTCCGATCCACTTCTTCGAGGGATATCTCCCTCAGGGCCGGATTCAGCCAGATCTCCCGGTGCAAGGCGATGGCTACGCCGGCCGTGGTCCGCATCCGGGAATTCCATCCGACCACAAGCAAAGGAGCCAGGGATGGGGCAAGTTCCCGAACCATGTCGCGGGCGCGCCGCTCCAGCACGGGATCGCGGGTCTTGGATGTACGTGATTCGGGGGGAGTCCGGGAATGATCCGGCAACTGGAAAAGCCCGCTTCCAACGAACGTATGCAGCCCTGCAAGGATCCGCCTCATGCTCCTCAGCGTTGAACCTGCCTGGCCAGCACCCGCCCCACAGCAGCCACCGCGTCGTCGATCTCCCCCGCCGAGGTGTGCCGCCCCAGCGAGAAACGAACCGTGGCGCTTGCTAGTTCCGCGGGCACACCCATTGCAAGCAGTACATGGGAGGCCTGGATTGATCCGACCATGCAGGCGGACCCGCTCGAGGCGGCGACACCCTCAAGATCCAGTCCCATCAGAAGCGTCTCCCCGTCGCATCCGGGGAAGCTGACATTCAGCGTGTTCGCGATGACGGGGGCGTCGGCTGCATTCCTAAGTACCGACGGCATGATCTCACGGATCCCGTTCCAGAGACGCTCCCGGAGGCCCTCCTGCCGGATGGCCTCGGCTCCGGCCTTGGCTTCCGAGACGGCAATCCTCGCGGCGGCGGCCATCCCGGTGATCGCCGCAGCGTTCTCGGTGCCGGCGCGGCGCTCGTTTTCGTGGAATCCCCCGTGCTGAACCGCCTCGATGGAGACCCCCGATCGAAGCCAGAGAAATCCAGCACCCAGCGGACCATAAAATTTATGGGCGGTGGCTGAGAGGGCATCGACGCCGAGTTCGCAGGGAAGGCAGGGGATCTTACCGAAGGCCTGGACCGCATCGGTGTGGAAGAGGATGCCCCGATCGCGGCAGAGAGCGGAGAGTTCGCGGATCGGCTGGATCACGCCGGTCTCGTTGTTGGCGATCATGACGGAGGCAAGCAGGGTCTCCGGCCGAAGTGCCGCCGCGAAGGCCGCCGGATCGAGCAACCCCCGTGCATCCACAGGGACGATCGTCAGGTCGAATCCCTCGCGCGAAGCAAGCGACTGCATGGCATGCAGGACCGCATGATGTTCGGTGGCGGCGGTGACGAGATGGTTCCTGCCGGATCCGCGGTGACGGCGCGCAAGGCCCAGGATCGCAAGATTGCAACTCTCCGTCCCACCCGAGGTGAAGATGAGCTCGTGCGGCTTGCCCCCCAGCAACGAGGCAATCGAATCCCTCGCATCATCGATGGCGGCACGGGCTCTGCGCCCGGAAGCATGGATCCCGGAGGGATTCCCAAGAACCCCTTCCAACAGCGGAATCATCGCCTCACGGGCCTCCGTGGAGAGGGGGGTGGTCGCGTTGTGATCGAGATAGATCATGAGAGCACATGATTCCCCATTTCACTCCCGACCGGCAATGCCCCAGTTTTCTGCCCGTCCCTTGGTACTCTTGCCATCCGTCACCGGCTTCTCCAGCATCATGGAAATTTCATGACAGCCTCTCCCATCCTACCCGACCTTCAGGCCGCGATCCTCTGCGAGGATGTCCGTGCCGAGGTCAGCGGCCAACAGACCCTCGTCGGCGTGATCGGCGCCATCCCGACACCGACGCTGCCGATCGGCTTTTTCAAACTCTGCCTCTGGACACGCTGGTGCGGTGGAAGCGGCGACTTCGTCCAGAAATGCCTTATCTATGATCCCGAGGAGGATCAGGCGATCGCCCAGGCCGAGGTTCCCTTCACCCTCTCCGACCTGAACGCCCACGCCACCAACGTTCATTTCTTCGGTGGGGTGCAGTTTCAGAAATACGGAACCTATCATCTCGAGATCCTGCTCGATGAGGAACTCAGGCTGCGCATTCCCCTCCCCGTCATTCAGGTGGAGAATCCCGGTACCCAATCCCAACGCTAAGTTTATCTCCTGCCCCTACTCCCGAGACAGGAGGCGTCAGTCAGAAATCCAGAACCTCGCCATCCTCCGGAAGGAAGACATCGCTGACACTCGGAAGGAGGTCTTCCAACCTCAGGCGCAGATCACTCCGATCGGAGGCATATTCCTCGGAGAGATGGACGAGGCAGAGGGCATGGATCGTTGCTCCGGCCAGGGCATCCGCCAACTCCGTGGCCCCGAAATGGGAGAGTTCGCTGACAAGGACCGTCGCCGGCTTGGAAAGCAGGGGCTTGATATCGACTGCGGCACTGAGATCACCCGTGAAGATCGCCCTGAAATCTCCGGAAACAATCTCAAGGGAGAACGACTCGCAGGGACGGGTCGGGTCGGCACACGGCAGCCGATGGTAGCAATCCTTCAGGTGTCTGTTCGGCCATGGCGTCACCACGATCTCGTTTCCCAGTTGAAGAGGAACTCGTTCTTTCCAGGCATTCCAGGAGATCGTGAAACCGAGTCCCTCTTCAGTCAGGTAGAGGGCCGCGATCCACGCACGGATGGGTGCGATCATTTCCCCCGGCAGGTGAACCGAGAGTTTCTTGGTCCGCCCCAGCAACATGCATCCCTGAAGGAATGACGGAAGTCCCCCGACATGATCGACATGGCCGTGGGTGATGAGAACCTCGTCGATCTCCGCAAGGACATTCCCGCGATCCCTGAGCAGGTGAATGCATGGCTCACCCACATCGATGAGAAGATGCCTCCCATCGAGAAGCAGGAGACTGCTTGAGAAAAACCGGTCCGCGGAGGGAACTCCCGATCCGGTGCCGAGGAAGCTGATGGAAGCCATGGGCAAAGCCTCAAGGGTGCGCCGCGAAAAGCCAGCGAAATCATCGGTCATGGGATCCGACAAAGGGGATCTTTGGGAACACAATGTGAAAAAACCACTTTTCTCCTTTGACAGGGAGTGATCCTTTTCCTAATCTCTTCAACCTTTCCCGAAATCCTAATGAAGACTTTTTCCGCTAAAGCTCCCGAGGTCAAACGCCAGTGGTGGGTGATCGATGCCAAGAACCAGTACCTCGGCCATGTCGCCGTCCAAGCCGCAAATCTCCTGCGCGGCAAGCACAAGGCGATCTTCACGCCTCATGTAGACACCGGTGATTTCGTCGTCGTGATCAATGCCTCAGAGGTTCAGATCGGCGGCAAGAAGGAGACCCAGAAGACCTACATGAGCTTCTCCGGATTCGTCGGCGGCCACAAGTCCGAGACCTTCCGCCAGCGCCGCGAGCGCCGTCCCGAACTCCTCATCGAGCGTGCCGTCAAGGGAATGATCCCCCACAACCGCCTCGGCCGTTCCATCTATGGCAAGCTGAAGGTCTACGGCGGCAATGATCATCCCCACGCCGGGCAGAACCCCCAGCCCGCCAAGTAAACCATCCCCTTCACAGGAAAAAATTCCCAATCACTCATGGCCACAGCAAAAACCGCCACCACCGGACGCCGCAAGACGGCCGTCGCCCGCATCCAGATCGCACCGGGCTCCGGCAAGATCAGCGTCAACGGGAAGAACTTCGACGAGTACTTCACCACCACCTCGATGCAGAACACGGTCCTCAAGCCGCTTGAGACCGTGAACGCCGTCAAGAATTACGATGTGGTGGCCAAGACCTCCGGCGGCGGACTTCAGGGTCAGGCCGGCGCGCTCAGCCTCGCCATCGCCCGCGCCCTCAACGAATTCAACGAAGCCGACCGCCCCGCCCTCAAGGCCGACGGACTGCTGACCCGCGATCCTCGCATGCGCGAGCGCAAGAAGCCGGGTCGTCCCGGAGCCCGCAAGCGCTTCCAGTTCTCCAAGCGTTAATTTGGCACGATTGCCGGTCTCTTCGGGACCGTCATTCCAAAACTCTCGAAGAGCTTCCCTCACGGGAAGCTCTTCTTGTTTAAGGAATCCTTAAGGCAGGGATCGCAACCCACAATCCGCGTGTCCGAACGAATCATGAACGCGAACCATCACTCCTTCATTCACAGGACGCGGGTGCTTTTCCGATTGGCTTCGGAGGAATCACTCAAATCACTGCGTGCGAATCTCCTTCCCGGACTGATCCTGCAGGCGGTGATGGCCGCCATGGCTGCCGCCTATCTGTGGCACCCCGGGGCACGACACCTTTTCACAGAGCTTGCCCGGATCCGATCCGACTGGGGGCTCTGGTTTTCCTTCCTGGGGACATCACTGGGGTCGGCCCTCCTCCCCGAGATCCTGCAGAGATTCCGCGGAGCCTCCCCTGCGGATGGACCTGCACTCGGGGAGCGGCTTCTCTTTGCGATCCCCTTCTGGGGCCTCATCGGCGTCCAGGTCGATCTCTTCTACAGACTCCAACTCCATCTCTTCGGTCCCTCGGAGAGCATCTCCGTCATCGTCACCAAGGTTCTGGTCGATGCCTTCATTTATTGTCCGTTGCTGGCGATGCCGGAAGCCGTCTGTATCTTCCTTTGGCGTGATCATGGTTTCACAAGCCGGGGATTCCGCGGCTGGACGGCAGGACGCTTCTATGCCCTGCGGATCTTCCCCGTGCTCATGGCCAACTGGATGGTCTGGATCCCGCTTGTCAGCATCATCTACTCCCTCCCACCGGCCCTCGGCATCCCCTTCTTCATCATCGCCCAGGCATTCTGGGTCATGGTCTTCACCACCCTCTCCGCCCGATCGGGCAAGAGGGGATAGGTGGGGATAGGTTTTTGGATCATCCAGCAGCCTAGGGAAGCGCTGATTAAATCGCATAGAGGCCGTTGCGGGAAGAATGGGCCGCGGGCAAGGCGGCTTGGCACGAGCATCCCCACAGCGGGCTGTAAGTGCCAAGCCAACGCAGCCCCCGGCCTGTTATCCCCGCAACCCGCAGGGCTGAAGCCATTTGTCGATTTTTGTGGCGTTGCTCGCTCGGGCGAGACCGCTGCGGGTATCGCCCAGCACTTGCGCCTTCAAAAATCAGCAAATGCTCTTCAGCGGCCTTCATGGGATTTAATCAGCGCTTCCCTAGGGGAGGAAGTTCTTCCGACCTTACAACCGTTTCAGCCGGGCAGGGTCGGTGCCGATGAACTTCATCAGTTTATGATTTCATGATTCCCTGATCACATTCCCTCGGAAATACTCACCCTTCATGGAACCAACCCTTCTCCAAATCCTCTTCCTCGGACTCATCCAGGGCGCCGCCGAACTCCTCCCCGTCTCCAGCTCCGCTCACGTGATTGTGGCCGAGAAGTTAATCGGCCTGGATCCCGCAAGTCCCGCGATGACTTTCCTTCTGGTGATGCTCCATACCGGGACGATGTTCGCCGTGATCCTCTATTTCTGGAAGGCGTGGAAAAGGACCTTTTTCAGCGATGCGGCCAGTTTCCGCAGGACGTGCCTTCATGTCGGTTCTGCGACAGTGATCACCCTCGTGGTAGGGTTCGGCCTCAAGCTCTTCATCGAGAAGGTCATCCTCCATGGCACCAGCCACGACGAGATGGAGGATCTCTTCGGGCATCTCCCTTCGGTCGGCACGGCGCTCCTGACGGCCGGCCTCCTGATCCTTGCGGCGGGTTATCTTCGTGGCAAGAACGGCCATCAGGAGATCACCCTTCGCTCCTCGCTCTGGATCGGCGCCTCCCAGGGACTCTGCCTACCCTTCCGAGGCCTCTCGCGATCCGGAACAACGATCTCGACTGGCATGCTTCTCGGCCTCTCCCGTCAGCGCGTGGAGGAGTTCAGTTTCGCCCTGGCGGTCGTGATCACCCCTCCCGCCATCGCCAAGGAACTCCTCCGGTTGCTCAAATCCCATGAGGCGGCGGCAGCGCCAAGCGAACTGATCCACCTCCTAGGCCCCGGTCTCTTCGGGATGGCGGGAGCCTTCGTGGCCGGACTACTCGCCCTGAAGCTCCTTTCCAGCTGGCTGGAGAAAGGACATTGGGCCTGGTTCGGCTACTACTGCGTTGCCTTCGCGGGGTTTGTTTTCTTTCTCGCCTCCAGGGGTAACTAACCATTAGTACTCATTTCATGAAGACCCCACTCACCCTCCTCATTCTCAGCTCAATACTCCTGACCGGCTGCGCTTCCCAATCCAAAGTCACCCTCCTGAGTGCCGCGGGCTTCCGCACCGTCGTCCCGAACACTCCAGCCCAGATTTCCCAACTCAAGTCGATGCCGCAACGGAAGGTCATCCCCGTTGTCAAGAAAGGCAAGACCGTCTTCCTCTATGCCGATGCCGCCAACAACTCACTGCTCATCGGAAACCAGAAGCAATACCAGCAGTTCCAGCAGTATAATCTCCAGTACAAGATCCAGCAGGACAAGGAAGCTGCCGCCGCGCTGAATGCCGATGCCAATGCCGAGTGGGGCGCCTGGGGCGGCTTGGATGGTCCCTTCTGGGGCCCCTGCTTCTACTAGCCGAAGCGAGCTTTTATAGCGCCACCCCAACACCCGAGGCCCCGATGAAGCAGCTTTCCCTGATCGCAGCGGTCTGTCTTCTTCCGCTGACGGGATGCTCCAACCTCCCGGAGAAGAGAATGGAACTGGCATCGGCCGGATTCCGGACCATCCCCGCCACGACCCCGGCCCAGTTGGCGAAGTTGGCGGCGCTGAAATCCTCCAAGGTTGTTCCCGTCAACGGAAAGCGGGGAACGGTCTATGTCTTCGCCGATCATCAGCACAAGGCCCTGATAGTGGGAAGTCCCACCCAGTATCAGAAGTACCGTGCGATCAAGCTGCACCAGCAGAAGATCGATGAGCAACTTCTCGACGCCCAGGTCAATATGGACAATGCCGACTGGTCGGCATGGGGCCCCGATGCTGGCTGGGGTTGGTCCGTGGCCTCGGACCCGATGTAAGTTTTGGCCTTTTCAAAGCCTCATACGGTCCGTTTCCCGCGCCCCGGGGACCCGACTTTAATCCTCTTCGCCAGTCTGGCCATCTTTCTGCTCACAGGGCTTTTGGAGCATCGCATGGGGCGGTTGCTTTTAGGACCCGACGGAATTCCGGGTTTTTGGGAGGGGAATATCTGGAGCAGCGAGTGTTCACAGCGGCTAGCCGATCCCTATTCGTTCAGTCACCTCGCCCACGGTCTGATCTTCTTTTTTCTCCTGTGGGCCATAGCCGGACGACTGAACTTGGGGGTACGCTACCTGATCGCTCTTCTGGCGGAAGTCTCCTGGGAGTTGCTTGAAAACTCCCCCCTCATCATCAACCGCTACCGGGAGGCGACGATTTCCCTGGGCTATTGCGGGGACAGCATCCTCAATTCGTTGAGCGATCTCCTCATGATGTCATTCGGCTTTTTCCTAGCGTCAAGGATGCCGGCTTGGCTCAGCGTCATCCTTCTCCTGATCATGGAGGCAGGTTGCGCGATTGCGTGTCATGACAATCTTACCCTGAACGTGATCATGCTCATCCATCCCGTGGAGGCTATCAAGTTGTGGCAGATGAGCGGGCATTGAGAGGGGAAGCCCGGGCGGGCATCCGTCCCTCTACTCGCTCGGAGTGAACTCCGAGATCTTAGTTCCCTGCAGACCGAGCCCTCCCATCAGTCCCTTCTGTCCCCAGATGAAGGCGGCGATCCCGTGCTGGAACGTGGCCACTGACATGCTTCCCGACAACCCCTGATCCCCCATCACCAGACCGGGCGCCGCGGCGAGGTCCAAGCCGTCGCTCTTCTTGAGATACTTCAGCGAGTCCTCGTCCATGAAGAGAAGGGCGTAAGAAAGCTTCTGGACACCGGCCTGGATGCCATATCCCGCCGAGGTGATGTTGTAGTATCCGGCCACCTGGCCGTTCTTGAAGAGCACCCCGTCCCCGCGCTGTGCCGCGACCATGAATCCGGCCTTGATCACCTCCGGGAAAACTAGCACGGCAACGGCCTTTTCCCCGAGTGTCCTTGCCTTGGAATTGGAGTCATAGAGGCGGTGAAGAGCCCTCTCAGACTTGGCCCGGAGTTCATCGCCGGAATAGGCCTCGGATCGTGAAGTGAACGCCAGGATGACAACGGGGAGAAGCAGGAGGCGGATGAGGGTATTCATGGCAGGGTAATTTTGGGAGAGGATCAAGAAGTGGGTGCTTAGCGCCTGAGTTGTTCCTGCACGGAGGCATTGTTCATGACAAGGTCAAGAATGCGCTGACCGGGAAGCGGCCTCGTGCTCAGGCAGTCTAGATTGCCGTCACGACCGATCACGGCAATGGCGAATCCCTTCGTCACATCGTAGGCGGCCGCCGTTGCGGATGGATCATTCACCTCGATGAAAGGAATATTGGAGCGGATGGATCCTCCCTCCGCGGTAAAGGCCGCGAAGCATAGCAATCCCTGGGCCGCAAGACGCTCATAGCGTCCCTTCATCTCCGACATCTGTCCCCGGAATGCGCGATCCCTCGGGGAGGGAGCAATCACCAGGATCACCGGCTTCCCCCTGAGCGAGGAAAGCTGGATATTGCGGCCGGCGGAAGCACCCCCAGAGAACGATGGGGCGGCATTCACAACGGAAGCCTCTTTGGCGTGACCCCAACTCGCGGCGAGGAAAAGCATCGTCCCAACAAGGGCCGGCGCGAACCGACTGGAAGCAAAGGATGGGATCTTGGGCATGGGACGACTGATCGGAAGGGCGTGGAGGGCAATGAGGGCGGTCAGACCGTCATCAGTTCCGACTCCTTGTGCGAGACATGCTTGTCGATGTCACCGACCTGCTTGTCGGTGAGCTTCTGGATCTCCTTCTCGGCGCGCTCCAGCTCATCCTCGGTGATGACGCTCTCCTTCTGGAGCTTCTTGCTGCCGTCCATCGCCTCGCGACGGCAGGCGCGGACACGGACGCGCGCCTCTTCGGCCAGCTTGTTGACGGTGCGCACGAGATCCTTGCGGCGCTCCTCGGAGAGCTCGGGAATGCGGAGACGGATGAGCTTGCCGTCGACGGCGGGATTGATCCCGACATTGCTTTCCTGAATGGCCCGCTCGATATCCTGTACGGTCCCAGCATCGAAGGGCTGGATCACAAGAAGACGGGGCTCCGGCGCCGTGATCAGGGCCAACTGCTTGAGCTTCATGCTGCTGCCGTAAGCCGTGACATCGATGTTCTCGACGAGTGCGGGGGATGCCTTCCCGGTGCGGATGGCGTTGAACTCGTGCATCATAAATTCTACGGCTTTCTCCATGCCGGCTTCGGCATCAAACAGGACTTCTTCTGCGCTCATGGTCGTGGGTCTTGGATCTTGGGTGGTTATTTGGCTGGCTTATCGTCCGAGACGAGTGTGCCGACGGTCTCCCCGCGGACGGCGCGGAGGATATTGTCGGGATCGGACATGTCGAACACGATGATCGGCATGGCATTGTCCATGCAGAGGGAAAAGGCCGTGGAATCCATCACCTCCAGGCGGCGACTGAGCGCCTCCGAGTAAGTCAGCTTGTCGAAGCGCACGGCATCGGGATTCTTCTTGGGGTCGGAATCGTAGATCCCGTCGACCTTGGTGGCCTTGAGGATCACCTCGGCGCCGATTTCGTTGGCACGCAACGCCGCGGTGGTGTCGGTGGAGAAGAAGGGATTCCCCGTGCCGGCCACAAAGATCACGATGTGTCCGTTCTCGAGATGGCGGATCGCCCTGCGGACGATGAACGGCTCGGCCACGTTGTTCATCTGGATGGCGGTCTGGACACGGGTCGAGTGCCCGATGTCCTCCAGGGCGCTCATGAGTGCCATGCCGTTGATGACCGTGGCAAGCATCCCCATGTAGTCGGCGGTCGCGCGGTTCATCCCGCGGTGACTGGCCGAGAGGCCGCGCCAGATATTGCCACCGCCGACGACCACGGCGACCTCCACCCCCATCTTCCGGATCTCCGCGATGGATGCCGCAACCTTCTGGACGATCTGCGGGGAAACACTGTCGGAACTCCCTTTTTCCTTGAGGGCCTCACCGCTGATTTTCAGGACAATGCGACTATACTTCGGTGTCTGGTTGGCTTGTTCGGACATGAGCAAAGATCAAACCGCAGGATGAGCCCGAGGCAAAGTCAAATTATGGCCTGAGTGAAGATATGAAAGCGCAGGGCAAGGAAGTCCTTGAACCCGAGCACCGACAATGAAAGAGATGGCTAGGCTTACGATCGTGGCCGATGGGAGCCCTCGGAGATTTTGAGAGCTCAGCCCTAAGGAAGCGCTGATTAAATCGCATAGAGGCCGTTGCGGTAAGCCGTAGCGGATGCGAAGCAACGACCGGGCAACCCATGGGCCGCGGGCAAGGCGGCTTGGCACGAGCATCCCCGCAACGGGCTGCCGTAACGGATGCGAAGCAACGGCCGGGCAAGCAAAGCGCCAAGCCAACACAGCCCCCGGCCTGTTATCTCCGCAACCCGGAGGGCTAAAGCCATTTGTCGATTTTTGTGGCGTTGCTCGCTCGGGCGAGACCGCTGCGGGTATCGCCCAGCGCTCGCGCCTTCAAAAATCAGCAAATGGCATTCAGCGGCCTTCATGGGATTTAATCAGCGCTTCCCTAAACCTACGCCCCTTAAGATTTCAGCTTTCAGCCTTTCCCCCAGTGCAATTCCCATCAGGATTCGATCTTCAAGGCATGGCCTCTGGCAAATGCAGAGGAATGCATCCTCCCCTTCCCGTCGGGTTGAATGGTGCCGAGCAAAAGAGCCTGCTCCCCGCAGGCGACAACGATCCCCTTGGCATCGGTACGGAGCACGGATCCCGGGGCACCATGTGATCGGCTGGCAACGATCGCCGAATGGATCTTGATCGTGACAGTCCCCCCATCCGCCGAGAGTAATGTGGCAACCGCGCCGGGACGCGGCTGAAGCGAGCGGATTTTTCTCTCGATCTCCACTGCGGGCCAAGCCCAGTCGATCAGCGTCTCGGGACGGCCGATCTTGCCGGTCACGGTTGCCTGCGCGTCATCCTGCACGGTGCGCGGGGCGTTCCCTGCCAAGAGAAGTTCCAGCGCCTCAGCCAAGGCCATCGGGGATAGCTCAGCCAGTCGATCGGAGAGGGATCCCGCCGTCTCGCGACGCCTCAGCCTAAGGCGCTTTTCCAAGACAATATCCCCGGTGTCGAGGCCCTCCGCCATATGCATGATAGTGACTCCGCTCTCCATGTCGCCGGATGCGATCGCGGCCTGAATCGGAGAGGCTCCCCGGTGCCTGGGCAGGAGCGATGCGTGGATGTTCAGGCACGCCAGCGCGGGAGCCTCAAGAAGTTCCCGGGGAAGGATCCGGCCGTAGGCCATGGTGACCATGACCTCGGGGGCAAGCTTGCGGATCCAGTCGATGACTTCCGGTTGACGCGGCGACTCCGGTTGGAGAAGCGGAATCTCGGGGGCCAGACGCATCGCCTCCCCCTTGATTGCGGGGGCTTTCAGCTCCCGGTGGCGGCCGGCAGGCCGGTCGGGTTGGGTCAGTATGCCGACAAGCTCATGACTGGCAGCCAAGTAACGGAGGGAGGGAATCCCGATATCACCGGTTCCTGCGAAAAGGACACGCATCTTGATTCTAGGGCCGGTAAGGTGACATCATCCCCGACTGACGACGACGCCCCATTGGGGAACGGGAGACCATCAACTCCCCCGCCGAGACTTCGCGATGACCAAGTGATGAGGAGCATCCGGTGCAGAGGTAGTCGTGGATCTCCTTGTCCGGCAGTACCAGCAGGAGCGTTTCCCTGACCGGCATGGCCTTGGCGCACTTGTTGCAGTAGAGCGAGGAGGCCCGGAGATTCTCAAACTGGCTCATGATGGTAAGGCTGGAGCGCTGATTGGGTTGGACACTACGTTCGCCCTAGGGAAGCGCTGATTTAATCAGCGGTTCCTTAGCGGGCGGCAAGCCTCCTATTTGGCGGAATTCATCTCATCCATCAGGCCGAGGATGATGCCGTGAAGAACATCAAGGGGGCTCATGGTGGCGTCGATATCGTGCCGTTGAACGGCTGAATAATGCTCCAGCATCGGCTTCGACTCGGAATCATAAGTGGCAAGCCGGTGACGGATCACCTCCTCGTTGGCATCATCGAGACGGTTGTCCCGAAGGGCCCTTTTCTTGAGGCGCGCCACCAACTTGTCGCGGTCCGGGCAGGAAAGGTGAAACACACGGCGCACCTCGATCAGGCCCTCCATCAAGGCAGCCTGCGCCACGTTGCGCGGAATGCCGTCGAGGATGAGATAATCCCGATCGGGGCGGAATTTACCCGACTCCACCGTCTTGCGGATCGACTCGTGCCAAAGCCGGACGGTGATCTCGTCGGGCACCAGCTTTCCCTTGCTCGAGTACTCCAGGAACTCGGCGCCCAGTTCGCTGGCAGGATCAAGGGATCGGAAGACATCGCCGCAGGCGCAATGGTAAAAGCCGGGGGTTTTTCCCAAAATCTTGCCCTGTGTTCCTTTGCCGCTTCCGGGAGCGCCGAATAAGAGAATGGTGCGGTAACGAGTCATGCCCTATGTACATAGGGAAGGTTTGAACCAAAATCAACGTCCTCGTGCCCTGCCTTCGTTGACAAGCGGTGTGCGGCATGGATGATAGTCCCCTTTCCCCATCCAACACGATTTCCCCAGAAGATGCCGGCCAACGATGAATATGTGATCGAGATCCTCAAGGATGTCGGTCTGGTGACTCAGGAACAGCTAGAGGAACTGGGAGGACGAACGGGAGGCATTCACCTTGTCGAAAACCTCGTGAAGGAAGGGATTGTCTCGGCGGAGGACGTCGCACGCACGCTGGCATCCCAGAACGGGATGGATTACATCGACCTGGCCCATGTCGCTCCCAACCCCGAACTTGTCCGCCTGCTGACCCCCGAACTCGCTCGCCGATACAAGACGATTCCGATTTCCGAGCATGACGGCTCACTGGTTCTTGCCGTGGCGGATCCGATGGATTTCGAGGCATTCGACAGCATTGGCTTCATCCTTAAGAGGCCCGTTGAGTTCGTCTGCGCGATTCCCTCCCAGATCACCGAAAAGCTCGAGCGTCTCTACCCTCTTGGATTTGAGGAATTCGGGAAGTACGTCGGCACCGTGGAGGTCGAGGAGGATGCGGGGGATGACGCCCCGATCATCCGCATGGTCTCGAATCTCCTGATCGAGGCGCAGAACAACCGGGCAAGTGACATCCACATCGAGCCGATGGAGAAGCGTCTCCGCGTCCGGTTCCGCATCGACGGCAACCTTCAGGAAGTCCAGAGCCCCCCGAAAAAGCTTCAGGGTGCCATCATCAGCCGTCTTAAGATCATGACCGGAACGATGAGCATCGCCGAAAAACGCGTTCCCCAGGACGGCCGCATCCAGGTGAAGGTCGGGGAAAAAACCGTCGATCTCCGCGTCAACAGCATTCCGACCGTGCACGGCGAAAGCATCGTCATGCGTATCCTGGACAAGTCGTCGCTGATGCTCGGTCTGCCGGAACTCGGCTTCCTGAGCGACGACCAGGCACTCTTCGAACGATTGGTCCAGTTGCCCGACGGCATCATCCTGGTGACGGGTCCCACCGGATCCGGAAAGACCACCACGCTCTACGCCTGCCTCAACTACATGAACAAGCCCGACCGGAAGATCATCACGGTCGAGGAGCCGGTCGAATACCAGATGACCGGAATCAACCAGGTTCAGGTGAATTCCGAGATCGGCATGACCTTCCCGGCAGCCCTTCGGGCGATGCTCCGTCAGGCTCCGAACATCGTCATGCTGGGTGAAATTCGAGATGAAGAGACCGCGTCCATCGCGATCAACGCCTCCCTCACTGGTCATCTCGTGCTCTCGACCCTGCACACCAACGACGCCCCCGCCGCAATCGCACGACTGGTTGACATCGGTGTCCAGCCTTTCCTTGTCTCGAGCGCCGTGCGGGCCGTGATGGCCCAGCGCCTCGTGCGGAAACTCTGCGTCAACTGCAAGGCGCCCGGCGAACTCTCCGATTACGAGATGAGGGCGCTCGGCCTCGATGCCGCGCAACTCGCCCGCGCCACCCCGATGAAGGCCGTCGGGTGCGAGAAATGCCGCGGCAAAGGGTTCCGCGGACGGATGGGCATCTTCGAAATCTTCGTCGCCGACGATGAAATCCGCCAGATGATCAACCGGAACGCGACCACCCTGCAACTGCGCCACAGGACCAGGGAACTCGGGATGAGAACCCTCCGGGAAGACGGCATCCGCAAGGTGCTGGCCGGCCTCACCACCGCTGACGAGGTGATCTCGAGCACCATGGGCGACGAACACTAGCATGTCATGAATCCCCACCAGATCATCGATATCTTCAAGCGTTCCGGAATCGTCGACGAGGTCACCGGCGAGGAACTCCTCTCCGAAGCGCTCAACTCAGGGCGCCCCATCGACGAGATCCTGATCGAGCAGGGCGTGGTCACGAACGAGCATTTCGCCCAGATCCTCGCGGCGGAACTGGGAGTGGACGCCGTCGACCTCTCCACCTTCGAACCGCTGCCCGCCCTGATCCATCTGGTCCCGTCCGGAATGGCAAGGCTGCATGGAGTGATCCCGTTGTCGGCCTCCGGCAATGTCCTCACCGTCGCCCTCACCAACCCCCTGGACACCCAGGCTCTGGAAGATCTCCGCTTCACCCTCAACCGCGAGATCGTCCAGGTCGTGGCCCCGCGCCATCAACTGGAGCAGCTCATCGGCACCCATTACGGGAGCGAGGAGACCTCCATGGAGGATGTCCTCAGGCAATTGGGAGAGACGGAGATCACCACGATCGAAACCAATGAGGAGGAATTCAACGCCGCAGCCGCCGCCGCCGAAGCGAACGCCACCCCGATCATCAGATACGTCGACCTGATTCTCGACCGGGCCGTCCAAGCGCAGGCGAGCGACATCCACTTCGAGCCGTTCGAGAAAGAATTCAAGATCCGCTACCGCGTGGATGGCGCCCTCTACGAGATGGAACCTCCCCCTCGCCATCTGGCCCTCCCCATCACCTCCCGCATCAAGGTGATGGCGAATCTCAACATCGCCGAACGGCGGGTTCCGCAGGACGGGCGCATCCAGAGACAAATCGGGGAAAAAGTGGTCGACCTGCGTGTCTCCACGCTACCGACCCAGTTCGGCGAGAGCGTGGTGCTCCGTGTGCTCGATCGCAGCGCCATCCAACTTGATCTGGAAACCCTCAAGATGCCGCCCGATATCTACGAGTATATCCTCGAGGTCATCGAGAAACCGAATGGCATCTTCATCGTCACAGGACCTACCGGCTCGGGAAAGACGACGACCCTCTACGCCTGCCTCAACAAGATCAACACCATCGACTCCAAACTCCTGACGGCGGAGGATCCCGTGGAGTACGAGATCGACGGCATCATCCAGGTTCCGGTGAACGAGGGGATCGGCCTGACCTTCGCCAAGGTACTCAGGGCCTTCCTGCGTCAGGATCCCGACAGGATCATGATCGGTGAAACGCGTGATCTGGAGACCGCAACCATCGCCATCCAGGCCTCGCTCACGGGTCACCTGGTCTTCACCACGCTCCACACCAACGACTCCACCGGAGCCGTTTCCCGTCTCGTCGACATGGGAGTGGAGCCCTTCATGATCTCCGCTTCGCTGGAGGGCGTCCTGGCACAGCGCCTCGTCCGCAGGATCTGCTCCAAATGCAAGACCCCCTACGAGCCCGACGAAGCCGTCCTCGCACGCCTCGGCCTCACACCTTACGACGTGGGTGACAAGACCTTCTTCTTCGGCAAGGGATGCGCGGAATGCAATAACACCGGCTACAAGGGGCGCAAGGGTCTCTTTGAACTCCTCAAGGTCAGCGACCCGATCCGGGCCCTCATCAACGACAAGGCTCCCAACGTCGTGTTGCGCCAGAAGGCGATGGAACTGGGGATGAGCACCCTTCGTGCCGACGGACTACGCTGCATATTCGACGGCGTGACCACCATCGAGGAGGTCCTCAAGTACACGTAGATCGTTTTTGATTCGGATGTAGACAAAAGATTTGCGGACCACGAGGAGCCCCATCGCAAGCTACCTCCTCGGAAACCGACAGACTACTGCACGGGCAACCCGTTGGCTGCAGGAGCAGTCGCGGGTGAGGGCTCTGCCGATGTCCCCGTGGAAGCCGCCGGCACAGCGGGCAAATTACGGGCGATCAGTTGGGGACGAGTTCCCGAAACGGGAGGGATCCAGAGACTCTGGGAGATCAGGTTTTTCTTAATCGGGGCGATCACGCTGTATCCACCTTTGCCATCGGGCAGCATGGGCGTGCCCCAACGGTTCCGGCATACCACTTGTTTGGAGGGAATCTTCTCCCCGGCCAAGGTGTGATTCATCATCTCAACGGGCGCCGGTAGATTCACATTTCCCAGAAATGAAGATCCGCCCGCGATCAGGAATGCAGGCACAAACAGGATGGGGGACATGATGAAGTTCTTAATCCATCAAAGGCCTCAAATCAAGCCCCCAAGGGCAAGCCGTCTTAAGGGATCACCCAAGGATCAGCCCCCGGGATACTCCCAGAATTCCTTGAGAAGATGCTGAAGGGTTGATCCCGCGCGAGTGGCGAAGGGGCGACCATCGTGCGGCTTCGGCGTGGGCTCGGGCTTCGGCGTGGGCTGAGGTGCCGCTTTCAGGACCTCCTCACTGAGCGACGGGGGGATGTCCACGGCAAGCGAAAGTTCCCTGCCAGTCAGTGCAGGAGGCTCTCCACTCGAGGAGACGCGAAGGAAAAGAGGCTTGGTATCGGCAAATCGGCCGCCATCGACAACCCGGATCGGCGGGATCTCGTAATCACCGACCTGCGTAGGAAGAAGCCTGTAGCGGAATAGCCAGACATCCCCTTCCCCGGTATGCAGCAACTGCCTGCGGCGTACCGCCTTCAACACAAGTTCGGGCGGCCTATCGATGCATTCGATCACTGGATCCGAGGCTCGGCGCACGGAAACCACCAGTTCCACCTTCTGCCTCACCTTGGCACCCCTGTGGGAGAGCGTTGCAACGGCAGCGGGACCATCAGACTTCGCAGTAGCCGCCTCCAGCGTTCCCACGATGCCTGGGATCAGCAAAGGGAGAGAGAGTAGGAAGAGTGCACGGGGAATCATCGGCGGGATCATTGGAAAGATAGCAAGCAAGCCCTAAAATCGTCTTTCTGAAAAGCAGGGGAACGTGACAATACGGTCACGCCGACAACACCCCTTCACCACTGGGCAAAGAGATCCCCCTGGATCGCATCACCCGGCTTCGGTTCCGGGGCGGGCTTGGTCTTGCGGATCTTCTTTTTTGGGGGCTCAAATGTCTGCTTCCACTGCTTCTGGACATCCTTGATCACCACGTTCGCACGCTTGTATCGCTCCTTGTAGCGGTTGAGGGCGATGGAGGGCGTCAACCTGAGCACCTTCTTCGCGCGCTCCACGCGGGCTTCGGTCAACTGCCCTCTCAGACGCCAATGCCCCCCCTTGGTGGTGTAGACCCCGACGACCTTGCCCTCCTCGGCATAACGCCGTAGCTGTCGGTCGGAGATACCGAGCCGGGATGCCAGTTGCTTGAAGGGAGACATGGGTTGAAGCCTTTCTAAAAGCTACCCACAGCAATCCGTTTCACGCAAGGAAAAGAATCCTTCAAACGGTCATCAAGTGTCCGGTTTATTACTTTGATTCCCCGTAGGATTTTTTTATCCGAATGAGCAGCTCAGGATTCGCCGCAAGCTCTGCGCAGAGCGACTCGATCGCCCCCAAAGAGTCTGCACTCAGGTGATGTTCCATCCCCTCCACGTCACGCTCCACCTCGGCACTGGCAACCCCGAGCAGGTTCAGAAAATCAGTCAGAATCCGATGGCGCTTACCGATCGCCTTGGCTATCGATTCCCCCTCCACTGTAAGAACCAGTCCCCGGTATCTCTCATGCCTGACAAACCCCTCAGCATCAAGGCGCTTGACCATGTTGGTGACGCTTGCCTGGGAAATCCCAAGACTACCGGCGATATCCACGACTCGGGCATACCCCTTCGTCTCGATGAGTTCCTGGATACGCTCCAGATAGTCCTCCACTGCGGAAGATGACCTGTTTCCTGTTTTGATCATAGGGGTTTCGGGTTGTGCTACCTGGATCAGTAGAATTGGATTGCAGGAAATTTATAGTCTCATATAAATAAATTAGCCAAGGCTAATTTTTATGAATCAACCACACCGGCCCAGCCTTCCCGAAGTACACCGCTCTCTGGAGATTCCGGAACGCCGCGGTTTTTGGAGGAAGCTGCTCGCCTTTGCAGGCCCCGGTTACCTGGTGGCGGTGGGCTACATGGATCCAGGAAACTGGGCAACAGATCTGGCCGGAGGATCCAAGTACAATTACGCACTCCTCTCGGTCATCCTGCTCTCCAGCATCATGGCGATGTTCCTCCAGCGACTCTCGCTGAAGCTGGGAATCGTCACCGGCCACGATCTCGCACAGAGCTGCAGGCTCCACTACGGAAAGAAAGCGGCCATCCCTCTCTGGATCGCCGCCGAAGTCGGCATTGCCGCCTGTGATCTGGCCGAGGTGGTCGGCTCCGCCATCGCGCTGAATCTCCTTTTCCACATTCCCCTGATCTGGGGCGTTCTCATCACCACGCTCGACGTCCTTCTGCTCCTCCTGCTCCAGCAGAGGGGATTCCGTTACATTGAGGCGCTGGTCATCGTCCTGATTGGAACGATCGCCGCATGCTTCGGCCTCGAACTCCTCTTCTCCAGACCGGACATCGCGGCGGTCCTCGAAGGATTCATCCCCTCCCCGTCCGTGGTCACCGACCCCGGAAAACTCTTCATCGCCGTCGGCATCCTTGGCGCCACGGTGATGCCTCACAATCTTTACCTGCACTCCTCCATCGTGCAGACGCGACGATACCCGCTTGATCAGGTCGGCAAAAAGGAAGCCGTCCGGTTCGCCACCATCGATTCCAACATCGCGCTCTCGATCGCCCTGGCCATCAATGCCGCAATCCTGATCCTCTCCGCCGCGACCTTTCACCGTGCGGGACGCACAGACATCGCGGAGATCCAGGAAGCATACCACCTTCTCACGCCGATGTTGGGAGTCACCGGAGCCAGCACCCTCTTTGCCATCGCCCTGCTGGCTGCGGGCCAGAACAGCACCCTCACGGGAACACTCGCCGGACAGATCGTCATGGAGGGCTTCGTGAATATCCGCATTGCCGCCTGGATGCGCCGCCTCCTGACGCGTCTCCTTGCCATTATTCCGGCAGTCATCGTCATCGCGATCGCCGGAGAGAATGCCACCACCCACCTCCTCCTTCTCAGTCAGGTCATCCTGAGCATGCAACTCAGCTTCGCCGTCATCCCGCTCGTCCAGTTCACGGGAAGCCGCAGGATCATGGGGGAATTCCTCGACCCGCTCTGGGTACGGATCATTGGCTGGGTCATGGCCGGCGTCATTGCCGGACTGAATCTCTGGCTCCTGCTTCTCCAGTTCCGCAACGGGTTTTAGGGAGGGACCACTGACTTGACCTCCTCCTCTGAACTCATGACCGAACCTTCCGAGAATTCTGAATGGGAGGGGTACGAACTCCTCGCGACGGGAAACGGTCAGCGACTCGAGCGCTGGTGCGGACGGGTGATCCTGCGTCCCGAAACAGCAGCGCAGTGGCCGTGGCAGCATCCGGAATCCTTGCCTCCATGGGAGGGGCGATACACCGGCAACCGCGCCATGGGAGGCACTTGGGAATGGCGAAATCCCCTCCCCGATCCCTGCATCGTTCGATACAAATCCCTCTCCCTCCTCGTCAAGCCGACCAACTCCAAGCACCTTGGCCTCTTCCCCGAGCAGTCGGCCAACTGGGAATGGATTACCGGCTTGATCCGCTCAACGAAGGATGCCTCCGCAGCCGACCACACACCTCCCAAGATCCTCAATCTCTTCGGCTACACCGGAGGAGCCACCCTCGCCGCCGCCGCGGCGGGAGCCTCCGTCACCCATGTTGACTCGGCACGGGCCATGGTCGGCTGGTGCTCCGACAACGCACGCCTCTCAGGCCTTGGAGATGCCCCGATCCGATACATCGTCGAGGATGCGGTGACCTTCCTGCAGCGAGAGAACCGCCGTGGAAACCGCTACGACGGCATCATCATGGACCCGCCCTCCTTCGGCCGGGGCAAGGGAGGGGAACTCTGGAAACTCTCCGACCATCTCCCTTTCCTGATCGACATCGCACAGGAAGCCCTCTCCGACTCTCCGCTGTTCCTTCTGCTCAATACCTACAGCGACAGCCTGGACGACCTTTCTGAATCGATGATCTCCAAGAAGCTCACCCGGCTTGGCGGCTCGTCCGAAGTCGTCGGCCTTGGCCTCACCGGAAGCCAGGACCTGCAATGGCTACCCCTGGGAACCGCCCACCGCTGGAGTATTAGTGTTCCGCTTATGACTTAGGCGCTGATGCCTGCTTGCCATTGGTTCGGCTTCTGCGATCCTTGGATTGAGGTTTATTGCAACCCCACCCCACATCCCATGAACGACTCCAAGAACACCCCTTCCGCAGCAGAAAAACTCGAGAGCAGTCAGGCACACGCCAAGAAAGCCCTTGAGGCCACCACAGCAGCCGCCCGCGAGGTCGCCGATGCCGCTAGGAGCAATGCCCGCTCCGCCTATGCGGCGAGCCGCGAAGAGCTCCAAGCCGCGGCCAGTGACCTCAAGGATGCCGCACGCTCGACCTACGACGATCTCTCCAAGACGGCCAAGGCCAAGTACGGCGATCTCTCCCAGCAGGCCCGCGAGCGCTACAGCGATGTGGCAGACCGTGCCGGTGAGGCCGTGGGCGAATACCGCGACCAACTCGAGGATCTCGCAGGCCAGGCCGAGGATTATGTCCGGGACAATCCCTTCCGCGCCGTCGGCATCACCTTCGCCGCCGGTCTGGTGCTCGGACTCCTCCTGCGCCGCCGCTAAGAATCATCAGCCACGGCCACCGCTTCATTCGGCACGATGAATCCGCAGGATCTCCCCGGAGGCATCCCCTCCCGGATCACCGGCCTCACCGCCGGGATCCTGCGCTACACCCTCTCACTCGGAGCACTGGCGGCCGAGGAGGGGCGTCTGCTGATCCGTCAGAGTGTCGCGGCCATCCTTCTGCTCGTGGCCATGGTCGTGATCGCGATGATCGCCTATGTGGCCCTTCTTGGAGCGGCGGTTTCCCTTCTGGCCATGAAGCTCTCCTGGGGATGGCCCGTCTCGCTCGCAGCGGCGGGACTGATCCATCTCGCCATCCTCGGCATCCTCTTCAGGATCCTGCGCTCTCGCACGGCGCCCCGCCCCTTCGAGGCCACCACGGCCGAAATCCGCAGGGACATCGAGGCGCTCTCCCGCTACTCCAACCACCCGGGGAGGAACCCGTGAACCACTCTCCCGAACTCGCCAGACTCCAGCAATCCGTCCGCGAAAGCCGTCTAGGAATCACGCGGGAGTATGCCGGACTCCTCTCCGATCTCGATATTCAGAAACGCTTCACCGAATCGGTGAAACGCCATCCCCTTGGCTGGATCGGAGGAGCCGCGGCGGCAGGACTGCTCGCGACGCTCTTCGGCGGACGGCGCAAAGCCCCTTCCGTTTCCGGGAAATCCCCCCGACAGGTCGCCTCCCCTGCCGGAGAGATCGCCGGGACATCCTCCTTCACCAAGGCTGGCTGGATCGCGGGTGCCCTTGAGATCGGCAAACTCCTCTATCCAGTCCTTCGCCCTGTGGTGGTCGAGTTCATGAGCAATGCGGCGCGTGCGGGTCTTGCCAAGCGCGGACGCCTTCAGTAAAGGACTCCTCCTTGATTTCCATGAGCGAGAGCGTTCTGCCCCAACATGTCGACGACTACCTGAACCTCGGAAAGCAGGCCGACGCCTCCGACATCCACCTCAGCGTCTCCAGCCCACCGACCTGCCGCCGCTACGGCATGCTCCTCCCCATGTGGGAGAACGCACCGCTCCTGTCGGCCGAAGATACCGAGAACCTCTTGAAGGGGTTCCTCGACGAGCAGCAACTCGCCCGCCTCCACCGTCAGGGAGACGTCGACTTCGCCTACACGAACGCAACCGGCCGCTACCGTACCAGCGTGGTGCGCCAGCGCCTCGGATTCGACCTCGCCTTCCGCATCATCAGCAGCTCGCTCCGGACACTCGACGAACTCGGGATGCCCAACCAACTCAAGCTCCTCACCCAGTACCACAACGGGCTCGTGCTCGTGACAGGCCCGATGGGAAGCGGCAAGACCACGACCCTTGCCGCCCTTGTCCAGGAGATCAACCTCCACCGGGGCGACCACATCATCACGCTTGAGGAACCGATCGAATACATCATTCCCTCGGCCGGCTGCCAGGTCACCCAGCGCGAGGTTCACACCCACACGAAGTCCTTTGCAGCTGCCCTGCGCGGAGCCCTCCGCGAGGATCCTGATGTCATCATGGTGGGAGAGATGCGGGATCTGGAGACCATCCAGCTTGCGATCTCCGCCTCCGAGACCGGTCACCTGGTGCTTGGCACGCTCCATACGAGCAACGCCCCCCGCACACTCGACCGCCTCCTCGACGTCTTCCCCGCCGACCAGCGCGACCAGATCCGGATGATGGTCAGCGAATCGCTGCGCGGCATCGTCAGCCAGCAACTCATCCCCCGCGCCGACGGCACGGGTCGTGCAGTCGCCATGGAGATCATGCTCAACTCCCCAGCCATTGCGAACGTCATCCGCGAGGCGAAGACCTTCATGCTCCCGGGCATCATCCAGACGGGCAAGAAGGCCGGTATGATCCTCATGGACGAGTCCATTGCGGAACTCTACCGGCAGGGGATCATCACGGCCGAGGAGGCCCTCTACCGCGCCGAGAACAAGACCGAGATGCGGAATGTCTGCGGAATCTGACCCATCCTTCCCACGTTCATGGCATACATCGACGAACTCTTCCAGGCACTGATCGAGAACGGCGCCTCCGACCTTCACCTTGCCGAGGGACAACCGCCAAAGATCCGCCGCCACGGCGAGATCGTTCCGATCTGGCCCGATTCACCCCCGCTCACCCGGGAGCAGATGGCCTACATGCTCAGCGAGATCTGCACGCCCGAGAAGTGGCAGAAGTACGAGGAGACCGGCGATCTCGACTTCGCCTACCAGATGGACGAGAACAGCCGCTTCCGCTGCAACTACCTGAAGCAGGCCCACGGTTACGGAGCGGTTTTCCGTATCATCCCGACGAAGATCCTGACTCTTGAACAGCTCAATGTCCCGGAGGTCATCAAGGAATTCGGCGACATGCGCGGCGGTATCGTCCTGGTCACCGGACCCACGGGATCGGGCAAGAGCACCACGCTTGCGGCGCTCATCGACTACATCAACACCAACTACGGCCGCCACATCGTCACCATCGAGGAACCGATCGAATTCGTCCACCGCAACAAGCGCAGCATCATCACCCAGCGCGAGGTTCCGGAGCACGCCCCGACCTTCGCGGCAGGACTGAAGGCCGCTCTCCGCGAGGATGCCGACATCGTGCTCGTCGGCGAGATGCGTGACCTGGAAACCATCTCCCTCGCGCTGACCGCCGCCGAAACAGGTCTGCTGGTTTTCGGAACCCTCCACACCAACAACGCCCGCAAGACCGTCGACCGCATGATCGACGCCTTCCCGGCCGATCAGCAGTCCCAGGTCCGCACGATGCTCGCCTCCTCGCTGCGTGGCGTCGTGGCGCAACTTCTCTTCAAGAAGGCAGACGGCAAGGGTCGCGTCGCCATCAACGAGATCCTCAAGGTTAATAACGCCGTCTCCGCGATCATCCGTGAAGGAGCAACCCAGAAACTCCAGGACGTCATCGTCGCGGGGAAGGCCGAGGGGATGCAGTTCATGGATGATGCGATCTGGGAGAAGATGCTCGATGGGACGATTACCCCCCACGAGGCCTACATGAAGGCGATCGACAAAAAGAGATTTCAGGGCGCCCTGCCCCCGGAGGAAGCCGATCTGGCGAACGCCTCGGGAGGATAGCATTGAAACAAAGTGGCCACATCAAGCGCGTCGGCAGGACTCTGCTGATCGATGTCAGCAACTCCTTCACCAAGATCGCCCTGAGTCGCGGCGGCAGGATCGGACGCGTCCGTCGGATCCCGACCAGAGAACTCAAGCCCTCCGATCTGGTCTCCCTGAAGGCCGACCGCGCCGTCATCGCCTCGGTGGTTCCCGAAGTCAGCCGCATGATCGCGGCATCGCTCCCCTGCCCCCCGGTCTGGGTAGATCACAGGGTGCCCGGAGGTGTTTCCATCAACTACCCGAAACCCTCCTCGATCGGAGCCGACCGCCTGGCCAACGCCGCCGCGGCGGTCAGCCTCGGAAAACTCCCCGCCATCGTCGTCGATTTCGGAACGGCCGTCACCTTCGACGTGATCGATGCCAAGGGATGCTATCGGGGCGGGGTCATCGCTCCGGGATTACCGACAGCCGCAAGCGCCCTGCACGAGCGCACCGCCCTCCTTCCCCTGACGAAAATCACCTCCATCCGCAGTTGCGTCGGCAAAAGCACCGCCGAGGCCATCAGGATCGGCCTGCTGCTCGGAGCTGTCGGCCTAGTACGCGAAACGGTGTCACGGATGACCGAGGAGGTCTTCGGGGGAAAACGCCCTTATGTCATCGCCACCGGTGGGGATGCGGAACTGGTGGCACGACTCTCCACCAAGGGTGGTGGCAAAGCCGTCATCAACAAGGTGGATCCCCTCCTCACCCTTCGGGGGTTGGAGGTCATCGCCGCGAAAGCCAACTGAGGCAGACTGGGAAGGACTGCCTTCAGGATGCGGGTTGATATCCTGATCTCGCTTGCCCGCCCTCGACGCTCGACCTCCTCTCCATTCGGGTTGAAGCAGCGGAGTTGCGCGTCTACAGTATCACTTCCATGGCGAATCCCACCATCAACTCACCCGGTTTCCGCTTTCTCAATGCCCTGCTCTGGGGAAACAGCGTCGCGCTCTCCTGGGTCTGGGGACTGGGACTCTTCTTCTCCGTGCAGTTCACCGTGGAGTTCGGACTCACCGGTCTGCTCACCTTTCTGATTCCCAACTGCCTGGGGCTTTTCCTCTTCGGCGCCATCGCGGATCACATCGCCCGGCGGAATACGGGATCGGAGTCCCTGGCCGTCTTCTTCAACGGCTGGTCGCGCCCCTTCCGCCTGGTCTTCTTCCTCTACCAGATCATCGCCCTCTCGCTGACCATCTTCGCCCTGATCCGCTACGGGTGGCAGCCTCTCGGCCTTCAACCAGACCTTCTCTACCTGCCGCTGACGGCCCTCATCATCCTGGCGGCAGGCATCCTCTTCGGAGAGGAGTTCTCGATCCGGAGGATCAAGTACAGCCACGCTGTTTTCCTCGCCATCATCCTCTGCTGCATCGCGGTGATCATCGCGGAACTCGGATCGCCCTACCTGCGAGGCATCCATCGTCCGAGCCTCCTCCCCACCCATGACCTGAGTTTCTGGGGCTATGTCGTGCCGATCTGCATCGGGTTCCTCGTGGGTCCCTGGCTTGACCTTCAGCAGTGGCAGCGCGCCATCCAGATCCGCCGTGAGAACACCTCCATCACCGCCTCCTACGCAGTCGGCGCCCTGATCTTCGGGGGGGTGCTTCTCTTCCACGGCATCCTCGCCCTCTGGGCCATGGAGGGAGGCGCCGGCAAGGTCATTCAGAAAGGAATCGCGGGCTATCCCTACGCCGAGTCGCTTCTGACCAGGATCTTCAGCACCGATCCGGTGAATCCCTGGCTCCTCGGCTCCTACCTCGTTTTCCTGAGCGCCTGCATCCTGACCACTCTCGACAGCGGCTACATCGCGCTGCGCTGGTTCTTCCAGAGCAATGCCAGCAGGAGCAAGAACCCCATCTTCGCCCTCATTCCGGAGAAGCTCATCACCTCCCCGATCCCCGCCTTCATCCTCTGCGCGGTGATCGCCGTCACGGGTGCCGCGATCGGGATCGAGCTCGAGTATTTCATGATCTTCTTCGCGACATTCTTTGTCGGCTACTCGGCGCTGGCAATCGGGAGGGCCTTCATGAACGGCCCGGTCAACGCCATCCCCCAGGTGAAGATGTTCTGCATCGGCTCCCTGGCGGTCGTCATCTTCGCCTACGGATACTTCCTACACCAACCCGTCTTCCAGATCCTCGGATCGCTCCTTCCGCTCGGCTACGTGCTCTGGCTGATGCTCAAGCCACTTGCCGGCGAGGACTTCATCACCGAGGGAGAGGAACTCGACCAGCCCGCGACGGCCTCGGTCGTTCCCCTCACCCCGGTCGGGACCGTTCTCACTCCCGCACCCACGGGCACTCACGACATCACCGGCCATTTCGAGGACAAGTGGTTCGTCCATACCTTCGTCGCCACCTATGCCGACACCAACTCCGTCGGCAACGTCTACTTCGGAATGTACGCCATGTGGGTCGGCAAGACGCGCGAACTCTTCTTCAACCGGGTCATGCCCAAGTTCAACCTCAAGGAGACCCCCTTCTACATCCTGACGCGCTCCTTCGAGCACAAGTTCGTCCGTGAAACCCGCGAGTTTGAGACCGTCAGCGTGAAGATCCGGGTGGCGGGTCATAACCGGAAGTTTGTGACCCTGGAGCATGAGATCTACGACTCGGCCGGAAATCAGCTCGGCAAGGGTAGTCAGAGCCTGCTCTTCGTCTCCTCCACGGATTACAAGATGCTCGATATCCCTCAGGATGTGGTGACCGCCTTCCTCGCTTATACGTAACGCCGTGGGGAACAGAGCAGCATGAGATTCCAACCCCAGAACAGGCCCCCGCTTCATCGGGTGGTGGCGATAGTCCCTCTCGCCGTTGGTATTGCCCTTTCATTCTCGGCCTGCGGAAAAAAGCCGGAAAAGCCGATACCAACTGAGAAGACCGGACATCCCTCCCCGACTCCCATCCCTGTTCTCCCCAGGAAAAACTACGATGTCTCCAAGCTCTTCAGCCAACTCATGCTGAAGAGTTCCGTTTCATGCCAGCAGTCGGAGCAGACGGCCATCGCCACCGCGGCCAACACAAACTCCTACGAACTGGACATCGCACTCCATATTCTTTGGCCCAAGGCCGCCACAACCATCGCTGATTTGGCAGCCGCCACCCCGGAACTTCCCCTCCTGTTTCCGGAGATGGAGGACCTGCTGCAGGGAGTCCAACCTTCCCCTGACTTCGCGAATCTGCTGGCCAACAAGGAACGCTCCCTGAGATCCAACCTCTCGATGCTCCAGAAGCTCCCCTACCGGGACTCCCTCTTCGACTGCCAGACCATCCTTGATCTCAAGAACGGGAAGACCTCCCGCCGTGCCCTGCTGATCCAGGCCATCATGAATGTCAACACGGACGGATCGGACGGAGACCGCAATCTCGACATCGACAAGCTCTCGGCCACCTACCAGCCCCAGACCAACTACCGCTGGCCCAAGACCGGATCACGCCCCAACCCCTGCCTGAGGGAGTTCGAGTCGCGCCTCGCCCTGCTCGATGCGGAGATGGGGAACGGCACGATGACACCCGAAGTGAAATCCACCCTGGAGAAGGAGCGCGGCTACGTGAAGGCCACCATCGAGGAGCTCAAGCGCTGGGATTTCCTTGTCGGAACAGCAGACCCCTTCATCGTCCTTCCCTCCTTCATGGTTGGAAAGTCTCCGGGCCAGCCCGGCATCGGTGACTACGCCGTTGTCATCTGCCGGGGAAAACTCTACCCCGCCATCATCGGGGATCTGGGCCCGGGTTCGAAAATCGGGGAGGCCTCCCTGCGCCTCTGCCGCCAGATCGATCCGAAATCAGGCGCCGACCGCCGCCCCGTGAGCCGCCCGGAGGTGACTTATCTCGTCTTCCCGGGAACGGCGGAGAAACCATTCTCCAATCCCGACTACCGCCATTGGTCCGAGCGTTGCCACGCCCTCTGGAAGGAATTCGGAGGCAACGAGGCGGCCGACTGGCATGAATGGACCTCTCTGGAGAAGACCTGGCCGACCCCCACTCCTGCTCCCACTCCATCACCAACGCCTCCCTCATCCCCGTCTGATCTGACACCCTTTCCTGCAACAGACGGGACTCCCTCCGGCTCAAATCCTGCTGTTCCTGATTCTTCTACCCCCACGACTTCACCAACCAACACGCCTACCCCTCAGTGATTTCAAACTTTCTTGGTCCGGCTTTTTCAGGTTAGATACCTCACTTGGATTTTCGGTGCGCTTGATTCTGATGTTCAATTCAGGCCTCCGCTTTCCATGCATCAACTCCTTCATCCCTCATAATTCATAATTCACCCTTCATCATTCATTCTTTCTAACCATGATCACCACAGGAACCAAAGCCCCCGACTTCACCCTCTCCACCGCCACCGCCGAAGGCCCCAAGCAGGTCACCCTCTCCGCCGAGATCGGCAGGAAGAATATCCTGCTTCTCTTCGTCCCGATGGCCTTCACCGGCGTCTGCACCGAGGAGTTCTGCACGATCAGCAAGGGGATCGGTGCCTACGAAGCCCTCGACTGCGCGGTCTACGGCATCAGCGGGGACAACCCGTTTGCCCAGCAGGCATGGGCCCAGAAAGAAGGGATCACGATTCCCCTCCTCAGCGACTACGAGCACACCGTGGCCAAGGCCTACGGTATCGCCTACGAGAGCTTCCTCCCGCAGATCGGCCTCGGCATGGGTGGCGTGCCGAAGCGTTCCGCCTTCCTCATCGACCGCTCCGGCGTGATCCAATACGCCGAGTCGAACGACGACCCGAAGCAACTCCCCGACTTCGCCAAGATCCAGGCCAAGCTGGCGGAGATCAAGTAGGCACCCTGAAAAGGGAACTAGACTCTAGCTCTTTAGACTCTAGGAAAATCAAGCCCGCCCAAGTTTCAACAGATTCTCGAAATAAAGTATCCTTCAAACCTAGAGCCTAATCCGCTAGAGCCTAAACACTATCCGCCTTTTATGCCCACCTCCGACCCGTTCAAGACACTCCGCAGCTTCGAGCCCTCCAAGGGAAAGACAGCTTCCTACTACTCCCTCCCGGCACTCGAGGAGCAGGGCGTCGGCAAGATCTCCCGCCTACCCTTCTCCATCCGCGTGGTGCTCGAGTCCGTGCTCCGCAACTGCGACGGCCGCAAGGTTCATGAGAAGGATGTCCGAGCCCTCGCCGCATGGAATGCCAAGGCGCCCGCTCCCGAGGAGATTCCCTTCGTCGTCGCCCGCATCGTCCTTCAGGACTTCACCGGGGTTCCCCTCCTGGTCGATCTCGCCGCGATGCGCAGCGCCGTGGCCCGTCTCGGCGGCAAGCCCGGCATTATCGAGCCGCTTGTTCCCGTCGACCTCGTCGTCGATCACTCCGTGCAGGTCGACTACTACGGCTGGGCCGACGCGATGAAGCTCAACCTCGACATGGAGTTCAAGCGCAACCGCGAGCGCTACGAGTTCCTCAAGTGGGGTCAGCAGGCCTTCGAGACCTTCGGCGTCGTCCCTCCCGGCATCGGCATCGTCCACCAGGTCAACCTCGAGTATCTGGCCCGCGGTGTCCTTCATGGCAAGAACGGCTCCGGTGACATCTACTACCCCGACAGCCTCGTCGGCACCGATTCCCACACCACCATGATCAACGGCCTTGGCGTCGTCGGATGGGGTGTGGGCGGCATCGAGGCCGAGGCTGGAATGCTCGGCCAACCCGTCTACTTCCTGACCCCCGAGGTCGTCGGCGTCCACCTCACCGGCAAGCTCGGCGAGGGAGTCACCGCGACCGATCTCGCGCTCCGCGTCACCCAGATGCTTCGTGCGGCGAAGGTCGTCGGCAAGTTCGTCGAGTTCTACGGCGAGGGTGCCGAGTCGCTTCCCCTCCCCGACCGCGCCACCATCGCCAACATGGCACCGGAATACGGCGCCACCATGGGCATCTTCCCTGTCGATTCCGAGTCCGTCGCCTTCCTCCGCGCCACCGGCCGCACCGAGGCGGAGTGCGAGGCCTTCGGGAACTACTTCAAGGCCCAGGGGATGTTCGGCATGCCCCGCAAGGGCCAGATCGACTACAGCGTTGACCTCGAGCTCGATCTCTCCACCGTCGTCCCGAGCGTGGCCGGTCCGAAGCGTCCCCAGGACCGCATCGACCTCCCCCAGCTCAAGCCTCTCTTCCAGGAACTCCTCACCAAGCCGGTCGCCGAGGGCGGCTACGGCAAGGCTGACGGCGCCATCTCCGCCCAGGCACTGGTTGCCCGCCGCAATCCCACCATTCCTGATGACGAGGAGGAGATGATCAGCGACCGCCCCACCCCGGACGCCGTCTCCCAGATGCCGGAGTCCCCCTACCACAGGGAGCACGCCGGCAAGAGCACCATCCGTAATGGCAGCGTCCTCATCGCCGCCATCACCAGCTGCACCAACACCAGCAACCCGAGCGTCATGCTGGCCGCGGGACTCCTCGCCAAGAAGGCGGTCGAGGCGGGTCTCTCCATGGACCCGACCGTGAAGACCTCGCTGGCACCCGGTTCCCGCGTTGTCACCGCCTACCTTGAGAAGACCGGCCTCCAGCCCTACTTCGACAAGCTCGGCTTCCAGACAGTCGGCTACGGATGCACCACCTGCATCGGCAACTCCGGCCCCCTCAACCCCGAAGTCGAGAAGGCCGTCACCGACAACGATCTTGTCGCCGCCGCCGTCCTCTCGGGCAACCGCAACTTCGAGGCCCGCATCCACCAGAACATCAAGGCCAACTTCCTGATGTCCCCTCCGCTCGTCGTCGCCTTCGCGCTCGCCGGACGCGTCGACATCGACTTCGCCAAGGAGCCCGTCGGCAAGGGCAAGGATGGCAAGGAGATCTTCCTCAAGGATATCTGGCCCAGCCTCGCCGAGATCCGCGACACCCTTCGCAGCGCCCTCACCCCCGAGATGTTCGCCACCCTCTATGGCGACTTCGCCGGCCAGAACCCCAAGTGGAACGAGATCAGCGCCCCCACCGGAGCCATCTACCAGTGGGACACCAAGAGCACCTACATCCAGGAGCCGCCGTTCTTCGAGAACTTCGGCATGGAGGCCGGCACCATCACCCCGATCTCCGGAGCGCGCGCGCTCGGCATCTTCGGCGACTCCGTCACGACCGATCACATCTCCCCTGCAGGAGCCATCAAGGAGAAGTCCCCGGCGGGACGCTTCCTCAGCGAGAACGACGTCACCAAGGAGGACTTCAACAGCTACGGCAGCCGTCGCGGCAACGACCGCATTATGACCCGCGGCACCTTCGCGAACGTCCGGATCAAGAACCTCATGCTCCCAGGAGTCGAGGGTGGCGAAACCCTGCATCAGCCCGATGGCGAGCGCATGAGCATCTTCGACGCTGCCCACAAGTATGCCGCCGCGAAGACCCCGCTCGTCATTCTGGCCGGACAGGAATACGGCACCGGCAGCAGCCGCGATTGGGCCGCCAAGGGAACGCGCCTCCTCGGCGTGAAGGCCGTCATTGCCGCCAGCTACGAGCGCATCCACCGCTCCAACCTCGTCGGCATGGGCATCCTCCCCCTCCAGTTTCAGGAGGGAACGACCGCCCAGACCCTCGGCCTCGACGGCACCGAGAGCTACGACATCGTCGGCCTCGGCGAGGATCTCAAGCCCCGTCAGGACCTCACGCTCCGCATCACCCGCAAGGACGGATCCTCGCAGGATGTCACCGTCAAGGTCCGCATCGACACCCCGATCGAGGTCGACTACTACCGCCACGGCGGCATCCTCCCCTTCATCCTCCGCCAACTCATCAACGAGGCGAAGTAGGAAGGGCTGCAAGGCTCTAGCTTTTTAGACTCTAGGCTTTTTAGGAGCTTGGAAATCTACTGCCAGCTGCAGCACATCCTCATAATCTAGAGCCTAAGCTCCTAGAGCCTGGACACCTATGATCCCTTCCAATCCCACCGACCTTGCCGCCGAGATCCTGCGGCTGAAGAAGGAGCGGAACGCCGTCATCCTCGCTCACAACTACCAGATCGAGGAGATCCAGCGTGTCGCCGATCATGTCGGTGATTCCCTTGGCCTGAGTCAGAAAGCCGCCGAGACCGACGCCGACGTCATCGTCTTCTGCGGCGTCCACTTCATGGGAGAGACGGCCAAGATCCTGAATCCAGGCAAGACCGTCGTCATCCCCGACATGGATGCGGGTTGCTCGCTCTCCGACTCCTGCCCCGCGGAGAAACTCGAGGCATTCCTCAAGGAGGATGCGGAGAAGAACTACCACGTCATCGCCTACATCAACTGCAGCGCCGGCGTGAAAGCACTCGCCGACGTCATCTGCACCAGCGGCAACGCCGTGAAGATCGTCGAGGCGGCCCCCAAGGACCGCCCCATCCTTTTTGTTCCCGACCAGAACCTGGGCGCCTGGGTCACCGAGCAGACCGGACGACCCATGGATCTCTGGCAGGGCTCCTGTTACGTCCACATGGAGTACACGCGCGACAGCATCAGCAGGGCCAAGCAGGAGCACCCCGATGCACTCGTCGTCGCCCACCCCGAGTGCCCGCAGGCCGTGCGCCTGCTCGCCGATGAGGTCTGCTCCACCGAGAAGATGGTCACCTTCTGCAGGAACTCCCCGGCCAAGGCCTTCGTGATCGTCACCGAGGAGGGAATGCTCCACCGCCTACGCCGCGAGATCCCTGACAAGATCTTCATTCCCGGGCCGACCGACACCTGTGCCTGCGCCGAGTGCCGCTACATGAAGCGCAACACCATGGAGAAACTCTACCTCTGCCTCCGCGACCTCAAGCCCGAGATCCTGCTGGAGGAGGGACTCAGGGCCAAGGCCGAGAAGTCCGTGCGGAGAATGCTGGAATTGAGTTGCTGATCGCCGAGCGATTGCGCAGGGCTCTAGGCACTAGCTTTTTAGACTCTAGGTTTTTGTAGAAGTACCATCATCATTCCTTCCTAAGAGAACGAATGAGAGCTCCCAGTACCTTCCCAGTTTCATCAAGGAGCAAATCTCCCTCCAAACAACTTTCTTCGCTGAGAAATCCTAGTCGTCGAGCAAGTCGTAATTGGTAATGAAGCTCCTGGAGTGAACCAAAAGCTATCTCAAGAAATCTCATGTATTCAGCACGGCTTTCGCGTGCACAACCCTCGACAATATTGGAGGGAACGGATACCGCAGCCCTCCTCATTTGGGACGTCAATCCATAGATCTCCTCTTTAGGAAACGATTGCGTGATCCGATAGATCAAGATTGCGGCTTCATCGGCCAATTCGAACGCCCTGAGCTTTTTATGGTCTCGCATGAGATTGTTCACAAAGTAGCATTGATAAAAGTACCCGCAACCGATCAATCATTCAGATGCCTGCAAACCTAGAGTCTAAACAGCTAGAGCCTGCGCCCACCTCCCACTCCCTGTGGGAGCGGGCGCTCCGCCGAATTCCCGGCGGCGTGAATTCGCCCGTCCGCGCTTTCCGTGGCGTGGGAGGTGAGCCGTTTTTCGTCAACAAGGCCAAAGGCTGCACCATCACCGATGTCGATGGGCGCGAATACATCGACTTCGTCGGCACCTGGGGCCCTGCGATCCTCGGACACGCCCCGCAGGTCGTGATCGATGCGGTCACCGCGACCGCCAAACACGGCACCAGCTTCGGCATCCCCAATCCCCTTGAGGTCGAGATGGCCGAGACCATCTGCCGCATGGTTCCCTCCGTGGAGAAAGTCCGGATGACCAACAGCGGCACCGAGGCCGTCATGTCGGCGATCCGCCTCGCACGGGGATTCACGGGACGAGATCGGATCGTGAAGTTCGAGGGATGCTACCACGGCCACGTCGATTCCCTGCTGGTGAAGGCCGGAAGCGGTGCCCTCACCCTCGGGCAGCCCGATAGTGCGGGCATTCCCTCATCCCTTGCCACCCTCACCTCCACGGTTCCCTTCAACGATCTCCAGGCACTGCAATCGCTCTTCGAGGAAAAGGGCTCCGAGATCGCCTGCGTCATCCTCGAGCCCGTCCCGGCCAATGCGGGCCTTTACCTGCCGGAGCCAGGCTATCTGCAGGCGATCCAGACCCTCTGCTGCGAGCATGGCGCCCTGCTCATCTTCGACGAGGTCATGACCGGATTCCGCCTCGCTCCCGGAGGCGCTCAGGAGATTTACGGAATCACTCCCGACCTCACCACCCTGGGCAAGGTTATCGGCGGAGGCCTCCCCGTGGGGGCATTCGGAGGCCGCGCCGACATCATGGATCATCTCGCCCCGCTCGGCCCCGTCTATCAGGCAGGAACCCTCTCGGGGAATCCCCTCGCCCTCGCGGCCGGTCTCGCCCAACTCAAGGAGATGGAGCGCATCAATGGATGGGCTCTTCTCGAGACTCTTGGCGCACAAATGGAGGAATCGGTCCGCTCCGCGATCAAGGGGAAGCCGCTGACCTTTCACCGGATCGGTTCCATGTTCTGCCTCTACTTCACCGAAGGCCCCGTCCGCAACCTTGCCGACGCCAAGAAGAGCGACACGGCCGCCTTCGCCCGCCACTTCCACGCCTCACTCCGCGAAGGAATCTACTTCGCCCCCTCCCAGTTCGAGGCCGGATTCATCTCCACGGCACACACACCCGAGGATCTCAAGCGCACCACCGAAGCCCTCAAGGTAGTGTAATGGCATTGTAATCTGGGATGAACGCAGCCCATTCATCCCGATGCAGATGTAACTCCCCGCTGTTTTCAGTGGGTAGTCTGAGACACAGAAGACTAATCAGGAAAGAACCATGAAGGTGGATCCACCGGGGGGGAAGGTTTCACGCAACGGCCGCAAAGCAAGGTCGCCAAGTCATGTATAAAGAGTGGTGCCAGATGAAACCAAGGTCGCGTGAACGGTGGATCTTTTTGGAATTTCTTGAAATGACCCTGCCGGCATAAACAGGGCGATGGGGAACTCCTCGTTGCGTCCTTAGCGTGAACCCCATTCCGTGTCTTTTCCGGAATATTTCCCCACTCGGAGTAGCGAAAAGCCCTACTTATTTGGGAGCCAGGCCGAGTTGCCTGGCCGCCGCATTGAGCTTTTTGTCTGCGGTGTGCAGGGGGATCTTGTGACGGTCGGCCAGTTCCAGATATGCGGCATCATAAGATGAGAGATCGAATTGGAGAGCCAGATGGAGGATGCGTTTTTTAGCCGGTCCTTCGGGTAGATCCTCAATGGTGAGGGGTACTTGATTCAATGTTTCAAGGGCTTCGCGGGCATCTGCCTCGCTCAGCCTCCTGCGCTTGTGAGCCGAGCGGAGGAGATTGTTCATCTCGTAGTGCCACAGGGAGGGCACCACGAGTTCTACTTTTCCTTGAACGATCAGGGAAAGGAGATATTCAGCCTTCCCGGAGGATTCGTCTGCAAGGATCCATGCCCCGCAGAACGAGGCATCCGCAACGGCTTGCTTCACCGTCGCCCCTCCTCGACGAGGGATTTCAGGGAGGCTTTTCCTGCTTTGGAGCGGGTTCGTATCGCTCGGAAGGCGGCGACAGGATCAATGCCGATATTTGATCCAATCGCATTACCGGAGGAGAGCAGGGCTACACGCTTCCCCCTCTTGGTGATCCAGATCCGGCTTCCCTTGGAGGCCAGATCAACAAGGGAGGAGAGCTTGTTCTTAGCCTCAAAGGTCCCGAGAGAAAGAATTGCCGATGGGTGCATGGGAATAATCTAGCCAGATAGCTAGCCTTTGTCAAATGCACCTCCCTCTCACGGCTTCACCTCCAAGCCTGCCTCCTTGGCAAGCTCGCGCTGTCGTTTGTCAAAGGAGAGGAAGCGCCGCGCTCCGGCCAGCATCGCAGCCGCAACATGGAGTGTATCCGCTGCCCGGTTACCGATCTTTTCTGCATGATCTTCGCTCAGGTGCTCGGCTTTACGTAGCGCATCCGTCCAGGGTAACGGAACATGAACGAGCTTTCCTTCTTTGAGGGCTTCATCAAGATAACGCAATGCCATTGACCGTCTGGTCGTATCTATATCTCCCCGGTGAACTCGAAGCCGCAGGCCGTTGCGAACTTCGAGACGGTGCAGGGGGTTGAAGGCGAGTGAGGCTGGATTTCGGGTAATAAACCGCTCCGCAGAGTCCGTATTTCCATCTTCCGCTAGCAGAGACATCAGAAAGGACGAATCCGCATAGTCCCGTACCGGTGTCATAGTTCACCCCTCATCTCATCATAGAATGCTTGGGTTTCCTCCTTGCTTAATTTCCGATTTGCAGGAATTGGAGGGTGTGTCTTGAGCCATGCAGCCCAGTCCGGTTGGCGGGGCTTGACGGTTCGTGCCGGTTCCAATGTGGCGAATACTGCACCGTGCCGAGTAATGGTCACTTGTTCTCCATCCTCGATCCACTTTGCAACCTCGGAAAAGCGGTTGCGGAGGTCGCGCACTGTTGCAATTCGTGGGTCTTGGGTTGCTGTGCTCATGGTGTGATACAGCTATTGTATCCCTATTCCTGCCCCTGTCAATTTTAGCAAAAGAAATCTCGCTCAGCCGTAACGGCTGCGAACATCGAGTGCTGGGAGGCACGATGTAGCCTGCGCAGCAGTCCGAAGCAAGGACGAGGCCATCAGGAGGCGGCGAGGCAATCAACGGCCGGGCAAGGCAATGAAGGGGTAGACGAAACCTGAGACCTGCCGTAACGGATGCGAAGCAACGGCCGGGCAAGCCAACCTGAGACCTGAGACCTGAGACCTGAGACCTGAGACCTGAGACCTGAGACCTGAGACCTGAAAGCTGAAAGCTGAACCAAGCCGCTAGGAAGCGGCGCGGTAGACTGTGAGCGTAGCGAACAGCCCTGTAAGGGCGGCACGGCTTGCCGGGAGGCAAGTGCCGTCAAACCTGAGACCAACTGGAATGTCGTCGAACTCATCCCAGAAAACTGGGGAAAATCCCAGAAATGGTACTCCAGGCTCTTGCTGCCTAACCTGTCATCCTTGTTGTAGGCGGTTTGTCGAAGGCGGTTCTATGCGACATAGAGGCCATCTCTATCAGATCCCTGTCAAGACGGTGCTTGGAGTAGTCACGCTTACGGTGCCCGGAGTGGCGCTTGCGATAGCTCAGATAACAGATTTTTGGTTAAGGATGCCCCTCATGAGGGCAAAACTTGTAACAGGATCTGGTTTAAGAGGCCGCTTACACAAAGATGCCGATCTTATTCAGATCCGCAGTGACAAGTGCACCACCTGTGCCAGCTCCTCCGCTTGCATGGATTGCTGCGATGAGATTGTCTCCTGCATTAATAGTCCCACTGTTGTCTGAGTCACGGTAAATGTAGGAATTTGCCGAACCGATTGCCGCGCCCCCGAAGTTCTGGTCTCCAATCAGGTAACCATTCACGGTGTTTGAATTGGCACCGGTTGACAGGTCACGGAGTTGCAGTTGATCACCGACACCTACCGAGAAATCAGTGATCAAGGCGTAATCACCACTATTTGCAGCGGTGTCATAGTAGGCATTGGCACCATCTCCGAGTTGGAAGAGATCAGCGCCGTTTCCTCCCGTGAGTGTGTCCACTTCATTGTCGCCCTTAGCTGCCGAATTCGTGCCCGCCAGGACATCGCTGTCATCGCCACCAAAGAGAGAGTCGTTTCCAGCTCCTCCAGAGAGCTCGTCCTCCAAGGCGCCACCATCCAAGGTGTCGTTTCCATCCCTGCCGTAGAGGTTGTCTCGGCCACCGTTTCCGACGAGTGTATTGTCTTCGCTGTTTCCGGTAATGATATTGGCTTGATCATTGCCGATGCCATTGATTTTTAAGAGGCCGGTAAGGTCCAGGTTCTCCACATTGGTGCCTAGCGTGAATGTGACAGAGGAACTTACAGTATCAACTCCGTCCGCATCTCCACTGATCGACTCGATGACGAGATCATCGATGCTGTCGACAATGTAGGTATCATTGCCGGCCCCACCGATGAGGGTGTCTGCTCCTCCGTTTCCGTCCAGAATGTTGTTACCGGAATTGCCGGTGATGGTGTTGGCATCCGTCGTTCCTGTTGCGTTGATGGCAGCAGTCCCTGTGAGGAGGATGTTCTCGATGTTGGTGAAGCGGGCATTGGTTAATACGACACTGGAATCGGATGCAACCCAATCGTTGTCCGCTCCTCCATCCAGGGATGAGGTGGGCGAGCCATTCCAAACGAGAGTGTCGTTGCCTGCAGCACCGATGAGGGTGTCGTCTCCCCAATCGCCATCGAGCACGTTGGCACCGCTGTTACCGGTAATGGTATTGGCCAGCGCATTGCCGGTTGCATTGATGGCATCAATTCCTGTGAGGATGAGATTCTCGATATTAGCCGAGAGGGTGTAGGTGACGGATGATTGTACGAGGTCGATACCTCCAGTCAGGGCGTCGGCTTCGGTCTCCGAGACGATATCCGATGTGTGATCCACTACGTAGGTATCGTTACCCTCTCCACCAATCAGGGTGTCGATGCCTGTTCCGCCGTCGATGGAGTTGGCACCGGGGTTGCCGGTGATGGAGTTGGACAGCGCGTTGCCGGTTGCATTGATGGCAGCAGTTCCTGTGAGGATGAGATTCTCGACATTGGCCGAAAGGGTGTAGGTGACGGATGATTGGACGAGGTCGATACCTCCAGTCAGGGTGTTGGCATCGGTCTCCGAGACGATATCCGATGTGTTATTCACCACGTAAGTGTCGTTTCCGCCGTTACCGATGAGGGTGTCGACTCCACCGAATCCATTGAATCCATTGATGCTGTTGTCACCGGAGTTGCCGGTGATGGTATTGGCCAGCGCGTTGCCGGTTGCATCAATATTTCCAGCGCCCGTGAGCAGGATGTTCTCGATATCGGAGAAGCGTGGATTGCTTAAGATGACACTGGAACCGGAAACGACCAGATCTGTCCCGGATCCGCCTATGACCGTATCATTGCCATCCACGATAAAGGTATCATTTCCGCCGTTGCCAGTAAGCGAGTTTGCTGTGCCGCTCTGACTTCCATCGATTCTGTTATCAAGGGTGTTACCTGTCGCATTACCGATTCCTGTAAGAATCAGATTCTCGAAGTTGGCACCCAGGGCCCAATCAATACTCGACAGGACGGTGTCCTTTCCTTGGTCTAAGTTCTCAGTGATGACATCGCTGGTGCTGTCGACCACATAGAAATCGTCACCGGATCCACCCGCCATGGTGTCGTTGCCACCCTGTCCATCGAGTGTATCGTTACCTTCATAACCGATCAGGTTGTTGTTTCCTGAATTACCGGTCAGTGAGTTGTCGGCGGAGTTGCCCCAGCCCGTGAGATTAAGATTCCCATTCAGCTTAAGGTGCTCCAATCCCTCCTGGAGTGCGTAGTTCAGATTGGCCAGCACAGAGTCGGTGCCACCAGTGCCACCAGTGGCTGTGTCCTCCACAATCACATCGGCCTCACCATTGATCACGTAGGTATCATTGCCGGCCCCACCGATGAGTGAGTTGTTCGCAGCCTGTCCGTCCAAATAATCATTACCTTCGCCACCCAGGAGGGTGTCATTGCCGTCGCCACCGAACAGGGTGTCATCGCCGGCGGCACCATCGAGGCTGTTGTTTGATGCGTTTCCGATCAGGCTGTTACCGAGTCTGTTACCCTTTCCTGAGATTATGTTGCTCGCAGTTCCAAGAACGAGGTGTTCCACATTCGAAGCAAGGGTGTAGCCGTTGACCTTGGCGACGACCATGTCTGCGCCGCTGAAAGCTGCAAGAGAATCCTCCAGAACAACATCGGAGAGGCTGTCGATGATGTAGGTGTCGCTGCCATCTCCTCCGATGAGGGTGTCGATTCCCCCGTTTCCGTCGAGGCTGTTGTCACCAGAGTTGCCGGTGATGGTGTTGGCATCCGTCGTTCCTGTTGCGTTGATGGCAGCAGTCCCGGTGAGGAGTATGTTTTCGACGCTCGTGAAGCGGGCCTCGGTCAGGTCGACACTGGCATCTGAAATGACCAGATCAGTGCCTGAACCGCCATCAACAATGGCCGCCTTGATTCCTCCTGCATCAATCACAAGGGTATCATTGCCATCTCCTCCGATGAGTGTGTCGGCTCCGCCTAATCCATCAATGCGGTTGGCACCTGAGTTGCCGGTGATCGAGTTGGCCCCAGTCGTTCCCGTGGCGTTGATGTTTCCAGTCCCTGTGAGAAGGATGTTATCGACATCCGTGAAGCGGAGGAGATCGCTCAGGTCGACACTGAAACGGGATTCGACCAGATCGATGTCAGTATTATCACCGATGACCTGATCAAGGCCATCCACGACAAAGGTATCATTGCCGCCGTTGCCCGTAAGCACATTGGTGTTGGTGTTTTGACTTCCGTCAATTCGGTTGGCAAGGTTGTCACCCGTTGCGTTGATGATATTGCCTCCCAAGAGGAGTATGTTCTCGACACTCGTGAAGCGGGCCTCGGTAAGGTCGACATTGGCATCGGAAACGACCAGATCTGTTCCGGATCCGCCATCGACTATGTCGTCCTGTACCCCACCATTATCAATGTAGATCCTGTCATCACCTCCCTGTCCGTCGAAAGTATCTGCACCTGTGCCGCCAATCAGTGTGTTGGCGATGTTATTTCCAGTGAGATTTGCTGGACCCACGCCTGTGTATTCCAGTATCTCTACATTAGCTCCCTGGGTTAGCAGGTTGAATGTAGCCAAATCGGTTTCTACCTTATCAATACCTTCCCCTGTATTCTCAGTGATGGTGTTCGTGATTGCATTAATGACGTAGAGATCATCTCCAGCACCACCGGCCAGAGTGTTGCGTCCCGCTCCGCCATCCAGGATGTCATTGCCTGCTTCGCCTAGGAGAGAATCATCGCCGAGACCTCCCCGGAGCAAGTCGTTACCTGTTCCTCCCAGGATCGTATCGTTGCCGGCACCCCCATCGATCAAGTCATCTCCGGCTTTGCCATCGAGGATATTGTTACCACGATTACCCGTAATGACGTTATTTCCCGCATTACCACTTCCATTGAAGTCAAGGGATGCAAGCTCTGTGGTAGTGACAGGGAGTCCATTGATAATGGACTGAATGGTGACGGTTGATCCATTGACAATGGATGGAACGTTATCAAGGAGTGTCAGATTCTCCACGGTGGACACGGTTAGCCCAGTGGCTGAATCCACGATATCGGACGGGGTGAGGTCGTATGATGACGTTGCGAGAACAAGATCGGTTCCTTCGCCGGATGATTCAATGACGCGGTCTCCCAAGTTATCGACCACATAGGTGTCATCTCCCAAGCCACCCGCCATGGTGTCCGCTCCAACCTGACCATCGATATAGTCATCAAACGTGAGATCGGTAGCACCAGCCACATCGGATGTAGCGGTGATGTAGTTCCCAGATGAGTTACCGTAGAGATAATTGGCTCCGATCAGGAAATTGCCTCCATTCACCACAATATTGCGGGTCCTTGCGATGAGGTTCTCGATATTGTCAGGAAGAACGTAATAGTAATCAGATTGTATTCTGAACTGACCCTGAATTTGAGGAGTTACACTTGGCACCAGCTGATTCAGGAAGAAATCCAGTGTGTAACTGATCGGTGGAGTCGGAGGGGGTCCTGCTGATCCTGGATCGGTTGTAAAGCTTTGCTGGTTGATGGAAAATACTCCCGACTTGCTCCACTCAACAGCAATAGTCGTGGGATACAATTCGATCGTGTCATTGTCTCCGCCGCCTACTTCCTCGACAACCGTATCATCGACGTTATCAACGATATAATAATCATCACCACCTCCACCGAGCATGCTGTCGGTTGTTTGATTCCATAGTCGTTCATCAAACCCGCCATCCAGCGTGTCGTTGCCAAGACCCGCAACTATCGTGTCAGCTCCTCCGAGTCCCACGAGCGAGTTGTTGTTTGCGTTTCCTGTAATGGAGTTGGCAGCAATATTCCCGATTCCGGTGCTTCCGACTCCGCCGACCACCTGCAGATTCTCCACATTGTCGGTGAGGGTATATCTATCAAGGGTTGATATGACGCTATCCGCACCACCACCTTCACCTTCCTGAACGACATCCCCGGTACTGTCCACCCGGTATGTGTCATTCCCGGTACCTCCGATCATGCGGTCTGCGCCGGCTCCTCCATCCAGGGAGTTGTTGCCGCTGTTGCCTTTGATCACATTGTCGGCGTCGTTGCCCAGGACGTTGAAGTCGCCCGGTGCTTCCGTGTCCTGTATGGTGACGTTCTCAAAGTCTGGGAGCTGTGACAGATCCACGGACGCTGCCACCTCTATCTCGTCGGTTCCCTCCCCGGGCTTCTCAACCAGGATATCCTCGATCGTGATGCCGCCGAGGAGATTCACGGGATTCAGGACATACGTATCATTGCCCGTTCCTCCCACGAGGGAATCAGCTCCGAGGCCTCCATCCATGAGGTCATCCCCTCCATTGCCGAGGAGGGTATCCGCGCCCCCGTTTCCACGCAGGGCGTTGCTTGCGTCGTTGCCCACGATGCTATTGGCTCCATCGCTGCCCGTGGCGGCGATCGAGAGTGCGCCGAGCAGGAGGATGTTCTCCACTCCAGAATCCCCCGCAAGGGAGACATCGACCAAGGCCGCGTTGATTTGATCAATGCCACCGGAGGTCAATGTGCTCTCCACGACAACGTCACCCAGATCCTCAAACACATACGTGTCATTTCCCTGACCACCGATCATGGTGTCATTGCCGGCTCCTCCGATTATCGAGTCGTCTCCAGAGCCGCCGGTGATGGTGTTCTTGGTTGAATTGCCGGCCAGCGTGACGTCTGAGGTTCCTGTGTAGAGCAGCCCCTCGATTCCCGCATAGGGATTGGGAGGATTCACTCCTATTGGTGGGGGAGGAAGATCCGCCATGGAGAAGGAACCGTTGACCTGAATAATATCAGCCAAACCTCCGAGGGTAGAGGAGTCCTCCACAATGATGTCGGGGTTGGCGACATCGATCACATAGGTGTCATTGCCTGTGCCTCCGATGAGGGAGTCCAGGCCATCCCCGCCGATCAGCGAATCATTACCGGCATCTCCGGAGAGAATATCCAATCCGACTCCGCCGTTGAGGGTGTCGTTTCCATTCCCTCCCAGAAGGCAGTCGTTCCCCTTGAATCCGGAGATGATGTCATCGCCGCCAAGTCCCGAGATCGTGTCATTCAGAGGAGTTCCATCAAGGGTGTCGTTACCGTCAGATCCGAACTCCTCTGTCAGGGTTTGAATTGTTAGGGTGGCGCCGTCAGTAACTGAACGTGAGAAGAGTTCTGCCCCTGCGGCAACAATGGCTATATTATCCCCTCCGCCCAGTGATTCAATGACCCGATCTCCCACTTCACCGACGTAGTAGGTATCGTTGCCCGCTCCACCGATCATGGTGTCGTTGCCGAGACCGCCGTCGATCTCATTGGCACCATCATTGCCGAAGAGGGAGTTGTTGGCCGCATTGCCGGTCGCGCTGAGATCGCCTGTTCCGGTGAGAACAAGATTCTCGAAATTGTCCTGAAGCCTGTAGCTTAGAGAAGTGCGAATGGTGTCGTTGCCGCCGTTCAGAGTCTCGATGCTGACATCCTTATCACTATCGATGATGTAGGTGTCATCTCCTGCCCCACCGCTGAGCGTGTCGGAAATATTGTCCCCGGCTCCACCATCCAGCGTGTCATCGCCAGCTCCTCCGATGAGGGAATCCGCATCCGATCCGCCGATGAGGGAATCGTTATCAGCCCCGCCATCGAGGGTGTTCTTGCCACCGCCCCCAAGAATGGTATCGGCTCCCGATCCGCCGATGAGGGAATCAGTATCCGATCCGCCGATGAGGGAATCGTTATCAGCCCCGCCATCCAGTGTATTCTTGCCACCCTTGCCATCCAGCGTGTCATCGCCCGCCCCGCCGAGTATGGAATCAGCATCGGATCCCGCGCTGATGGAGTTATTAGCGGAGTTACCGGTGAGGGTGGCTGCGCTGGATCCGGTGTAGACCAGGTTTTCGATGCCCGAGCCGTTGGCGACCTTGGTGTCGGAGAGATCGAAGGAAACGGAGCTGCGGACAACGTCGGCACCCGCCGAGTCAAAGATGGTGTCGCCCGTGGTGTCGACCACGTAGGTGTCGTCAGCTCCCTGGCCGTTAAGGGTGTCGGTACCGTCTTGACCGGAAAGGGTATCGTTGCCAGCACCGCCGCTGATGGAATTGTTTGCGGAGTTGCCGGTGAGGGTGGCTGCGATGGATCCGGTGTAGACAAGGTTTTCGATGTCCGAGCCGCCGGCGACCTTGGTGTCGGAGAGATCGAAGGAAACGGAACTGCGGACAACGTCGGCTGAGCCCGCCGAGTCAAAGATGGTGTCGCCCGTGGTGTCGACCACGTAGGTGTCGTCCAGCGATCCGCCGGAGAGTGTGTCCACTCCGCCCTTGCCCTCGAGCGTATTGTTCTGGTTGTTGCCGCTGATGGAATTGTTTACGGAG
>JBEIJN010000001.1:0-123354 GCA_040380225.1 Verrucomicrobiia bacterium | reverse complement strand
GGCGTCCTTGGCATGCAGGATGCGGCGCTTGGAATGCCCTCCCTCGCGGCCGAGGTCCGGTTCCTTGCCTCCCCCCGGTGTCGTGCGTTCGTCGAAATGCATCCCGAGGGAGACAAGTTCGGCAATACGCTCAGGCCCCTCGGCCACCACGCTCCGCACGACCTCCTCGTTGCACAATCCATCCCCCGCGATAAGCGTGTCACGGACATGGAGGGCGATGGAATCCTCACTGCTCGTCACGCAGGCGATGCCGCCCTGGGCCCAGGCGGTGTTGGAATCGGCGCGCGATTTCTTGGTGACGATGGCGACCGATCCCTTTCCGGCGGCCTTCAGCGCATAGGTCAGTCCCGCAATTCCGCTGCCGACAACGACGTGATCAAAGGTTTTCATCAGAGAGGAAGATTGTCGATCAGGCGGACGGATCCCAGGCGGACGGCCGCAAAGATGCGGGCACCGGACCCGGGCTCAGCCGATTTCAAGGACTCGAGCGTTTCCCCGTCGAGAATCTCGGCGTAATCCACAACGGCACCGGGAATGGCCGCGAGTTCCTTCATCAATCCTCCCCGAAGCCTTGCGATGCGGTGTTCTCCCTCCTCCGCCTCCATGGCCGTGGCGATCAGCTCCTGGTGAATCCTCGGGGCAACCCTCCTTGCCTCGGGCGAGAGCAGGCGATTGCGGGAACTCAGCGCGAGGCCATCCTCCTCCCTGACCGTCGGGTGCCCGACGATTTTCACCGGCATCGCGAGATCCCGGACCATCCTCCGGATCACGGCCAACTGCTGCCAGTCCTTCTCCCCGAACACAGCGACGTCGGGCTGGACGATATTGAAGAGCATCGTCACGACCGTGCAGACGCCGTCGAAGTGGCCGGGACGGGAGGCACCGCAGAGTCCCTTCGCGAGGGAGGACTCCTTCACCATGACCGATGCATCCGCGGGATACATCTCTGCGGGTGTGGGATGAAAGAGAAGATCCGCCCCTTCTTCCTTGCAGATCATCCGGTCCTGAGCAAAGGGCCGGGGGTATTTCGCGAGATCTTCCTTGGGTCCGAATTGGGTCGGGTTCACGAAGATGGAAACCACGACGCGCCCCTTGGGGCCGGCCAACCTACGGGCTTTGCGGATCAATGCCGCATGCCCTTCATGAAGCGCCCCCATGGTGGGGACAAAGACAACCGGGGAGGGCGCCGTCCGCCGCCATGACCGGACAACTCCGATCCGGGCCGCCGTCTTCACCGGGTTATTTGGCCGGAGCCGAAGGTGTCACGGGCGATGCCGCCGGTGAGGGTGCCTTCATCAACTGCTTCTGGATCGCAGTGGGACCGGCTGTCACCTTCACCTGCAGGACCGAGATCAGCAGGGTCAGCGCGAAGAAGAGCCCTCCGAGCCAGACGGTGAACTTGGTGAGCACGGTGGTGGTCTGGGCACCGAAGAGGTTGTCCGTGAGTCCGCCACCGAAGGCGGCTCCCAGCCCCTCACTCTTGGGGCGCTGCATGAGGATGGTGAGGATCATCAGCAGGCAGATGATCACGAGCAGGGTAACGAGGATAGGCATCAGGAGCCACATAAGGCGTCCACTACAAACGGAAGGAGGAAATCTGTAAAGAGGGAACCTCTTGTGTCCCGGATTACTCAATAAGACAGAAGTAACAGGGGTGCAGTGTTCACCTGCATGGTGAGTTCTTTCCGAGTTAAAATGTTGAATCGTTAAAAGGTTACAAGGGCTGAACTGCCAGCCCTGCGTTGCAGTCTCGACGGAATGATTGCCACCCTATCTCTATCATCTCCTATTTTCTGCATCCCGATCATCGGGCATCGAATGAGGACTGTTTCCCTCCACATTCTAACGTTGTAACGTTCTAACCCTTGTAACTTCTTCACCCATCGTTGATCCCGACTCTAATGCAGGTTTTAGGTTTGCCATGATCCCATCCGGACAGGTTGCTTGACCTCCGGCGACTCCTCCCGTCACAATCACCCCTTCCAAAACCAACACCATGGCACGTACCACCAAGACCTCCAAGAAGGCCCCCAAGGCCCCCGCCAAGAAGCTTTCCGCCCCCAAGGCCATCAAAGCAGCCAAGATTTCCAAGGCTCCCAAGACGGCCGGATCCGATTTTCCCGAAGTCCGTTCCCTGATCGACCTCCTCAAGCAGAACGACCTGGCCGTCCTCGAATTCGAGAAAGGTGACTTCCGCATCACCCTGAAGACCCCGGCGGGTGCCTCCTCCGGAGCCACCGTGATCCAGGGGCATGCCTCGGCCCCGGCCCCCGTGGCCGCCCCCGCAGCGGCCCCCTCCCCGGCTGAGAAGGCTGCCGCCCCGGAGCCCGCCAAGAGCAACTACAAGGAAATCACTTCCCCCATGGTTGGCACCTTCTACGCCACCCCCTCCCCGGATGCGCCCCCCTTCGTCGAGGCAGGGAAGACCATCAATGCCGATTCTGTCGTCTGCATCATTGAGGCGATGAAGGTCATGAACGAGATCAAGGCCGAGATTTCAGGAAAGGTCGTCGAGGTTGTTGCCGAGAACGGAAAGCCGGTCCAATTCGGACAGGTTCTCTTCCGCGTCAGCTAAGGCAGCGCCGGAACCTCCGACCACACCGACCCGATGTTCAAGAAAGTCCTGATCGCCAACCGCGGCGAAATCGCGCTCCGTATCATCCGAGCCTGCAAGGAGCTGGGAATCAGCACCGTGGCGGTCTATTCCGAGCCCGACATCGACTCGCTCCATGTCCAGCTTGCCGACGAGGCGATCTGCATCGGTCCGGCTGCCGGCAGCGAAAGCTACCTGAAGATCGACCGGATCATCAGCGCGGCCGAAATCGCCGACGTCGATGCCATTCACCCGGGCTACGGCTTTCTGGCCGAGAACGCCCACTTCGCCGAGATCTGCGCCTCGGCCAACATCACCTTCGTTGGCCCCTCCCCCGAATCGATCCGGCTCATGGGAGACAAGAACAGCGCCCGCGAATGCGCCAAGAAAGCCGGCGTCCCCATTTCCCCCGGTAGCGACGGAGTCGTCCAGGACGAGAAGGAGGCCATCAAGGTCGCCCGCAAGATCGGCTACCCGGTCATGATCAAGGCGGTCGCCGGCGGCGGCGGCCGGGGCATGCGCATGGCCCACAACGAGGGAAGCCTCGTCGCGGGATACCACAGCGCGCGCATGGAGGCCGACAAGGCCTTCGGCAATCCCGACGTCTACATCGAGAAGCTGATCATCAACCCGCACCACATCGAGTTTCAGGTCTTCGGTGACAAGCACGGCAAGATCGTCCATCTCGGCGAACGCGACTGCTCACTGCAGCGCCGCAACCAGAAGATCCTCGAGGAGTGCCCCTCCCCCCTGATGACTGAGGATCTGCGCAAGCGGATGGGTGAGGCTTCCGTCCGTCTCTGCGAGACGGTCGGCTACTACAATGCCGGCACCATCGAGTATCTCGTCGACGACGACCTGAACTTCTACTTCATGGAGATGAACACCCGCATCCAGGTGGAGCATCCCGTGACGGAGGAGGTCTACGGGGTGGACCTGGTGAAGCAGCAACTCCAAGTGGCCGCCGGGGAGCACCTCTCCGAGCACCTGGTGAATGCCAAACCGCGCCTCCACTCCATCGAGTGCCGCATCAATGCCGAGGATCCGGAAAAGAATTTTATGCCGTGCCCCGGCAAGATCGAGGCCTATTACGCTCCCGGAGGGCGCGGACTGCGCATCGACTCCCACGCCTACGCCGGCTACCCGATCCCGCCCAACTACGACTCGATGATCTCGAAGATGATCGCTACGGCCTCGACCCGCGAAGCCGCGATCGCGCGCATGGCGAGGGCGCTCGGCGAGTATCAGGTCGTCGGCATCAAGACGACGATCCCGCTTCACCGGGCCATCCTTCAGAACTCCGACTTCCAGAAAGGGAAGTACAGCACCGGATTCCTTGAGAAGTTCCTCAAGGATGGTGTCCCGGTGGTCAAGGAGTAGGGCTTCGGCCCAGTGGCAACTGGAGAGGACTGAAAAGGACTAGAAAGGGGTCATCGGGAGCCTGGAATCACAGCCCATGAAACCGCTCTCCGAATGCCGCCTCTACGGGATTGTCGACACGGGCTATGTGACCCCGGAGAAGATGGCATCCATGACGCGCTCCCTCATCCGGGGGGGGGCGGATATCCTGCAACTCAGGGCAAAGAAGGAGTCCAGCGATGAAATCCTTGCGATGGCCCGGGAACTTGCGCCGATCTGCCGCGAAGCGGCGATTCCCTTCATCCTGAACGATTACCCGGAACTCGTCCGCGACTGCGGTGCCGCCGGGGCCCATGTCGGTCAGGATGATCTCTCCGTGGCCGAGGCCCGCCGCCTGGCAGGCCCAGGAGCCCTCATTGGCAAATCAACCCACTCCCTGGAACAGGCACAGGCATCCGCCGGGGAAAAGCCGGACTACATCGGATTCGGACCACTTTTTGCCACCCCCACCAAGCCCGATTACCTTCCGATCGGGACCGACGAGATCATGGAGGTCCACCGATTGCTGGAACTGCCGATCTTCTGCATCGGGGGAATCAAGCAAAGCAATCTTGCCGATGTCGTGACCGACGGAGCGCGGCGCGTCGTGATTGTTTCCGATCTTCTGCTCGCACCAGATCCCGCGCAGCGCACGGCGGAATGCAAGGCGCTGCTGACCTCCTGATCCGGTGGGTGACGACGGGGTTCTTCCGCTGCTGAGGCGGGTTCAGGAAGAATGCGGGGGAGCCATTCCCTTCCACCGGTTCATGCGGGAGGCGCTTTACCACCCCACCCTCGGCTACTACACGGCCCAGATCGCCGACGTGGGGCGGGAAGGAGACTTCTCCACTTCAGCGACGCTGGATGAGGGACTCGGCATGGCCATCGCGGCTTGGATCAGGGAGAGGGCCGGAGCGTTGGGATGGCGGTGCATTCCCGTGATCGAGATCGGTGCCGGCAGCGGCCATCTGGCGCGCACCATCCTGAAACACCTTGGATGGCTGGGGCGACTGAGAACAAGTTACACCATCTTGGAAGCCTCGCCGATCCTCAAGAGGCGGCAGCAGGATCTGCTGCGCGGTCGCGGAGTGGCCTGGGTCGATTCGATGGAACAGGCCCTGAAACGATCCCGGGGACGGGCCCTGATTTTCAGCAACGAGCTGGTCGATGCCTTCCCATGCCGGCTTTTTGAGAAGAGAGATCACGGATGGAGCGAAGTGGGGATTCAACTCTCCCCCGACAACTCGATCCTTGAAGTCCTGATGCCTCTCAAAGCAGCCGATCCGTGGTTCGCTCAATTTGAAACCTATTCCCCAGGCCATCGGGTTGAGCGCCATGATTCCTACAACGAGTGGCTTCGATCATGGAGACCGGTGTGGAAGGAGGGTTCCATGCTGACAATCGACTACGGGGATCAGCAAACGGCTCATAGCCGTACTCCCATCCAGGGAACCGTGCGGGCGTACTGGAAGCACCAGCGATTCACGGGACGGGAAATCTATGCTCGTTTCGGGAAACAGGATATCACGGCCGACGTCAACTTCAGCGACCTGATCCGCTGGGGAGAGGAGCTGGGGTGGAGAAGCGAATCGCTTGCGTCACAACGGGAATTTCTGGAAACCCATCTCTCCCGAAGGCAGATCGGCAGAGCTTCAGACCGCTTTACCAGCCATAGAGAGGCGGGCGATGCCTTCATGGTCCTGGAGCAATCCTCAGGACTCGCAAGGAAACGTTACTGAGCTCCGGAAGTGGTCATTGGACTGGAGCCTGCCTGCTGGGCGCCACTGAAGGCGAGCGGCAGCGTCACCTGAGGGAGATCCTTCAGGGTGAATGTCAGGAGAGCCCCGTATAGATTCTGACCACCCTGGGTTGCCGTTCCTTGGTTTGAACGTACCTCGGCGCCGAAGGAGACGATCCAGCTGGAGAGATCACGGTGAATCATGTAGCGCTGGTAGATCAGGGCGCTTCCGGTCGAGTTGTTGTTGGCGGCGGCCTGGTTATAGATTCCCTGTCCACTGACCGACCAATGGTCATTCAGCTTACAGAAGGCATTGATGGGATACTGATTGTCGTTGCTGGAGCCGTTGTAGTTATCGATGTAACGCGTTCCGAAACCAAAGGATAAATTACGGGCAGGCATGACATTGAAATCAGTATTGAGTTCCGTAAAGCCGTCCGAGGTCAGGGGAACCTGCGAACCGACCCTGAGGTTCAACCAACTCACCGGGGCAAAGATGAAGCGGTTGTTGAAATTGGAGATTGGTCCGTTGAAGTAGGGATTGATCCCGTTCACATCCGCAAAGGAATCAATAAAGAACCAGTCGTGGGTGTCGCCATCCCGGCGGGTCTGCAGTCGGTTACGGACTCCGAGACGCCAGATCGCCCAGGTGTCAATCGCGTCGATTGCCGCAAACTGGGGGAAGTCGAGCGGTTCGAGCTGGGTCGAGCTGGGCTGGTAGCCTGAACGGGTCGTCTGATTGGGATTGTTGGGGAGCAGACGGTCGAACTGAAGCACCTGATTGACATTAGGACCACCAGCGTAGGCATAGGATAGATTGCTGTAGGGCTGGAAGACGTGCCTCACTCCGTCGAGTCCGAGCATCCGGGACTGCATCCCCTCGAAACTCCTGGAAATCTTGAAAGAGTTCTCTAGCCCGGCATTGAAGATGGGGCGCACCACATTGCCAGTCGTCACCAGCGCATTGCCGACGGGGACATTGGCATTGCCATTGGTATTGCCGTTCGCGGTGTAGGCATAAGGGAAGGGATTGATCACCCCATTGGATCCCTGAAAAGAGCCACCTTGGCTGTAGAAGGTTCCGCGGATACCGACCTTGGGAACTGCAGAAAGCCAACCCCAGAGCGTCTGCGGGGCGCTGATCTGGTGGAAGGTGTCGAACCGGGTGGCACCGTAATCGGTGCCATAGGAATCCTGGGCGAAGTTGCGGTTCAACTGGCCCAGCGCCGTGGTGCCGTCATAGAACACGGGCAGGCCGAAGAGCGGCTCCTGCTTGAAGTCAAACGCGGCCTCCGGTTGGCGCTCCGTGGTCTCCTGGAAGCTGTTCATCTGCCAGCGGGTCACCAGCGACCAGGAGTAGACATCATCCAACTTGGTCAGGGTAACGTTGTTGTCGGGCTGGGGATTGGTCTGGTTCTCGGCCGGATAGAAATCCTGCATGAAGTCACGGTCGCTCAACTTGGTGATGTCGATGGTGGCGTAAACATCATCGGTCACGAACACCTTCCCCTGATAGCCGATACGGTAACGGGCCTGGGTGTCTTGCTCCGGAAGTTCTCCCGGTCCACCGATCTTGGTGGAAGGCTGCTGATCGTTCACATAGTAGGAGATAAACTTCCCGTAGCTCCGGTCATTCTTGCCAAACTTCAGTGCGAGATCGAACCCTGCTGCCTCGCCACGTTCTGTGTAGTAATCCTGCCTGATGGTTGCCAGAACGTTGTCACCAGTTCCAAGGGGGAAGGTGTAGGAGGTCAGAAGGAAGCCGCCCCAGTTTGAAAAGTAGCCGGGAGAGACCTGCAATCCCTGGCTTCGGAGATTTCCGTAGGCGTAGGGAAGCCAGAAAATCGGCACCTTGCCGACATAGAGGGTGGAATTGAGCATCACGACGCGATCCCCCGGGTAGAGGCGAATGGTCTTGGCCTTCACATGCCAGTCGGGCATCGAGGAGTCGGAGGTAGTGATGGCGGAATCGTTGAGGGTGAACTGCCGGGTTCCGAATCCCTTGGCCGAAAGGGAGCTGAATTTGAGAGGGGCATGGCCTCCGTCGAACTCCAACGCCCTGACCTGCTTGGTCTCGAGGTTGTAGAATGCCCTCTGGCCGTTGAAGAGATTCTCCCCGCTGTAGATGCGGACATTGCCAACCAGCAGGATGTCTCGAGTGTCGGGATTGTACTCCGCGTGATCGGCATAGATGGCGATGCCTCCGTAGCGGATCTGGACATTGTCATCTGCGATGGCGGCACCGTTCTCGAAGCGCGTGTCGCCATCCGCGGTGATCTCCACCGGCTTGTCACTGAAGCTCCCGAACTGGGCATGGGCAACCCCGCCCATCGAGCAGATCAGGGTTAGGATCAGGAAAAAACGTCGCATCGCTTCAGATGTGAAAGGCTAGGGTGAGCCCCCTCCCGTTCAAGGAGAAAAATGGGTCAAAAATCCCCCAAGGAAGCACTGATTCCTACCGATAGGGCCTACTTGGCGTGGTGCCTGATATCCTCGGCACGCACCGCAAAGACGACATCCTCGGCCATATTCGCCGCATGGTCGCCGATGCGCTCAAGGCAACGGCTGACAAAGATCAGGTTGAGGTAGGTCGGCAGATTGACCGAATCGTCCTGCATCCTCTGGACCATCTTGTCGGTGAGTTCGCGGTTGAGGCGGTCGAGTTCCTTGTCCCGCGCCTTGAGTTCCACCGCCAGGTGGGCGTTCCTCTCCGCAAAAGCCCTCACGGCGTCATCGAACATGGAGACGGCCATTTTCACCAGTTCATCGAGGAAATGAAGTTCGGGCACCTCGGGGTGCTCGTTGATCTTGCGGGCGCGGCGGGCAATGTTCACCGCTTGATCGGCCACGCGCTCGATATTCGCACCGATCTTGATCGAGGAGATCACCTCGCGGAGATCAGAAGCAACGGGTTGGAACCTGCTCATCACGTCGATCCCCTCCTTGTCGATCTGCATCTCGAGCAGGTCGATCTCCTCGTCATCGGCGATCGAGTTGTTGCACCAGTCGTCATCGCGCTCCATCAGTCCCTTGATGGAGTTCTTGAGATTGCGCTGGGTCAGGCTCGACATCATCAGCACACTGCCTCGCAGATGGTCAAGGGAGACCGTGAAGTTGGTCAGCGTGTGGGGGCGGGAGGGTTCCGTGTGCATGTTGGAAAAGTGGATAATGTGGAGGAAAAAGGGCAGTGAGGGAAAGATCAACCGAACCGGCCGGTGATGTAATCCTCCGTCTGCTGTTTGGCGGGATTGGTGAAGATCTTCTGCGTTTTGTCAAACTCAACCAGACTGCCCAGATAGAAGAAGGCTGTGAGGTCGGAAACCCGGCTCGCCTGATGCATGTTGTGGGTGACGATGAGGATGGTGAACTCCTTCTTGAGCTCGATGATCAACTCCTCCACCTTCGCCGTCGCGATCGGATCGAGGGCCGAGCAGGGCTCATCCATGAGCAGGATTTCGGGACGGCTTGCGATCGCGCGGGCGATGCAGAGACGCTGCATCTGGCCGCCGGAGAGACTGAGGGCGCTCTCGTGAAGGCGGTCCTTCACCTCCTCCCAAAGTGCGGCGGATCGGAGGCAGCGCTCCACGGCCTCATCGAGCACGGCACGGTTCTTCTCCCCGGCGATGCGGAGGGGATAGACGATGTTCTCGTAGATCGACATCGGGAAGGGGTTCGACTTCTGGAAGACCATGCCGATGCGGCGGCGCAGGGCGATGACCTCCACGGAGGGATCGTAGATGCTCGTTCCGTGAATGCTGATGTCCCCTTCGTGACGGATACCGGGGATGAGCTCGTTCATCCGGTTGAAGTTTCGCAGCAGCGTTGACTTGCCGCATCCCGAGGGACCGATGAAGGCGGTCACTTTCCTCGACGGGATCGTGAGATTGATGTCGTGCAGGGCCTGCTTCTTCCCGTAGAAGAAGCTGAAATCATCCACCTTCATGAAGTTGATCTCGCCCGGAGCGAAGTCATCGGTGAGCATCGGCGGGCTTGTCGGGGATTCGGACATGGAGGGGATGGGTTCGGTTGGAACGGGCGGGCTTGCCCAGGATTCGGAATCAGCGATGCTTGGGTCTGAAGAAAATCTGCGCAAGGACATTGGTGACGGTCACCAGAGTCACCAGGATGAGGGAGGCGGACCATGCCATCTTCACCTGATAGTCGAAGGGGAGTGCAGCGAAATTGTAGATCAGCACCGAGAGGGAGGCGGTCGGCTCCATGATGGAATGGATCCAGTTGGCGCTGAACAGGGCGGTGAAGAGGACTGGAGCCGTCTCTCCCGCCGCACGCGCCACGGCAAGCATCACACCCGTCATGATCGTCGGAAGGGCATCGGGCAGGACGATCCGAAAGATCGTCTGAAACGGGGTGGCTCCGAGCCCCAAGGAGGCCTCCCGGTAGGCATTGGGAACATCAAGGAGGGCCTGCTCGGCAGTCAGCAGGATCGTCGGCAGGATGAGGATGGAGAGCGCGACACCTCCCGCAAAGGCGGAGAAGCCGTGCATCGTCATCACGATGGCGGCAAAGGCGAAGACGCCGCAGATGATCGAGGGGATGCCGTTGAGCAGCTTGGCAACCAAGCGCACGCACTTCGAGAGGAGCGACGCGGGCGCATACTCGGTGATGTGGATGGCGGCCAGAATGCCTAGCGGGATCGCCAGCATCAGGGCGATGCCGACCATGATCACCGTGCCGATGATGGCATTGGCAAAGCCCCCCCCCTCGAGTCCCGGAGGAGGGGGCAGTTCCGTGAAGAGGGAGGGACTGATGAGCGGCAACCCGTTCCTCACCACCAGCATCACGATGGAAAAAAGCGGAAGCAGCGTCAGCAGGGAGAGGGAGATGCAGAGACCGGTCAGGAGGCCGTTGCGGATCAACCGGAGCGGGGAAATCCCCTTCCCGTCCTGAGTGAAGAAATTTCCGGATGCCTTCGTAGGGTGACTCATCGTCGGGTCTCCTTATTTCAGCCCCACCAGGGAGCGCTGAGTCCGCCGGAGAACGGCATCACCGGCGATATTGACCGCCAGGGTCATGATCACGAGGACCAACGCCGCATACATCAGGGCGCTGATCTGGATTCCCTCGGCCTCGGCAAACTGGTTGGCAAGCAGGGCGGAGAGGGTATTGGAGGGGGAAAGCAGCGACCAGGAGAGTCGCTGGCTGTTGCCGATCAGCATGGCCACCGCCATGGTCTCACCCATCGCGCGGCCGAATGACAGAATCGTCGAGGCGACGATGCCGGGAGCCGCGGTAGGCAGGATGACTCCGAGAATCGTCTCCCAGCGGGTGGCCCCGAGGGCGTAGGAGACCTCGCGGAGCGTCGGCGGGACGGCAACGAGCGAGTTTCTGGAAATGGCGGTGATGGTCGGCAGCACCATCAGTGCCAGCACCAGGCTGGCGGTCAGGAGGCTGTTGCCGTAGGTGGGACCGGCAAAGAGAGGAAGGAATCCGAGTTTGTCCGCAAGGACCGCCCCGTATTGCTGCACCAGGGGGACAACGATAAAGATGCCCCAGAGTCCGTAGACGACGCTCGGAATCGCGGCGAGCAACTCGACCATGAAGCGGATGAACTGACGGACAGGTCGGGGCAGAAAGTTCTCGCTCAGGAAAATGGCGATGGCCAGCCCGAGCGGCAGTGCAAAGAGCAGCGCAAGCAGGCTGCTTGCCGCGGTGCCGATGAGGACGGGGAGTACGCCGAACACCCCCCGGTTAGGACTCCACTGGACACCGCTGAGGAAGCCGAGGCCGAACTTAGTAATGGCCGGCCATGCCTTGCAGAGGATCTCTCCCAGAATAAAGACGAGCAGCGCAACGGTCAGCGCCGAGGCAATCCAGCAGGCGGCCCGGAACAAGTCCGCACGGGGGCGGTAGGGCCGGTTGGCCGGCCCTCCGAGTCGAGTCGTGATCGATTTTTCTCCCAAGGTCACTTCAGGGAATCACTTGACCGCCTCCAGGGCTGCCATGGCCTTCGTAACCACTTCGGGGGGAAGGGTGACATAGCCGAGTTGCGGAGCGGCGGCCTGCCCGGTGGTGAGACCGTACGTGACGAAGGCCTTCACGCCGGCGGCCTTGGCGGCATCGCCGTAGGTCTTCTTGACGAGAACCCAGGTGAAGGTGACGACCGGGTAGTCATTGGACCCCTCCGGATCCAGAATGAAGGCCCGGAGATCGCCGGGGAGTTTCACCGATGCGAGCGTGGCGGCACAGCTCTCGATGGAAGGGGAGATGAAGTTCTGCGCCTTGTTCTCCAGAGCTGCCATTGCCAGATTATTGTACGCCGCGAAACCATACTCCACGTAACCGATGGCGCCCGGAGTCTGCTTGATCAGGGCGGTGACCCCTTCGTTCCCCTTTCCGGCCACCCCGACCGGCCAAGTGACGGCCTTGCCGCTGCCCACCTTCTCCTTGAACTCGGCACTCACCTCGGCACAGTGACCGGTGAAGACGGCGGTGGTTCCGCTTCCATCGGAACGGCTGATCACCGTGATCGGCACAGCGGGAAGATTCACGCCGGGATTCGCCTTGGCGATGGCAGGGTCGTTCCACTTGGTGATGCCGCCGACCAGGATACCGATGTAGGCGGTGCGGCTCAGCTTCAGGCCTGTCTGAACTCCCGGAACATTGTATGCCAGCACGATCGATCCGGCTGTGGCGGGAATCATCACCGCATTCTGCCTGGCATGAGAGATCTCCTCATCCTTCATTGCCGTGTCACTGGCACCAAAATCGGTAACCCCTTGAAGGAACTGGGTGACACCCGCGCCGCTCCCGATGGATTGATAGTTGACCATCACATCGGCATTGACCTTCTTGAAATCGGAAGCCCAGCGCTGGTAGAGCGGCGCCGGAAAGGTGGCCCCGGATCCCGTGATCGCGGTGGCTGCCCCGAGGTTGGGCAAAGCCGATGAGGCGATCAGAGCCGCTGCAAGAAAGGGACGATTCATGGACAGATTACGGGTTTGCAGTGTGGTGTGATTGAGGGAAGTCATCAACAACGATCCGCTTTTCGGGAATCCGCCCCGCTACAAGAATCTGTTCCCAATGGCTGTCCCGTCGGATTTTTCCCGCCTTGATGCATTCCCTACCTTCGCAACACCCACTCTTTCGAGCGGTAGCGCCTTTCCGCCAACAGATTGGCTTCCCCCATCAGAGCGCGCCCGATCTGCTGTTCATCAACCCGTAGACTGAGCGACCGAGCCATCGCCAGACAGTCCAAGGGAAGTCGCTCCAACCGCTGAAGGCTTCCCTGATAGAGCAGTGCCCCGGCACTGCGCCGCTGCGCCCCTCCCAGGATCTTTTCTCCCGAGAGGAGAAGATCATCACCTGCGGGTGCCGAGAAACAGGCCGGACCAGCCTGAATATCGGCCCTTCCCGCAAGGCGCACCTCTGAGGAGACCACTTCGGCAAGCCAGGAGGCCATTTTCCCATGAAGTTCCCGATAGAATAATGCCGGAGGCATCGAGGCCGCCTCCGCTTCCTTGGGAAGCATCAAGGAAAAGGTCAGATCCTTTCCATGCTCGACCATTCCCCCGCCCGTCCAACGCCTCACCACGGGAATCATTGGGTAAGCTTCCCTCACCGCAGCGAATGTCTGAAAGTAGCCGAAGCTCACGCAGGGAGAGGACCAGCGGTAAATCCTGAGAGTCGGTCGAACGACAGTTCCCAGAAGCACCTCGTCGAGCGCCATCTGCATCGGCCCGTCATGCGCCTCATCGGGCAGAATCAGATCCAGTGAGTCAAACATTGGGCGTCAACATGTGGAAAAGCCGGAGGGAGTGACAAGGTGGAAAAGCACGAACGGGCAAAGGCATGGAGGTCGATGACCCCATTGACTCACCAACCCCCGTCCCCATCGCACCTTTTGGCGCCTCGCCGTTTGCAGTGGGTTGATTGCATGATATTTTCACGCAACGGACGCAACGGACGCCAAGGTAGGATCAAAGAGTAGCGCCCGATGAAACTATGGGGGGGGGAAGAACGGTGGATTTTTTGAGAATTCTTGCAACTACCCTGCCAGTAAAAACACAGCAAAGCGAAACCCCTCTTTGCGATCGTTGCGTCCTTTGCGTGAAACTCATTCCTTGTCTTTTCCGGAACATTCCCCCACTCACAATAGCGAAGAGCCCACCTTTTTCTTCCCGATTCATCGCGGCCTGCTCTACGATCCACTTCATGTCAAAGTCAGCGAGCGGAAACGACGGGAAGCAATCCTTGGGCAAAGGCCTTGGGAAGGGTCTTGGCAAAGGTCTGGGCGCCCTGATCAACACGCGTGTCGCCGCCCCGGTCCCCTCGGAGGAACACGGGGAGCGCATCCAGCAGATCCGACTCGACCAGATCGTTCCCAGCCCGCTCCAGCCCCGCACGGAGTTCCGCGACGACCAACTGCGAGACCTGATCGATTCGATCCGTGAGCGCGGCATCATCCAGCCGCTCATCGTCCGTCTTGCCGCAGGGAAATACGAACTGATCGCCGGAGAGCGCCGTATGCGCGCCTCGATGGAGGTCGGCCTGACCGAGGCTCCCGTCATCATCCGCAAGGCCAGCGACCAGGAGGTCCTTGAGCTCGCCCTCATCGAGAACCTCCAGCGCGAGGGGCTCAATCCGATCGAAGAGGGCGCCGCCTACCTCAGGCTCTCCAAGGAATTCCGCCTCACCCAGGAGGAGATCTGCAAACGAGTCGGCAAAAGCCGTCCCGCGGTGGCCAATGCCATGCGCCTCATGGAACTCGACGGCGAGGTGCAGTCCCACCTCACGCAGGGTCGCCTGACGGTCGGCCATGCCAAGGTCCTCCTGGCGGTCAAGGATCATGCGGAGCAGCGCCTTCTCGCGGAGAAACTGATCCGTAGCAACGCATCCGTCCGCGACGCGGAGCAGCTCGTGGCATCCCATCTCGAGGGTACCAAGCCCCGCAAACCCGGAGGCAAAGGCGGACGCAAGCCCGCCGAACTCCCCCCTGCCCTCAAGCACGTCGAGAACAAGCTCCAGCACCGGTTCTCCACGCGCGTCTCCCTCACCCATGCGGAGAAGAAGGGGCACATCGCCATCGAATACTACGGCTCCGACGACCTCCACCGACTCCTTGGAGAGTTCGGCATCTCGTCGGACTGATACTCCGGACCGCTTGATGAGCATCCTCTCACCGCTGATCCGGGCCATCGATTCGGATCATTTCCCCCTGGGGCTCGATCAGACGCGTGCGCTGCCGGAGAAAATGGAGTGGGGAAAGGTCCTGCCCTTCGCGGTCCTGCACCTGGGCTGCCTCGGCGTGATCTGGGTCGGATGGAGCCCGGTGGCCGTTATCGTCTGCGCGCTGCTCTACCTTGTGCGGATGTTCTTCATTACCGGCATCTACCACCGCTACTTCTGCCATAAGGCGTACAAGACAAGCCGCCCCGTCCAGTTCCTCTTCGCGCTCCTCGGCCTGCTCTGCGTCCAGCGCGGCGCCCTCTGGTGGGCCGCCGTCCACCGCCACCATCACGCCCACTCGGACGAGGAGGTCGATGTTCACTCCCCCAGGCAGAAAGGATTCCTGTGGGCCCATATCGGCTGGATGACCAGCAGCCGGAACTTCCCGACAGACTACAGACTCATTCCCGACCTCGCCAAGTTCCCCGAGTTGGTCTTTCTCAACCGCTTCGACCTGATCGGCCCCCTGCTCCTTGCCCTCCTCACCTACGGACTCGGAGCCCTTCTGGCGGCTTACGATCCCGGGCTCCGCACCTCCGGACTCCAGATGCTCGTCTGGGGAGGCTTCATCAGCACGGTCCTGCTGTTTCACGGCACCTGCTGCATCAACTCCATGGCCCATGTCTGGGGGAAGCCCCGCTACGACACCGGCGACGACAGTCGCAACAGCTTCCTCCTCGCGCTCATCACCCTCGGCGAGGGGTGGCACAACAACCACCACCGCTATCAGTCGGCGGCCCGACAGGGCTTGTACTGGTGGGAGATCGACCCGACCTATTACACCCTCCGCCTTCTCGCCGCGCTCGGCATCATCAGCGACCTGAAGCGGGTGCCCGAGAGCGCCTACGCCGAGGAAAACCATCTGACCCATGCAGGGTAAGGAAGCAGGAAGCGCGGCCGCCCGCCCCCGCATCGCCGTGATCGGCACAGGGATCGCCGGACTCTCCTGCGCCTGGAGACTCCGCGATCTCGGCGATATCACCCTCCTTGAGGGAGCGCCGCGCCCGGGCGGCCACACCAACACGGTCACGGTCGGGGAGGAGGGAAGAGAACTTCCGATCGACACCGGCTTCATCGTTTTCAACAAGGTCACCTACCCCAACCTCTGTGGCCTCTTCGACGAACTCGGCGTCGTCGCGAAGCCGAGCGAGATGTCGCTCAGCGTGCAGCACCTCCCGACGGGTCTCGAATACAACGGCATGGGCCTCAACAAACTCTTCGCCCAGCGCTGCAACATCGGCAACCTCCGGTTCCTCGCCCTGATTTCCGAGATCATGCGCTTCTTCCGCGTCGGCCGTCGCTGGCTCCGGGATGAGTCCGGCGGATCCCTCGGTGATAGCGGGGAGGATGCGGAGGAGGATCTTGCCACCTTCTGCAGGCGCCACCGCTTCAGCACCGACTTCGTTGATCTCTACCTGATCCCGATGAGTTCCGCCGTCTGGTCGACGGAACCGGGACGCGTCCTCGATTTCCCCGCGTCGACACTCCTCCATTTCTTCCACAACCACGGCTTCCTCGGCGTCACCACCCACCACCCCTGGTTCACGGTGGGGGGAGGATCCCGCAGCTACCTGGAAAAACTGCTCCGGGTGCTGGGTCAGCCGAGGCTCGGCGATCCGGTTGTCTCCGTGACCGAAGAGGCGGGAGGGGCCCGGGTCACCACCGCCTCGGGAGCCGGGGAGCATTTCGATGCCGTCGTGCTCGCCGCCCACGCCGACCAGAGCCTTGCCATGCTGGGAGCCCCATCGGAAGCGCAACGGCGACTCCTCTCACCCTTCGCTTACCAACGCAACGAGACCCTCCTTCACACCGATGCCTCCGTGATGCCGCGCGCACGCCGCGCCTGGGCCTCGTGGAATTTCCGGGTCGATGCGCCCAAGGGTGGCCACACCCGGGCAACCACGCACTACTGGATGAATGCCCTCCAGGGCGTCTCGCAAAAGCGGAACTATTTCGTCTCCCTCAACAGCACCGACCTGATCGATCCCTCGAGCGTTCTCTACTCGACGACCTACGAGCACCCCGTCTTCACACTCGCGGCGATCCGGGCACAGAGGGAACTGCCGTCACTGAACCGCGCCGGCCCTCTCTTCTTCTGCGGAAGCTACTTCCGATACGGCTTTCACGAGGATGCCTGCATGTCGGGATTCGAGGCGGCAAAGGCCGTCACTACCAGGCTCGCGCAGAGGCGCTGAGGCGCAGAGAATGATCCCGAGGAATGCTGGGCCCGATTACCCCTTCCGCCTTCAGCCTTCAGCCTTATTCCCCGATGAACTCCTGCCTCTACGAGTGCGCCGTCTTTCACCGGCGTCTGGCGCCGAAGCGACATGAGTTCCTCTACAGGGTCTTTTACTTCCTGATCGATCTCGACGAACTGCCGGCACTCGACCGCACTCTGCGGCTTCTCCGGATCAACCGCCCCGGACTCTACAGCTTCCGGGAGAGCGACCACATCAGCCATGGAGCCCCCTCCGCTCGTGAGAATATCATGCACTACCTGCGATCGCAGGGAGTCACCGCCCCGGTCGGGCGCATCCTGCTGCTGACTCTCCCGCGAGTGCTCGGCTACATCTTCAACCCGATCTCGGTCTACTTCTGCCACGACACGGAGGGAAAACCGCTGACCGCGGTCGCCGAGGTGGGCAATACCTTCGGCGAATGGAAACCCTACCTCGTGCCGCTTGCCGCCGACGGAACCTTTCATGCACGCGTCGTGAAGCACTTCTACGTCTCCCCCTTCTCCGACCTCGATCTCGAGTTCGACTTCCGCTTCCATCCGCCCGATGCCGGACTGCGCATCCTGATCGACGATTACCGGGGCCAGGACCGGGAACTCATCAGCACGCTCACCGGAGAGCGGGTTCCCCTCACCGACGCGAACCTTCTACGCTTCTCGCTGAAGTATCCCCTGCTCACGATGCAGGTGATCCTTGGCATCCACTGGCATGCCCTGCTCCTCTGGTTTAAGGGCCTCCCTGCCCGCCGCAAGGAGAGCGACCCGGAACTTCAGCGCGGCGTCCATCGTCCTCACAAATCACTCGCCAACCACCCCTCTTCCTGCGCCCACTCTGACCAGATAAACCGACTTTCATAAACCGACTTTCATGAGCACCCCTGAATCCGATCTCCACACCGAAGTCCTCAAAAGCATCGCCGCCTCCCTCAAGGGCATCCAGGCATCGCTCGACCACCTCACCGGAGCTGTCGAGGGAGTTGCCGAGTCCATCGAGAAGGCCCACGAACCCGAAGGCGATCTCGGCGTCCATCTTGTCGGAGCCCTCAAGGACCTCACCTCCGCCCTTCACAAGCGCGCCCAGCAGGAGCGTAGCCATCAACCGCAGCAGGGACAGCATCGGCAGAATCAGCCTCACCTGGGACCGGGCCGCCGCGACGATCGTCAGCAGCACCGTCAGGAGAACCGTGAACGCCACGATGGTCAGGAACACTCCCTGCATGACGAATCCGGGGAACCCGAAACGGACACACCGGAACCCACCGAGGAAAGAGACGACGCCTCAACACAGGACACCCCTGCGACGGAGCAGGGAGATCAGCCTCGCAAGAATGGCAACCGGGGACGGGGTCGCGGGCGCCGCGGAGGGAAACCCCCGGCCAAGCAGGCCCCGAAGGAATAGTCGGACTCAACTGTTGCTCAATCGTTGAGCTTCTCTGATTAGAGAGGAGTCATGGGAACAATCCTCTCGGCTCCCTAATCCTTCCTTAGTTTTTTCCTCTGCGCCCCTGCGTCTCTGCGCGAGTCCTTGTCTTGATCGAAGCCCTAACTCTGCCCCACCACCACGCGGTTCCGGCCTTCGGTCTTGGCGCGCAGTAGCGCACGATCAGCTTCCTTGATCAACTCCGCCGGTGTCTGGATCCCGGCGAGAGTCATCGGCGCAATCCCGATGCTGAGCGTGATTGGTGAATGCGGCGTGTTCCTGAGTGCGTAGATCGATAGAGCCCCGACACAATCCATCAACTTGTTGGCAATCTCCACACCCTCCTCCACGGAGGTATCCGGCAGGACCATCGCAAATTCCTCACCGCCCCAGCGGCAGCAATAATCCAGAGGCCTCCGCAAAGCCTCCTGGATGCAGTCGGCAACCCCCTTGAGCACATCGTCCCCGACATCGTGCCCCCAGTTGTCGTTGAATGACTTGAAGTGATCAATGTCCATGAAGAGAAGCGTCAGCGGTTTGCTCTCCCGCCGTTCATGATTCATCAACCGCTCCAACTCGTTTTCAAACCCCCTCCGGTTACTGATCCCGGTGTGGTGATCCGTGGTCGTCTCCCGGATGGCGCATTCCAGTTTTTGTCCCCCGAGGCATAGTCCGTAAAAGAGCCCAAAGATGACCACCACCCCCATCATCATCACCATCAGGAAGTTGAGGTTCTTCTTCAGGAACATGGAGATGATCGTCTTCTCGGGAATCATCACCTCCGTGGAGATTCCGTGCCTGGCGTCCTCGACGACGGCCACATAGGTCGTTTCCGCAAAGCCCTTGCTTCCCGCCGGAACCCGGACAATCCCCGAGGTGCCGCCATCCGCCACCTCCTCCCCTTTCTCGATGAGCGACCGCTTGAGCGGCGGGCATGTCTCGCTCGGAATCGGCAGCAGTGGATACTGCATAAGCATAACCCCATCGGATGTCCGAACCACGACCCGCGAAGGGTAATCCCCCAAGATCTCACTGATCGATTGTTCCATTTCCCGGGCATCGACCTGCTGGGAGAGAACGCACCCCAAGTCTCCCCGGGAATTCCTCACGGGGATCGCGATCTGATAAGTCGGCCTCCCGCTTGTCCGGCCCAGCAGCAGTCCGTTGATCGCGCAAGGGAGAGCGGGGTCGGCCTTGATGGCCTTGAAAAAATCCCGGTCGGCCAGGTCGGTGTGGGATCCCTCGTACGGCCCGTTCCAATCCACAACCCTTCCCGAGGGATTGATAACAATCGTCAATCCGAGATGAGCAATCTCATGCCAGCGCTGGACCTCCTTGCGGCTCTCCACGAGGAGACGATGAAGCGAGGCGGGGTCTTCCCGTGAAAGTGAGAAGTCCTTACCCAGTCGCTCCCTGATGAAGTCCAGCAGCAGGCTGGAGTCACTCAGGGAATCCGCCACCTCACGGGAAATCACCCTGGAGTCCTCGGAGAGTTTCCCGATGTGATACTGCAAATAATCCTTCCAGAACGAGGAGAGGGCGAGGGCCCCGACCCCGAGAAAAAGGATCAGCACCGCAAAAAAGGTAGTCCTTATGATTTTGGAATACCTGCTCCTTGGCATTGCCATTGGGACATAACAACACGTCATTGAACCGTTAACAAAGAACCCCATCTAAGCAAATCGCTTATCTTTGAATCAGGCGATTCCCGGGGAACCCTTTCATGGATGCTTCATCCCAAATGATGCAACGGAAACATGACAACAGATCTGGAGCTCTCACCGGGGTGGTGCCAGGCAACCGTTTTAAAAAGATGGGCTCTTCCCTATTCTGAGTGTGCTTCCGTGGGTATTTTCACCACCGAGCCCTGTGACCTGAGAGGGCGCACAGAAAAGCAGTGAGATTTTTGAATCAGAAAGCAGGAAGACAGGAGGGGAAACGGCGGTCGTTCGAGCCAGAGCACTTATCTCTTGGTCCACTGCCTGCGTCATATCACTTCCCTTCTTGGATCCTCCTCGGATCTAGTGGCCCTGTGGAGATGGTCAAAATAGGAGCCCCAAGATCGGAGAAACTTTTTCAGGAGTGATCTCCTGACTATTGTTCCTGATTTCCTGTTTTCCTGATAAAATCATTCGGACATCCCGTCCCTAATACAATTTTGGGATCATCCAAGAAACGCTTGGTGGAGCCATGGGAATACCGGGCGGTGGGAACCGCCGGGATAGCCTGCTCGCAGAGCAGTCCGGAGGGCGCCACTTGCGTGAGCAAGGGCGGCAATTATCCTTCGCTACGCGAAGGCTCTGCAGTGTCCCTGCGGATAAATCAAATGCCGCTGATCGCGGCATGGCAGTCAATACGTGGCCTTGGGAAAGGCCCGGATAGATCCCGCCATGCGGGACCCAAAGGGTGAGCCGAGCGGGCGCGAGCGAATCAAACCAAGGTTCGAACCCGCAGTGGGTTCCCCCCACTCTTTTCCCTTTACGCTGTAAAGTGAAACGCTTGGTGGAGCCATGGGGATTCGAACCCCAGACCTCCTCAATGCCATTGAGGCGCTCTACCAACTGAGCTATGACCCCAAGCGTTGCATCAAGGGAACCGAAGCCGGTTCCTTGGTGGAGCGGAGAAGCTAGGATGAAACCGCGGCAGGAGCAATAGGATTCCTAAAAAATCACTTCCCTCCAATTCCTCCATTGACACTACCCGGCCTTCCGGACATTCTCTCCGACCCGATTCCTTAAAAGATTTTTACGACATGAAGCGCACCTACCAACCTTCCAAGCGCACGCGCAAACGCCAGTTCGGCTTCCGTGCACGCATGCAGACCAAAGGCGGTCGCGCCATCCTGAGCCGCCGTCGTCAGCGTGGCCGCAAGCGCCTTCTCCCGAAGGGGGTCGAGGTCCATTACGCCCGCCACACCCAGGCCTAGTCTCACGCTGCCGCGTTCCGCGCGGCTTCGTTCGGGATACCAGCATGCAAAGGTCCGCTCCGCGGGCCTTTCTTTTCACGGGACATTCCTCCGCATGGGGGTGATGGTCACCGACGGAACGGACACGCAGGGTGCGGTCGTTGTCTCCCGGAGGGTCGGATCGGCTGTCGTCAGGAACCGGGTCAAGAGGCGCCTCAGGGATATTTTCCGCCACCAACTCCCCTCCCTGAAACGGGGCCTCTGGCTCGTGATCACGGCAAAGCCGCCTGCCGCAACCGCAAAGACGGAGGCACTCCGCTCGGAATGGTTGCGTCTTGGCAAGCGTCTCTCTATTTTCGCCGACTCATGAGCTTGTTCTCATAAGACACCTTTCGACCTGTTCATGTCCTTTCTCCTTCGCATTCCGGTTCATCTCTACCGTTGGATTCTCTCGCCACTGCTCCACGCTCTGACGGGTGGCACCGGGTGCGGATGCCGTTTTCACCCGAGTTGCTCCGCCTACACCCTGGAGGCGCTGGAGACACACGGTTCCCTCCGCGGGTCACTCCTCTCCCTGCGCCGCATCGGCAAGTGCCACCCGTGGGGCGACGGCGGCTTTGACCCCGTGCCGGAATTTAGAAACCTGAAACTTGATACCTGAAACCTGAGCCAAGTTACTGTCCACCCTTTCACTTTTCACTTTTTCACCTTCACTTCTTTCCCATGTTCGACCGCACCACCTGGATCGCCATCGCCCTCTCCGTCGCAGGACTTGTCGGCTGGCAGTATTACTACTCCAAGACCTACGCCCCCTACATCGCGCAGCAGGCTGCCCTCCAGAAAGAGGCCAAGGCAAAATCGGCCACCGCCACCCCCTCCCCGACCCCGGTTCCGGCCGCCAAGACGACCGTGCTTCCTCCGACGGCACTGCTCCCCTCACCCGTTGCCGCCCCGACTGCCTCCGCGGGATCCACCCCCGCCATTCCCGAGATCTCCGCGAAGCGCGAGACCATCGATACCAGCCGCGCCGAGTATCTCTTTGCGGCCAATACGGGCGGCATCGAGGCAGTCACCCTGTTCCTCCACCTCGGAGCCCATGATCAGAGCCTATTCCTGAACAAGGACTCAGGCATGCCGATCGGGGCCCTCTGCGATGCCAACGGAAACGCGATAGGCGGCTTCACGATGAATGCCGACAAGAACCGCGGCATCTCCAGCTTCAGCCTCTCCGTTCCGGGAGGTCTCTCGATCACCAAGAAGTTCACCCTGCCCGGCAGCGTCGGCTCCCCGGAGGAATACCAGATCGGCCTGGAGCTCTCCTTCAAGAACGCGGGAAACACACCACTCTCCCTCCCCGGTTACTTCATCGCGGCCGGGGGCGAGGCGCCCGTCCACATCAACGACCTCCCCACCTACACCTGCTTCAACTGGCTGCGCGACGGGAAGATGACCTCCATCGACGTGAACTGGTTCGAGGCTGGAAAGATCCCCCTCATCGGGATCCAGACCCATCCTGCAAAGGATCTCTACAGCCAACCCGAATCGGGAATCCAGTGGGCCTCGGTGACCAGTCAGTATTTCTGCACCATCGTGACTCCTGCCAAGGAGCAGGCCGGCAGCGGTGTCTGGGCCCGCCGTTATGAGGCGCAATCCCATGCGGGACAGCCGGTCTACGGCATCACCGGCGGCATTGGCACCGGACCGATCACCTTGGCCCCCGGGGAGACCGTCACCCGCAGCTACTCCATCTATGCAGGTCCTAAGGACTTCACCGGCCTGAGCAAGATCGGCGGAGAGCAGCAGAAAGTGATGAACTTCGGAATGTTCCATCTCGTTTCGGAGTTCCTTCTCTGGGCGATGAACTCGATCCAGCACTATGTCGGCAGCTTCGCCGCCGCGATCATCATCCTGACCATCCTGATCAAGGCGGCCCTCTGGCCCCTCCAGAACAAGGCGACCGACTCCATGAAGCGGATGCAGCTTCTCTCGCCGAAGATGACCGAACTTCGCGAGAAGTATAAGGACGATCCGACCAAGATGAACGAGGAGCTCATGAAGCTCTACAAACAATACGGGGTGAATCCCTTCGGCGGCTGCCTCCCGATGCTCGTCCAGATCCCGATTTTCTTCGGCTTCTACTCCATGCTCGGAAGCGCCATCGAGCTGCGCAACAGCCACTTCCTCTGGATCAAGGATCTCTCCCAGCCCGACACGATCGTCGATGTGCTCGGATTCCCGATCAATCTCCTCCCCATCATCATGGCCGGCACCATGGTCTGGCAGATGGCGATCTCCCCGAAGAGCGGCGATGCCGCCCAACAGAGGATCATGTACTTCATGCCGGTGATCTTCCTCACCTTCTGCTACAATTACGCCTCCGGCCTCGCCCTCTACTGGACAACTCAGAACATCTTCTCCATCGTTCAGCTGTACTGGACCCGCAACCAGCCACTCCCCACCCTCGAGAAGGTAACGACCCCGTCGAAGCCCTCCAAAGGCAAGGGTAACGGCGGAAGCGGTTCCGGAAAAAAACGCTGAACCTCACCCCCTCCCCCGCGAGCGATGAACCAGACACAAACTCCCCGCGAAGTTCTGGACACCATCCTCGGCCATCTCGGCTTCGTCGCGGAGATCGAGGAGCAGCTTCGTGACGGACACCTCATCCTCCAGATCCGCACGAACGAACCCGAGCGGCTGATCGGTCGGCGCGACGAGACCCTGGAGAGCCTCCAGTTCCTGCTCAACCGCATCCTCGTCTCGCAGAACCGCGAGGCTCCCCGCGTCGTGGTGGATGTCGAGCACCACCGCTCCATGCGCGATGACGCCTTCCTTCAGCGCATCCATCAATTGGCCGGTGCCGTCCGCGAAAACGGACGCCCCATCGAGACCGAACCGCTCAATTCCTACGACCGCAGGCTCGTCCACAACGCCTTCCGGGAGGATGCCCAACTGGAAACCGAGAGTCAGCAGATCGAGGCGAAGCTCAAGCGCATCACGATCAGGCGGCGGGGATAGGCTTGGGATTTTCGCGCCGCAGGGTGTTCGCCTGCACTCGCAACGCCGAGTGCCGGGAAACACGGAGTAGCCTGTGCGTAGCACAGCTCCTTAGGGGCGAGGCCGTCGGGAGACGGCGAGGCAATAGCCTTCTGAATCAGCTTCGCTTGGCGGCCTACTGCCGCATCCAAACTTCCAAGCCTCAACTGAGAAGCTGTTATCCCCGCTCAATCATTTGGTTGCGGAGGTGGCAACTTTCCCTTTCGACGCCGAACAAGGGTAGACTGAGGATACCGCTCCAAAAAAAACAACTGAGCCATCAATTCAGTGTATGGTGACTTCATACGTAGACATTCCAGATCCTCTCAACCTGATCAAGGCGCAGGGATTTTGATGCTATGGCAAGGCGGATCGGGCGAAGGGAAAACCTCTAATCAAATGGCATCCCAAGGAACGCAAGCTTGGATGGAGAGCTAGGCGGGCAAGCGAAGCTGTAGTTCATCTACTGCGAGCGCAGACCAACAACGCTATCCGCCAAGATTGCGGTCCCTTCAACAATCAAAGGGAAAGAGTGCGGTACTCTTCGCACTGATAAATGCGGATGGTGACCGTGCGCCCGTTCCAATTCAGGGGAAGCTCTTTGAGCAATCCCACCGCACCGAAGGCCCCGGTGATGGTCTGGGGCAGCTCCTCCTTGGTCTCGGTGGTGATGTAGAGTGCATTCCGTCCGAGGAAAGGACTGGCTGATTTCTCCTCGGTGTAGAGAGTGTCGACCACACCCGCGGCCACGGCATCGGGATAGGAGGGCCAGAGTGCATAGGAGCTGTTGAGACTGGGTGACTCGGCGGCAAAAACCGAAGGTGCGCCGGGACGCTCCGGATAATCGATGGTGATCCTCGATCCCAGGAGCGCGGCGAGCCCGGGCGTGGAGGCGATCAGGAAGGAGCGTTCACTCTTGGCGTCCGGACGCGCCTTGCGCAGGGAGAGAACCTCCTCCGCAATGTCACCGATCCCCTGCACACCGACCGGCGAGGGAAGGCCGGAAGGAATGACCGAGGGTGCCAGCATCATCAAGCCGCTTCCCAATGCCATCACCCCTCCGAAGAGGACGACAGCGACAGCCCATCCGCGCGCGACATAAGCCAGACGAACGAGAAACGGGGTAATCACGCCGCAAAGAGCGACAAGAAGGCCGAGCGACAGGGAGCGGGAACCGATCGTGATGGCATCGAATCCGGCGGCGACACTGCTCCAACCCACCCAGTCGTGACGGGCGTTCCAACCCAAGGGAGCGATCCAGCCGATCAGGAGCAGTCCGAACGCGGCAACCAATCCCTTCCAGGGAAAACCCTTCACGCCCTCATTCAGAAAGCGGAATGCCGCGGCAACGGGCAGTAACCAGCCCACCGGTTGCCAGAAGAGGGTGCTCACGGCCAGTGTGACGCCAAAGAGAGCCCACGCCCCGACGGTGGCAGCTCCCCGGGCGAGGGCGGCATGCCATCCTGCCACCACGGAAAGCAGGAGAAGTGTGGCCATGATCATGGCTCCATTCATGACGAGTGATGCCAAGGTGACGGGAGGAAGAAGATTCACCCCGAGCACGGCCCAAAGGGCCACGGCGTGACGATGGGGTGCCACTCGACGCCCGATCCACCAGACAGCCCAGGAGAGAGGCAGGGCGGCCAGAGGCGAAATCCAGCGGAGCGCCACGACCCCGGAGATCCCAAGAGTCTTGAGAAGCGCCAACAGTAGCGGCACGCCCGCTGCCCCCTCGATGTAGGCTCCGGCCGGATGAGCCGCGCAGAGGGAGAGGAACGCCTCGTTCTCGTTGAACGCACCGTCGGTGGCCACCGAGATGCGTAGCGCCGTCAGGGCCGCGACCGCGCCGATGAGCATCGCCGTCCGGCTTGCACCCACAGGATGCGCTTTGCTGTTTTTTCCTTTCATGGAATGAGTTCGGGATGAGCCTCGGCAAGACGGGGCAGGAGAACAGGCCCGAGGCGACGCCAGAGGAACTGCAGCAGACGGGTGGCGATCCATCCTCCGGCAATTCCGAGAAGCATTCCCGCCACCACATCAAGGGGCCAGTGCGAGCCCGTGTAGATGCGCGAGTAGGCGATCAGGAGAGCCACCGGCAGATAGAGCCATCCCCGGCGGGGAAAAAAGAGCAGCAGCACGGTCGCGACCGCCATGTTGTTGGCGGCATGACCCGAGGGGAAGGATCGGCCGTTTGCAGGCATCTCCCCGGTCAGCATTCCGGGAACCTCGGGCGGCTCGATGCCGTTGGGGAAGGTCACGGGCGGTTCGGAGACGACACCGGCGATCTTGGGCAACCCGGCGGGCGCCTTCCCCAGCCTGACAACGCGGACACCCGGTTCCACCTGGCTTGGCCGGGGACGGCCGACGGCATGCTTCAGCAGATTCACCCCGACGCCATCACTCAGACCGACTGCAAGTCCTGCGGCAAGCATGGCCGCACGGAAGCGGAAGTTTCCGAAAACCAGCCCCAGCACAAGAAGGAGTAGAAGCCATGGAGCCCAGGCCCCGAAATCGGCGACAAAGGCAAAGAGCCGGTCGGCCCATGGTGCTGTCCATTCCCGGTTGATAAGGATCTGGAGTTGCTGGTCCATGGGGTGATTCTGGAAGTTAATAGGCATCATGAAGAAGTAAAAAATCCGGGGGAAATATGGAACTCAGCCGTAACCCGGAAATCGGGGCTCTTCTACTGGGGAAGAAGCAGTTGGCAAACACATTCATGCGATGGCTTGCCTGGCCGTTGCTTTGCAGCCGTTGCATCTGAGTTCCATATAAAAATTGCCTCCTCGCTGTTTGAAGTGGGTGAAGTGAAGAAAGAAGTAAAAAATATGGAACTCAAGAACTCAGGAAAAAGAGGCTGAAAAAGGCGGGTGCCTAACCAACGAGGAATCAACTGCGGAAAACCCGAGGATTAGGAATACCGGGTCTGTGATAGATCGGCAGGTATCAGGACGGAGGGAACCGCCCGCAGATTGGAGGGCCGGTATGCCACTAAAGCCTGCTTTATCAAGCAGTTCCATCCTTCAACCTACTAAATTTACTCAATCTCTCACCATTCATTCCTGAGTTCCTGAGTTCCATATTCAATATCTTCTCTGTTCTTCCTTAAGAGGAAGGGTTCTGTGGCTATCACCTCTGAGAACCCACTCAAAATAGCGGGGAGCCTTAAAATTCAAAGGGCGGCGGGTTGTCAGCACCCTTTGTACTCCCTAAGCTCTTCGAGATGTCCGCAGATGGCACCAATGGCACTACTGCCTCTATGAGCAAGCGCCCGCTTTCACGGGCGGGCATGATCGCGGAGCGCCAAAGGCGCTCTCCTGTGTGGCGACTGATCCATCTGCTCGGCTCGTTGAAGCTGGCGCTGCTCCTTCTTGCGACGATCGCCATCGCCTGTGCCGCGGCCACCTTCACGGAGTCGCGTTTCGATGCCGCGGTGGCGCGTGCATGGATCTACAAGGCCCCGTGGTTCATCGCCTGGCTGGGACTCCTCTGCGTGAACCTCTTCGCCGTCACGCTCACCCGCTGGCCCTGGCAGAAAAAGCACACCGGATTCATCATCACCCACTACGGCATCATCCTGCTGCTGATCGGGGCGGTCATCGGTTCCAAATTCGGCTTCGAGGGAAACGTCACGCTCCGCACCGACGGCCAGCCCCAGCGCAAGATCATCACTGACCGGAGCAGCCTTCAGGTGGAAAGTCCCGCCGACAGTTATCTCTATCTTCTCCCGCTCGACACCCGGTTCCTTCATGTCACGGAGAACTTGCCGAAGCTCCTCCCCGTCCCCGGAACGGCTCTCCAGATCAGGATCGATGCCGTCTCCGAGCATCTCGTTCCTGAACCACGGCTTGCTCCGGGGAATGGCCGCGGTGCGGGCACCTCGGTGCTCCTCGGATTCTCCAGCGGCATGATGCGCCAGTCGCTCCGCGTGGCCCTTGGCACGGGGGAAGGTTCCCCTCGCAGCCATGAGTTCTTCGGCCGCGCCGATATCACCTTCTCCGCGGAGGAAGCCACCCCGACATCCCGTGATCCGGCGGGGAAAAAACCATGGCTCCACCTGCTTCCCGGAAAGGAACCCGGAACCATGCTCTACCGCATCGGAAGAGGCGTCACCGTGACATCATCCGGCGTCCTGAAATCAGGGGAGGAACTCCCCCTGGGATGGGCCGACTGGCGCCTCCAACTTCTGGAAATCGCCCCGGGGAAAACGATCGTGACCAGCCCCAAACCCGCTCAGGAAGGGGGCGTCCCGGGATTCCATGCCTGCTTGATGAGCCCGGATGGAACGAAAGGTGCCTCCGCATGGGTCGCCTCGGGCGAAGTGGTCCCCCTGACCATCGGGAACGATCTGGTCCGCCTGGGCTACGGTCTGGAACTCAAGCCGATCCCCTTCTCCATTGCGCTGACCGACTTCCGGATTCCGCGCGACGAGGGGACGGAAACCCCCTCCGATTTCAGGGCTTCCGTTCTCTTTAAAAACCTGAAGACCGGTCAGGAGAAGGAGGGGCAGATCCGGATGAACCATCCCGCCTCCTACCCCGGGGGGATCCTCGCCAACATCACGGGGTTCAACTACAAGTTCTCCCAAGCGGAGTGGAATCCTCAGGATCTCAAGGAGACCACCCTCCAGGTTCTCTATGATCCTGGTTGGTTCCTCAAATGGACGGGCTCGCTCGCCATCTGCCTAGGGATTTTCATGATGTTCTATCTCCGTCCACGCGCATGACAAACCGCACCCTCTCCTCCCTGCTTCCGCTGCTTCTTTGGGTGATCCTGCTCCCATCGGCGTGGGCTTCGGTTTCGCCGGCGGCCCTCGAGACGATGGTGATCCAGGAGGGAGGGCGCAGAAAACCATATCTCGTCTTTGCGGAGGAGACGCTGCGATCGCTCTCCGGAAAGACCCGGCTGGGTCAGGATGGTGGCCGGATGGATGCGATGGGAGTTATCACCTCGATCTGGATGGATCCCTCCGCCGACTGGAAGGGCAGGGAGTTGATCCTCGTCTCCAACAGGCCGCTCAAACAGCAACTCGGACTGGAGACCGGCCGCAAACTCTTCAGCTGGAATGAACTCGCCGGCAACGCGGAGTTGGGCAGGGAGATTGCCGAGGCCGCCGAGACCCGCCGTCGCGATCCCCGTGCCAAGCTGGTCGGCCTGCAGAAAGAGGCCTCCGACGTGGGACTCCGGATGGGACTCCTCGAGAGCCTGCTGGCGGGAGGCTCCTTCCGCGTCATCCCTCCCCTCTCCGGCACCGACTGGCAGGCCCCCTCGGGCGACGAGATGCCGCTCAGAGCCCTGCGCGACGCATGGTCGGAGAACTCCCGCCAACGATTCGACCGGACCGTGCAGGAATTCACCGGACTGGTGACCCAAACCGGGGCATCACCCGCCTCGTGGAGGATCAGCCTTGAGGTTGCCTACCAGAAAGCCCACCCCTTCCGCTGGGCCTGGATCCTTTACGCCGCCGCCGGCATCCTCCTGCTGGTCTCCCGGGGAAGCTGGGAAAAACGCGCCTATCAGCTGGCCTGGGTGCTTGCCGGCAGCGGGTTCCTGCTGCAGGCGGCGGGTCTCCTCTCCCGCGTGCTGATCGCCGGACGTCCCCCGGTCACCAACATGTACGAGTCGGTGATCTGGGTGGCCTTCGGAACCATCCTCTTCGCCCTGATCTTCGAGGCCATTTACCGCGCCGGAACCTTCCTGCTCGGGGCGATTCCCGTCGCCGTGGCCTCGCTGATCCTGGCCGATAGCCAGCCGATGATCCTTGATCGCTCGATCCATCCCCTCACCCCTGTCCTGCGTGACAATTTCTGGCTCACCACCCATGTCCTCTCGATCACGCTGAGCTACGCCGCCTTTGCCCTGGCACTCGGAGTGGCCCATGTCATCCTCGGACGCATCATCGCGGGAAGGGATCCCTCGGAGAGACTCTACACTTACCTCTACAAGACCCTTCAGGTCGGTGTCCTTCTCCTCGCGGCTGGCACGATTCTCGGCGGAGTCTGGGCCAACTACTCCTGGGGTCGCTTCTGGGACTGGGATCCCAAGGAAACCTGGGCCCTGATCGCCCTGATCGGCTATCTCTTCCTGCTCCACGGACGCCTCAGCGGATTATGGGGTGGGTTCGGTCTGGCCGTCGGCTCGGTGCTCGCCTTCCTGGGTGTGCTGATGGCCTGGTATGGTGTGAACTTCGTCCTGGGCGCGGGACTCCATAGTTACGGATTCGGCACGGGAGGATTCCCCCTCGTGGCCGCCTTCGTAGCCTTGGAAGTGCTCTTCGTGACGGTCGCATTCCTGCGTAAAAACGCAGGGATAAGGCTGACGACTGAAGGCTGAAGGGCCGCCCCCAAAGGGCTCGCCCCGTTGGAGCGAAAGTTCTGATCGGCAGGATCACCTCGGCTCCCCATTTCCCATTTCCCATTTCCCATTTCCCAGCTCCCAGCTCCCAACTCCTGCGCCCACGGCGCATCGGCGCCTTCGACCTTCCCTTCAGGTTTCAAGTTTCAAGTTTCATCCCTCTCGGCCCCATTTTCCATCAGCCTTCTTTCTACTAAAAACCGACTGACGGTGAGGCCCTCACCCCTGCGGAGGAACCATTAAGGGGAACGGAGGAGGTGCTGGGACGGATCGCTGCGTTGATCGTGGAACCGTTCCTGGCATTGTTGCGGTCGTACTGGTAGAGATTCGCCCCCTTACGTTTCAGGGCAAAGGTATTGTTGTCACCGAAGTTTTTCCAAGGACCATCGGGCACGCTGTTGGCCTCCACGAACTTCCAGTCACACAGGTCGTTCTTGCCCATGCCGAGGTAGTCGCGGACGGAGGGGGAGATGTCGAGACCGGCACCCCGGTTCAGGTTGGGACGGGGCCTCTCGTTGCCAAAGACATACTGCCAGTGATCGGTACGGAAGGGACCGCAATCCTCCCACTGGGCGAAGGCTGTCTTCCCGCCGTGGTGGATGGCGATCCATCGTCCCTTGAGAACGGTCTTTCCGGGCTTCTCGTAGCAGTCGCGGAACCAAGGGATGACACTCTTGGCCTCCGGCTTGGTGTTGCCTCGGGATACGTCGCAGTAGGGCAGGGCGATATAGAAGGGATTCTGCCGGGGGACGAATCCGCGTGGGGCAAAGGTTCTTGGATCCCTGTATCTCGGGTCGGGATTGTCATAGCCGCCGTAGTTGCGAGCCCAGTTGGCGTCCCAGGCGCTGCGGTTATTGGGAACGGGATTCCTAGCCGTCGGCCTCTCCCCGATCCAGAAGACCGTCGTCATGATGTTGCGGTGCCAAGGATATTTTCCGAATCCCACGACAGGTGCTGTCGGGACGGTCACGGCAGGTGGACGAGTCTGCTGGATCGCCCGCTCCCTGATCTGCATCGCCATCCGCTCGAAATCAGCAGAGGACATGGCTCCGGAATCCCCGGAGATCTTGCTCCTGAGATCCTGGTACAGGGAAGCCTGAGCCATCGCGGGCATCAGCACCACGAGGCCGGCAAGCAGGGTTCGGCGGAGAAAATCCATCAGCACTTAACCCTAGGCCATGACGTGGTCGGGGCAAGGGGAAATGCCCCTTACAAAAATGGCTCTTCGCTATTTTGAATGGAGGGAATCAGCAAAGATCCTCAACTATCACCACAGAGCCCCTTTCTTACGAGAGGTGAAATGGGAGGCGAAGGGGATGTTTTTAATCTGGAAATCAGGAAGTTGTGGAGAGGGCATTAGACCCAGAAAACCAAAGCGCCGGAAACGATCACACTGATTCTTTTCCTAACCAGTCTCTGTACCCCTCAGCCTCGGATTGTTTTAGGCGGCAAAAATCTTGCCGCTCGGGTTCGTTTCCTGAGTTCCTGATTTCCTGATTATTTTTTTCTGTCTACCCCCTTACCCCCTTGAAACAGCGTGGATTCCCAAAATATGCCTACAGAAGAAAGGGGCCGGCTTTCGCCGACCCCTTTGTGATTTGTTGATCCGCCCGATGGTGCAGGCGGTTCCGGGTCGCCTACGCGGTGTAGGTGGTCGAGGCGGTGGTTCCGCCGTGACCGGTCCAGTTCGTGTGGAAGAACTCACCCTCGGGCTTGTCGACGCGCTCGTAGGTGTGGGCGCCGAAGAAGTCCCGCTGGGCCTGTAGGAGGTTGGCCGGAAGGACCGCGCTGCGGTAGCTGTCGTAGTAGCCGAGGCTGGCGGTGAAGGCGGGGGCGGCCACGCCGCGCTCGACGGCGGCGGCGATGGCACGGCGCCAACCGGCCTGCGACTTGGCGAACACCTCGGTGAAGAACGGGGCGAGCATGAGGTTCTCAAGGTTCGGATTGGCCTCGTAGGCCTCCTTGATCCGGTTCAGGAAGGCTGCACGGATGATGCAGCCGCCGCGCCAGATGGTGGCGATGTCACCGAAGTTCAGGTTCCAGCCGTAGAACTTGCTCGCGGTTCCAAGCAGGTCGAGACCCTGCGCGTAGCTGACGATCTTGCTGGCATAGAGGGCGTCGCGGACATCGTTGATGAACTGGGCGCGGTCGCCGGTGAAGGCGGGTGCGGTCCATCCGGGGAGGATGCCGCTCGCGGTGACGCGCTTGGCCTTCATCGAGGAAAGGATGCGGGCCTCGACAGCGGCATTGACGGTTGAGAGCACGACGCCGTGTTCGACGGCGTTGCCGACGGTCCACTTGCCGGTTCCCTTCTGGCCTGCCTTGTCGAGGATGAGATCGACGAGAGGCTTGCCGGTCTCCTCGTCCTTCTTGGTGAAGATCTGCTCGGTGATGTCGATGAGGTAGCTGTTGAGCTCGCCCTTGTTCCACTCGGCAAAGATCCGGTGAAACTCCTCGGCGGTCGGGTTGATGGCGGCCTTCAGGATGGCATAGGCCTCGCAGATGAGCTGCATGTCGCCGTACTCGATGCCGTTGTGGACCATCTTGACGTAATGGCCGGCACCATCGGGGCCCATGTGGCGGCAGCAGGGTTCCCCCTCCACGTTCGCGGCGATCTTGCGGAAGATCGGACCGACCGACTTCCAGGACTCCTCGGAGCCGCCGGGCATGATCGAGGGGCCGTTGAGCGCGCCCTCCTCGCCGCCGGAGACGCCGGCACCGACGTAGTGAAGTCCCTTTTCCTTGAGGGACTTTTCACGGCGCTGGGTGTCGGTCCAGAGGCTGTTGCCACCGTCGATGATGATGTCACCCTTCTCGAGAAGCGGCACCAACTGCTCGATGACGGCATCCACGGGGGCGCCGGCCTTCACCATGATCATGGCCTTGCGGGGGCGGGCGAGGGAGCCGACGAATTCCTCAAGGGTCTTGGCGGCGTGGATCTTCTTACCCTTGGCACGGCCTTCCGCGAACTTCTCGGTCACCGCGTAGGTGCGGTTGAACACACTGACGGAGAAGCCCTTGCTCTCCATGTTGAGGACGAGGTTCTCGCCCATGACGGCGAGGCCGATGAGGCCGATATCACTTTGGTTGGTGCTCATAATTGGTGGAAATCAGGGTGGTATTTGATCTTGAAACAGTCGAAGACCCTATCTCCCGCGGAGGGGGATTGGCAACCGAGTTCTCTGCCGGCAGGTACCCCTACTTCAACAGGCTCCGGTTCTTCCAGAGATAAGCCAGACCCGAGTAGATCGTCAGAAAGACCGTGATGCCGATCAGGACGGATCCCACTTTCAGGCCCAGGAAGAGGAGCCATCGGGATTCGTCGCCGAAGTAGTCGCCCGCGGCCAGCAGTGTCAGGAAGAAGAGGATCGTGATGATCTGCCAGGCGGTCTTGTGCTTGCCGAGATGATCGGCCGGAAGAATCACCCCCTGGCCGGCGGCGAGTTGACGGAGACCCGTGATGAGAAATTCCCTCGTGATGATGATGATGACGGCCCAGGCGGGGATGCCGACATGATGCTCCTTCGAGGGAATGAGGCAGACCAACGCCGAGGCCACCAGCACCTTGTCGGCAAGGGGATCCATGAGCTTCCCGAAATTGGTCATCTGGTTAAGCTTCCGCGCCAGATAACCGTCGAGCCAGTCGGTCGCCGAGGCGATCACAAAGAGCAGTAGTGCGACCGCATCGCCCCAGTGGGTGCTGCTGGAAAGGAAGGCGACGAAGAATGCCGTCAGAACCAGCCTACCGAGCGTGAGTTTGTTTGGAAGATTCACGGCAACGCTATTCCTTGTGCTCCTCATCCTCGATCCCCTGGCGCAATGGCCTGGAGAGAAGAGGCCGTATGAATCCGTAAGTCAGGAAGAGGACAAAGAGAACGGCGGGCATCCACTCGTAGTTCAGCCCGGCAAAGGCCAGTACCACGATGATCAGCAGGAAACGCGGCAGGGAGCGCTGCGTGCGCATGTTCAGCCCCTTGAAACTGGGGTAGCGCACCTTGCTGAACATCATGAAGGAGAGGAAGAGCAGAAGCGCGGGCAGGGCGAACTTCCAGCGGCCGATCGTGCGCTCACCTTCCTCGAGCCAGAGCATGAACAGCGTCAGCGAGGCAATCAGACCGGCGGCTGCGGGGATGGGGAATCCGACGAATTCCTTGGAGTGCTCCTTGGCCTCATGGGCATCGGTGGAGGAAGCAGCGATGCAGTTGAAGCGGGCGAGGCGGAGGGTGCCGCAGAGGAGGTAGACGAAGGCGATGACCCAGCCGGTCTTGTGAAAATCCTGAAGAACGATCTGCCAGACCATGAGGGCCGGAGCCAGTCCGAAGGAAACCACATCGGCCAGCGAGTCGAATTCCCGCCCGAAGGGGCTCTCGTACCCGCCGAGACGGGCCACGCGGCCGTCGAGCAGATCAAAAACGCAGGCACCGAGAATGAAGGCCAAGGCGGTGTGGTAGGAATGGATCGCCGATTCCCCGCCGTTGTTGAGCAGGGCCCCCTCGATGATCTTCAGCACGGCAGCAAAACCGCAGAAGAGATTCCCCGCCGTCATCAGGTTCGGCAAAAGGTAAATTTTCGGCTCGTGGGGGCTGGTCATTGGGGATGGGAGCTAGGAGCTTAGGCTGAAGGCTGAAGGCTGAAGGCTGTTGGGATCAGAATAGGCTCTAGGTGTTAAGACTCTAGGCTTTTAGTCGCTGAATCTTGAGGCGGGACTGAGGGCTAGCCCTCGACCCTAGACCCTCGACCCTCGACTTTGCCCTTTCATTTCAAAGAGCCATTCGCGCGATCGCGGTCTCACCGCCCTTCACCTTTTCTCCCGTGGAGACAAGGATCTCTGAATCAAGAGGGAGGTAGAGATCGGTGCGCGATCCGAAGCGGATCATCCCGAAGCGCTCGCCGCGCTCCATCAACTCACCGACCCGGGCCCAAGGGACGATCCGGCGGGCTATGGCGCCGGTGATCTGCTTGACTCCCACTGCGCGCGATGGGTTTTCCTTCGGACCGAAGACCCAGAAAAGACTCTCGTTGAGCACGGATGCCTCGGGCTTCCTCGCATCGAGATAAAGGCCGCCGCGCCCCTCGGTGAAGAGCACTTCTCCGGCGATCGGCGTGCGGTTCACATGGACATCGAAGACGGAGAGGAAGATCGAGACCCGCTTCATACGGCAATTGAAGAACTGATCCTCCACCACCTCGTCAACGAGCGTGACGGTTCCATCGGCCGGTGAGACTGCGAGAACCGGATCCGAAGGTGGCTTCCGATAGGGCTCACGGAAAAACCAGAGGCAAAAAAGGATCAGTGCCGTGATTGGCAAAGTCAGGAAGAAGAATCCGAAGGCGGTCGCCAGGATCACACCGGCGATCAGGATCAGGAAAATCCACCGCCCCTCGTACATTGCCCTGGCTGGTCTTGGCTTCTGAATACTCATGCGGGCCAAACCCTAGTATGCCCCCTCCCCTCACCGCGAGCCGATAAATCAATTCATACCCGAAGTTTTCCCGCAGAGACGCAGAGGCGCGGAGAATGAATCCACCAGAGATTGCCAGTTTTTTCTCTGCGCCTCAGCGCCTCTGCGGGAGATCCCTGATGGATTTTCCTTTCGGAATGGCTCACTATCTCAAGCCCATGACTACAACCGAAGCGCATCCCGATCTCACGATGGAGGAACTCCTCGGGATTTTCCCCGGAGCACGACGCACGCTCTTCCAACTCCATCATATCGGCGGATGCAGCAGTTGCGGATTCTCCCCTGCCGAAACACTCGCCCAGATCTGCGCGCGGAACGGCGCACTCGATCCCGCAATCGTTCTGGGAGAGATCCGCGAGGGCCATCTCAAGGATGAGGCGCTCCTGATTTCTCCCATCGACCTTCATTCACGGCTGAAGGATCCCGGCAGCCGTCTCCTCGACATCAGGACCCGCGAGGAATTCGAGGCGGTCTCGATCCCCGGCAGCCGATTCATGACCCAGGAGATCATGCAGGAGGCGATGAACTGGCCCAAGGAGACAGAGATCTTCCTGATCGATCACACCGGCGGCCGTGTCCTTGATGCCGCCGCCTACTTCGCGGGCCACGGCTTCACCGCAGTGAAGGGGCTCAAGGGAGGCATCGACGCCTACTCCTCACAGGCCGATCCATCGCTTCCCCGCTACACAACGGAAGCGGCCTGATTCAAATGCAGAAGGAAAAATGAAGAATGATAAATGACCGAGGTCTGCTTGGTGACCTCTTTTCACTTTCCAACATTTTTCCGCACCGATCGTTTATCGCCCAAATCCTAACTACTAGCTCCTAGCTCCTATCCCCCATCACCTATTCCCCATCACCTATTCCCTATTCCCCACCCCATGAGTGACGACCAACTGATCAAGATCGAGGAAGCCGCCCGCAACCCGAAAAACCTCGGAGAGATGGAGTCGGCAGATGCTGTCGGCACCGTGGGTCGCAGTGACTGCGGGGACATGCTCCGCATGTGGGTGAAGTTCAAGGAGGAGAATGGCCGCAAGGTAATCGACCGCGCCTCCTTCCAGACCTTCGGTTGCCAGACCGCGATCGCCGTGGCGAGTGTCGCCACTGAGATGATCAAGGGAAAGACCGCTGGAGAGGCCCTTGCCATGTCGGGTGAACAACTCTCCTCACCGCTCGGCCCCCTCCCCCCGATGAAGATCCATTGCGCCCAACTCGTCGAGGATGCCCTGAAGTCCGCCCTCGATCCCGCCGCGGCAAAACCTACTCCCGCAGCCATCCCGTCAGGGCCCACGCTGGCCGACCAGATCACTCCTGCCGGAAAAGTGAAAATCACTCTCCTTCCGAAAACACGGTAGGCAGATCCAACTGGAGAGAAATCACTCGCGGCTGAAAAAAGCCGGGAAAAATCGTCAGGAACTCAAGAAATCAGGAAGAGACTTGAATAGCAGCATGGCGTGGGATTGGGGGGCCGGCGAATGAGCCACGAGTACTACCTGTTCTCCTTTTACATTTTACATTTTACCTTTTAACTTTCTCCCACTTCCATGCACCCGAACCAAGAAATCGTCCTCAAGCGCGATACCGACGCGATCCAGATCCCCAGCGGCAATCCGCTCCAGCTTCCCGCCGGCACCAAGGTGATGGTCACCCAATCCCTGGGCGGCACCTACACCGTCGCCACCCCCGGTGGCCTCGCCCGCATCGACGAGAAGGATGCCGATGCTCTCGGTCTAGAGGCTGCTGCCCCCGTGGCCAAGACCCCCGTCGAGGGCTCCCTCGAAGAGGCCGTCTGGAATCAACTCAAGACCGTCTTCGATCCCGAGATTCCCGTGAACGTGGTTGATCTCGGACTGATCTACGAGTGCCAACTCCAGCATCCCGAGGGGGGCGGCACCAAGGCCCACGTCAAGATGACCCTGACCGCCCCCGGTTGCGGCATGGGCCCCACCATCGCCGCCGATGCCCGCGGCAAGATCCTGACCCTCGAAGGGGTCGACGAGGCAGAAGTCGAACTCGTCTGGGATCCGCCATGGAACCAGAGCATGATCAGCGAGGCCGGCCGCATGAAGTTGGGGCTGGTTTAGACTGAATAGGAGGATCGGGAATAGGCCATAGGGTATCGGGATTGAGTTTTCAATTAACCGCCTGAAGCCCATATCCCCCCTCCATTTTCACTTTCACTTTTCTTTTGCCTTTTCACATTCCAAAGCCCATAGTCCCCGACCCATGAGTCAGCATCCCAGCCTTAAAGGAACGAGCACCATTGCCGCCAAGCGCAGTGTGCTGAAGCGCTTCGAGCGCGTTGAACTTCTCAAGAAGCGCGGTCAGTTCAAGCCCGGTCAGCGAGTGATCGGCCTGCCCAAGACCAAGCCCGAAGATTAATCCTGATTTCCGGAGATCTTCCAACAGGCGGTCCCCTTCAGGATCCGTCCACAGACAGGCGCACTCCCGGATCCGCGGGGTTGCGCCTGAATCGTTTTCTGGCGGCGGCCGGGCTCGGTTCCCGTCGCTCCTGCGAGGAGCTAATCCTCAAGGGAAGCGTTTCGGTGAACGGCTCCATCTGCAGGGAACTCTCCACCAGGATCGCTGACGGCGATGATGTGCGGGTAAGCGGACGGCTTGTGCATGCCTTCGCCCCGAGAACGATCCTGCTTAACAAGCCGGCCGGCTACACCACCACGCGGAGCGACCGCCATGCCGAGCGGACGATCTTCGACCTTCTTCCCACCGACACCGGCCACCTTTTCCACGTCGGACGCCTCGACAAGGAGAGCGAAGGACTGCTCCTGCTGACCAATGACGGGATCCTGGCCCAGGACCTGATGCACCCCTCCAAGGGCATCGACAAGGAATACGAGGTCATCCTCGACAAACCCTTCTCGGAGCGTGATGCGGCCGCCCTCAAGCGTGGCACTTGGATCGAGGGATCCGTGGCCAGAGTCGAGTCGGTGCGCGCCCTCGGGCACAACAAGATCCAGATAGTCCTTCATCAGGGTCTCAAGCGCCAGATCCGCGTGATGCTGGGCCAGCTTGGCTTCAAGGTGCAACGCCTCGTCCGCACCCGTCTCGGTCCCCTGACCCTGCGGGGGGTGAAGCCCGGAAGCTACAGGGATCTCCGCAAGGAGGATCTTGAAATGCTCCGCAAGGCCCTTGCCGCGCCCAAGCCCAAGAGAGCCCCGGCACCGCCCAAGCCCAAACCCAAGGCGATGAAGTTCTCGCGCTTCTCGGTCATCACCGCCACCGCCAAGACAGGAACTTCATCCGGAAAAGCCGTAGACTCCAAGGGGGGTGCCACAGCCCGACGCCCCCGCAAGACCTCCCCCACCGGGGCCAGAATCAAGAAGAGAGAAGAGTCCAAGGGGTAAGTCAGGATGACCGCAGGGGGAAATCGACCTCCGCTTGTTTTGCCTTCTTCATTTTTCATTCTTCATTCTAACTTTCTCCTATGAAGACGACCCACCGCACGATTCCCGGATGCCCTCCCGCTCTCGGCCCCTACTCATTGGCGGTTCAGACAGCGGCTCCCCTTCTCTTTGTCTCAGGGATGACTCCCTGGGATCCTGCCACCGGCAAGATCGAGCGCGGTACGATCGCCGAGCAGACACGCCTCGTTCTGGAAAACATCCGCCGGATCGTCACGGAGGCCGGAGGAAGCCTGGCCGACACCGTCTCCTGCCGTGTCTATCTGGCTGTCATGACGCAGGAGAACTTCAAGGAGATGAATGCCGTCTACGCCGAGTATTTCCGCGGCGATCATCCTCCGGCGCGCGCCACCGTTGGGGCGCAGCTTCCCGGTGGGTTCGATGTCGAGATCGAATGCGTCGTGGCGATGAAGAAGTAAAAACATGAAACGCACAGGCCTTCTCACCCAGCTCCTGATTCTCAGCTGCCTCGCCTCCACGATCCCGCTCCGTGCCCAGCAGTGTACCGGCAACGAGTATATCGTCATCTCCGGAGGCCCTTCACTCATCGAGTGGGAGAAATTCAAGAAGGTTCCCCACGACCACTGGTGGGCGAACTTCGTCCGTGCGGCCCGGATCAGGCTCGGGGAACTTCGGGAACGCCACGGTGACGACGCCCTTGTCACCTGGATGGTCTACAAGCCCGGATACGTCCGCCGGGGCGCCCGCCAGGAGAAGCAGGATCTGATCACCAACATCCGCACAGTCCAGGAGAAGTACAAGGTGAACCTCGTCTACTTCAGCACCCAGAAACAGCTCCTCGACTACCTGAACGGCGGGACCTCGCAGCACCCGCGCGCGACCTGCAAAATCGCCAACCTCGAGTATTACGGCCACTCCAACAGGGCCTGTTTCATGTTCGACTACAGCAACGAGGTCGACAGCGGATCGAAAGTCTGGCTCCATGAAAAGGAAATCGGCCTGATCAACCGCGGCATTTTCACCCCGCGCGCTTTCATCAAGAGCTGGGGATGTCACACCGGTGAGAGTATGAGTGCTCTCTGGAAGCGTGCCATCGGCCAGCCGATGATCGGCGCCGTCGGCACCACCGACTACTCCGGGAGCGATGAGCCGGGATGGCATCCGAAGCTGGGCAACAGCAACGGACGCTGGACACGCTGAATTAGCGTTGCAACTAGAGGATCTTCCCAGTGAGCGACCACGGGACTGAAGAGGGAATGCGGAAATTCCTCCGATACCTCGGCCGCGCGATGCTCCTGCGCTGCCCGGTCTGCGGGAAGACGCCGATCTTCACGCCTGTCGCACGCACCAGAAGCCTCAGCGACTGGTTCACTCCACTCGATGGCTGCCATCGATGCGGCTACCCTTACGAAAGGGAGCCGGGGTACTTCCTCGCCTCGGTCTGGATGATAAACTACGGCGCCGGAAGCATCCTCGGCATCCTGATCTATCTGATTCTCGAGTTCACCGTCCACCCGCCGATCAGGATCCTGCTTGCCGCGGTCCTCACTCCCATCGTCCTCTTCAATCTGCTCTTCGCACGCCACTCCAAGGCCCTCTTCATCGCCCTTGATCATTTCTACGATCCCCATGAAAAGGATCCCGGCGATGACGGGGGCAATCTTCCCGAGGTGGAGCCGCCGCCCCGAGGCTCCGGCACCCCCGCCAAGCCCCTTCCCCCCAGGAAACCCGAAGTCGCCATTCGCTGAAAGGCGACCGAAGACTGAAGGTTCGGAATCTTAGCCGCCGGTTTCTTCGCATTCTTCCTAACAGCCTTCAGCCTTCAGCCTAAAAGCCTCTGATTGCGTCATAGACGCAACGGCGCATTGCCAGAGGGGTTCCTCTGTTTTTAGTATTCCTGCCCTTAGCCATGTCCGACCTGCTCTACCTCGACCACAACGCCACCACCCCGATCGATCCCGCGGTGCGCGACGCCATGCTTCCGTGGTTGGAAAACGAGTTTGGCAATCCCTCCAGCGTCTATTCGCTCGGCCGTCGTGCCGCCGCGGCACTGGCCAAGGCACGGGAACAGGTCGCCTCCCTTGTCGGAGCACAACCCTCCGAGATCATCTTCAACAGCTGCGGCACCGAGGCGACCAACACCGCGATCCTCTCGGCCCTCGCGATCGATCCCGACAAGCGCCACATCATCACCTCGACGGTCGAGCACAGCGCCACCATCAAGCTCTGCGAGCATCTGGCCACACGCGGCTACGAGATCACCTGGCTCCCGGTCGACAATGACGGACTCCTTGATCCGGACAGGCTGGAGGCGGCCATCACCTCCGAGACGGCAGTCATCTCCCTGCTTTGGGCCAACAACGAGACCGGCGTGATTTTTCCAGTCGAGGAGATCGCCGCCATCGCGGCCCGGAAAAAGGTACCCCTGCACCTCGACGCCGTGCAGGCCGCCGGCAAAGTCCCGATCAATCTCTCCGAACTCGGCGTCCAGTATGTCTCCCTCTCCGCCCACAAGCTCTACGCCCCCAAGGGAGTCGGAGCGCTCTATGTGAACCGCCGCGCCCGCTTTACTCCCCTGCTGCGAGGCAGCCAGGAGGAGAGCAAGCGTGGGGGCACTCAGAACGTGGCCTCCATCGTGGCCTTCGGGAAAGCCGCGGAACTGGCACAGGCCCACCTCCTCGCCTCGGCGGAACGGATCGGAAGACTGCGCGACCGGTTCGAGAAGACAATCCTTACAACCATCGACGGAGTCCGTCGTAACGGGACCGACGAGCCCCGTCTCCCGAATACCAGCAACCTCAGCTTCACCGGAATCGAGGCCGAGACGGCACTCCTTCTCTTTGACAAGGAGGGGCTCTGCTGCTCCGCCGGATCGGCCTGCAGCAGCGGATCGATCAATCCCTCCCATGTCCTCACCGCCATGGGGGTGACCCGTGACGAGGCACGCGCCAGCCTCCGCTTCTCGCTGGGCCGCACCTCGACGGATGCCGACATCGACCGTGCCCTTGAGATCATCAGCCACACCGTGACCAAGCTGCGCGCCGAGCGCCCGGCGGGCGGGTCACCTGTTGCTATCAAAAGCTGACCGAAACAGATTTTTTCGCTGAGACTCAGAGGCGCAGAGAAAAAAGCCGTGCGATGGCTTCATATATGTCTTCTTTGGAGGAATCCGTTACATCTTATTGGAAATTTCCATTCCCCTCCTCCGAAACACCCATCAACCCCATGATTGATTCCCTCATTCTGAAATCCTCTGCGGCTCTGCGGTTGCTTGCCCGGCCGTTGCTTCGCATCCGTTACGGCTGCGCGAGAATGCTTCCTCTCAGCCCAACGGCACTTGCCTGCATTCTGCTCTCCGGATGCCTTACCACCCCTGTTGAAAAATCGGGCGGGATAGGCTCCGTCACGGTGAGCAATTCCAACCCGGCCGCCATCATCGCGGCGGCTCAACATGTCTTCCCCCGATACGGTTATAGTCCGGCCTTCGGCGGTGACGGCATCAGTTCCGTCTCCTTTGACAAGAACTCCAACCAACTCGCCAATGTCCTCTGGGGAAGCTACGGCGATCCGCAGACGATCCGGGTGAAGGTGAAGATCGTCCCGATCCCGGGAACAAACGACTATCGGATCAGCCCCAAGGTCTACACGGTTAGCGACAGGGGCGAAGCCGGCTTCGAGAGCAAGCGTGCCCTGATCGGCCTCTGGGGCTCGGAGTTCGGCCCGTTGCTGAAGAAAGTCGCCGCCCAAGCCTCGGGCCCGGGGGCGCAGTAGGATCCGACACGCCTCGCATCATGGGAGCCTTCCTCAACAACTGGCTCTTCTGGTCGCTTCTCTCCGCGTTCTTTGCGGGAGCAACAGCCATCCTTGCCAAGGTCGGCGTGGAAGGGATCAATTCCCATCTCGCCACCGCAATCAGGACAACGGTGGTTCTGCTGATCACCTGGCTGATCGTGGCCGCGGCACGCACGCCGGTCTCCTTGGCGACGATCTCAAAAAGGACATGGATCTTTCTGACGCTCTCGGGCCTCGCAACCGGCCTTTCATGGGTCTGCTACTTCCGCGCCCTTCAACTTGGGATGGCTTCCAAGGTCGCTCCCATCGACAAGCTCAGCGTGGTCTTCGCCATCATCCTGGCGGTGATTTTCCTCCACGAGCAGCTTTGCTGGCAGCAGTGGGTGGGCGGGCTCCTCATCGTGGGAGGAGCCGTGATCCTTGCCTGGTTCTAGGGAAACGCTTCCCTAGGCAGTCGCTACCCTCAGGCACTTTTCCCGGGAACCGGGACCAGCACGCAATCCATGCCGGCGGCCAGCGCGGACTGCTTCCCGATTTCCGTATCCTCGAAAACCAGGCAACCCTCAGGGGCCACTCCGAGTCGCCGGGCCGCCTCGAGATAAGGGTCGGGTGAGGGCTTGCCGTTCTTGTAATCCTCCGAGGTGACGATCGCCTCGAAGAGATGGATCAGGCCGAGGCTCTCGAGCGTGGCCGTCACCGCCTTGCGCCCGCCTCCGGAGGCCACGGCGAGGGGCTTTTTCCCGTGCATGGACCGGGCAAAGGCGACGACCGGTTCGATCGCCCTGACCTCCGGAATCAGCGAGTGGTAGAGCCCCTCCTTGTGGTGGACCATCGCCTCCGGATCCATCAGGAGCCCCTGCATCTCGTTGAGCGCCTCGACGATCTCGCGTGTCGGACGCCCTCCCCAGCTGTAGTAGAGATCCTCCGGGAGATCCGCGCCATGGGGCTCGAGGGCCATCTTCCAGGCATCGTAATGGAGCCCCATGGTGTCGGCCAGGGTGCCGTCGCAGTCGAAGATGTAGGCGTCGAAGTCGCGTTCCGGAATATTCATGGGCAAAAGAGGTAGCGGCTCGCTTTGCGTTTGACGAAAAAAAAACAGCCCAGCATTCTAATTGTTCGGCTTGATCCGGAGACGGAGAGCCACCACCCATGCGCCACACCATTTCCATCCTCGTCGAGAACAAGTTCGGCGTCCTGACCCGCATCGCCGGGATGTTCAGCGGACGCGGCTTCAACATCGACACCCTGAACGTCGGTCCGACGCTCGACCCCGAGACCTCCCGCATGACGATCGTGGTCCGTGGCGACGACAAGGTGCTCGACCAGGTCAACAAGCAGCTCGACAAGCTCGTGAACGTCATCAGCGTCGAGGATTTCGGGGAGACCGAGTATGTCGACCGTGAGCTCGTCCTCATCCGCGTAAAGGCCGACGCCAAAGCCCGCGCCGAGATCATGCAGATCTGCGACATCTTCCGCGCCAAGATCATCGACGTGCAACCGAAGCGCCTTGCCGTCGAGATCACCGGTTCCGAGAGCAAGATCGACAAATTCCTCGCCCTCATGGACCAGTTCGGCATCACCGAACTAACCCGCACCGGGAAGATCGCCCTCGCACGCTCGAAGTGATTTTCAGAAGGTTGATACGTTAAAAACGTGAACCGTTAAAACGTATCGCAGCCACCAACTTTCAACCTTTCAACCTTTCAACCTTTTAACCTCAAACCAACACACCACCAACCCATGCCCGCCAAAATCTACACTGACAAGGATGCCGACCTGAAGTTCCTCAAGGGAAAAACCTGCGCCGTGATCGGCTTCGGTTCCCAGGGACACGCCCACGCCCTCAATCTCAAGGAGAGTGGCGTCAAGGTCATCATCGGACTCTACCCCAAGAGCAAGAGCCGCGCCGTCGCCAAGAAGCTCGGCTTCCAGGTTTTTGACACGGCGGAGGCCGTGAAGAAGGCCGACGTCATCATGGTCGCTGTTCCCGATCTCGTCATCCCTTCGGTCTACGAGAAGGACATCGCCCCGAACCTCAAGGCCGGCCAGACCCTCCTCTTCAGCCACGGCTTCGCGATCCTCTACAAGACGATCGTCCCGCCCAAGCACGTCGACGTCATCATGGTCGCCCCCAAGGGCCCCGGCCACACCGTGCGCCGTCAGTACCAGGAGGGCAAGGGTGTCCCTACCCTCATCGCCATCCACAACAACAAGAGCGGCAACGCCAAGAAGACCGCCCTCGCATGGGCCAAGGGCATCGGCGGCACCCGCGGCGGCGTCTTCGAGACCACCTTCAAGGAGGAGACCGAGACCGATCTCTTCGGCGAGCAGGCCGTCCTCTGCGGAGGCACCTCGGCCCTCATCCAGGCAGGGTTCGAAACACTCGTCGAGGCCGGCTACCAGCCCGAGATGGCCTACTTCGAGGTTCTCCACGAGCTCAAGCTCATCGTCGACATGATCAACGAGTCCGGAATCAGCGGCATGCGCTTCTCCATCTCGGAGACCGCCAAGTACGGTGACATCGCCGTCGGCCCGAAGGTCGTCGACGCCTCCGTCAAGAAGCGGATGAAGGCCGCCCTCAAGGACATCCAGACCGGCAAGTTCGCCAAGGATTGGATCGCCGAAGCCAAGACCGGCAAGAAGAAGTACAACGCCCTCCTCAAGGCCGGCGAGAAGCACCCCATCGAGAAGGTGGGCGAGCAACTCCGCTCCCGCATGTCCTGGGTCAAGAAGAAGAACATCAAGGGGGCCCAGGCCGCCTACTAAAGCGACTTTTCCCAAGAATTCGCTCATTTCAGGGGCGTCCGGAACAAATGTTCTGGACGCCCCTTTTCTTTTCCTTCGAACTACTCAAACCATGATCAACGACATCAAGAACCTCCTCGGAGCCGACGCCGACTCCCTCCTCAACCACACCTGCAAGACCGTCTCCAAGGACCTCCTGCACCTGCCAGGGCCCGATTTCGTCGACCGCATCCATCTCGGAAGCGACCGCAATCCGCGCGTCCTGGCCAACCTGCAGCGCATGTACGGCACCGGCCGCCTTGCCAATACCGGCTACCTCTCGATCCTTCCCGTCGATCAGGGAATCGAGCACAGCGCGGGAGCCAGCTTTGCCAAGAACCCGATCTACTTCGATCCCGAGAACATCGTGAAGCTGGCCATCGAGGGCGGTTGCAACGCCGTGGCCTCCACGTTCGGCGTCCTCGGTTCCGTGGCCCGCAAGTACGCCCACAAGATCCCCTTCCTCGTGAAGGTGAACCACAACGAACTGCTCACCTACCCGAACGTCTCCCGCGAGATCATGTTCGGCACAATCGATGAAGCCTACGACATGGGTGCGGCCGCCATCGGCGCCACAATCTACTTCGGCGGCGAGGATGCCAGCCACGAGATCATCCAGGTGGCCGAGGCCTTCCACCACGCCCATGAACTCGGCATGGCGACCGTCCTCTGGTGCTACCTCCGCAACGACGCCTTCAAGAAGGATAAGGATTATCATCTCTCCGCCGATCTCACCGGTCAGGCCAACCACCTCGGCGTCACGATCGAGGCCGACATCATCAAGCAGAAGCTCCCCGAGAACAACGGCGGCTACAAGGCCCTCAACACGGGTAACTCCAGCTACGGCAAGCTCGACGAGCGCATCTACACCGAACTGACCACCGATCACCCGATCGACCTCTGCCGCTACCAGGTGATCAACTGCTTCATGGGTCGCGCCGGCCTGATCAACTCCGGCGGTGCCTCCGGAGCCCACGACTTCCAGGATGCCGTGAAGACCGCAGTCATCAACAAGCGCGCCGGCGGAACCGGACTCATCTCGGGACGCAAGGCCTTCCAGCGCCCGATGGAAGAGGGGGCCAAGCTCCTGCATGCCGTGCAGGATGTCTACCTGTGCCCCGAGGTCACAATAGCCTGATCCGGACAAAGCGGGGCTTGCCCTTTTCATGCTGGGGTTCGTTGTCATCCCTCGAGCTATCGTCAAGATAGCCCTCGATCTTCCGCCTGCCCGATCATGAAAATTGCGGCGCCCGACTTTGCCCGTCTCTCCTCCAAGGCGGATTTCATCAAATGAGCGAGCGGGCGCTTCTCGCCGCCCAGGGATACCTTGAGCTCGGCATGGCCGAAGAGGCCCTTGCCGAGCTTGCTTCCGTATCGGCTCCCGAAAGCATGGATCCCGATGTTGTGGAACTTCGCCTGCATGTCCTGATGCAGGCGAAACGCTGGGACGAGGCCCTTGTGGCCGCCGAGGAGCTTCTCCGAATCAGCCCCTCCGCTCTCCCCGCCTACATTCACGGGGCTTTCGCGCTCCACGAGTTGTGCCGGACAGCCGAGGCGCGCGATCTTCTGCTCAAGGGACCGGAATCGCTGCGCAACGATCCGACATTCCACTATAACATCGGCTGCTACGAGGCCGTGCTCGGCAACCGCGAGGCCGCCCTGCGAAGCCTCCGGCAGAGCTTCGACCTCGACGCAGCCTACCGCGACTTCGCCCGGCGCGATCCCGATCTCGCCCTCGTGAGGGAGGATCTGGAGGAATGAGCCTGAGGTTCGATCCGGTCGCCGCCGCGGAGCGACTCACGGAAGCCTTCCACGAAGTCTTTTCCGAGACTCCTTACGGCGGGGCCTCGCTCGCCCTCTGGCAAGGAGGCCGGGCCCTGCTCTCGATGGCGGGGGGCGAGGCTTCCCCGGAACGGCCATGGCAATCCGACACCCCCTGTCTCATCTGGTCCGCGAGCAAGGGAGTGGCCGCCGCCGTCACCCTGCATGCCCTGCAGGAAAAGGGGATTCCGCTGGATTCGCCCGTCGCGGAAATCTGGCCGGAGTTCGCTGCCTCGGGCAAGGAGCGCATCACCCTTGCCGAGCTTCTCTCCCACCGGGCTGGACTTTCCGCGATCGATCAGCGTGGCCTAGCCATCACCGATCATCAATCGGTGGCCATTGCCCTCGCCGCACAACCTCCGAATTGGCAAGCCGACAGAAGCCACGGTTACGGGGCGCGAACCTTCGGCTTTCTACTGGATGAGATCGTCCGTCGCTTGACCGGTGAGACGCTCGGTGAGCGCTGGGAGCGATGCTTCCGCTCACCGCTCTCGCTTGCCCTCTGGTTCGGACTTCCTCCCGGATTGATCGACACGGCCGCAGCCGTCATCGCCCCGAAGGTTCCCCCGGCTCCCGGCCCTTTTTCCAAGGCATTCGGTGACCCCTCCTCGCTGACACGCCGTGCGCTGAGCGAACCCGGGGGAACGCTCACCCCCTCGGTGATGAACACTCCCGCCATGCGATCTGCGTCCCTCCCCTCGCTGGGAGCCATCGGAACAGCCGATGCCCTGGCCTCTCTCTACGCCATGCTCGCATCCGACAGCGGCGGTTTTTTTCATTCCGAGAACCTGACCGCGATGCGAACCTCATTGGCGAAGGGTCCCGACCGTGTCCTCATTGACAAGACCTCCTTCTCCGCTGGCTTCATGACCAATGATTTCGGAGTCTACGGCCCCTCCCCGTCGGCCTTCGGCCATCCGGGTGCGGGCGGGTCAATCGCCTTTGCCGATCCGGAACATGGCCTTGGATTCGCATTCATCCCGAGTGCCATGCATCCGGGAGCCCTTCCCGGGACGAGAACCCAGAAACTGGTACGGGCCCTTTACGGGATATCGCCGGGATGAGCAAAGGATGAATCAGAAAGCAGGAAGACAGGAAAAAAGGATTCAATCTAGGGGATTTTAAACCACAGACAAAACAACAGAGGACAAGCCTCAGACAACACGTCCATGAGCCTTCTTCAGCATTGTTCTTCCTGCTTTCCTGCTTTCCAGATTAAAAAACTCCCCTTCGGCTTCTCTGTTCCCACTCTAGGGAAGCGCTGATTTAATCCCATGCAGGCCGCTGAAGAGCATTTGCTGATTTTTGAAGGCGCGAGCGCTGGGCGATACCCGCAGCGGTCTCGCCCGAGCAAGCAACGCCGCAAAAATCGACAAATGGCTTCAGCCCTCCGGGTTGCGGAGATAACCGGCCGGGGGCTATGTTGGCTTGGCACTTACAGCCCGCTGCGGGGATGCTCGTGCCAAGCCGCCTTGCCCGCGGCCCATTCTTCCCGCAACGGCCTCTATGCGATTAAATCAGCGCTTCCTAAGAGGCCCATGAGAACCGTTCATCGTCTTGCCACCACCCTGCTGGTAATGGGCATGCTCGGCTCCGTCTCTCTCCGAGGTACTGAAAGCGACGCCCTGCCCCCGATAACCCCGCTGACCATCAATCTCCGGAAGGATGCGGCCACCAACGCCCTCCCGCGATGGTTCTCCGGCAATGTCCGCATCACGCCTGAATCGGATTCGGTGGAGGTGCCGCTTCCCCCTCTGGCATCCCAGGATGAGATCGGGTTCCATGCTCTCACCGTTGTCTTCGATGACAATGGTGATAGCGGTCCCGTGGCGGAATGGATCTCTCCCGGAAAAGACCGGACCCTGCTCAGCGCCGGCCTCGGCGAGACAGGCGTGGCACCCGGTCTGAACGTGCGCACGATCCTGATCCCCCAGGGGCTCACACTGGATGGAGGGACCCTCCGGGTTTCCTTTGCGGGAAGGTTCTCGCGCCTTCTGACGGTCTGCGTGCAGCCATGCAGGGAGTTTGGCGTCGCCGCCATGGCCTCGGGCAGCGGCTTCGTGCCGGGACTGGTGATCGGCAGGGATCGTGTCCTTGCCCTGTCGGAAGTCTACGGCACCTCCTCCGCACAGCCTGAAGGAGACAGGACCGAGGGCCGCACCGTGCATGCCGAACTCGTCACCGCGGCCTCCCGGCTCGACTCTCCGGGACAGCTCGACGTCATCGTGCCGATGGGATCCCTCCCCAACGGATCCTGGATCAGATCCGAGGTCGCGGGGCTCGATCCGGAATCGTGGATCGAGGTGAGCGTGAACGGGGAGTCGCTCGGAGCCATGGGCATGGAGTCCTTCCCCCTTCAGGATTCGGGCACACTCTCCTCCGCGACCGGCCGGCTCATCAGGGCGGGATGGCGTAGGGGAGGCCTCTATGTCCCGCCGCGCCTCTGGAAGGAGGGAGAGAACTCCGTGAGCCTAACCCTCCGGCGCTCATCGGGTGACGAGGGGAAGCCCGTCCTTGTCAGGAATGCCTCCATGGAACTCCTCTTCCTCCCCTCCCTCGTTCAGCCCGCAGTAACTGGCCAAGTCCTTGGCTCAGTTCAAGTCCAGGCTGCCGTGCAAGGTGCCCCGGCATCGCCCTCAACTCTCCTGCCAAGCCCCGCACACGATGCGGCCACAACCCCTGATTCCAACATCCTCTCCAACGGCTCGCAGTACGGCGCCCCCTCTTCGCTCTACCGCACCACCGCGCCGCAACCGCTTCCCCAATGACATTGCGCCTGACAAAGTGACCGAACCGTCACCTGCGGGATCTTGACCGCGAGCCCGACTTGGCGGAGATCTTGTCTGCGCACCATGATGACACAGCCGATCCCCAATCCGATGATGAGCCCCCGACTTACAAGAAAACGCCGTTTGCGCGCCGAGGCTGGATACACTCTCTTCGAGATCATGCTCGTGCTCGGCATCATCGCCGTGCTGGTGGGATCGGCCATCTACATGCTCTCTGGGAACATCGATGTGGCCAAGGAACAGCGCGTCCAGAGCGACATCCAGGCGATCTCCATGCAGTTGAGGACCTACGAGATGCTCAACTACCGCAAGCCCACCACCGAGCAGGGGCTCAAGGCCCTTGTCCAGATGCCCTCCTCGGCACCGAAACCCCAGCACTGGAAAAAGCTCATGGAGAGCGTGCCTCTCGACCCTTGGGGCAATGAATATGTCTACCGGAACCCGGGAAAGTTCAAGACCGACGGTTACGACCTCTACTCTCTTGGACCGAAGGGGACCGAGGGTGAGGGCAATATCGGCAAATAGGTTCCCCTTCGCGGCCGGGGGCTTCACCCTGCTGGAGATCATCATCGCCCTGGTGCTCGTGGCGATCCTGGTCTCGGCCTCCGTTCCGTTCCTGTTCGATTCCTTTGCCGCATCGGCGGGTGAACGCGCCATGGAGGCGATCACCCTCAAGGCCCGCGAGACACGCTCCGAGGCGATGGAGAAAGGGGAGACGCGACGACTCAAGATCACCTCCACCGGACTCGACGGGGCGACACTTCCCGAGGGATGGAGGCTCGAGATGAAGGGGCTGAACGATTCCAGGTTCCATGAACCGTCGCGGAATCAGGTCTGGGAATTCAACCCGGCGGGCATCTGCGAACCGCTCTCCATCCGCCTCAGCCACGGCGACCGGCAACTCACCGCGACATTCGACGCGCTCACGGGTCAACCCGTTCACGATGAGGAATAGACTTCCAACACGTGGGTTCACCCTCTTCGAGGTCCTCATCGCCCTGGCCGTCTTCATGCTGGCGGTGACGGGACTTGCCATCGCTCTGGATACCGCGCTGCAGGCGGCACTGGAAGTCAGGCAGCGTTCCTTCTGCAGGTCGGAACTCGAATCCCGCCTTGCCTACTGCCAGGCCAATCCCCCGCCCGAAGGATCGCCGCGTGTTCTGGAAGCCGCGCGGAACCACGGGGTGCGCGTCGAGGAATCGCTGACCCCTTACCCGGCCAGGAACGCCACCGGGGCCGAGATCTCCGGATTGAAGAAACTCACGATCACCACCAAGTCCGGAACCCAGACCGATCAGGCCGAGATCCTGATCAACAGGCCATGACAAGGATCTCTCAAAGCAGTTCCGGCCGATTGCAAAGGGGCTTCACCCTGCTCGAAGTGGTGCTCTCCATGGGCATCCTTGCGTTGCTTGCCGCCTCGGTTTACGCGATCGCAAGCTCCTCGATCACGGCATCGCGCACCGCGATGGAGCAGCAACTCACCCTGCGAAGGCTCGACGCCTTCCTCCGGCTCACGCGCGGCGCCCTGCTGAATCTCCCGGGCCAGGCCACCGTCTCGCTCGAGATGGCGCGCGGCAGAAGTGGGGATCCCGAACCGAGACTCACGCTTGGCAATGTCCAGGGGGTCTTCGGCCTGCCGAGCCTCGGGGGAGGCTCCCTTGTCCTCGCCGCCAAACCGCGCGCCGACGGAACCCGGACGATCACCATGCTGAGAATCCCGGCCCGTGCCACAGATCGGGAACTTGAGGCCGCACTCGCCGCCCCGGGCATTCCCCTGCTTCCCAAAGTCCGCAAACCGCGGTGGTCCTTCTTTGCCGATGACAACTGGAAAGAGGAGTGGCCGACCGGCAGTCCCCGCCCCGGCATGGTACGCCTCCAATTCGAGATCGACGGCATGCCCGATCCCGTGGAGGCGATCTTCTATGTTCCTCCCGTATCGGCACCACCCGCGACCGCTGCTCCCGCCGGTGCGGCACCATCGCCGACACCGTCGCCATCGCCCGGCTCATGAGAAGGCATCCTTTCCATCACGCGGCGGCCCGATGCTCGGGAATGGCGCTTCCCATGGTGCTCTGGACGATCGCCCTGCTCACCGGGGTCGCGCTTCTGCTGGCCGGGATCATCAATGGCTGGATCGTTGAGGAGACACGCTCCGGGAAACTCTTCCGGGCGAGGCAGCAGGCTCTCTCGGGAGTCGCCGTCGCCATGAACCCGGGAGTCCTTCCCGGCGATCCGCTGTTGCAATCCAAATCCAAGGAGGGAGAGGAGGGGTACGCCGTCGAGATCAAGGATGAGTCGGGACTCATCAATCCGAACCATTTTCTTTCCCGCGTTCCGGACCGCAGGGATCTGCTCAAGCGCCTCTTCGCGGCCTGGGGCCTCGACATGAACCAGTCCGATGCGGCGGCCGACGGCCTCTTCGACTGGCAGAACCCGGCCCCCTTCCGCTCACTCCACGGTGCCAAGAAACCGGAATACGAGGCGGCGGGCCTCTCGGGAATGCCGCCCGGGGCGCCCTTCGTCTCGCCCGAGGAGATGGCGCTGGTGATCGGTTTCGGACCGGTCATGAAGGCCAAGCCGGATCACCGTTCGTTTTTCACGACTCACTTCAACGGCCCGGTCAATGTCCTGCGGGCCCCCAAAGCGATCCTGACCGACTTCCTGGGATTGACGCCCGCCCAGGCCGATGCCTGGATCGCCCTCCGCGCTGGCAAGGATGGCATCGAGGGGACTGCCGACGATGCGAAGCCAAAGGATCTGGCCAATGCCGTCACCCTCATGGGGGTGAGCGGCGCCCCGCGCAGCCTCATTCTGGAAAGTTGCGGGATCATGGGCGGGGTGCGCCGGATCGAGAGCACGGGCTTCTGCCACGGGGTCAAACACCGCATCACGGTGATTTGCGCCGAGGCTTCATCAGAAAATCCCCAAGCCGCCGGCTCTGTGCTAGGGTGGTCGGAGCAATGAACCCAGAGATGACAGAGGCCGCCACCAAGGATGGTCCGGAACACGGTGCCGCGGCTCCGTCCCGGAAGATTTCCCGGCGCCTGCAAGCCCGGGGCAAAACCACTCCGGGCACCGTGCTCGACCGGCCGGGACCACTCGAGGGATCGTGGGAGCGGTGGTTTTTCGCCGCCGGAAGCACGGTACCGGAGCGTCTGGACCCCGATGTACCGATCTCCTCGGGCCGCGAGATCGTGACGGCCTTGCCCTCATCCAGGCTCTTTTCATGGCCCCTCTGGATCTCCTCGGAGGGGGATCCCGTCGATCTTGCGCGGATGGAGCTCTCGGGCAGGCATTTTCTCAAGCGCGGCATGGAGAACTCCCTGACCGTGCTGCCGGTGGCGCAGGTTGGAGGACGACGTTTGGTGATGGCCGTCGCGTCGGAGGAGCCGTTCCCGGAGGAATCGATGCTTCCGGGATGGAGGGAGTCTTTCCGCTTCCAGTTTCCATGCAACGTGCTTGGAGACATGCGCGGGCACGATCTGCTTCTCTGGCAGGAATGGGGAAACCTCCGGATGGCGTTTTACCGCGAAGGAAAGCCGGTTTGGTTCTGCGGCCTGGGAGAGCGGGATGCGGGCGGCGGCGTTCAGAGGAGCGCGCTGAGGCTTCTCTCGGAAAAGGTGATCGAGCACCTTCCCCTCTCCATCGCGATTCACGGGATGCCCTCGGGATCGTCGGACCTCTGCTCGAGGCAGCTTCAGCACCTCTTCCCCCGGGCACGCATCCACGCCGATGCCGGGATCAATGAATCGGGCAAACCCGTGCTCCCCCAACCGCTTCCGCCCGACACCTCCGTGGACATTCCTCCCGCGGAGGCCGTCGCGGAACGCCAACGCAAGGGCAGACTCCGGCGCATCCTCAACGTTGCGGCGGCCGCATTGATCCTCTACATCCTGCTGATCCTCTGGGGAGCGGGGGATCTCCTGATTCGCAGGATGGCATGGAATCGTTTGCGCCATGAGGCCGCCTCACTCTCGGAGCCAGCCCTTCTGGCCAAAGGGCAATCGGAGCGCTGGAATTCCTCGCGACCGGCCGTTGATCCCTCCACCTTCCCTCTGGATCTCCTCTCCGTCGCGGCCATACCGACGGAAGGAGGGAAGGTGCGCCTGACCGGTTTCACCCTGGATCAGGATCACCTGCAGATTTCCGGCGAAGCGACCGATGTCACCCAGGCCTATGCCTTCATCGAACAGCTCAAGAAAAACCCCCTGCTGCAGGAATATGAGTGGACGGCCGGACAACCCCAGCTTGCCGGAAAGAACAGCGTCCGCTTCGAGATGGACGGGGCCCGCAATTCATCCAAACCATGAGAAGGCTTGCCCCGAGCGAAAAAAGACTCCTCCTGCTTCTCTGCGGAGCGCTCCTCCTTGCAGTGAACCTGCTGGGCTTGCGTGCATTCCTGCAGGCTCGGACAGGTCTTCGGAAATCCATCATGGTGACCAGGGATGAGATCGCCGCAAGCAGGGGGTGGATCGAACGCGGGGAGATCCTCCGTCCAGCCGTGGCATGGCTCGACTCCCACCCGATGCCCCGGTCGGAGCCTGATGCGGCGAGCGCCGAACTGCTCAAAACGGAACGCGAGGAGGCGGAGAAAGCCGGCCTGAAAGTGACCGAGGAGAATCTCCTGCCCCCGCAGTCCTCGCCGCAGGGATCGAGCGTGGCCGTCGCCGTGAAACTGAGCGGCCCCTTTGCCGGCCTCGTGAAAATGCTCTTTGCCCTCCAGACTCCCTCCGCATGGAGGACCGTCGACAAGATTTCAATCAAGAGCGACGCGCAACCGCCGAACGTCCTTGTCGAGATGGAGCTGCGCCAGCAGTTCCAACCGGCCGACAGCTCCGGTAACACCGGGCCAAATCCCCCGACCCGATGAGCCACGCATCACAGCCCTTCCCGGTTCCAAGGATTGCAAGGCTTCCAAGGCTTTCAAGGCTTGGACTTCTGATTGCGGTACTCCTTGGCTGCTCCGGAGCCGCCACCGCCTCGGACTCCGCGTCCGAGGCATGGGAAAAACCGCGCGAGCTTGAAGCGTTCCGCAAACTCATCGCACGTTCCCCCTTTTCCCTTCCGACCGCGGAGGAGAGTTCGCCGCTTGCGGAGCGCTATGCCATGACCGGCATCATCACCATCGGAGGGGAGGAGCAGGTCTTTGTCTTTGACCGCACCGACCAGAGCCGCGAGCTTCTCACGGGTAGGCCGAATGCGAAAAACATGTCACTCGTCACCTTGGTCCGTGAAGGGAAGAACCCCATCAAGGCCACCATCCGCGTCGGTGGCGAAACGGGAACCATCGGCTTCCTGGAAGGGAGCAATCCCTCGGCCCAAGCCGCCCCTCCCGCTCCGGGATCCCCGGCCTCGGCCAACGCACCGGCCCCCGGTGTGAAGCTCCCCCCTCTGCCCCCCCTTCCGAAATCGCCTTCCAACACACCGCCCGGCAGGCGCATCATCCGCCGACCGGTCGTCACGGCACCACAGAATACCCAACCCTCCGCTCCATGATCCCATCCACCCACCGGACCGCTTTCCGCGGACTCTTGATTGCGGCCCTGCTTCTTCACGGTCTCGCGGCTTTGAGGGCCCAGCAGGAACCGGCCCCTTCCAATGAGGAGACGATCTCGATCCAGTTCCCCCACACCTCCGTCGCGGAGGTCCTGACGGTCTACGAGAAACTGACCGGCAAGCGGCTGATCCGTGATTCCAATCTATCGGGCCCGGAACTCTCGATCATGGTCACCGATCCTGTTCCTCACAAGGAGGCGGTCTCTCTGATCGAGAGTTCCCTGCTGCTCAACGGCTACACACTGGTTCCCGTCGACGAGAAGACGGTGAAAATCCTCGGACCTAGCCGCCCTCCCCGCTCCGAGGGACTACCGCTTTACCTCGAGGAATCCCAACTCCCGCAGGACGGGGACAAGATCGTCAGCTTCTACCAGCCGCTACGCTACCTGTCCCCGGCCGAAGCCGTCTCCATCGTGCAGGGAGTGGTTCAGTTGAATGCCTACGGATCGCTCGTGGCCGTGCCCAACACCAGCGCGCTGGTTATCACCGACAAGACCCCGATCATCAGGAAGGCGATCGCACTGCTCCAGGTCGTCGATCGCGAACCGAGCCAGATCATCACCGAATTCATCCCCCTGCAGCGCGCCAATGCCGAGAAAGTCGTCGAGACGCTCAACCAGATGTTCGGCGCGGGATCAGGCGGTGGTGGGGGAGGGGGCGCGGCCCAACCGGCCCAAGGGGGGCAGGGAGGACAACAACAGGGTGCCGTGGTCTCCGCGGGCGGCGACATCCACATGCTCAGCGGCAAGGCGCAGTTCATCGCCGAGAAGAGAACCAACAGGATCCTCATGATCGTCAAGGCGGAGAACTACAAGTATCTCCGGGAGTTGATCTCGAAGCTGGATCAACCGGTCGAGACAGACCAACCCCTCATCCGACCCCTCAACTACATTTCCGTGGGTGATCTCTTCCCCGTCCTCGTCGACATGCTCAAAGGGAAGGATGACACGGATTCCAAGGCCTCCACCTCCGGGAACGCTAAGTCCCAACCGACACCCCAGAACCAACCGCAGGCGAATACCGCCGGCGGCGGGGGGGCCTCCACCGGGGGGGCCGTGGCCAACACCCCCGACAAACTGTCCGATGCCGCGGCCCAGAACCCACCGCAATCCGCCACGATCGGCGCCACCAGCATCATCGGCGACTCCAGCGGCAACTCCATCATCGTTTACGGCCCGCCCGACAGCAAGGCGAAGGCGGCGCAGATCATCGATCTCCTCGACCGGCGCCCCAAGCAGGTCTACCTCGCCGCGGTGATCGGCCAGATGGAACTCACCGACGACCTGGAATATGGCGCCTCCTGGTTCGCGAAAATCAATACCGGCGGGACGAACAACCTCATCGGAGCGGCCGTAAACGGGAGCATCGCCAATGTGCTCACCAACCTCGTCACGAGCGGACTCACCAACGCGATCAATGCCTTCCCCTCCTCGCTCACCGGACTCACGGTCTACGGAGCGATCGCGCAGGGGGTGAGCACCTACGCCCGCGCCCTCGAAGCGACCGGCAAGTTCCGGGTTCTCTCACGACCCGTCGTCTACACAAGCAACAACAAGAAGGCCGTCATCTTCAACGGTCAGAATGTTCCCGTCCCCTCCCAGACCCAGAACACCTCGCTCGCCGGCGGCAACCAACTCGGAAACACCATCCAGGCGAACATCACTTATATTCCTGCGGTGCTGAAACTCGAGGTGATCCCATTGATCAACGCCGACAAAGAGGTGAACCTGGTCATAGCCCAGCAGAACAACCGCGTGGGCACCTACCAGAATGTCGGGGGAGTTCAGGCCCCCACGATCCTCACCCAGGAACTCACAACCACCGTGCGGGTCCCGAGCGGCTCCACCATCGTCCTCGGCGGGTTGATCCAGGATGACAAACAACTGAATGATCAGGGGATCCCCATCATCAACAGGATCCCCTTGATCGGGGCCCTTGCGGGAGGGCTCTCCAACAAGCAGCGCATCCGACGCGAACTCGTCGTCATGATCCAGCCGATCGTGGTCGAGTCCAACGAGGCGATGGAGAAAGCGAGCCTCGAGCAGGGAGGAGACAGTGATCTCGGTCAACGCGCCCGCACCCTCAAGGAGAAGCTCCGCCCCACGCCGACCCCGACTCCAGCGAAAAAGAAATTCCAGCTCTTCCCTCAGAAGAAGATCGATAATTTCTGAGGATCGGCCCCGTCGCACCTTCGCCCCGACCAATACCGCCCCAACGACATGGCCATCCCGCAGCAACAGTCCGCGACGGATTTTGCATGCCTTGAGGATCTCCTGATCCATGCCGCAGAGCTTGCCGGCTGCACTGATCGGGAGGCCCTGCGCGGCCTGATGACGACGGCAACCTTCGCCCAGCAGTCGCTGGTGGGGACAATCCTTTCCAGCGGCATGGTTCCCGAGCATGACTTCCTACGGGAACTCTCGGGGCTTTTGCGGATCGGGTGGAGGGAGGAGACCGAGGTATCCCCCGCCGAAAATCTCCGCACGTCATTCCCGGCAAGGCTGGCCCTGGGCTTCCAGATCCTGCCCGAAGCGACCGAGAGCGAAGGGGAGGAACTCAGTCTCCTGATCTGGGATCCCTTCGATCACGCCGCATGGCAGGCGGTCACCCATCACCATCCGGGCCCCGTGCGGCTCGTGATGACCACCCGCAGGCGGCTCGTCGAAGCGGTGAAATCGGCCTACGGCGTCGGTGCCGAGACATTCGAGGAACTTCTCGAGGGACGGGACGAGGAGATCGTCACGGAGAAGGAGGAGGTCAACGTGCTCGACGGGGAGGATCCCGAGGCCTCCGTGATGAAATTCGTGAATCAGATCCTGCGGGAGGGCCTCCAGCAGGGAGCCACCGACGTGCACTTCGAGCCTCTCGGGCACGACCTCCGGATCCGTTACCGGATCGACGGCGTCCTGCACGAGGCGCCGGTTCCTCCCAGGATCCGGGTCCTGCAGGATTCCGTCATCTCCCGCCTGAAGATCATGGCCTCGCTGGACATCGCCGAGCGACGCCTTCCCCAGGACGGGCGCATCGCCCTCGAGCACAAGGGCCGCCCCATCGATGTGCGCGTGGCCACGATCCCCTGCGTGCACGGCGAGAACGTCAGCCTGAGGTTGCTGGGGCAGGAACATTTCGATTTTGAACGACTCGGCCTGGAGCCCGCTGTGGAGAGGAAGGTCCGCTCGCTCATCGGCATGCCCAACGGCATCGTCCTCGTCACGGGCCCGACCGGTTGCGGAAAGAGCACGTCGCTCTACACCTTCCTGAGTTCGCTGAACGTGAAGGAACGGCGCATCGTCACCATCGAGGATCCCGTCGAGCACAAGATCGACGGCGTGATCCAGATCGCGGTGAAACCCGAGATCGACCTCACCTTTGCCAACGCCCTGCGGAGCATCCTCCGCGGCGACCCCAATGTGATCATGGTCGGCGAGATGCGCGACGTGGAGACCGTGGATATCGCCATCCGGGCGGCACTGACGGGGCACCTGGTCTTCAGCACACTGCACACGAACGACGCGGTGGGAGGCATCACACGCCTGCTCGACATGGGGGTGGAGCCATTCCTGGTGGGCTCTTCCGTCCGGGCCTTCCTTGCGCAGCGGCTTGTGAGGAAACTCTGTCCGAAATGTTCGAAGCCGACCGCCATGAGCGCGGAGGAACTCGAGAGGATCGGCTTCCCGAAGGAACTCGCCGCAGGATTGCGCCAACCAGTCGGTTGCCAGCATTGCCGCAACAGCGGCTATGCCGGGCGTCTAGCCATCATGGAGATCTGCATGATGACGCCGGCCCTGCAGGAGTTGCTCCAGAAAAGGGCGACCGGGACCGAATTGGCCGACCAGGCTGTGCGTGATGGCATGATCCCCCTGCGCAAGGATGGATGGCGGAAAGCCTCCATGGGACTCACCTCCGTGGAGGAGGTTCTGCGAGTGACCGCCAGCGATCTTGCCGTGGTGGACGAATAGAGCCTGGATCCCGGCCTTTTCTCTTTTCTGATTCCCGGGGTTCCATACGCTTCCGCCATGCACCTTGTGAAAAGATCGATCTTCCTTTCCTCAATTGCCGCCGCGCTGACCCTCTGCGTCGCGTTCTCTGCCGGGACTCAGGCCGCCCCCTATATCAATCCGAAGAGCTTCGACATCCCCGCGATCATTCCCCCTCCGCCGGTACCGGGATCCGAGCAATTCAGGATCGACACGGGCTTCCTCAAGAACGCCCGCGCCGCGGCAACGCAGGAGCAGATCGATCGGGGAAACAAGGCCTCCCACGACAGCGTCTTTGACTATTCCGAAACCCTCGGGGATTGGTTCAACGCGAAGGATCTCCCCAAGACGGCAGCCCTTTTCGAGGAGGTCACCGCCGAAACCAAAGAGGCCATCGAACTGGCGAAAAACTATTTCACGAGGACAAGGCCGCTGAGTTGGAAGGAATCGGGCGACCTTGAAAAGAGCGACGGCTACGCCTATCCGAGCGGCCACACGACACGCGCCTTTGTCTGGGCCAACCTTCTTGCAAGCGCCTTCCCGCAGGAAACCAAGGCCCTTCACAAGCAGGCACGGCAAAAGGCCTGGTACAGGGTCATTCTGGGACGCCATTTCCCGGCGGATGTCAGGGCAGGCAAGCTCTACGGACAGTTCCTGGCGAAACAGTTCCTCAAAAATCCCAGCTTCCTCGCCAAGTGGTCGGAGGCCTGCGAGGAGATGCATGCAGCGCGCAAAGCGGCTCATGCCGAGCATCACGACAAGGGAACCGGCCTCCAGTCCGATGGCAAACCGGCGGTTCCGGGGGTGTGATAACCCCACATCCTGTATCGACAGGAGATTGGTTTTTTGCCAAATCTGAAACCCTATGAAACACCTCCTTGCATTCCTCCTTCTTGCCATCGCCACCACCGGACTTACTGCTTGCAACACCATCAAGGGTGTTGGAGAAGATGTCAGCGCCGGTGGACGTGACCTGACCAAGGCCGCGGGAGCCGTCGAGCGCAAGATCCAGAACTGATCCCCGGATCGCAAATACTCCCAAAGGCCGCATCGGGCAACCGGTGCGGCCTTTTTTTGGGTACTGATTGCTTTTTCGCCTCTGGAATTTAGTTCGACTCACTGGTTCTGGTTTCGGCCCTGCAGCACGAAAATCACCACCCGCTGATTTTTGGCTTCTTCAGCTTTCATCATTCATCCTTCATAATTTTTCATTCATCATTCATCCTTTCCGCACCATGTCCACACTCGGCCCCATCTCCACATTCATCGAGCATCACTACCGTCACTTCAATGCCGCTGCGCTGAAGGACGCCGCCCGTTCCTACACCGCCCATCTCGAGAAGGGCGGCTCCATGTTCATGACCATCGCGGGCGCGATGAGCACCGCCGAACTCGGACTCTCGCTCGCCGAGATGATCCGCCAGGGGAAGGTTCACGCCATCTGCTGCACCGGTGCCAACCTCGAGGAGGATGTCTTTAACCTGGTCGCCCACGACTTCTACGAGCGCGTCCCCAACTACCGCGATCTCACCCCCGCCGACGAGATGGGCCTGCTGGAGCGCCATATGAACCGCGTCACCGACACCTGCATCCCCGAGATGGAGGCGATGCGCCGGATCGAGAATGCCGTCCTCGATGAGTGGGTCGCCGCCGACAAGAAGGGGGAGCGCCTCTTCCCCCACGAGTTCATGTACCGCATCCTGCTCGGTGGGAAGCTTGAGCATCAGATCGATCCGAAGAACAGCTGGCTCATGGAAGCGGCCAAGAGGAACCTCCCGATGTTCGTCCCAGGCTGGGAGGATTCCACCCTCGGCAACATGTACGCCGGTCACGTCATCAGCGGCGACGTGAAGAATGTCCACACCGTCCGCACCGGCATCGAGTACATGATCGCGCTCGCCGACTGGTACACGAAGAACTCCAAGCCCCTCCCCGGCGCCGCCAAGGGCTCCGGACGTCATGCCGATTCCCCCGACGGCTCCATCGGATTCTTCCAGATCGGCGGCGGCATCGCCGGTGATTTTCCGATCTGCGTCGTCCCGATGCTCCACCAGGATCTCCAGCGTCCCGAGGTACCTCTCTGGGGCTACTTCTGCCAGATCAGCGACTCGACCACCAGCTACGGAAGCTACTCCGGCGCCGTGCCCAACGAGAAGATCACCTGGGGTAAGCTTGGGGAGAGCACCCCGAAGCACATCATTGAGTCGGATGCCTCGATCGTCGCCCCGCTGGTCTTCGCAATGATCCTCGGTTGGTAGTCATCCGGGGTGGTATCACGATCATCATCAGCGATTCCCTAAGTTCACTGAGGCCATATCGATGGCAAACGAATTTCCAGAGCCATCTGGCGGAGAATGCCGGTTGATCAGCCCCACCGATGAATACACCGGCAAGCAAGGCCTCGACTATCTCGTCGGGATTTCGGCCGAGACCGTCGGATCAAGGGCAATTCACCTTCAGTTGGTGACCATTCCTCCCGGAGGAAGGGCCAAGGCGCACAAACACGACACCCATGAAACAGCGATTTACGCACTCCAAGGGACTTCGGGAGTCTGGCATGGCGAACAACTGGAGCATCACTCCATCGTAAAGCCCGGCGATTTCTTCTACATCCCGGCGGATGTTCCCCACCTTCCGTATAATCCAAGCCAGACCGAGGACGTCGTGGCCGTTATTGCCCGGACAGATCCAAACGAGCAGGAAAGCGTCGTGCTATTGCCTGAGCTGGAAAAAATCCACCCGTGCTAAAACGGGTCGCGTCAGGGTTTTTCAGTTCTTGGTCTTGAGCTCGACCACATCATGCGGGGCGGCCTCACGTTGGCCCGCCGGACTAACCCGAATGTAGCGCGCCTTTTCGCGGAGTTGCTCGAGATTTTCCGCACCGAGATATCCCATGCCACTCTGGATCCCGCCGATGAGGCTGGCCAGGACGCGATCCACGGGGCCGCATGCCTCCTTGAGCGCTTCGACGCCCTCGGCGGCCACCTTGCGCGTGGTGTCAGCCTTGTCGTGACCGTAGCGGGCGGCACTGCCGGCCTTCATCGCCGAGAGACTGCCCATGCCGCGGTACTGCTTGTAAAGTTTGCCGCCGATCTCGACGACCTCTCCGGGTGACTCGGTGCAACCGGCGAACATGCCGCCGCAGATCACGCCATGTGCTAGGGTCAGGGCTTTGACGATGTCGCCCGACTTGGTGATCCCCCCGTCGGCAAGGATCGAGACTTTCTTCTCCGCAGCGGCCTTGGAGCAGACGTACAGGGCGGTCATCTGTGGGATCCCGACTCCGGCAACGACGCGCGTGGTGCAGATCGAACCGGGACCCTGACCAACCTTGATCACGCTGGCCCCGCAGTCGGCGAGGTATTCGACCCCCGCGGCGCTGGTGACGTTGCCTGCGATGATGGGCAGCTTCGGGAAGGCGTCGCGCACCACCCTGACCGTGTCCCCGACCCCCTTACTGTGACCGTGGGCGGTGGAGACGGCGACGACATCGATGCCGCGTTCGACGAGAGCCGCGACATGGTTGAGGATCCGCTCCCTATCGAGTTCGCCAAAGGCATTGCGGGTGGCGGAGACCGCTGCGCCGCAGACCAGACGAAACTGGGAGTCGCGCGCAGGTTTGAACTGGGCCTTGCGCTCCTGGGTGATCCTCTCCACGTCGCTCATGGTGATGAGGCCGTGCAACCGGTCTTCCTCGTCGACGACCAGAAGCTTGTGGATGCCGAGATGCTCGGTGAAGAACTTGTCGGCGATGGCGATGGGATCTGTGCCAAGCTCCTTCCTGGTCACGGTGTGAACCTGGCTCCGCGGAGTCAGCGCCTCGGAGACTTTCTTGGAAGCGTAGCGCGGCTTGACCACGTGACCGGAGAGGAGGCCGACGAGCGCACCCTTCTCATCCACGACGGGGAATGTGCTGAAGCCGAAGTTCTTCTCCTCGATGAGCTTCAGGACGTCGCCGATGAACTGGTCGGGCGATACCTTGATGGGATCCTGGATGAGCCCCTGGACATGGTATTTCACGCGGCTCACCTCCCCGAGTTGGTCGCGCTCGGGCATGTTGTAATGGATGAGCCCGAGGCCGCCGTTGAGCGCCAGGGCGATCGCAAGGCGCGATTCCGTGACCGTGTCCATGTCCGCGGAGACAATGGGAATATTGAGCTGAAGCCCGTCGCTCAGACGCGAATCAAGCTTGGTCTGGCTGGGAAGGATGTCCGAATAAAGAGTCGCCAGAGTGACGTCGTCGAAGGTCAGTCCGATTTCCGAGTTGGCCGTGAAAAAGGAATCGGCCCCCCGGTAGAACGTCTCGTCGAAATTGGAATGACTCGTTGCTGCCATGAAGGAAATTGCCCGTCATGCGGCTGCTTTGGCAAGAAATTTTCCCGTCACGGGGGGCAAGGCCCCGCAAGTCGCCGACTACACCGCCTGGACGGAGTCAGGGTTGTCAGGATGGTCGATGTCGATGTAGGCAAGGTAGACGATCAGTTGCCCGGACGGGATCCCCATGAAGTTCACGAGGAATCCGACATTCCTGACAAGGAACGAGAAGAGGTTCCTCTGCCACGCCGGCATCGCTCCGCCGTCCGTGGAGGGGAACTCCTTGGGGAAGATGTAGAAGGTATCCTCCGGGTTGAAGGTGAAGGCGCCGCCGCTTGCCTCCGCGGCCGCACGCAGGCTTCCGGGCGCATCCGCCTCGACCATGTACCCGTGGGGAACGGTAATCTCCCAGAGCCCTCCGTCGTGCTTTTTGACCACGGGGTTGCCGATGACCTCGTAAGGATCGGACCAGTTCGAGGGCAGCATCAGGATCACGTTGTTTTCCGCGACGGATTTGGTCCTCCTGTGGAACTCGAGGATGGAGGCCACGGAATGCTCCGGGGTCCTCTCGCGCGTGAGATAGACCCTTGACCCGGCCACACTCGGCAGGATGGATGTGGCCAGTTGCACGCCCAGTTCCCCGGGTGAGATGAGGCCCTCCTTCATCGCCTCATTGATGAGTTTCCTTCCCCGATACCATGAGAACATCAGAGACATGATCCCGACCGCCAGGAAGAAGGGGAGGAATCCGCCGTCAAAGAATTTGGTCAGGCAGGACGAAAACAAGGCGAGATCCAGCAGCAGCAGGCCGCAGAGAATCAGCAAAGTCCTCCATGCGGGAACCTCCGCCCGGGAGAGCATCACCATTCCCCAGAGGACGGAGGTGACCACCATGGCTCCCGTCACGGCAACCCCGTAGGCGTTTGCCAGCGAGGCTCCCGTACGGAAGACCGCGATCAGCATGATGCAGCAGATCCCCAGCAGAAAATTGACCGCAGGGATGTAGATCTGCTCCCTCACCCCCGGATTGGTGTGCCTGCTGATGAACGGGGGAAGAATGTCGAGGGACTTACCCTGACGCACCAGCGTGAAGACGGCGCTGATCAGGGCCTGCGAGGCAATGATCGTGGCCGCGGTGGCCAGCAGCACAAGCGGCCCCCTCATCGGCATCGGGCAGAGCAGGAAGAAAAGCCCCGTGTCCGATGCGGCGGAGGCGTTGATATCGAGGTACGCCGCCTGTCCAAGGTAGTTGAGAAGCAACGCAGGAAGGGCGACTCCATACCATGCGGTGAGGATGGGCCCCTTGCCGAAATTGGCCAGATCGGCATAGAGGGCCTCTGCACCGGTGACGGCAAGCGCGACGGCACCCATGATGGCGAAACCATGCCATCCGGATTGGAAAAGCAGTGCGAGTCCGAAGAGGGGATCAAGGGCCCGGAGCACCGAGGGGTGGCGCACGATCTGAACCAACCCCATGAGGGCGATGCTTAGGAACCACACCAGCATCACCGGACCGAAGATCGACCCAAGCCTTCCCGTCCCGAAACGCTGGATCCCGAAGAGCACAATCAGGATGGCAATGGCCGCACCGGGGGCATAGCCGGAGAGTGAGGGATGGATCGTCACGATTCCCTCGACGGCGCTGAGCACGGAAATGGCGGGTGTGAGGGTGCCGTCACTGAGTAAAAGCGCCGCGCCGAATGCCACGATCACAATGACCCCGAAGGGCATCGGCCTTGGGGCGCGAGCCGTCTTCAGGAGCGCGAAGAGGGCGAAGACACCCCCCTGTCCCTTATAATCCTCCTTCATCATGATGAAGGCGTACTTCACGCTCACCACCAGGATGACCGTCCAGAGGATCAGCGAGGCGACCGCAACGGCGTGGGCGGCGCCGGTCAGAGCGACCGCGGTTTGGAAGGCGTAGAGCGGACTTGTCCCGATATCGCCGAAGACCACGCCGAGCGCCGCCAACCAAAGGAGCGATGTCTTTTGGTTGGTTGCGGAACTCATTATATGTCCCGGTTGGAACTGAAGGTCGCCTTCCCTAGTGAAAGAGCCGGGGTCATACCATTTCCATGATTAGTCTGGTGGAATTGGCGAAGGGATTTTGGTGATGGGCTAGGCGGAAGACCGAGGGCTATCTGAAGATAACCCGAGGGATGACAACAACGCCCATCGCCCAAAGGACCAGCTGATTCCACCGGAATAAGAGTGGAGATGGTATCAGATCGCCTTCGCGATCGCGTCACCCATCGCGGCGGTGCCGACCTTCGTTGTTCCTTCGGACCAGATATCGCCTGTTCGGAGGCCGGAGGCGATCACCTTGCGGACTGCCGCGTCGATCGCATCGGCTGCGGCCACCTCGTTGAGCGAGTGACGCAGGAGCATCCCGGCGCTCAGGATCTGGGCGATCGGATTGGCGATTCCCTTACCGGCGATGTCGGGAGCGGTGCCGCCGCTCGGCTCGTACATGCCGAAGCGGCGCGACTCGCCCTTCGACTGGCCGAGGCTGGCGCTCGGGAGCATACCGAGCGATCCCGCGATCATGGCCATCTCGTCGCTCAGGATGTCGCCGAAGAGGTTCTCGGCCAGCACCACGTCGAACTGCTTCGGGTTCTTGATGAGCTGCATCGCGGCGTTGTCGACGTAGAGGTGCGAGAAGGTCACATCGGGGTATTCCTTCGCGATTTCGCTCACCGTGCGGCGCCAAAGGATGCCGTTCTGGAGGACATTCGCCTTGTCGATGGAGGTGAGCTTCCTGCCACGGCCTCGTGCGGCCTCGAAGGCAACGCGGGCGATCCGCTCGATCTCACTCTTCTTGTAGACCATCGTGTCGACGGCGATCGGATCGGCCTCGTTCTCACCGCTGTCTTTAAGGAACTTCGGCTCGCCGAAATAGAGGCCGCCGGTGAGTTCGCGCACGCAGAGGACATCGACCCCACCCGCCACGGACTCGGGACGGAGCGGCGAGGCATGGGCCAACTCAGGCAGGCAGATGCAGGGACGGAGATTGGCAAAGAGGCCGAAGTGCTTGCGCAGCGGAAGCAGGGCGGCGCGCTCGGGCTGCTCGTTGGGGGGAAGATTCTCCCACTTCGGTCCGCCGACGGAGCCGAAGAGGATCGCATCGCTCTCCTCGCAAACCTTGAGGGTCTCTGCGGGAAGCGCCTTGCCGGTGGCATCGATCGCGGCGCCTCCCACGGGCATGGGAGTCTCCTCAAGGGTGAAACCGAACTTCTTCTCCACGGCCCGGAGAACCTTGGCGGCCTCGGCCATGACTTCGGGTCCGATGCCGTCTCCGGCCAACATTGCGATGCGGTAGGTCTTGCTCATCGGAAGAGGATGCACTGAATGATTTGCATCAGGAAATCAGGAAATCAGGAAAAAACATTTTCTAATCAACCATGAAGAGCATGAAGGGACTGCACTTCTGAGCGCAGGGGCTCCGTAGGTTTTCTTCAGAAAACAGGAAAACAGGGGATCTCGGATGCCTGTAACGAACAGTTCAGGACGAGGCCGGGCAAACAGGTAGTTCCTGCAGCCAACCCAACACTGCTTCATCCGCTGGAAACAGCGAGGAACCGAGTTGGGAAGGTTACTTGAGCAGGGGCAGGGCCGCCTCAAGCGAGGCGACGTCGGAGACGCTGATCACCTCGGTTCCCTTGCGGATGCGGCCAACAAGGCCGGCGATGATGCCGCCGGGGCCGAGTTCGAGGAAGCGGGTGATGCCGAGATGGTCGATCATGTACTCGATGCTCGCGGTCCAGCAGACGGAGCCGGTGACCTGATCAGCCAGTGACTTGCGGATGGCATCGGGGGATTCCGCCGGACGGGCATCGACGTTCCCGACAACGGGCACACGCGGCATGACGATCGGGGTCTCCGCCAGCACGGTGCTCAGGCGCTGATAGGCGGGCTCCATCAGGCGGGAGTGGAACGCCCCGGCCACGGTGAGCTCGACCGCCTTGCGGGCTCCGTATTCCTTGGCCATCCCGACGGCGAGGGCAATCTTGGACTTCTCTCCCGAGATGACGATCTGGCCGGGGCTGTTGAAGTTGGCCACGTCGACATCGGCCGCTGCGGCAAGATTACGCGCCCCCTGCTCATCGGCACCGATGATGGCGGCCATGCCCCCCTCGGTCGCCTCGCACGCTTCCTGCATGAAGCGGGATCGCTTGTCGACCAGACGGAGACCCGTCTCGAAGTCGAAGGTGCCTGCTGCGGCGTGGGCGGTGAATTCCCCGAGCGAGAGCCCGGCGGCAGCGTCAAAGGAAAGGGATGGCACTTTTTCCTTCAGCACGGCCAGAGCGGAGAGTCCGTGAACATAGAGGGCTGGCTGGCAGATAGATGTCCTGGTCAGTTCCTCTGCCGGTCCCTCGAAGGCGGTCTGCGAGAGGGAGTAGCCGAGAATCGAGTCAGCCTTGGCAAACAGATCGGCGGCGACGGGATAGGCTGCGGCAAGATCCTTGCCCATGCCGACGGCTTGGGCTCCCTGACCGGAGAAGAGAAGTGCTGTTTTCATTAATGGACGTGGTTAGACTGTAGGCTGTTAGGCTGTTGAGGAAAATGAATCCGATCCCTTGGGATCGAACCCCCCATGACCTCAAAAGTAAAAAGGGATATAGAGAGCAACGGGTTCAAGGGTACTAACTAGGAGGAAAGATGAGGCAGGATTGCTTAGCCTGCTTATCCCTTCATCGAAAAGTCAAATGGGTGCTGGTTCTCCAGGTATCTTGGCCCAGCGCACTTCTGTGAAGATTTTTTTCTTTTGGGCGGGAGTGATGGCACGTCCACCAATCTTAAGAACCCAAGCATCAAGCTCCCTGACAGAGGATGCCTTGCTAGGAACTGAACTCTTTTCTACCGCCTTACGTGAGGTAGTCATGGATGATTTTGGAGTGGTTTTTACGGAAGTTTTCGATCGCATGGGCGTAAATCTCTCTGGCTGAAAGTTTGTCCATCCACACCTTTTTGACAAGACCCTTCCTGTGATGAAGCACATCCTGATGAGGAACCCCATGGGCCGTGTCATACCTGCCTACATCAGTCCATGCACCCTCATGCAAAAGCATGAGAATAACAGCAAATGATATCAATGCTCCCCTCTCTGTGGTCCGGGACACCAGAATTCGCGTGGTGTCGTTCAGCCAGATCTCAAAATCCTTTTCAGGCATACCGTGCCTAAAAGTAAAAAGGGATTCCGGCTTTGGCGAAAGCCTCTTTCTGGTCCTTCAGGTAGGTATTCCCGAGACGATCGAATCCACCGGAGACGCGGAATGATTTCAGGAAGGCATTCACCTGTTCGCGCAACTCCGCGTCACCGGGACGGAGGGCGACAGCCCATGATTCGGTCTGCACCGGCTTGAGGAGTGCAACCGTTTCGACCGGGTGCTCCTGATGATGCTTCCAGACGCTCATCTGGTCGTAGAGGAATCCGTCGGCCTTGCCCTGAACGACCTCGAGGACTGCGGAGGATTCCTTGTCGAGCACCAGGACCTTCGCCTGCTTAAGATGTTCCTTGGCCCAGACTTGGGCGGTGGTTCCCTGGCGGACCGCCACGGTTCTGCCGGGGCGGTCGAGATCCGCGGCGGCGTTGAGACCGGAGTTTTTTCCGGCAAGAAGCGCCAATCCGATGTTGAGGTAGGGATCGGAGAAGGCAATGGCCTTCCGCCGCTCGGGCGTGTCGGTCATCGAGGAGATCACCAGGTCGATCTTACCGGTGAGGAGCGATGGAATCAGCCCGGTGAAGGGGATGTTCTCGATGCGGACGGGACGGTGGAGCGACTCGCCCAATGCCCGGGCCAAATCGACGCTGACACCGGCGGACTTCCCCGCCGCATCAATCATCTCAAAGGGCGGGTAAGAGAGATCCATCCCGACCACGAGCGGCTTGTCCCCTGACGAAATCTCTTTCCTACCGCATCCTGACAAAAGCATGACCCCCAAGAAGAGGAGGGTCAGGATCCTCATCATGGGCGTGGTGCAGGGTTCAGGTTAAGGGTTCAGGGTTGGGGCCTTCGACGCTCGACTCTAGTCCCTCGACCTAGTCTCTCAGAGCTGCGGCGCATGCCATCCGCCCGAGGGGAGGAGGACATCGTTGACCGCGTCAGGCCCCCAGGTACCGGGCTTGTAGGGATGGACGGGTACGGAATTGCCGATGATCTTTTCGACGATCCGCCACCCCTCCTCGACGACATCCTGACGGGCGAAGAGGGCCTGATCCCCCTGGATGGCGTCGCCAATGAGGCGTTCGTAAGGGGTCATCTCGTCGGGTTGCTGGTCGACAACCTTCAACTCCATCGGCTCTCCCACCATCCGCTCGCCGTCAATCTTCACCTGCATGCAGATGCCGATCTCGATGCGGGGAGAGAAGAGGAATCGGACGTAGTTGTGCATCGGGGCCTGCTCGTCCGGGAAGACGACCTGAGGCGGGCGGTGGAACTGGACGCGCACCTCGGTCGCCGAGACGGGCAGATTCTTCCCGGCGCGGATGTAGATGGGGACACCCTGCCAGCGCCAGTTGTCGATGAAGACGCGGACGGCCGCGAAGGTCTCTGTCTGGCTGTTGGGGGCCACGCCGGGCTCCTGCAGGTAGCCCTCGAACTGGCCCCGGACAATGTCGTTGGTCGAGATCGTGCGGATCGACTTGAAGAGCTTCACCTGCTCGTCGCGCACGCGCTCCTTGTCGGGCCAGTAGGGGGGCTCCATGCAGAGGAAACCGACCACCTGCATGAGGTGGTTCTCGATCACGTCACGAAGGCAGCCCGTGGCGTCGTAGAACGCACCGCGTCCCTGCACGCCGAAGGACTCGGCCATGGTGATCTGGATGTTGCTGATATAGTTGCGGTTCCAGACCGGCTCGAGGAATGCGTTGGCGAAGCGGGTGTAGAGGACATTCTGCGTCGCCTCCTTGCCGAGGTAATGATCGATGCGGAAGACCTGACGCTCCTCGAGGACCTCGTGGAGGGTGAGGTTGAGCGCCTTGGCGGAGGCGGCGTCATGGCCGAAAGGCTTCTCGACGACAACACGGGCGTCGTCGTTGAGGCATCCGGCGGCCTTGAGCCCCTTGGTCACCGTTCCGAAGAGGACGGGCGGGATGGCGAGGTAGAAGAGCGGACGCTTGGCGTCGCCAAGGGCCTTCTTGAGGTTCTGGAAGGTCGCCGGATCCGCGTAGTCGCCGTCGACGTACTGAAACTGGTCGGCGAATTTCTTGAAGACCCCCTCGTCGACCCCGCGGCCGAAGGTGGTGATCCCCTCCCGGGCGCGGTCGATGACCTGCTCCCGCGTCATGCCGCTCTTGGCGACCCCGATCACCGGCCCCTCGAGCACGCCGCGGCGGTAGAGCGCCTGGATCGTGTCGAAGAGTTTCTTGTGGGCCAGGTCTCCGGTGGCTCCGAAGAGCACCAGGGCGTCGCTTTTTTCAGCAGGCATGAGGTCGGGATGGCTGGGGTGTTTCGGAGGTTACTTGGAACCGGCGGGTTTCTCGAGGTGACCGCCGAACTCGAAGCGCATCGCCGAACAGATCTTGTCGGCATACTCGGCCAGATTGCGGCTCGAGAAGCGCTCGTAGAGAGCGGAGCTGAGGACGGGGGCGGGAACGCCCTCCTCGATCGCGGCAAGGATCGTCCAGCGGCCCTCGCCGGAGTCACTGACGCGGCCGCCGAAGGTCTTGAGCTCGGGATCGCGGGCCAGCGCGTCGGCGGTGAGGTCGAGCAGCCAGCTGGCCACCACGCTGCCGCGGCGCCAGACCTCGGTGATCTCGGGGAGATCGAGGTCGTACTGATAGTTCTCCGGATCACGAAGAGGTGTTGTCTCGGCGTCGATCTCCCGCTTCACCTTGCCGGCGTTGGCGTTCTTGAGGATGTTCAGGCCCTCGGCGTAGGCGGCCATCATGCCGTACTCGATGCCGTTGTGGACCATCTTGACGAAGTGTCCGGCGCCGTTGGGGCCGCAGTGGAGGTAGCCCTCCTCGGCCGTTCCCTTGCGGGTGCGACCCGGAGTCACCGGCGCATCTCCCTTGCCGGGGGCAAGGGCCTTGAGGATTGGGTCGAGGTAGCCGACCGCCTCCTTCGATCCGCCGATCATCTCGCAATAACCGCGCTCGAGACCCCAGACTCCTCCGGAGGTGCCGACATCGACGTACTCGATGCCCTTGGCGGCGAGCTCCCCGGCGCGGCGGATGTCATCCTTGTAGTAGGAGTTGCCGCCGTCGATGAGGATGTCCCCCTTGCCGAGCAGGGGAGCAAATGTGGCGATCGTGTCGTCCACATAGGCTGCGGGAATCATCATCCAGACCGCCTTGGGGCCGGTGAGCTTGGAGACCAGATCCTTCTCATCGGCCGCCGCGATGGCACCCTTGGCAGCGAGATCCTTGACCGCATCCTGGCTGCGGTCCCAGACAACGACTTCGTGACCTGCCTTGATGAGGCGGAGAACCATGTTGGCTCCCATTCGACCGAGACCGACCATTCCCATGCGCATAATGTGTGTTCCTGGTTATTCCTTCGTGAGGAGGGTTTTTTGTGAACCCTTCAAATCACAGAGGAATGCCCTTCCGTCAAGCATCGGCTCACAAGAAATGTGACACATTCGCCACTCGCCGCGGAGGAAACGGGTCTTTAACTTGCGGGCATGAACAACCGCACCGGGATTATCGCCGCCATGGAATCGGAGATCCGCGACCTCTCCACTTCCTTGGAACATGAGGGTACTGAAACGGTCGCCGGCAGGGAAATCCGTTACGGACGCCTGGAGGGAGAGTCCGTGGCCCTGCTTCTCTGCGGTTGCGGCAAGGTGAATGCCACCCTCTCGGCCACCCTCCTCGCAGCGCATGCGAAAGTCTCAAGGATCCTGGTCACGGGAGTTTCCGGAGGCCTTGCCGAAGGCCTCAAGGTCGGGGACATCGTGATCGGGGACTCCTTCGCGCAGCATGACATGGATGCCCGACCCCTCTTTCCCCTGCACGAGGTTCCCTTCGAGGGGTTCTCAACCATCGATGCCGATGCCGCACTGCGCTATCTCCTAATGGAAGCCTCCCGGAGCATGCTCTCCTCCACGAGGCCTCCGGGACTCCAGGAAGCGCAGGTCCGCGAGGGACTCGTGGTGAGCGGTGATCAGTTCCTCTCGAGCAGCGAGGCCCGCAACAACGTGCTGGAAAATCTCCCGAAAGCCTGCGCCGTCGACATGGAATCGGCGGCGGTCGCCCAGGTCTGCCGCGCGGCAGGTCTTCCGCTCGGGGTCATGCGCGTCATCTCCGACTCGGCCGATGGGAGCGCCCACATCGACTTCGCCAAGTTCGTGGAGGAATCCGCCTCAATAGCCTGCGCCGAGACGGTGAGGCACGCATTGCGCGCCTTCGCGCGCTGAAGGCCTGCTAAAGAAGGCCAAGGCTATTAGCCGTTTAGGCTGTAGGCTGTTAGGAGGAGAGACTGATCACTTGATCCAGAATCCTCCGACCTTCCCGTCTTTCATACTCAAGGTGGCAATCAGGTCATCGCCACCGGACTTGAAACGAATGCGCCATAGGGTGACCTGATAGCCCTGCTGGTTGAGATCACCGAGATAGGCGAGGTCATATCCATTCTTAAGCTTGGAACTCAGCTGGGAAACCACAGCTTCAAACTGATCCTTCTTCAATCCTTGAAAAGCAGCGTTCCCATCGGCAACGAATGCCGCAAAATCATCGGAAGCAATCGCAGAGAGCAACTTCGTTGCCTCAGCCTGTGAACCAGAGGAGGCATCAGTGGCAAAAACAGACCAAGCCAAGACAAGCGCGGCAGACATTGAAATCGCGAGAGTTCTCATGGATTTTCCTAATAGCCTAACAGTCTTCAGCCTAAACCCCTTCTAAGAAGTCTTCGACTTGCTAGAAAACCACCCCGACCTGCGCGCCCAGCACGAGGGCATTCGGAATGGTGCCGGTGCCGCCGGGATTGATCACCCACTGCGCGTCAGGCTGGATGTAGGCGAACTTGGTCATGTTGATGCGGTAGCCCCACTCGTAGACGAGCTCGTAGGTGGCGTAGCCGCCGAGTGTGGCCTGATTGGCCTGGGCATAGTTGGAGCTGAAGTTCCCGTAGGCCACGCCGAAGATGGAGACATCCTGCGGACGAAAAGGAATCAGACCCGTGTAGACGAGACCGCCGTTGTACTGGAAGGGGACTTTGGCGGTGTTCTGCTGGGGGCAGAGGACGAAGGCACTCCATGCGGTGAGGCCCGTGTCCTTGAAGGGGTCCATCCGGTAGAGCATCTGGTCGAAGTGCCAGTAGAGGCCGTAGCCGCCGTTCTGCCGCTGCGTGGTGCCCCACTGCGGATAGCTGTAGGTGGAGTAGTAGCCGCCCATCCAGTAGTGTCCGGGAAGGCCGTGCGGGATGGCATCTGCAGCCGGCGAGTTAAGATTTTTACCATCGACGGTCGACTTGCCATCGGGTGACTTGGCCGGAGCCGAAGCGGCGGGCTTGAAGAACTCATGAGTCCAGCCGTACTGGCCGATCAGCATGAGTCCGTCCCCGGGATTGAAGTTCCAGTTGAGGCCGTGCATCGAGGGACGGGAAACCTGAGGGGAGACCTGATAGACGCCGAGCATTGCCTCGGTCTCATGGGTGACCAATGCGCGCACCCTGGCCCCCCAGACGCCCCACGGATAGGTGGAGAACATCCCGTTGACCGGCAATGACTGCGGATTCCCGTCGATGCCGTTGTTCATGTAGAGCCAGTAGAGCGGCGAGGAGGCGAACTCGTCGCCCGCGCTCATGCGCCCGAACTTGAAGCTGAAGCGGTCGTCGCAGAAGCGCTGGTTGTAGGCCAGCGAATAGAAGATCGCGGTGGAGCCCCCGTACACCTGCTGGACGGTGAACTGGTTGCCGATGTTCTGCGCTGAGAGGTTGCTCCCGTCACGGTTAAGCATGATGACGCTGAGGGTGCCCCCCTTGTAGCCGAAGAGCGGCTGGGACTGAAACTCTAGGTCGAGGGTGAAGTTGTCGCAGTAGGTCATCCCCTGGCTCTTACCCCCGGTCACATTGCCCGCAATGTCGCTGGTGTAGTTGAAGGAAATATCGAGGCCCTTCCGCGCCAGGGTGTCACGGAGGCCGAACCAGTTCTGCAGCGCGTAATCAGACTGAAACCAGTCGCGGGTATTGACCCTGTTGCTGCGGTAGGGATCCCAGAAGCGCTGAGTCCCCCAGTCGAGTTCCGGAATCTGGTAGGGAATGTCGAAACGAAGATCCGCATCCGTGGACATGAAGGGCATTCGGGGAATGTGGAGATGCACCGACATTTTCTTGCGTGCCGGTGTCGCAGAGGAAGCCTGAGCTTCGGCAGCCACCGGGTCGGGTGCGGCGGCCGAGACGGCGGCCGCCAGGAGGATGGGGAGGATCATGGTTCGGAGGGAGGGTTGGGGAGTGGAAAAGGAAAGCCACTGAGGCCAACCAAGAGCAATATGTTTTTTTAGCCACGCGGAAGCGACGTCTGGTGACCTCGCCGATTCATCCTTTCCTACGTTGACTCTTCACCTACTGGAAACAACGAGAAGCCAATTTTTCCATTCCTTGGCTTGCAGTCATCCATCCCGAAGACGCATGGTTGAGGGGATGCGACACATCTTTGTCTCCGGTTGCTACGACATCATCCACGCTGGCCATGTGCAGTTTTTTCGCGAGGCGAAGGCTCTCGGCGACTTTCTGACCGTCTCCTTCGCCTCATCGGAGGTTCTCTGGGCGCACAAGCAGCGCCGTTCCTCACTGCCTGACGAACACAAGAAGGGGATCCTCGAGGCGATGGAAATGATCGATCAGGTCGTGGTGGGAAAAGGCTCCGATCACGGACTCGATTTTCTGGAGGACTTCCGCCGTCTCAAACCCGATGTCCTCGCCGTCACCGAGGATGATCAGTATGGCCCAATCAAGCGGGCCCTCTGCGCCGAGGTCGGAGCGGAGTATGTTATTCTTCCCAAGACCCCCCCCCAATATGAACCGGTCTCCACGTCACAGCTGGTTAAGTGGATCCGGGCTCCGAAGGATGCCCCGCTGCGCGTCGATTTCGCGGGGGGGTGGCTCGATGTGCCGCGTCATGCACGGCCCGGCGATTTCATCGTCAACTGCGCCATCCAACCCAAGGTCTCGCTCCGAGACTGGGGCTATGAGCGCAACGCCGGACTGGGTGGCAGCGGCGCCTGGGCTCTCCTGAACGGGAACACGGGAGTCGAGGAGGAGATCGATCTCGGAGTCGGCTGGCAGGATCCGGCCGTCATCCGCGAGACCGGCCTCTGCGTCTGGCGCAGCGGGCAGAAACCATCCCTCGAGTTCAAGAATGACGGATCCATGCTGCGCGGACTGATGGCTCTCTGGTGGAGCGGAAAATCGCACGACACCCCCTCCATGGCGGATCAGAAACGGGATTATGCGGCGATCGGAAAGGCCAGCCACATCGCCCGGGAGGGTGTTCTCAAGGGTGACGTCAACACGCTCGGCAAGGGGATAGCGGCCTCCTACGCCATCCAACTCGGCGAAGGCATGTCACCTCTCCCCGAGGCTCCAGGATGCCTCGGCCGCAAATACTGCGGCGGTGGGTTCGGCGGCTATGCCCTTTATCTTTTCGGCACGCAGGAGGAACGCGCCGCGTTCCTCCGATCCGAGACCGCTGCCCGCGCGATCGAACCCTACTCGAATTGGGAATAGGGGAAGGTCGAAGGTCGAAGGTCGAGAGTCGAAGGTCGAGAGTCGAAGGTCGAGAGTCGAAGGCTCAGAACCAAGCCGCTTGGTAGCGGCGCGGTAGATCACGCGAACGCGTCACCCGCAGGGCGCCACACATTTGTGGTGCAAAGTGCCGTCAAATCAGAGGTCAGGGGGAAAGGTAAAATGACAAATGATGGATGAAGCTGAGAGCTGAAGGATGGGAGATGAGAAAGCTCTTCACCGTCAGAACCAATCAACAGTCAGCAATTAACAATCAGCAATCTCGGGAGTTCAGAACCAAGCATGTAAAACGAGACCTTGGCAGGTCATGCCTGCGTGACAAATTTCCAAAACACCACCCCCCGGAATCATCACTCTTTCCCAAGAAGCTGGGCGGATACCCTGGCGACCCCCTCGGCAGCAAACACGCTCTGCGGATAACTGCGCTGCAAACTAAGGTAGCGGGCCAATGCGGAAGCCGGCGCCTTCCCCTCAAGCCCCTGCGCTTCGTTTAGTCCCTTTGCCAGAGGTTCCACTCCGGGGATCAATTCCTTGCGGAGGTTTTCCAACTCCTGCTGACCGGGATAACGGCGGGATACCTCTTCCGCGACTTCCCATCCCCCGACCAATGATCCGAAATCACGGAGTCGTCGCCCCCTCTCCATCGCCTCCGCAATCAGGCGGGCCTCCCGGAGATCCCCGAGGAGTTGCTCCTGCCGCCCTGGGAGCGATGCGATCACCGGCTCCAATCTTCCCCTTTGCCGCTCGATTTCGATGACCTGTCGGGCGGCGTGCAGGCGGTCGAACTCCTCGACACAGGAACGCTGGATCACCGCATCTCCCATCACCTGCTCCGCAACAACCGGGAGTTCCGGGTTGTAAGGCCAGATCGCGGAGGCTTCCCGGAGTTCCCTGAGGGCCTCTTCAGGGCGCCCCATGTTCACAGCCTGACGAGCGGCGGCAAGACGGACCGCGGCAAGAGAGCGCGAGGATTCGATGGAGGCTCGGAGCGCGACGGTGTCGAAATCCCGGCAATTCCGGGAAATCTCATCCAGGGTCGCCAGGGCGGCGGCGTAATCCTTTTGCGCCATGAGTTCCCTGATTCTCTTCTCCGACAGCAACTGTTGACGGATGATTTCCTTCAAGGCGGAGGGATAGGTCCGGACGGGTGTCGTCCGGGATCCCAAAGCAAAGGCCGAGCTCAGCTGCTTGGATGCACTCACGAGATAACCCCCGTCGAGCAGAAGCGAAGATCGGGCAAGCGACTCGGCGACCTTGGCATTCGATTGGGCGGCGAGATTTTCAAGGTCCCCCAAGTTGGGCGATGCCCCCCGGGGGGCGATCTGCTCCCGTTCATCAGGGCCAAGCCGGATCGGAGCGATGCTGTCGGCGAAAAGTCCGCGGTAGAATCGGATCGCCAGAATGGCCTCATCATAATCCCCCCTCTGCAGGAGCCGGAACGCCAGATCCTGAAGCTCGAGACGCACCTGGATATCGGAGACCTCGGCACCCAGTTCGATGCCGCTGATTTCCTCGGTGACCTTGGCCAACCGCTGCTCCGTCTCGCTCTTCGGAGGGGGAGAGGGAGAGGGTGTGGGTTTGCCTTTCACCCTTGGCCCCGGATCGGAAGAGCGCTCTTCACTGATCTTCTTCTCAATACGTGCATTCCACTCAAGGATCTCCTGCTGTCTGCGCAAATCCTTCTCGGCGGTTCCGGGATTCTGATCTCTGCCAAGTACCCGTGATGAACGCACCACGGCATTCAGAAGCATCCTGCATCTTCCCTCGTCGATCGGATCGGCCGCGAGTTGTTGAAGCAGCCCGTATGCTTTGCCCAGGTCATGAGGCGAAGCGACTCCCGGCCCGAGGAGACGGATGGCTTCCCTGATCCTGCGCGATCTGGAGTCCGCTTCGGCGGGATCCGTCACCCGCGCCTCCAAATAGGCTTCAAAGGCATCCTGCAGCAGATCGGGATCGACGATGTCGCAGCGCCCCTCCTTCCAGAGAACCAGCGGTTCTCCGGGTTGCCCCGGGAGAGCCTTGGAAGTCACCGGAGCAAAAGTCGCCAAAAGCCCGCAGAAGGCAACCGCGCAACTGATAGCCGGTCTCCTCATGGAGGCTCCTTGGAATCGTGGAAGTGGGGTCAGTTCGTGTCGGGAAGGATCTGCTTCACGACACGCTGGATGCCCTGTTTGGAGAGATCGCTCATTGGATAGCGACTTTGGGATCGAAGATACCAGGCGAGGGATGAGCCGTAATCCTTCCTCTCTTCCATCGACTTGGCCTGGCGGATGTCATGGACGAAATCTGGAGCCTGCGTGGTGAGATCGGCCCTGAGTTGCCCGAGTTTCTGGTCGTCCGGATAGCGGCCGAACGTGACTTCAAGACCCTCCCACGCTCCCGCAAAATCGCCGCGCCTGGCGATCTCCTGCGAACGCATGATGGAGGTCTCGATCTCCTGCATCCGGTCGAGAACGGCACGGAGATTCTCCTTCCGAACCCTCTTCTTGTCCGAGTCATCGGCAGCGATGGAGGCGATGTACTTCTCTTTCTCATCGAAGATCCCTCGGAAGTTTTTCTGAGCATAGAGCTGATCGAAGTCGCCCACCGCCTGAACCTGCGGACTGGCCTTCTCCGAAACCTTGGTCATGTCCGTGGAGAAGGACTGGATCTCAGGGTTGTTCGGCCAGATCGCGGCGGCGCGGGTGATCTCGGTCTGAACCGTCTGGAGATCCCCCCTTGATGCGGCGACACGCGCCTGGGCGATGTGCAGACTGCTGGCGGTCCTGACACCCTGGACATTGGCCATGATCTCCGCGTCATCGAAACCGGGATTCAGGGCCTTCATCTCCGCCACGACGGCGGCGACTGCATCGATGTTTCCGGAGTTGGAAGCGTTGACGAGCTTGTTGCAGAGTTGTGCGTATTTCAGCGTCTTTCTCTTCTCATCCTGAGTCAGGAGACGGACACTCGGAAGATACTCCCCCTTGGTGAAGAGGGAGGCGAGTTGAGTTCCCGCGCTCTCAAGTTCGTTCTGCTCGAGTAGGTATTTGTAGACCTTCACCCCTTCGTTCACATCTCGGATGATCTCGTTGGCGACCCCGTCGAGCTGACTGAGGGTCTTGAAGGTCTTGCTGGCGGACTTCATGCCACTTGAAACAGCATTCATAAGGCTTTCGACACTGAGGTTATCCAAACCAAGTTGCACGCCCTCGGCAGCGAATGAAGTTCCCCCTGCCTTTTGAGACTCATTGCCACCAACTCCTGCAGCCACCTTGGGATTTCCCTTGGCTACGACTTTCAGTTGTCCGGCATCCTTGTTGTAACCGAGCTTTTCGGCCATCTGCTCGAAACCTTGGAGTGATTGGTCACCGTCATCAAAGATGGCCCGGTAGAAACGGGTCGCGATGATGGCATGCTGATATCTTCGTTGTGCAAAAAATTGAAGAATGAGTGCTTGGAGTTGAAATTTCGCACTTACCTCGGCGGAGGCGATCCGCAGTTTGTTTCGCTCGATGGTCTGTCCCAGCGACGCCAACTCGCGCTTGGTCGGCTCCATACGCGCCTCACGCTCTACATCCTGATTTTTATTGTAACTATCGGCCTCGTTTTTTCCGACCGAAGACTGGTCCATGGGGCGCGCCCTCGCTGCCTGCAGGTTATTATACTCGGCGATCTTGCGTTGACGCTCCAAGTCGATGTTCTGCTGGATCAGTCTTGCGATCTCAGTCCGGACATTCGCCGCCGTATAGACGGCATCGTGGATCGTGTTGCAGATATTGGCATCACTCTCGAATTCGGAAGCCTTGGAGAGGAGGTTGAATGCCTCGTCCTGATTCTTCTTCGTGGCGTTGCCGGGCGAAAGCAAGTCCATGATCCTGTCGATCCGCTGGCGGTAGGTCCTGGCATCCTCCGATGTCTCAGCAGGAGCATTCAGAAATTTTTCAAATTGCGCTGCAAACAAGGGATTATTCCAGAGCGCTAAAAAAGTATTCTGTTTCGTATCAATCAATGTCTTTTGGGCAGCGAGAACTCCCCTGGACTTGGCAACATTTCCGATAGCACTTGCATCTTCTGCAGCACTGTAGGCTGAACCTTGTCGAATTTGCTGTCCTTGCTGTCCTTGCTGTCCTTGCTGCGCCCGGAGGCCCGACGCCAGAACCGTCAGGAACACTCCGCTGAACATCATGAAGATCGGGCGCTTCATGGCTTGCGTGCCTCCTCGACCTTGAGGAGGCCGTCCTCCACGACCTTCACTTTCATCAGGTAGTGCTGTCCTTTCTGGATGGTGAGGCTTCCGAGTACCGGGGGGACCAGCACGGGCAGGATGATGGGCGGGGCCCCTTTAAGAGCCTGTTTGCCAGGCTGTTTCAGCACCACGGAAAAGAGACGCCCCTTGGAGGGTGAGTTGCCGAGCGAGGAATCGATCTCTGCATCGATCTTGTAGGTGTTACCACGGAGCGAATTCGCGTTGTCGTAATAGAGCGCCGGATCGAGTTCCTCGGTGGTGCGCAGGGAGGATTCCCCCACGCCCTGCCTCAGACTCCAGTACCCGACGACACCAACAATGAGTAGCAGAAGCAGGATCAGCCAGGGGGGGAGTCCCCGGGACTTCTTGTGGCGCGACATGGCGAAACCATCGGCTCTCGTGAGGAGAAATTCAAATGGAATCGGGATCCTGTCGCAGCCCGGTCTCTTCCTCGAGTCGGCGGATTCTCTTGAGGTAGCGAACCCCTGAGGACCCAAGGGTGAATGGGTCGATCACTGGCGGGCCGAAGAGACGGTCCCAGATCCGCTCGTAGGAATGAGCGGCCAAGGGGGTGGCCGTTGAGAGTTCCAACGCCCTGCGGTAAAACTCCACCAGCCTACGGCGGACTGCTTCACGGGTCACGGCGAACTGGGCCCCTCCCCTGAAGTGGAAGAACCCAGGGGAGGGTTCCCCGAACAAATCCTCGTAGAGCATTCCTGTCCGGAGTTCCTGCCGCTCGGGATTCTTGCTCCATGGGACGAAGAGCCGCCTGCCGAAGGGATCATCCGTCTCCTCGAGGAACCCATACCAGAGAAAGGGTTCCGGCGCGGCATCCCTTCCCTCCAGATCCCTCAACCGCGCATGAAAGTCGGGGGCGTGATCAAAGGGATGCCCCTGACAGAAGACCGTGCGGGGAGCGAGGGATCCGTATCGCTCGACCAGATGGGTCAGATAGGAATGCGCTTCCCGCCCCTTGTTGGGGAGCGGGATCACGGAGATTCCGGCCCTCGTTTCAAGCTCTGCCGTCAACGGTCGGCTCACCCCTTTGTTGTAGATGGTAACCTTCACCGAAGGAGGGACTCGTCTCACCCAACGCAGATCCTCCTCGAAGCGGGCGATGACAAGTTCGATCGAGTGGGGCGAAGCTGTCATGAAGCGCGGTATGATTGAACGCTACGGGGCACACGTGAAGGAAGGGTATCTGCCACCACCCCTTTCAGGTTTGCTTGCCCGGCCATTGCTTCGCATCCGTTGCGGCAGGTCTCAGGTCTCAAGTTTCATCCCTTTTTCCTACCCCAACCTCCCCATCCTGTTGCCGACGAGGATCATCACCGAGCGTTCCGTCAACGTGACCATCGACTGGTCTGCAATGAGTTGCTCCGAGCCGAATTCCAGGAAGTCATCGGGGGAGGGACGCGCCGTGTCAACGACCAGCCTCCACCGCATTCCGGAGGGAAGTACCGGAAGGTGAAATGTCAGTGGCTCGTGCCACATGTTGAAGGCGGCATAGATGAAGTCGGCTTCGGGACCGAAGGATTGGCCCATGTCACCGGCAATCATGAATGCCAGCGACCGGCTGTCAGCCCCCCAATCGGGCTGGCGGGGTTTGACACCATGCCACCCGATGTCGGGATAGCCGCATCCCTGCACATCGGTTCCGGTGAAATACTCCTTCCTCCGAAGCTGGCTGTGCCTGCGGCGGAAGTCGGCCATCTGCGAGACGAAGCGCTTCAGCCCTGCCCCGTTGCTTCCGGGATCGCGTTCCGACGACCAATCGAGCCAGTTCCACTCCTCGTCGTGGCAGTAGGCGTTGTTGTTGCCAAGTTGGGTGCGGTCCAGCTCGTCCCCCATCGAGAGCATCGGGACGCCCTGGCTCAGGAAGAGCAGCGCCATCGCGTTGCGCTGGAGCCGGGCGCGCAGCCTCTTGATTCCGGCATCGTCGCTCTCCCCCTCGACGCCGCAGTTCCAGCAATAATTGTCGTTGGCCCCGTCGCGGTTTTCCTCGCCGTTGGCCAGATTGTGCTTCCCGTTGTAGCTGTAGAGATCGCGCAGCGTGAATCCGTCGTGGCAGGTCAGGAAATTGACCGATGCGGTCGGCCGTCGGCCCGAGGGCGCGTAGAGATTGGGCGAACCTAGGATTCCCTGAACCACATCACCCGCGATCCCAGCGTCGCCCCGCAGGAAACGGCGCGCGGCATCCCGATAATGTCCGTTCCACTCCATCCAGCGACCATAGGCCGGAAAATTCCCCACCTGGTAGAGCCCCCCCGCATCCCAGGCCTCGGCGATCAGATCGCATCCTGCAAGGATCGGGTCATGGGCGAGCGCCTCGAGGAGGGGCGGATTGGCGAGCGGGTGGCCGTTGGAATCGCGTCCCAGCACGGAGGCCAGATCGAATCGGAAACCGTCGATATGGAACTCCGAGACCCAGTAGTGAAGGCAATCGAGGACGAAGGAGCGGACCACGGGATGGTTGCAGTTGAGCGTGTTGCCGCAGCCGGTGTAGTTCGCGTAGCTCCCGTCGGGATTGAGCATGTAGTAGGTCTGATTGTCGATGCCCCGGAAGGAAATGGTGGGACCGCGCAGATCCCCCTCGGCGGTGTGGTTGAAGACCACATCCAGGATCACCGAGATCCCGGCGACATGGAGCGCCTTGATCAGTTTCTTGAACTCCGAGACCTGCGTCCCGTGGTGACCTGTCGCGGCATAGCCGCTCTTGGGTGCGTAAAACCCGACCGTGCTGTATCCCCAGTAGTTGCAGAGCGACTTCCCTGTCTCGGGATTGATCCTCTTGTTCTCGTACTCGTCGAACTCGAAGACCGGCATCAGCTCCACGCAGTTCACGCCGATCGACTGAAGGTAGGGAATCTTCTCGATCATCCCCTCGTAGGTTCCGGGATGCCTCACTCCCGAGGAGGGATGACGCGTGAAGCCGCGGACATGCATCTCGTAGATCACGAGGTTCTCCACGGGGAGATTGATCGGCCGGTCATGGCCCCAGTCGAAGTCCTCGAACGGCATCCTGGCCCTGTGCGGATAGATCTCCTCCGCGGAGGGCTGCGAGAGCCAGACATCACGCCCCCCGATCTCGCGGGCGAAGGGATCGAGCAGGATCCGCTGGGAGTCGAAGAGGTGGCCTGCTTTCGGGTCATGCGGCCCCTCCATGCGGAAACCGTATTCCAGCTCCTCGTAGTCGAGATCGTAGACGATCATCGTGTAGACATCGCCGATCTTGCACTCGGGCGGGAACGGGATCTCCGCATAGGGCTGCGGCTCCCCCTTGCGGAAAAGCACCAGAGTGCAGGCCGTGGCATGCGCGGAGAAGATTGAAAAATTCACCCCACCCGGCACATGGCTTGCCCCGTAGGGAAGGGCATGGCCGTAACGCAGACGGAACCCCCCGTACTCGTGGGTATGATGAAAAGCCGCGCGCATCCTGAAATGAGATTAGCGAAGGATGGGGAATATGGAACTCAAGAAAGAAAACAAGGTTCCTCGCCATTTCAAGTGGGCAAGAGGGAAGACGGGGAAAAATCAGGAACTCAGGAAGTGCAGACAGGGAAAATTCACGAACCGGGGAGGAGATCGGGGCGGAAGAGGCATGGGCCCGGCTGTTTGCCTCTCTCTACCGCACAGGCTGAGCTGCGCCTCCCGGCACTCGGCGGCTCTCGGTAGTACAAATTCCACCCCTTCCGTTTCTTTTCCTGAGTTCCTGAGTTCCTGATTTTTTTAGTCCCCCGGCGGGATTAAGTCAAAAGCAGGGATCAGCGCCATCACGGCCTCGCCATCCTCCGTCACGGCAAGATAGGAGCCCTCGGCCACGGCACGGCCAGCCGTGGTGTGGTAGCTGTTGTAGGAGAATTGCTCTCCAGGCTCGAGACGCGGAAAACAGCCGACCACTCCGTCCGCCTCGACGGCGGTGACATGGCCATCCTCGGCGCGCACCACCCACTTGCGTCCCTTCACGGTCACGGTCCGGTCGCTTTCGTTCCGGATGGTGATGAAATAGACGAAGGGATGAGGCTGATCAGGCGAGGCGGGCAGGTCGGGGGCGTGAACCACCCGGTCGACCGTGGCCCCGAATCCTTCCAGAAGACGGGGTTGCATCGTGACAGGAGCGGGTTTTCTCAGGCGACGGGGGAAGCCTTCGGCTTGACCGTCGAGGAGATGTAAAGCTCACGAAGCTGCTTCATCCCAGCCGGGGCCGGCGAACCCGTCAGGAGTTCGGCGCCACGGTTGTTCTTCGGGAAGGCGATCACTTCGCGGATTGATTCCTCGCCGGCGATCAGAGCAACAAGACGGTCGAGGCCGAGGGCGATGCCGCCGTGCGGAGGCGCCCCGTGCCGGAAGGCGCGGAGCAGATGACCGAAGAGTTCCTCCTGCTCCTCCCCGTTGATGCCGAGCACCGAGAAGGTCTCGGCCTGGAGATCCCCCTCGTGGATACGGATGCTGCCGCCGCCGATCTCCACACCGTTGAGCACGATGTCGTAGGCCTCGGCACGGATGGTTCCGAGCTTGGAGGGATCCTTGAGCAACTCACGGTCCTCGGCCTTGGGCCGCGTGAAGGGGTGATGGACGGCGTTCCATTTGCTCTCCTCGGCATCGAAGGCAAGCATCGGAAAATCCACGACCCAGAGGAAGTCGAGCCGGAGCGGATCGATCGGAAGCTTCTGGAGCTCGGCGACGCGCAGGCGAACGCGTCCGAGAACGGTGCAGGCGGCTTCCCACGCATCGGCTCCGAAGAGGACGAGATCCCCCTCCTCCATGCCGAGGCGCTCGGAGAGAGCTGCCTTCTCGGCATCGCTGAAGAACTTCACGATCGGCGACTTCCATTCGCCGTTCTCGACCTTGATGAAGGCAAGCCCCTTGGCCCCTGCAGACTTGGCCAACTCGGTGAGTTCCTCAATCTGGCCGGTGGTGATGCAGGCGAATCCCTTGGCGTTGATCGCCTTCACGACGCCGCCCGCATCGAGGGCTGCGCGGAAGACCTTGAACTGACTCTCCTTGAAAACATCCCCGACATCGCTGATCTCCATCCCGAAGCGCGTGTCGGGCTTGTCACTGCCGTAGCGGTTCATCGCATCGGCATAGGTCATGCGCGGGAAGGGCACCGGGATCTCGACCCCACGGGCCTCGCGGAAGACCCGCACGAAAATCTTCTCGATGAGATCCTGAAGATCCCGCGCCTTGACGAAGGAGGCCTCGATGTCGACCTGGGTGAACTCCGGCTGACGGTCGGCCCGCAGATCCTCGTCACGGAAGCACCTGGCGATCTGGAAGTACTTGTCGACACCGCCGACCATCAGCAGTTGCTTGTACTGCTGCGGAGCCTGCGGAAGGGCGTAGAAAGCACCAGGGGTGAGGCGTGAGGGAACGAGGAAATCACGGGCACCCTCGGGTGTGCTCTTGGAGAGAATGGGCGTCTCGATCTCCCAGAATCCCTCGGTGTCGAGCACGTCGCGGATGGACTTGGTGACGCGGTGGCGGAGCCGGAGATTGGCCGCCATGGCGGGACGGCGCAGATCGAGGAACCGATGGGTGAGACGCAGATCCTCGTTAGCGATCCGCTCATCCATGGGGAAAGGGGGAACCTCGGAGCGGTTGAGCACCGTGAGGGAGGAGACGATGACCTCGACGGCACCGGTTGCGAGTTTTGCATTCTCCGTTCCTTCGAGACGCGCGGCCACCTTGCCACTGATCGTGATCACGTCTTCCGAGCGGAGGGAATGGGCCGCGGCGGCCGCCTCGGCATGGAGTTCGGGACGGAAAACAATCTGGGTGATGCCGTCCCGATCGCGCAGATCGATGAAAATCACGCCGCCATGGTCGCGGCGGGAGGCAACCCACCCGCTGAGGGTCACGTCGCGTCCGATATCGGAAGGGCGCAGGGCGCCGCAGAGGCAATCACGGTAGTGCATAGAAGAAAAGGTGTTTAGCGGTTTAGGCTGTAGGCTGTTAGGTCAGAAGCTCAAATAGTGCGGGCAATGCGGTTTGGTGATTCCAAAGAGTGAAAGAGTATTGAGTATTTGAGAAGCAACCGGCTGTCGACCTTCGACACTCGGCTCCATGAGTCGATTCAAGTTTCAGCTTTGCTTGCCCGGCCGTTGCTTCGCATCCGTTACGGCAGGTCTCAGGTTTTGTTGCTCCTGCAGCCATGCGGGAAGGGCATCTTTGGCAACCTCTTCCTCGTGGCGGTCGGCGAGGCGCTTCACCTTGACGACAGGCCATTCCGCGCCGATGACGACGGCATGGGAGGCTCCGGCGGCCTCGGCTGCGCCGAACTGCTTGCCGACCTTTTCGGCACCCAGCGGGAATCCGACGCGCCATCCCGCTTCGCGGAGCCGCTGGGCAAGGGCCAGCGCCTCGGGACGGCGTTCCTCGGCGGCGATCACGACATAGACCTGTACCGGGGCATCGGCTTTCAGGGCCGACTCCTCCAGGGCCTTCGCAGCGGGGGTTTCATTGAGAAGTTCCAGCAGCACGGCATCACCCACCCCGAATCCGACGGCGGGAAGATCGGCCGACCCCTCGCTCAGATCGGCGAGCAGGCGGTCATAGCGGCCACCGCCGGCGATCGCGCGGAGATTTCCACGAAGGGCAAAGGCCTCGAAGACCACGCCCGTGTAATAGGCAAGGCCGCGAACGACGCCGAGATCGGGGCGGACATAGCCGCGGAGTCCCCGCGCTTCCAGATCGGCCAGAAGCGGAGCGAGGGCAGGGATCTCGGCCTTCGCAATGAACTCCTTCAGGGTCTCAAGCTCGATCCCGAAGGGACGGAGCAACTCCGCCGTCTTCTCGGCAGGCATCTTCTCCATCCTGTCGACGATGGTGAGAAACTCGGCTGCTCGATCCTTCCCCACCCCGTGCAGGGCCATGAAGTCATGCCATGCGGAGCGGTCGCTCAATCGGATTGCGAAATCCCCTTCACCCAGTCCGAATGAACGGAGCAGATCGATCAGGAGGGCGACTACCTCGGCGTCGGCCGCCGGGGAGGCATCGCCCACGAGATCGCAGTTGAACTGCAGGAACTCGCGCAGACGACCGCGCTGCTGACGCTCGTAGCGGAAGCAGGTGCCGACATTGAACCATCGCATCGGCTTCGGAAAATCGCGGTGCCGGGCGGCGATCATGCGTGCCAGGGTCGGGGTCACCTCGGGGCGAAGGGCCACCGCGCGATCCCCCTTGTCAGTGAACTCGTAGAGTTGCCCGAGGATCTCGCCCCCGCTGTTCTTCTTCCGGTAAAGCTCAGCCGACTCGAGCGTCGGTCCGTCGAATTCCACGAAGCCGTAACGCCTCGCCGTCTCCCGCCAGCGTCCCACCAGATAGTTCCGCCGGGCAAAGTCGGCGGGGAAGAGGTCGCGAAAGCCGGGAAGGGGTTGCATGGTTGTGAAAAGAGCTGATCAGAGTATGAAAGAGATTCCCGCACGACAATCCCCGATCGCACCCTCCCTTCTGCGGTTCTTTTTCAGCATTTCCACCTGCCTGCGTTTCCCTACCGTCGGGGGGATGGAGTTCATGCTTCCCTCACCCGCCACCCTCTTCCTGATCCAGTTTGCGGCCACCTCCATGATGACCGGCATCATCTGGTTCGTTCAGGTTGTCCATTACCCCCTCTTTACCAAGATTCCGGAGGAGGGATTCGTCCGTTACGAGCAATCTCACACCGTGAGGACGGGATGGGTCGTCGCACCCCTCATGCTCCTAGAGCTGGGAACGGCGGTTGCACCCCTCCTGTCATGGGGGGCCGGTGGAGGCTTCCCAATCCCCTCCTCCCCCCTCTATCTGGCGGCCCTGGGTTGCCTGGCTCTTATCTGGATGAGCACCTTTCTCCTGCAGGTTCCTCTGCATGGCATTCTCGAAAAACGACCCGATCAAAAGGTGATGCTCCAACTTTCCTCGACCAACTGGATCAGGACCATCCTCTGGTCACTCAGGCTCGTGTTACTGGGCTCACTTGCGATGAGGGCCGGCCTTGCCTAAAGATTTCTCTTGCGGGATATCGTGGGGAGGGATAACAAGCCCCTCCCCCAAATTCCCCCCAACCCCAACACAACCCCCTTCAGAACCCTTATTTTCGACCCATCATGGCCAAGAAAACCGCAGCCAAAGCTCCTAAAAAAGCCGTCAAGAAGGCCTCCAAGCCCGTCAAGAAAGCTCCTGCAAAAAAGGCTCCCGTAAAAGCCCCGGCCAAGAAGGCAGCTCCTAAAAAGATTTCCAAGCCTGTCGCCAAAAAGGCTCCGGCCAAGAAGGTCGCTGCCAAGGCGGCTCCCAAGAAGGCGGTCAGCGCTCCCAAGCCTAAAGCCACGAAGGCCACTAAAGCCTCCAAAGCCACTAAAGCCAAAGGCAAGGCCAAGGCTCCCGAAGCCTCGAACGCCCGTGTTCTGGCCCAACAGTTCATCAAGAAGCCCAAGGTCAACAAGAACCTCAAGCTCACCCCTTTCCTCGCCAAGCAGCACAAGCGCCTCCTGGACCTCAAGGACACCCTCCTCGATTCCATGAGCGGAGTGGCCCGCGGCAACCTCCATGCCGGCAGCGAGACCTCCGCCTTCGGCATGCACCAAGCCGACGCCGGCAGCGACGCCTACGACCGTGATTTCGCCCTCAGCATGCTCTCCAAGGAGCAGGGCTCCCTTTACGAGATTGACGAAGCCCTCAAAAGGATCGAGGATGGAAATTACGGCATCTGCGAGATCAGCGAAAAACCGATCCCGCACGCACGCCTCGAAGCCCTTCCCTTCACCCGCTACACGGTGGATTGCCAGGCCGAACTGGAAAAGCGCCAGCACCACCAGAGCGTCAGGCCCCACATCAACTCCCTCTTCGGATTGACCGAGGAAGAGGCCGAGGGTGAAGAGGAAGAGAACACCGAAAGCTAAAAACCACACAGACACACAACCCGTCCCTTTATGCCACGCGATATCATCATCCTCGAGTGCACCGAAGCAGTTGCCGAAGGCAAGCCCGTCTCCCGCTACATCTCGACCCGTAACAAGAAGAGCCTGAACACCCCGGGCCGCCTCGAGAAGAAGAAGTACAATCCGAATCTCAAGCGCCACACCCTCCACCGCGAGACCAAGTAACGGGCGCCTTTAAAGCAATACTTTATCGTATCACTTTCTCATCATGAGCACACCCAAGACCCCGCAGCGTAGCCGCAACTTCCGCAAGGCCAACCGCTCCATGCCCCGCCGTCGTCTCGACATCTCCACCGATGCGATCGACTTCAAGAACCCCGACCTCCTCAAGAAGTTCACCACCGAGGCCGGCAAGATCCTTCCCCGCCGCATGACAGGCGTGGCGGCACACATCCACCGCAAGATCACCAAGGAGATCAAGCGCTCCCGCGCCGCTCTCCTGATGAAGTAAGCGACAGGAAATTTTCGACTTTAGCTCGACCCGAAAGGCGGCCTGACCAAGGCCGCCTTTTTTTGTGCTTACGAAGCAGCCATAAGAATTCTCGCAATAGGAGGCGGTGATTTTAGATGCGGAACAAAGTGTCCAGACGATGGAGAGGGGGCCGCATCAACCTGGAATTCATGAACTCAGGAAGGATCCGAAACTAAAGACCCCCAATCTAAATGGATACCTGACAGAAAAACCCACGCTTCCTCTGCGTCCCTGCGCCTCAGCGGGAGTTCCCTTATGTTTAGCCTTCGAGATCCGAGATCATACGCTCCACGGCCGAAAGAAGATGAGGAAACTGAATCTGGAGAGCATCCCAAAGAATGCCATAAGTGAGATCCTCGTAGGCGTGGCTGATGACATCCCTCATGCCCGCGATCTTTCGCCAGGGCACCTCGGAATATCGTTCACGAAAATCCTGGGGAAGCCGCTTTGCCGATTCGCCCACCAACTCCATCACGCGCTCGAAGGCCCTTAAGAGAACAGGATCATCCATGATAGCATCCAATGATTTGCCACTGGCAAGTCCCTGTGCTTCCTTGATGAAATCCGCCATTTGGCGGAGCGTTATCAGCGGATCATGCGCGCTCATAAATGGTGAGCATCTCGCCAGTTACCCTTGGAAGGATGTATTTGTTCAGCTTTGAGCAGAAATCGACCTTATGCCCGATAATCTGCGACAGTTCGTCGCCATAGCCGAAATAGTCGAGCCCGACACCATCCAAGGCTCCGGGCTGAAATTCAGCCAACACATCGACATCACTTGCCTCCGGATCAAAATCATCCCGTACAACGGATCCAAAAAGACTTAATCGACGAATGCCTTTATCACTGCAAAACGCTTCGATTTTCCGATGATCGAGGGTAATCGGCAGCTCGGCAACGCTCATTCCAGAACCCTAGCACGGGCCCAAGTTGTCACGCAAGGAGGTGATCAATGATTGGACCTCTACCTCACGAAGGAGGTCGCCTATCTCCGTGCGGCGGGACAGGCAGGTAATAGTTTCTTGTGCAGCCGTAACGGTCGCGGGAGCTAGAGTAGCAATATCAAGGACCAGATTAGGTTCTTCCTCAGAAGTCATGGGCTCAAAACACCCGCTATTTTTCGCCAGAAGGCTTGGAAGTTTGGATGCGGGGCTAGGCGCATCCTCTTCCGTCAAGGCGACGGGATTTTGAGGAGATAGCACTCAATACTCCACTTTAAGGAAGCATGCTTCCTTAAGGTTCGGAAGATCGGATGAAGAGCAAGGCGGCCAAGGGAAGCCGTAGTTATCCTACGGCGACCGATGGCCAACACAGCTATTCGCCGATATCCCGAACCTACTCAGCTACCTCTTCGTCTTTTTGGGATACGACGGGTGCAATGCGCTGGAGCTTCTCACCCTCAGGCAGTCCCATGAGCTTGACGCCCATGGTGTTGCGGCTGGTCTCGCGGATCTCGCCGACCCGGGTTCGGACCATCTGGCCGCCGCTGGTGATGAGCATGAGTTCATCGTCGTCGGTGACGGTGAGCGCGCCGACCACGAGGCCGGTCTTGTCGCCGGTCTTCATCGTGATGACTCCCTTCCCTCCACGGGACTGCTTGCGGTAATCCTCGAAGGGGGTGCGCTTGCCGATGCCGTTGTCACCGGCCACGAGAAGCGTGGCTCCGGGGCGGACGAGGCTGGCGGAGACGACAAAGTCGCCCTTGTCGGGGCGGATGCCCCAGACGCCGACGGTGGCGCGGGCCTGGTCGCGGAGCTCCTCCTCGCTGAAGCGGATGCTCATCCCCTCGCGGGTGACGAGGACGACCTCATCGTGCCCCTCGGTGAGGACGGCGGAGATGAGCACGTCATCCTCCTCGATCTTGATGGCGATGATACCGCCCTTGCGGATGTTGGCGAAGTCACCGAGGTTCGACTTCTTCACAATGCCGCTACGGGTGGCGAAGAGGATGTGCTTCTCGGGATTCCAGGTGGTCTCCACACCGCCTGCGCCGCCGCTGGTGGTCGACTCGATCCGCATGGTGGCGGCGATCTGCTCGCCGGACTGGAAGTTCAGGATGTTGGCAATCGATTTTCCCTTGGCCGTGCGGCTCATCTCGGGAATCTCGTAGACGCGCTCGACATAGCAGCGGCCGGTCTTGGTGAAGAAGACGAGGTAGTCGTGTGTGCTTGCGGTGAAGAGGTGCTCGACGAAGTCATCATCCTCGGTGTCGTTCTGCGCCTCCTTGGTGGTCATGCCGATGACCCCCTTGCCACCGCGCTTCTGGGAGCGGTACGCACTGACGGCCGTCCGCTTGATGAGGCCCTTGTGGGTGACGGTGATGATGCATCCCTCGTTGGCGATGAGGTCCTCGATGGAGATCTCCCCCTCCTCGGGAACGAGCTCGGTGAGGCGGGGGCCGGCATGCTTGTCCCTGATGGCCTTCAGCTCGGCCTTGATGATCGAGAGGACGCGCTCCTCGCGGGCAAGGATGTCGAGGAGGTCCTTGATGGTCTTGAGCAGCTCCTGATACTCGTTGTTGAGCTTGTCACGCTCGAGCCCGGTCAGTTGGTAGAGACGCAGCTCAAGGATGGCGTCGGCCTGAGGCTCGCTGAAGCAGTACTGTCCCTTGTCGTTGAGACGGGACTCATGGCGCAGGAGGATGCCGAACTTCTCGATTTCCTTCTTGCTGAAACTGAGCGCCAGCAGACGGGTACGGGCCTCGTCGCGGTTCTGCGAGTCACGGATGATCTTGATGAAGTTATCAAGATTCGCCAGGGCGATGAGGTAGCCCTCGAGCTTCTCGGCGCGCGTCTCGGCCTCGCGAAGAAGGAAGCGGGTACGGCGCAGGATGACCTCGCGGCGGTGCTCGATGAAGCAGGCGATCGCTTCCTTGAGCGAGAGGAGCTTCGGACGGCCGCGGTCGATGGCCAGCATCGAGATGGAGAAGGAGGACTCGAGCGCGGTGTGCTTGTAGAGGTTGTTGATCACCACCTTGGGGATGGCGTCGCGCTTCAGCTCGATGACCACTCGTGTATTCTCGTCGGACTCGTCGCGAATGGCGCTGATGTCGGTGATGATCTTCTCGTTCACCAGTCCCGCGATGCGCTCGACGAGGGTGGCGCGGTTGACGTTGTAAGGGATCTCGGTGATGACGATCTGCTCGCGGCCACCCTTGATCTCCTCGACTCCGGCACGGCCGCGGACCTTCACGGAACCGCGTCCGGTCTCGAAGTACTGCTTGATGCCGCCGACGCCGCAGAGCTGGCAACCCGTCGGGAAGTCGGGCCCCTTGATGTGCTTCATCAACTGCTCGATCGTGATGTCGGGGTTGTCGACCTGGGCGCAGACGGCGTCGATGGTTTCGCCGAGATTGTGCGGAGGAATGTTGGTCGCCATGCCGACGGCGATGCCCGTACCGCCATTGACAAGGAGGTTCGGGATCGAGGCTGGGAAGACGGTGGGCTCCTCCCGGGTGTCGTCGTAGTTGGGGACGAAGTCGACGGTGTCGTGATCCATGTCCTCCATGAGGACGGCGCCGAGGGGACGCAGACGGGCCTCGGTGTAACGCATGGAGGCCGGAGGATCTCCTTCCACGGAACCGAAGTTGCCCTGCCCCTCGATGAGGGTCTCGCGCATGGCCCAAGTCTGGGCCATATGGACGAGGGTCGGGTAGATCGCCTGGTCGCCATGGGGATGGTAGTTACCCATGGTCTCGCCCACGATCTTCGCGCACTTGAGGTGCTTGCGAGTCGGCATGACGCCGAGCTCGCTCATCGCGAAGAGAATGCGTCGCTGGGAGGGCTTCAGGCCGTCGCGGGCATCGGGAAGGGCTCGGGAGATGATGACCGACATGGAGTAGTCGAGGAAGGATCTCGAGATCTCCTCGGCGACATCGATCGGTTCGACTTTTTCGTTCTGATTATACAAGGGATTGGGCCTCCGGGACGGTTTGGGGTTGGATCTGCACAATATAGGGAGGGGACAGGAGAGACTGCAAGGGAGAAGGATGAAGCTTGAGACCTGAAACCTGAAAGCGAGGAGAACAATCCTGCATCCAAGGAAATCAGCTCAAACTGAAAACCTGTATTTTGCCTCACCCAACCCATTGAACCAAAACCGGCCCGTCAAAGCAGAATTACTCAGGTCTCAGGTTTCCGGTTTCAACCCTCTCGGATAGTTTCCCCTCCAACTCCTTCACCCTCTCGAAGATTTTTCCAAGTTGGGAGATATAGAAATTATTCTGCTTCCACTCCTTCATCGGCTTGGCGGGTGCCCCGATCACCATGCTCTCCGGGGGGACGTTTTTCGAGAGGCCCGATTGCGCCCCGATGATTGCCTTGTCACCGATCTCAAGGTGCCCGGCCAAACCGACCTGACCGGCCAGCGTGACGTAGGAGCCGACTCTGGTGCTGCCGGCAATCCCGACTTGGGAGCAGATAATGGTGTGTGAGCCGACCTGCACGTTGTGGGCGATCTGGACCAGGTTGTCGATCTTGCTTCCCTCGCCGATCACGGTGCGGCCGAACCGGGCGCGGTCGATGGTTGTATTCGCCCCGATCTCCACATCGCTCTCGATCTCGACGATGCCGGTCTGGGGGATCTTCACATGGCGTCCCTCTTGGAACTCGTAACCGAAGCCGCACGATCCGATCACCGCTCCGGGCTGCAGGATCACCCTGTCGCCGAGAATGCAGCGCTCCCTGATGATGGCCCCGGGATAGAGACGGCATCCGGAACCGATCCGAACTTCCCGTCCGATCAGGCAGCCCGAACCGATCACGCTCCCCTCGCCGATGACGGCCCCGGCCTCGATCACGGACAAGGGTCCGACAGAGACCCCGGAGGCAAGGGTCACCCCGGGATCGACAACGGCCGAGGGATGAATGCCCTCCACCGCGGGGGGATCCACAGGCGCGAAGGCTGCGACCGCAGCGGCAAAAGCCGCCGAGGGGTTGCCGACCCGCAGAAGAACCGGGGCTATCGCCTCGTCAAAGCCCTCGGGAACAATGGCGGCGCTGGCCTTGCTGGCCCGGAGTTGGGCCAGGTAGCGGGGATTCCCGAAAAAGGTGATGTCCCCCTCCCTCGCCTCTTGGAGAGAGGCGACTCCGGTGATTTCTATGTCGCCCTTACCCTCAGGAATCGCGGCACCAACGAGGGCTGCCAACTCAAGCAGTCTCATCGGTCAACGCGGGAAAATTCCTGTTCCTACTTGGCGGCCTTGGCCGGGACGTTCTTGTTGAGAGCCGTAATGACCTCGGAGCTGAAGTCCAGATCGTCGCGGGAATAGAGAACCACGGGGACGGCACCGGCGCTGAGGCCAGACTTGTCGAAGACGACGTCATAGGCCTTGGCCTTCACCAGATCGTTCACGGTCTTCATGATGTCATCCACAATGTCCTTGCGCATGCGGAGGAACTGGTCCTGAAGGGCCTTCTGCTTCGCGGTGCGGAATTCGGCGATCTCACGGTCGAGGTTGCGGGCAGCGGCCACCTTGGCGTCGCGATCCTTGGCCTTCTCCTCTTTTCCGGTGTCGGATTTCTCCAGATCGGCATTGAGCGCGCTGATCTCCTGCATGCTCTTCTTGAGGGTCTCGACGCGGCCGTTGAGGTCGTCGTTGGCCGCCTTCTCCGCCTCGGCATACTTGGCCTGGGCATCCTTGGTCTTGGAGTACTCGCTGAAGACACGGTTCATGTCGACGGTGCCGATCTTGACCTGCGCGTTTGCGGCGCCGACTCCCCCGAGAAGGAACAGGGCTGCCAGAAGTGAAATGCGGGTGATGTGTTTCATGAAAGAAATAGAGGGTGTGTGGTCTTGAATTACTAACCTCGGTCAGAAGGTATAGCCAACATTAAATTGGAACTGACCGCTGGTCTGGTTCCACTGATCGGTCATGACGGGATAACCCCAGTCGATGCGGATGGGGCCGATCGGAAGATCGATGCGCGCGCCGATGCCGATGTCGCCGTTGAGTCCGCCGGAGGAGCTTCCATCCACGTAGTATTGCGCGGGGCTGATATCCCATGAGTTGGCATTCACAAAACCCCAATCCGTGAAGACGGCGCCGCGGAGGCGGGGGATGATCGGGAAGGTCAACTCCGCAGTACCATAGACCGAGGTGCTGCCGCCGATGGGGTTGCCATACTGGTCCTTGGGACCGACACCCCTGAAGATGAAGCCGCGCATGTCGTTGGCACCGCCGAGGTAGAGTTGGTCGAAGATCGGGGGAGGATTGGCGGCGCTGCCCCAGGTGCTCACCACGCCCACGGAACCCTTGGTGAGAAGGATCATATCCCAGGGAAGGGGGAAGTATTTCTTGGCATCGAGCGAGAGGCCGTAGTCCTGGACATCGCCGCCGAGACCGCCGCCGGCCACGAATCCGGTGAGGTTGATCGACTGCCCCTTGTGGGTGAGGAAGAGGCTGTCGCGGTTGTCGAAGTCGATGCCGCCCAGCAGACAGCTCTTGGTGTAGGGGGAGCTGTTCCCGGCGTTCTGGATCGTCGTGCCGTAGTTACCGCTCAGGTCGAAGATGCGGATGTTCTCAAGGCGGTACTCGCCACGCAGGGCGGTGAAGGGGGTGATGGCCTTGCGGGCCTGGAGGGCTCCTCCGAGGTTCGACTGGTTGTAGACGGGGCTGAGGAAGGAGGCGCCGTGGTAGTAGAATTCCCCGCCGACGGAGACCTTGTATCCCATGAACCACGGCTCGGTGAGTGACATCACGAAATCCTGACGCTGGAGACCATACTGTCCGCGGATACGGAAACGCTGGCCGGCACCGGTCATGTTGGGCCAGTTGAAGAGATCGAAATTGGACTGCTGGAGTTCGGCGAATCCGACCAAGCTGTCGATCGAGCTGAATCCCGCGCCGAAGTTGAAGGATCCGGTCTTCTTCTCCTCGACGATGACGTCGAGATCCTTGCGGCCCGGCACCAGGGTATCCTGGGGAGCCATGTCGACCTTGGAGAAATAGTTCAGGTTCATCAGGCGGGTCTTGCTGATATCCACCAGGGTGGTGTCGAAGATGCCTCCCGGCTGCACGCCCAGTTCACGGCGGATCACCTTGTCCTTGGTCTTGGTGTTGCCCTGGATGTCGATGAGGTTGACGTAGGACTGGACTCCCTCGTCGATGCGGTAGGAGAGATCGATCTGCCCGTCTCCGGCCGGAGTCACCTGGGGCTGGGCCACCATGTCGACGTAACCGCGCGACCCGTAGAAATCGCGGATCATCTTGAGATCGGCACCCATTCCCTCGGGGGTGTAGAGCGAGCCCTCCTTCATCTTGAGGAAGCGGGACAGCTCGGCGGGTTCCACGATCGAGGAACCGTCGATGGAGAGCTTGTTGACCCGGTACTGGGTTCCCTCGGCGATGGAGATCACGAGATCGACCCCCTTGCCATTGGGAAGGGGAACCGTCTGGACGTCGGTCACGCGAACATCGGCGAATCCGCGGTTCTGGTAGAGCTTGCGGATCTCATCCTTGTCCTCGTCCATCTGCGAGGGAGTGAGGCGGCCGGCCTTGGTGAGGAAGGAGAGGATGTTGGCCGTCTTGGTCTTCATGACCTTGGTGAGATCCTTCGGGAGCACCGAGTCGTTGCCCGTGAAGCTGATGCGGCGGATGACCAGCTTCGGCCCCTCGTTGATGGAGAAGACGACACGCATCTTCTTGTCGGGAAGCTCGGAGGTGACGGCATTCACCCTGACGTCGGTGTAGTTCTTGTCCTCGTACAGCTTGAGGATCTTCTGACGGTCGTCGTTGATCTTCTCGTCATTGAGCGGATCCCCCGGCTTGGAGGTGATCTCCTTTCGGATCTTGGAAGAGGGAACCGCCTCGGCACCCTCGATAAGCACCTCGCCGACCGTGGTGCGCCCCTGCAGGAGGACGGTGACCTTGAGCCCGCCGCTCACCGGCTCCGCAAAGATGCGGGCGTTGGAGACATTCCCCGTGGCGTAGAGCGACTTGATGTCCTCCTCGACGAGGCGTTCGTTGTATGGCGTGCCGGGCTTGGTCGCCAGATTGTCGAGGACGCGCTCCTTGCTGAGTGTCGTGGGTCCGACGAAACGGACGTCGATCTCCTGGATGATGGGCGCCTGCGGCGCCATCTGCGCCCCGAGCCGGGAACCGGGGGAGAAAATCAGAAGCACTCCCAGGGTCAGGCGGAGGAATAGTGCAAGGCGGAATGTCGTCATGAAATGCGGGATGTCTGGGAATCGTAAAATTGACCCGTCATTAGAAGCGGGAGGGGGGTGGAAGGGTCAAGCCGCTAATCCCAAAATTTGCATCGGGAACCCGAAGAGCATAGGAGAAGAGGTTAAAAAGTTAGAACGTTGAATCGTTAAAAAGTGGATCAAAACAGCCCTTATCTGAGAATCGAGATGGTGTAGTCCGAGAACTTGTCGGAGTAGCACGGCCCGAAGAGTCGAATCATGGGTTCCAATTCAGGCCCTTTTAACCCTTTTAACGCTTCAACATTTTAACTCCAAAACTCCATCAGGCCCCACCATCAGGGTGAACCATCCAAACCTATTGATGCCGCCCCATTTCAATATCAGGGCTAATTCCCTGATGGATCTTCCAGATCCTTCAGGATCCGGGGAATCTCGGACAGGGCCGTGATCGTGTGGTCGGGAGTCACATCCGCCTGCTCCTCCGATCCGGGAACGCGGATCCAGATCGAGCGGATCCCGGCGTTGCGCGCCCCGGCGATGTCACGCTCCAGACTGTTGCCAACCATGACGGCCTCCCCGGGGGAGACCCCAATCTCGGAGAGGAGACGGTGAAAGATCTCCGGCTTCGGCTTGCCGATGCCATGCTCCCCGGAGACGGCGATCGCCTTGAAGAAGGATTCGAGTCCCGAGGCGGCGATCTTCTCGCGCTGGAGGTCGGGTGCTCCGTTGGTGAGAAGGGCGAGGCTGTGGGTGGACGAGAGTTCCGTCATCAGTTCCCTCGCACCCTGAAGCAGTCTCTGGCGGCCGCGGCGGGTCGCTGAGAATTCCGCGGCAAGAACCTCGGGGGCCTCGGCCGGGAAATCACTTTTCTGCAGGGTAAGCGCCTTGGCAAAGACCTCCACCCGGTAGGCTTGTGCCCAGTTGCGGAGGGCGGTAAGTTCGGGCGTCTCCCCGGTGAAGCCACCCCAGAGGCACTCGAAGGCACTGATGCCGATCGAGCGGCAGAAGGGACGGCACTCACCCTCGCCCCAGAGCTCGCGGGCGATCGCCATGGCATCGGTTGCGAACCGGGCCGGTTCCGCACCGAAACGGGCGGCGGCCACCGCGGCGACATGCGCGAAGGTTTCGTGGGAGACCGCCTCATCGACGGCCAGGGTGTCATCAAGATCAAAGAGGAGAGCGCGGATTGCCATAAGCGGTGAACAATGCCCGCATCGCCGCAACGGAACGAGAAAAAAGACCGTTCGACGGGTTTTCCCCTTCACTTGACCGGAGGCTTTCCCTTTAACCCGAACTCCGAAGGTGAAAGAGATGAGTTGGCGCGAGATGCTGGCCGATAGGAGTTGCGGAGATTTCGAGGGCGTATCGATTGATACAGGCGAGAAAACGCGCGACTTCTTTGCGGTCAGTAGATTGTGTCAAATCGCTTTGCTCAACTTCGGAGTTCGGGTTTAACTTTCCCCTCTCATGAGCACCTCAGCCTTCCCCGATATCACCTCGATCCCCTTCGAGGGCCCCTCTTCCAGGAATCCCCTCGCCTTCAAGCACTACAACCCCTCCGAGGTGATCGAGGGGAAGACGATGAAGGATTGGATGCGCTTCTCGGTCGTCTACTGGCACACCTTCCGCAACTCACTCTCCGACCCCTTCGGCGCCGGCACGGCCATCCGCCCCTGGGATGACGGCACCGACTCCGTCGAGAACGCCAAGAACCGCGTCCGTTACGCCTTCGAGTTCATCCAGAAGCTGGGCGCCCCCTACTACGCCTTCCACGACCGCGATGTCGCCCCCGAGGGGAAGACCCTTGCCGAGAGCAACAAGAACCTTGACGCCGTCGTCGCCGTCCTCAAGGAGCAGCAGCAGCGCACCGGCATCAAGCTCCTCTGGGGCACCGCCTGCCTCTTCACCAATCCGCGCTTCCTCCACGGCGCGGCCACCAGCCCCAACGCCGATGTCTACGCCCACGCCGCGGCCCAGGTGAAGAAGGCGATGGAAGTCACCCACGAACTCGGTGGTGAGGGATACACCTTCTGGGGTGGCCGCGAAGGCTACTCCACCCTCTGGAACACCGACATGAAGCGCGAACTCGATCACCTCGCCCGCTTCCTCCAGATGGCCGTCGACTACAAGAAGGAGATCGGATTCAAGGGCCAGTTCTACATCGAGCCCAAGCCCAAGGAGCCGACCACCCACCAGTACGACAGCGACACGGCCGCCTGCCTCAACTTCCTGCGCGAATACGGCCTCCAGGATCATTTCAAGATGAACCTCGAGACCAACCACGCCACCCTCGCCGGTCACACCATGGCCCACGAGATCGAGGTCTGCCTCGGGGCCAACGCCCTCGGCTCCATCGACGCCAACACCGGCAACGAACTCATCGGTTGGGACACCGACCAGTTCCCGACCAACCTCTACCTCACCACCCAGGTGATGCTCGGCATCATGAAGATGGGAGGACTCACCACGGGCGGGCTCAACTTCGACGCCAAGGTGCGCCGCGAGAGCTTCGAGCCGATCGACCTCTTCTACGCCCACATCGGCGGCATGGATGCCTTTGCCCGCGGACTCAAGATCGCCGCCGCAATCCGCAAGGACGGCCGCATCGCCGAGATCGTGAAGAACCGTTATTCCTCTTGGGACAGCGGCATCGGCGCCGAGGTCGAAGCCGGCAAGGCCAGCTTCGCCAGCCTCGAGAAACACGCCCTCAGCCATCCCGATCCCGTCCAGCACGGCAGCGGCCGCCAGGAACTCATCGAGAACATCGTCAACGAGCTGATCTGATCTCCTGATCCGCCCAGAGGTTAAGGAACCTTAAAGAAACCAACAATCATCAAGAGCCCCGGTCGGAAACGGCCGGGGCTTTTTTGATGCCGGAATATCAATTTGAACCCAGATTATGCAATAGGGTGACGGCGACAGGTCTGGATGCTTCACCCAGATGGTGAGTTGTAGGATGGTTAAAACCGTTGAAGAGTTGAAACGTTACAAAGGGCTGACAGCAGACACTCATTCCACTCTCCGAGCCGAGCCATGATCAGGAAACTTCTTGATGGCACTTTCTCGAATTCAGGTTCAGGGGTTTCCGGTTCCACCTTGTAACCTTGTAACGTTTCTAACCATTTTAACTCCCCGCTCCCGGAATCCTTTCTCTAATTCATAATCCGGGTTGAACCACGAAATAAAAGAAAGACTCGAACTGACTGATGGTTTTGCTGAGGCAGCAGCCGGCAACCCCGTTTCCCTTGACCCTGATCACGGATGCTGTTTTTGTTAATGTCATTAAGTATTTGGTGTTTTTCACCCCGCTCTCATTCCCGGCACCCGACGCATGAACGATCCACAATCCCCATCTCCCCAGGCAATCACGCCTGCCGCCCCGGAGATCATTGCCCTGAAGGAAGAGCCCACTCCCCCGAAGCGCCCCAGACTGGTTCTTGCGTCGGCCATCGTGGGAATGGTCCTTTTCATCGTCGCCATCGGGGCCTGGAAGGCGTGGCAGATCTCGCAGGCGATCGCGATGGGCAAGGCGTTCAGGATGCCGCCCGATGCGATCACCAGCATCAAAGTGACCCCGGAGGCGTTCTCCCCGACCCTGGAGGCCGTGGGCTCCATCTCCTCGACGCAGGGAGTGATGCTCAGCGCCGACCTTCCCGGCATGGTGACCGCCATCCTCTTCGAATCGGGTTCCCACGCCACCAACGGTCAGATCCTTGTCCAGCTCGACACGCGTCAGGAGGAAGCCCAATTCAGGACGGCGAAAGCCAAACTGGAACTCGCCAAGCACAATCTCGAACGCAACATCGGACTGAGGAAGGGACAGGTCATCGCGGAGTACGCCTTCGAGGAGACCAAGAGCCAGTTTGACGCCGCCCAGGCTTCACTCGAGGAGATCCAGGCCGTGATCGGGAGAAAGACCATCCGCGCACCCTTCGCCGGGGAACTCGGCATCCGTCAGGTCAACGTCGGCCAATACCTCAAGAGCGGCGATCCCATCGTGCAACTCGAGTCGCTTGACCCGATTTACGTGAACTTCTCACTGCCCCAGCAGAACCTCGGCAACCTCTCGGTCGGCCAACCCGTCCGCCTCCGTGCGGACGGCATCCCTGACAAGTCCTTCACCGGGAAGATCACGGCCATCAATTCCGCGGTCGACACGGCCACGCGCAATATCCAGGTGCAGGCCACCGTCCCGAACCCCAACCACACCCTCCGGTCCGGAATGTTCGCCGGGGTGCAGGTGACCCTACCAACCAGGGAGAACGTGATCATGGTGCCGGCGACCGCCGTCCAGTACGCACCCTACGGTGATTCCCTTTTCGTGATCGGGACAATGAAGGATCCGTCTGGAAAAGAATATCTCGGCGTCAGGGAGCAGACGGTCACCCTTGGCAAGACACGTGGCGACCAGGTCGAGGTGGCCAAGGGACTCTCGCCCGGCGACGAGATCGCCACCTCGGGAACCTTCAAGCTCAGGCCGGGAGGCGCGGTGAAGATCAACAACAGCGTCCATCCGGGCAACGATCCGGCCCCCAAGCCGGAGGACAAGTAACGGAAGAGCGGCCACGCGCCACCGTTCATGAAAATCACCGACCTCTTCATCAGGCGCCCCGTGCTGGCGCTCGTGGTCAATCTCGTGATCCTGCTCGCGGGATTCCAGTCGATCCATGTCCTGAACATCCGCCAGTATCCGCGCAGCGACATCGCCGTCATCAAGGTCACCACCGCCTACGTCGGGGCGAATGCCGATCTGGTGCGCGGCTACATCACCACGCCGCTCGAACGCGTGATCGCCGCGGCGGAGGGGATCGACTACATCGAGAGCGCCAGTTCCCAGGGATCGAGCGTCATCACCGTCCACCTGAAGCTCAACTACGACCCGAACGCGGCCCTGACCCAGATCCAGGCGAAGCTGGCCCAGGTCCGCAACGAGCTTCCCCCGGAATCGGAGAACCCCGTCATCGAACTTCAGAACGCCGACGAACTCCGGGCCGCCATGTACCTCGGCTTCGCTGCCCCCGGCATGCAACCGAACCAGGTCACCGATTTCCTCACGCGGGTTATCCAGCCGAAGCTGACCGCCATCAACGGCGTCCAGCGGGCCGATGTCCTCGGCGCCCGCGTCTTTGCCATGAGAGTCTGGCTCAAGCCGGAGCGCCTGGCCGCCCTCGGCATCACCGCATCGGATGTCCGCAAGGCGCTCCAGGCGAACAACTACCTGGCCGCCGTCGGCAAAACCAAAGGGACGATGACCTCGATCAACCTGATCGCGAATACGAACCTCACCACCCCCGAGGAGTTCCGCAAACTCGTCGTGAAGCAGAAGGGCGGCGTCCTCGTCCGGTTGGAGGACATCGCCGACGTGGAACTCGGCTCGGAGGATTACGACACCGACGTCCGCTTCGACGGGAAAAACGCCAAGTTCATCGGCATCTGGTGCCTCCCGACCGCCAATACCCTCGATGTCTGCAAGAGCGTGCGCGACCAGATCCCCGAGCTCCGGAAGATGCTCCCTCCCGGCATGACCCTGGAGGTTCCGTACGATTCCACCGACTTCATCAGGGATGCGATCCACGAGGTCTTCAAGACCCTCTCGGAAACCCTGCTCATCGTGATCGTCGTGATCTTCCTCTTCCTCGGATCGATCCGCTCGGTGATCATCCCGGTGATCGCCATCCCGATCTCGCTGATCGGGACCGCCTTCATCATGGTCCTCTTCGGATTCACGGTGAATCTCCTGACCCTGCTTGCCGTCGTGCTGGCCGTCGGTCTTGTCGTCGACGACGCCATCGTGGTCGTGGAGAACGTCGAGCGCCACCTCCACGAGGGACTCTCCCCCCTCCACGCGGCGCTCCAGAGCGGCAGGGAACTCGTCGGCCCGATCATCGCCATGACGATCACACTGGCCGCCGTCTACACCCCGATCGGCATTCAGGGCGGACTCACCGGGGCGCTCTTCCGGGAATTCGCCTTCACCCTCGCCGGCGCGGTCCTCATCTCAGGCATCGTGGCCCTGACCCTCTCCCCGATGATGGCCTCCAGGCTACTGCGCCGCGGCGACGACACCCGCGGCTACGCCGGATGGGTGAACAAGCGCTTCAACGCCCTTCAGCACGGTTACGTCCATCTGCTTGCCGCGATGCTCCGCCATCGCGGAGCGCTCCTGACCGTGGCCGGCTTCTGGATCATGATCCTCCCGGTGCTCTACCTCTTCTCCCCGAAGGAACTCTCCCCGAAGGAGGATCAAGGGATCGTCTACACCATCTTCCAGGCCTCCCCCTTCTCGACGATCGACCAGACACTTCTCTACTCCGAACTGGTGAGGGATGTCTTTCTCTCACTTCCTGAGACCGGTCACACCTTCCAGATCATGAACCCCTCGGGGGGCTTCGGAGGCATCCGCACCAAGCCGTGGAAGGACCGGAGCCGTAGCTGCGATGAGATCGCCGCCGCACTCGGCAAGCAGACCGCCGAGATCCCCGGCCTGCGCGTCATCGCCACGACACCGCCCGCCTTGCCGGGGGGCAGCAACTTCCCCGTCGAGTTCGTCATCTCCTCCACCATGGAGCCGCGCCGCCTCCTCGACGCGGCCAATGACCTGGTGAGGACCGCCTTCGCCAGCGGCATCTTCATCTTCGCCGATTCCGATCTCAAGTATGACCAACCGCAGACGGAGATCGCCTTCGACAGGAACAAGGTCTCCGCGCTCGGGCTCGACCTCCAGCAGGTCGGCTCCGATCTGGGCACCCTCTTCGGTGGAAACTACGTCAACCGCTTCAGCATCCAGGGACGCAGCTACAAGGTCATCCCGCAGATCAAGCGCGAGAGCCGTCTTGATCCCGACCAACTCGGCTCCACCTACGTGAGCGGCCCCGACGGCCAACTCCTGCAACTCTCCACCTTCGCGGAGCTGAAGAAAACCACGGAACCGCGCCAGATCAACCGCTTCCAGCAGCTCAACTCGGCCAAGATCTCCGCCATCCTCCCTCCGGGCATCACCGTAGACCAGGCCCTGAAGGTTCTCGAGAAGCGCGCGGCGGAGATCCTCCCCCGCGGATTCGTCGTCGATTACGCCGGGGAGTCGCGCCAACTGCGCCAGGAGGGGAACACCCTTGTCACCACGATGATCCTCTCCTTCATCCTCATCTTCCTGGTGCTTGCCGCGCAGTTCGAGAGCTTCCGGGATCCCTTCATCATCCTCTTCGGATCGGTGCCGCTCGCACTCTCCGGGGCGCTGCTCTTCAGTTTCCTGGGAGCGACCAGCATCAATATCTACAGTCAGGTCGGCCTGATCACCCTAGTCGGCCTGGTGGCCAAGAACGGCATCCTGATCGTGGAATTCGCCAACAACCTTCAGGAAGGGGGACTCGACAAATGGCACGCGATCCTCGCGGCGTCGGGGACGCGGCTTCGTCCGATCCTGATGACCTCGGTCGCCACGGTGGTCGGCCACACCCCGCTGATCCTGGCCACGGGTCCCGGCGCGGGCGCCCGCAACAGCATCGGGATCGTCCTGGTCTCCGGCATGATCATCGGGACCCTCTTCACCCTCTTCGTCGTCCCGGCGATCTACCTACTTGTCTCCAAGACCAAGCGTCCCAATCCCTCACGCGAGACCCATCATGCCATGCTCGGGGAGAGCCCGGCAAAGCTCTCGCTGGCCTAAAAACTTGCCCCCCGCTACAACCGGAATTTGATCACCACTTTGTGGACGGCTGCGGGGGCATCGATCTGCACGCCGGGTTGATGGCCATCCTGCGGCAGGAATACGGCGAAGGATCCCGCATCGAGCCGGAAGCGTGAAGGAATCCCGGCGGGAGGCTCGTAGAACTCTGCATCCTTCTCCGGATTGTAGGGTGTGCGCACCGTGAGGAGATCACGCTTGGCGTATCCGATGAGTTCGGAGCCTTCGACCATGAACTGGATGTCACCGTGGATCCTGTGGGTCTCCCATTTCTTCTCCAAGGCGGGAGCGGTTTCGTATCGCTGGACGATGGCGACAAGGCCGGGGCCGTCGATCTCGTAGCGACCATCGGCAGTCGCCGGATCGTAAGAGGCCAGCCAGGCAAAGGCCTTGGGAAAGGAGGGATGCAGGCCGCCGTTGAGGGCCGCGTGGTCGAGTGAATCGAGAATCATGGTTGCGGTCAGTTGCCCCGGTAGCTGCACCGGGCGGTCGGCGTCTCATGGATCACGATCTCGGCGAGGCCGGGCAGATAGGGGCTGAGGCGCTCCCAGAACCAGCGGCACATGTTCTCGATCGTGGGATTCTCGAGTCCCGGAATGTCGTTGAGGTAGGAGTGGTCGAGTTGTTCGAGCAGGGGATCCATCGCGCGGCTGATGCGCGAGTGGTCGTAGAGCCATCCCGTCACAGGATCGGTCTCCCCTTCCACGGAGATCTCCACCTTGAAGCTGTGCCCGTGCATCCGCCCGCATTTGTGATCGGACGGCACCTTGGGAAGGGTCTGCGCCGCCTCGAACGTGAAATCCTTGGTCAATCTGACATTCATGATGGCCTTGTGATTACAGGAGCGCGCCACCCATTGCAAACGGAGAGGCACGACGGGGAATTCCACCTCCACGCCACCCCGCCTCTGGGCTCCCCTCTGGTCGCTATCTTTTACCGAATCCGGTCGCTCTCACCTTCACTCGCGCCGCCACCCTCTTTCCCATCATTCCCTTCATGCCGGGACTCCACATCCTGCTGAACAAGCTTGCGGAGGTATTCGGAGAGACTTGTTCCCTCAAGCTCGGCTGCTCGTTTCGCAGCTTCCAAAACCTGAGGATCAAGTCGCGTTTGAATATGCATTGTATCGTGGTAGGTTAACTACCAGATACTCCTTTCCGTAAAATTTGCAAGTTTTTGGAAGAGTGTTGTTTGCGTTTTTAAGACAAAGCCAATAATTTCTTTGAATGAAGAAGCGGGTTACAAAAATCTTAACGGGGTTCCGATTGGATCCTCGTTTGAAGGTTCTTGCCGTTGAAGCCGCAGCCCAGGAAAACCGTTCCCTCTCGAACTACATCGAGAACCTCATCCGCAAGGATGTGGAGGAGCGAGGTCTCCTGGTCCCGCAGGCCCACGGAAAGAAATAGCGTCTATTACCAACATCCCCCAAGCAGAAGCCCTTTGCGGGCGGGATGTATGTTCTCCGTTTGCGTTATATATAACGCTTGTTTGTTGCATGAATATATAATTTGCCAATAATTGTAAGTTTATGGCATCCGATTGTTTACGAGTTCCTCAAAATCTCCTAAACAACCACCATGAAACAATTGGCTTCCAAAAAGAAATCGGAGACAAAAATCCTCACGGGATTCCGCATTCATCCCGGAATCAAGGAGCTGGCAATGGTGGCCGCCGTGCAGGAGAACCGATCCTTCTCGAACTACTTGGAGAATCTCATCCGCAAGGACATCGACTCGAAAAACCTCCTTTCCAAGAAGCCCAGGAAGTAGAAGCGGCGTTCGTGACGGTTTTGTGATCTTCGGCGATTTTCCCTGCAAGGGAGACTGCCAATCGAACCGCCAAGAATAGCAATCACTCCACGGTGACGCTTTTGGCCAGATTGCGCGGTTTGTCCACATCGCATCCGAGTTCCACGGCGATGTGGTAGGCGAAGAACTGGAGGACGATTGCAGTCAGGATCGGCGTCAGGATCTCGGGCGCATCGGGGATGAGGATGAGATCGTCGGAGAGTTTCGCGAGTTCCTCGCTCCTTCCCTCCGTTCCGATGGCAATGACGGGTCCGCCACGGGCCTTCACCTCCTCGATGTTGGCGAGGTTCTTGGAAAAGAGTGCGTCGTGCGGGGCAATGAAGACCGAGGGAGTCTCCGGGTTCACGAGCGCGATGACGCCATGCTTGAGTTCGGCGCTGGGATGGCCGCTGGCGGCAATGTAGCTGATCTCCTTGAGCTTGAGCGCACCCTCGAGAGCGACGGGGTAATTGTACTGCCTCCCGAGGAAGAGCATGACCTTGGCGCGGGCGTGGCGTTTCGCAACGCGTTCGATCACGGGCTCCAGCTTGAGCACTTGCTCGATCAGTGACGGCAGCGCCTCCAGTTCCGCGATGATGCGTCCACCCGCGGCGCTGGAGAGATTGCGGATCCGGCCCAGCAGCAGGGCGATCAGGACCAGGATCGTCACCTGGGAGGTGAAGGACTTGGTCGCCGCCACGCCGATCTCGGGTCCTGCGTGCATGTAGACGCCGCCGTCGCTCTCCCTCGCTATGGTGCTGGCCACATTGTTGCAGATGCCGAGCGTGCGGTGTCCCTTGCGCCTGCTCTCGCGCATCGCGGCGAGCGTGTCGGCGGTCTCGCCGCTCTGACTGAGCACGAAGACCAAGGTGTCCTTGGTCATGGGGAGATTGCGGTAGCGAAGCTCGCTGGCGTACTCGCACTCGGTCGGGATCTGTGCCAGGTGCTCGATGAGATACTCGCCGACCATGGCGGCATGGAAGGCGGTGCCGCAACCGCTCAGGACGATCCGCTCGACGGCGCGAAGCTCCGCGTTGCTCATGTTGAGGCCACCCAGCTTGGCGGTCGCCTCCTCGTGTGAGAGGCGGCCACGCATGGCGTCGGCGACCGTCCGGGCCTGCTCGTGGATCTCCTTGAGCATGTGGTGGGGATACCCACCCTTGCCGGTGTCCTCCTCGGTCATCTCAACCTTAGTGACATGGCTGGCGGCGCCCTCCCCCTGCACGGTGGAGAGGGTGAATCCCTCCGCGGTGATCAGGGCGATCTCGTAGTCGTTGAGGTAGACGACGTCGCGGGTGTGGGCGACGATCGCGCTGACATCGCTGGCCAGGAAATGCTCCCCCTTGCCGATGCCAAGAACCAGCGGGCTTCCCCGTCGCGCCCCGATGATGAGTCCGGGGAATTCGGAATGGATGACGGCGATCCCGTAGGTGCCGGTGACCCGGGAGAGAGACTCGCGCACCGCGTCGACCAGCGCTTCCCGCGTCCGCACGGCGGAGCGGTCGAAGGCACGGCCGATCAGGTGGGCAAGCACCTCGGTGTCGGTCTGGGAGAGGAAGCGGTGCCCCTCACCCTCCATCATGGCACGGAGGCCGGCGTGGTTCTCGATGACCCCGTTGTGCACAAGGGCGAGCCTTCCCGAACGATCCTGATGGGGGTGCGCGTTTTCCCGGGTCACTTTCCCATGGGTCGCCCATCGGGTGTGGCAGATGCCGGTGGTCCCGCCGATCGGGTTTCGGGCAACGGCCTCCACGAGCTTGTCGATGCGACCGACCTCCTTACGGATCGAGATCACCCCCTCCTCCAGGGTGGCGATTCCGGCTGAGTCATAACCGCGGTACTCCAGTCGGCGCAGCCCGTCCAGAAGGATGGGGGTGGCCTCGACTCTTCCGACATATCCTACGATTCCGCACATGGGTGAATTCCTGACCCCATGCTCGCCCCTCCGTCGGGGGATTTCTATGGGTCAAAACGCTTACCTTTACCCCGGATTATGCAATGGAGCGAGGTTAACAGATTCGGATGCTTCACCGGAATGGTCAGTCCATGCGGAGTTAAAATGTGAAAGCGTTAGAAAGTTAAAAAGGTGTTCAAGTCAGAGGCCGAATCGGACTCATACAGGCACCTTTTGACAGCACTTTTCCCACCATCCCTCTTCCGAATCTCGAGTCATGGCTCTCCCGGATCCACGTTGACGCCACTTGCCTTTGCCTCAGCATCTCCCGATGCCTTCGTCCCTTTCGGGACTGTCCCGCAGTTGCGGGACAGGCTACGCCGTGCCCCCAGGCACTCGGCGGTCGGCAAGCGGTGGCGCCCTTCGGGTCCCGCATACGCGGGATCTTACGCGGCTCTTCCCAGAGCCTTGGTTGTAACATTTTCACTTTTTAACTCTTTTAACACGGCTTCCTATTTTTTCAGGGATTCCCAATTCAGATTCTGGATTTACCAGTGAGCCCACTCCCCCCGAAAGTGACTGACAAAGCGGCATTCACCCCGCAAAATGCCGTAAGGATCACCCCTTTTCCAAGATGCAACACAAGCATGTCATCGCTCCGGCGGCCCGCACCCTTGCCATCATCATGGGAGGAGGAGCGGGATCGCGTCTCTTCCCGCTCACCAAGGACCGCGCCAAACCGGCGGTGCCGATCGGAGGCAAATACCGCCTCGTCGACGTGCCCATCAGCAACTGCCTGAACTCCGGCATCCGCGGCATCTATGTGCTGACCCAGTTCAACAGCACCTCGCTGCACCGGCACATCAACGCCAGCTACAAGTTCGACAACTTCAGCCATAGCTTCGTCGAGATCCTGGCGGCCCAGCAAACCCCCGAGGGCTCCACCTGGTACCAGGGAACGGCCGACGCGGTCCGGCAGAACCTCCGCACCTTCCTGGAGGGGAACCACGACTACTTCATCATCTTGTCGGGTGACCAGCTCTACCGCATGGATTACCGCGATGTGCTCCTGCAGCATATCGAGGGGGGCGCCGACCTGACGATCGCTTGCATCCCGGTGAACCGCGAGTCGGCCACGGGATTCGGCATCATGGAGACCGATTCGCAACAACGAATCACCCGCTTCGTCGAGAAACCGACCGATGCGGCCATCCTCTCCGAGCTCCGCATGAAGCCCGAGGTGCTCCGCGATCTGGAAGAACCCGACCAGCAGGAACTCTACCTCGCCTCGATGGGTATCTATGTCTTCAACCGCAAGGTGCTGGCCGACTGCCTTGACAACACCCTCGATGACTTCGGCAAGAACATCATCCCCTCCACGATCGGCTCGCGCAACGTGCAGGCCTACATCTTCCGCGGTTACTGGGAGGACATCGGCACGATCCGCTCCTTCTTCGACGCCAACCTCAACCTCTGCGATCCCAAGCCCCAGTACAATTTCTACGCCCCCGGGGCCCCGATCTACACCCAGTCGCGCTTCCTTCCCGCCAGCGTGATCGAGGAGACGGTGGTCGACCGCGCCATGATCTCCGACGGCTGCCAGATCCGCTCGGCAAGGCTGGAGCGCTGCATCGTCGGCATCCGCAGCTTCATCAATCCGGGAGCCCGCCTCCGCAACACCATCGTCATGGGGGCCGACTATTTCGAGAGCGACAAGGGAGGCACCCCCGCCGGAGAGATCCCCATCGGGATCGGTCGCGACTGCCTCATCGAGGACGCGATCATCGACAAGAACGCCCGCATCGGCGACGGCGTGGTCATCACTCCCCACGACAAGGATGCCAACTCAGAGGGTCCCGGTTACTACATCCGCGACGGCATCGTCGTGATCCCCAAGAACGCCGTCATTCCCCCGGGAACACGGATCTGACAAAGATCGCAGGCGTTTTCGCCGAAGGCTTAGATCACCAAGAGAACTATCTTCCTCCATCCTGACTTCCCCTTTCCTCATCCTTGATCCTTTTCCCATGTTCCGCACCTTCCGCCTCCTTTCCCTGCTGGGAAGCCTTCTGCTTCTCACCGGATGCCTCTTTGACAATCCCCCATCGGGCCCCTCCCAGAGCATCGATACCTGGCTTGTCGGCCAGTGGGAGACCAAGGACAAGTCGGGGCACACCTGCAGGACGGTCGTCGCACCGGCCTCCTCCAGCCACTACCGCATCTCCCTCTCCGGCCTCAAAGGCGGCACCCAGGAATTCGACGCCTGGATCGGCAGGGTCGACGGCTTCTCGATCCTGATCCTCAAGTCGCTCAACGAAGGCCCCTCCGTCGGGAAGTACGCGCTCTTCCATTACGAACTCATCTCCCCGGCCAAGCCCGAACCCGGAAACATCGGTGCCACGAGGATCCGCCTGAGCGAACTCCAGCTCGACGAGTCGTGCCGCTCCCTCGATTCCTACAAACTCCGCGCCGCCATCCGGCAGGGACTCAAGGCCGGCACCCTGCTTGCCCCCTACGACGTGGTTGCCGAGCGGAAGGGCAAGACGGTGGAGATCGCCGGCAGCGTCATCTGGACGAAGACCGGCGGCGTCACCCTCAGCGGCGAGACGTTCTGACCGAGAGGGATGAAACTTGAGACCTGCCGCAACGGATGCGAAGCAATGGCCGGGCAAGCAAACCTGAAAAGGTTTGAGGAGTCTTCCCCTCTCAACCTCTCAACTTTTTAACCTTTTAACCTTTCACAGCACACCTTATGTCCAAACCAGCCACCACCGACACCCGCATGGAGAAGATCGTCAGTCTCTGCAAACGCCGGGGCTTCATCTACCAGTCTTCGGAGATCTACGGAGGCATCGGGGGATTCTGGGACTACGGACCGCTCGGAGCAGAGCTGAAGAGGAATCTCCGCGACACCTGGTGGCGCGCGATGACCCGCGACCGGGACGATGTCGTCGGTCTGGATGCCACCATCATCATGCATCCCTCGGTCTGGAAGGCCAGCGGCCACGTCGACACCTTCGCCGACATGATGCGCGAGTGCACGATCACCAACAAAAGGGTCCGCGCCGACCATGTCGAGCCGCAGGGAGGTTCGGTGATCCGCTTCACGGGAGCCAAGGCTCCCAACGGATGGAGCCTTGATCGCACTCTCTCGGTCCTCATGAAGCAGGGTGAGCATATCGAGAGCTTCCGCAAGCGTGTGAGACTGCTGGTCTCGCAGAATGCGGGATCATCGGCGGGTAAACCCGACGAGATCGAACTGCTGGGCGAGGAACGGACCGAGGTCGTCGAGGGCTCCGTCGATTTCCACCCGGAGACGGGGGGACTGCTCAACGAGGCGCGTCCCTTCAACCTCATGCTCCGCACCTATGTCGGCCCCACGGCCACGGAGGATGACATCGCCTACCTGCGCCCCGAGACGGCCCAGGCGATCTTCGCCCAGTTCAAGAATGTCTGCGACTCCTCGCGCGTGAAGGTCCCCTTCGGGATCGGCCAGATCGGCAAGGCTTTCCGCAACGAGGTCACGCCGAAGAACTTCACCTTCCGCTCCCGCGAGTTCGAGCAGATGGAGCTGGAGTTCTTCATCAAGCCGGACGAGGCGGTCAAGCTGATCCATGGCTCCGTGGCCTCGTGGAGGGAGGGAGCCGATCTGAGCGAGCCGAAGCCGGACTGGGGCTGGGAGATGTGGCACCGCTACTGGGTCGCCCAGCGCACCGCCTACTACGCCTCGATCGGTCTCGGCGCCGAGGATCTCGACTACTACTGGCAGTCGAAGGCCGACCTGGCCCACTACGCGCGGGCCTGCGTCGACATCCTCTTCAAGTTCCCCTTCGGCACCGACGAACTCGAGGGGATCGCGGCGCGAGGCAGCTTCGACCTGACCCAGCACCAAGCCCACTCGGGCAAGCAGCTGGAGTATTTCGACGAGGAACTCAAGACGGCCTGCGACGCCATGACCGCGGAGCAGAAGATGGCCTTCACCGAGGAGGCCTACGCGGCTCGCAACAATCCCGACACCACCCCCGAGGAGGTTGCGGCCTTCTGCGAAAAACTCTTCAAGGGACTCTACGTCCCCCACGTCATCGAGCCCTCGGCCGGCCTCGACAGGTTAGCGCTGGCCATTCTCTCGAATGCCTTCGAGGAGGAGACCGTCACCGACGAGAAGGGTAAGAGCGAGGTCCGCACGGTCCTTCACTTCCATCCGCGCATCGCACCGATCAAGGTCGGCATCTTCCCGCTGCTTAAGAACAAGCCCGAGCTTGTTGCCAAGGCCCGCGAGATCGTCGCGTTGCTCCGTCCCCACATGAGCGTCTTCTACGACGAGACGGGAGCCATCGGACGGCGTTACCGCCGCCAGGACGAGGTGGGAACACCCTTCGGCGTCACCATCGACTTCGAGACCCTTGGTGAGGAGAAGCCGGAACTCAAGGACACCGTGACCCTGCGCGAGCGCGACTCGATGCAGCAACGCCGCATGCCCATCGCGGATCTCCTACCGTTCCTGCTCGGGAAGATTTTGTGACCTTCAAGCCCCTTCGGGGCAGAAGATGAAAACCTGAGACTTGAAGGCTGAAACCTGAAAAGGAGAGGCCTTTTTGTTACTGGTTACAGTGCTATCTTACGTCCGACTCGACCTCCCCGTCAGCCAAAGTTGTCCTGAGGAGATCCCCTGTCTTTAAGGATGAAGCCGAGGTGATGACCTTCCCTTCGGCATTGCGGGTGATGCTGAATCCGCGGGCGAGGGTCGCCTCGGGATTGAGGGCCGACATGGCCGCGCTCACCAGGTTCATGCGTCCCTTGTCGCGTTCCAGCCGGTGAGCCATCAGCGTGCCGAGTTGCTCTCCCAGGGTTGAGATTTTCTGACCCGCATGGAGCAATCGGTGGCCCGGATGGGCCGAGGCGATCTGTGCCGCGCGCCGCGCGATCGTCGCGGAGACCTGCTCTGTACGCCGCTCGATTGTCCCGGTGAGAAACTCCTCGATCCGGTCGCTCGTCTGTCTTGCCTCTTCGACCCTGCGCAACGGGTCGCGGAAGAGCGGGGAAGAGGCCAGGCGCTGCTGCACGGCGTGATGCAGTCCCGTTCTTGCCAGAGCTTCCCGCCCGATCCGGGCCACAAGCGACCGGGAGCGTTCAAGAAGTTCCGATCCCTCCGCGGCAATCAACTCCGCAGCGGCACTCGGAGTCGGGGCACGAAGATCGGCCGCAAAGTCGGCGATCGAGAAGTCGATTTCGTGTCCGACGGCGCTCACGACGGGAACCGAGGAGGCCACGATCGCACGTGCCACCGCCTCCTCGTTGAATTCCCATAGATCCTCGAGGCTGCCGCCGCCACGGGTCACGACGATGAGATCGACAGGACCGATGATGCCACCTCCTGCGGCAAGCTCCGTGATGGCGGCGGCTATTTCCGCAGCGGCCCCCTTCCCCTGGACCCGAACGGGGTTGATCACGATGCGGAGTCCAGGATGACGGCGATGAAGCACTTGCAGAAAGTCATGGATCGCCGCTCCCGTGGGCGAGGTGACAACCCCGATCCGTCGCGGAAATCGCGGCAGCGTCCTCTTGCGTGACTGATCGAAGAGACCTTCGGCGGCCAGACGGCGCTTCAATTCCTCGAAACGGGCCTGGAGCACCCCCTCGCCCTTCGCCTGAACGACCCTGACCACGAGCTGATACTGACCCCGTGGCTGGTAGACACTGATCTGCCCTTGAAGTTGTACCTGAAGCCCATCACGGAGAGCCACCTTCTGACCTGAGGCTGTCCGGGCGAAGAGAACGCAGGAGAGCTGCGATTCCTCATCCTTGAGGGTGAAGTAGGAATGTCCCGAGGACTGGCGGCGGAGATTGGAAATCTCCCCCTCCACCCAGACCGATCCGAGCCCCTCCTCCAGCACGCTCGAAATCCGGCGGGTCAGTTGGGCAACGGTCAGGACGTTTGGAAGCTGGGAGCTTGTAGCTGCGAGTTGGGAGCTGGGAACCAAGCCGGTGGGAACCGGCGCGGAAGACTGCGGCAAAGCCGCAGCCCGAAGGGCGGCACCGCTTGCCGGGCGGCAAGTGCCGTCAACTGGAAGCTGGGAGTCGGGGTCTGGAAGCTGGATTTCCTGGGCGCAGGTGATCTCCGTCGCATCCCCAATCTTCGCGGCTGATGGTGCTTCTGCTTTCCGTGGCAGGAGAGGTGCCATGTCGAATCCCAACTGCAACTCTCCCTCCTTGGAACGGCGCGCCATGGTCAGGAGAGTTGTGCGCGCAGTCCCGCAAGAAGCTTCTCCAGCCTCTTCGGGATCTCGACCTCTTCCAGGAGCATCTGACGCACGCGGGAATCGGCCACCAACGTCGAGGCCACCAGATCGGTGATGACCCCGATGTTGGTGATCTGGTTGAGATAAGCCTCGAACTGGGAGGGCAACTCGATCCCCTGCTCCTTGAACCTGGCACAGAGGGCATGGAGCTGGGTGACCCTTGACTCGATGTTCTCCTGATCGCCTTCCCTGCTTTCAACAGCCTCGATCCGGGCGATGCGGAAGGGCTCCGTCTGCTCCCACCCGGTGAACCGTACCCGACTCACCCCCTGCAGGATCAGGTTGGAGGTGCCGTCCTCGTTGCGGATGCAGGCCCGTACCAGACCGGCCCCTGCGATCGGCTCAACCTCCCGCTCCTGCTTGTCACGGGGCATCGCCATGGCAAGCATCCGGCAATCACCCAAGGCCTCCTCGAGCATCAGGCGGTAGCGCGTCTCGAAAATGTGAAGGGGCAGGAGGGCGTTGGGGAAGAGTGTCACGCCGGGCAGCACCATCACCGGCAGGGTGGCCGGAAGCTCGGTCGATTGTTCCCCGTTCATTGTTTTGACGTTATGCGCTCCACTCCCTGGCATAAACCTCAAAAACCGCCCTCACTCAAACCGGCAAACTCTCCCGCCGGAATCGCACTTTCTGGTGGACGATCGGAGGGGGAGATAGCATTCTTCACGACTCCCATCCACGGATGGGCCCTCATCCTCGGATGAGCCGGATCCGGGTAGGTACCGAAGTGGCCAAACGGGGCGGACTGTAAATCCGCTGGCTTACGCCTTCAGTGGTTCGAATCCACTCCTGCCCATTCTTTTCCGCGCAGCGGAAAGTCGCTGCATTCAGTGGATTTGAACGGAGTTCGCTGCCCTGCGCGTCAGCGCATTGCTTATTCCGAGCGTAGCGAGTCTATCCAGCAGAGCGTCGGGCGTAGCCCGAGGATCATCCACTCCTGCCCATTCCCTGCCGAAATTATGACGGCAGAAGGATGAATGTTGAAAGTGTTTCGCTCAGGGAGGCGCTTCTTTCGCCAAGGAACTATTCTTTGTTCAGATGTTTCTGAAACTGGTCGCCATCATCCAGATGGTGGGGCCGTATTCGGCGGTGATCCGTTCCTTGAGTCCTTCGATGCATCCCGTCGGTGCATCGGGAGCGATCACGGCCACCATGGTCGATCCTGAGCCGGTCATGAAGGCGCTCTCCACCCCCGGTTGCTGACACAACCACTCCTTCATCACCGGGAGAAGGAGGTATTTCCCAAAGACAGGAGCCTCCAGATCATTGGTGATTTCAATGTCCCCGAGCCATTGGGATTCCTGTGACGTAATACCGGCCTCCGAAGCCTTCATTTCAGCATAGCGTTTGTAGGCCCAGGCCGTCGGAACGGGAAAGGGAGGCTTGATGAGCAGAAGAGTCCTCCCGGGCAATGCCTCCGCATCCTCAAGAATCTCCCCACGGCCACGGCACCAGGCCGCCCCGTCATGCAGGAAGAAGGGGACATCGGATCCCAAGGATGCCGCCAGTTGTTGCAACTCCTCGGCGACGAGGGGCCGGTCAAAGATCTCGTTCATTCCCTTGAGCACGGCGGCCGCATCGCTGCTCCCTCCGCCGAGGCCGGCTCCATGAGGGATCCTCTTCATGAGGGAAATGGCCACCCCGTGCGAGATCCCCGTCTCCTCGCGGAAAGCCTCCACAGCCTTCACGCAGAGGTTCTCAGGTCCGGCTGGGAGATCCGGATCATTGCAAACCAACGAGACGCCGTGTCCCGGCACGGCGGAGATCTCGATCTGGTCGGCAAGCTTGATCGGCACCATCAGGGTCTCCAGTTCATGGAAGCCGTCAGGACGCTTTCCCAGAATGCGGAGAGAAAGGTTGATCTTGGCCGGAGCGGCGAGTGTGATGGATGCAGATTCCCTGCTCATCCGCCCATCGTGTGAAACTGCCGTCCCGACCCCAAGACAAAATCATCGTCGCCCTTGATGTCCCCGACACCGACGGGGCGATGCGCCTGCTCGACGCCCTCGGCAGCCCCACCCTCTGCAAGATTGGTCTGGAGCTCTTCACCGCTCAGGGTCCCTCGGTTGTGAAGGCCGTCCAATCACGGGGCAGCTCAGTTTTTCTGGATCTCAAGTTCCACGATATCCCGAACACCGTTGCCCATGCCGTGCGCTCGGCGGCCGATCTGGGCGTCGCGATGACCACACTCCATGCCTCAGGCGGACCGGTCATGCTGGAAGCCGCAGCGAAGGCCTCCGCGGTCTCGGGAAACAACGATCTTCTCCTGCTGGCCGTGACCGTGCTCACCAGCATGGATGCCGCGCAGTTATCGGCTACCGGCATCAGCGTGGAGCCCAAGGCTCAGGTACTCCGCCTTGCGGGACTTGCCTCGGCCGCCGGGATCGGGGGTATCGTCTGTAGCCCTCTGGAAGTCACCGCGATCCGGGACTCACTTGGCAACGATTTCCGAATCGTCACTCCGGGCGTCCGTCCCACATGGGCCGCTGCCGGAGACCAGAAGCGGGTCATGACTCCCTCCGAGGCCGTGGCCGCAGGATCCGACTGGCTTGTGATCGGCCGCCCCATCACCGCCGCCGAGAATCCTAAAGAGGCCTACGCCAAGGTGGTGGCTGAGCTATCATAACACTGAAAGTTTATCCCGCAGAGGCGCCGAGAACGCAGAGGAGTTGTCAGGATTTCATCATACGCAGTGCATCCTGTATGCCTGCCCTCAGGTTAGGGGCAATGGTATTTTCGATGCAGCGCCAGGCCTGCAAGCGAAGCTGTATAAATTATACTGCGAGCGCAGGCCAACGCCACTATGGCGCAAAGTACCCAGCCCTATCCTTCCATCAGGGAAGGGATAGCCCCCTCAAAGGTCGCATTCAGCGAAGCAACCTTCCAGTTGTAGGAATTGACTCCCGTCTTAATGGCGAGGTCGGCCTTGGCCGTGACTTCGCCGATCTTGCGGAAGGGTACGCCTGAGGCGGCGAGTTCCTTCTCGAGCGAGGTCACATCAGAGGCCTTTGCGGAGATGACGATGCGGCCCTGGGTCTCGTTGAAGAGGACCACGTCGGGACGCTGGTCGCTGGCGCCGAGATCGATCGAGGCCCCCAGTCCGTTGCCGAAGCAGGACTCGGCGAGCGTGACGGCAAGACCACCCTCGGAGCAGTCGTGGGCGCTGCGAACGAGTCCCTTGCGGATGACTCCGAGCAGGGCGGCGTGGATCGCCTTTTCTTTGTTGAAGTCGAGCGCCGGAGGAGCCCCTTCCTTGCGTCCATGGATGGTGAGAAGGTAGTGGGAAGCACCGAGTTCGCTGCCGGTCTCGCCGATCAGGAAGATCTGGTCACCGGCTTCCTTGAAGGCCTGGGTGGTGATGTGCGTCGCGTCGTCGATGCGGCCGACCATCGAGATGGTGGGGGTCGGATCGATGGCCCCGGCGGGGCTTTCGTTGTAGAGGCTGACATTGCCGCCGGTGACGGGGACGTTGAAGGCGCGGCATCCCTCGGAGATTCCCTCCACGGCGGCACGGAGTTGGTAGAAGTTCTCCGGCTTGTGGGGGTTGCCGAAGTTCAGGTTGTCGGTGACACCGAGAGGAACGGCACCGGAGCAGGCCAGGTTACGGGCGCACTCGGCGACGGCGATGCGCGCACCGACCGTGGGATCGAGGCGGCAGTAGACGGCGTTGCAGTCGGTGGCGGCGGCCAGGATCTTGTTCGCCTCGCGGACGATGAAGACGGCTGCGTCGGATCCGGGGAGAACCGCCGTCCCCGTACGGACCATGTGGTCGTACTGGCGCCAGACCCAGCGCTTGCTGGCGATGCTGGGATGGGAAAGGAGCTTGGGCAGGACCGCGGAAGGATCGGCCTGAGGGACAGTCGAGAGGTCGAGCGGTGCGGGTGGTGTGAAGGGAGCCGCCTCGCGGAAATAGAGCGGGCCGTCATCGGCAAGCGAGCGCGCGGGAATTTCGACAACGACATCCTTGCCGTTGCGGACACGCATCATGCCGTCGTCGGTGACGGTGCCGATCTCGGCGTAGGGAAGGTCCCACTTCTCGAAGATCCGCTTCACGACATCTTCCTGACCCTTCTTGACGATCACGAGCATGCGCTCCTGCGACTCGCTCAGGAGAACCTCGTAGGGGGTCTGGCCCTTGGCGCGCTGGGGCACAAGCTGGATATCGATCTCGACACCGGTGCCGCCGCGGCTGGCGGTCTCGCAGGTCGAGCAGGTGAGTCCGGCCGCACCCATGTCCTGGATGCCGGCGACTGCGTCGGTGGCCAGCAGCTCGAGGCAGGCCTCGAGGAGGAGCTTCTCACGGAAGGGATCGCCGACCTGGACGGCGGGACGGTCGGCCTTGGATTCCTCGGTCAGCTCGCGCGAGGCGAAGGCGGCGCCGGCGAGACCATCACGGCCTGTCTCGGCGCCGACATAGAAGACGGGATTGCCCACACCCTCGGCGGCGCCGCGTGCGATCTGCTCGTGGCGGAGGATGCCGAGGCAGAAGGCGTTCACCAGCGGGTTGCCGCTGTAACTCTCGTCGAAGTAGACCTCGCCGGCGACGGTCGGCAGACCAATGCAGTTGCCGTAGTGGGCTATGCCCGCGACCACGCCCGCGAAGAGGCGGCGGTTGGTCTTCGCCTGCTCGCTGTCACCCTCGATGGAGCCGAAGCGGAGGGAGTCCATGAGAAAGACGGGTCGCGCGCCCATGGTGAAGATGTCACGGATGATGCCACCGACCCCGGTGGCCGCTCCCTGGAAGGGCTCGACGGCGCTCGGGTGATTGTGGCTCTCGATCTTGAAGGCCACGGCCCATCCGTCGCCGATGTCGATGACGCCGGCATTCTCCTCGCCCGCCTTGACCAGGACGCTGGGGCCGGTGGTCGGGAACTTGCGGAGCTCGGGCCGGGAGTTCTTGTAGGAGCAATGCTCGCTCCACATGACGGAGAAGACACCGAGTTCCTCGAAGCTCGGCTCGCGGCCGAGGATGTCGAGGACCTTCTGGTACTCCTCGGGGGTGAGCCCGTGCTTGGCGATGAGTTCGGGAGTGATCGCGGGATTGGACATGGGTGAAAGGCTATTAGACTGAAGGCTGAAGGCTGTTAGGAAAGAGGAACGACAGAAGGTGAAGAGTGGGAAAGTGAAAGGTTAAACAGTTAGAAGGTTGAAAGGGCAGAATGCGAAGAGGGGTGACATTGAGACATCACTCTCTCTTTCATTCTTCATTCTTCATTTTGCCTTCGTCTTTTGAACCGCCTCGATCATCGACTGGAAGATCCCACGGCCGTCAGTACCGCCGAGGAGAGGATCGCAGACACGCTCGGGATGGGGCATGAGGCCGAAGACATTGCGGCCGTGGCTGCAGATGCCGGCGATGTTTTCCAGGGAGCCGTTGGGATTCGCCTCCGGGGAGACATTTCCCTTCGCGTCGCAGTAGCGCACGAGGATCTGGTTGTTGGCGTTGAGTTGCTTCAGGGTCTCTGCATCGGCGACGAAACTCCCCTCGCCGTGGGCGATCGGGATCTCGAGCACCTCTCCCTTGGTCATGGCCGAGGTGAAAGGGGAGTCGTTGTTCTCCACGCGAAGGTGGAGGCTCTCGCAACGGAAGAGGAGTCCTTTGTTGCGCATCAGCGTGCCGGGGAGGAGACCCGCCTCACAGAGGATCTGGAAGCCGTTGCAGATACCGATCACGAGCACGCCGGCATCGGCCGCCGCGCGGACAGCCCCCATGATCGGGGAGAATCGGGCGATCGAGCCGCAGCGGAGATAGTCGCCGTAGGAAAAGCCGCCGGGCAGGACGATGGCGTCGTAACCGGCAAGGGATGTCTCCTTGTGCCAGACGATCTCGGCCTTCACGCCGTCGAAGGAGGCCAGGGCCGCTTGGCAATCGGTGTCGCAATTCGACCCGGGGAACTGGATGACAGCCACCTTCATGACCGAGGGCATCGTGGCAGCCACCTTAGGAAAGGATCTCGAGCTTGTAATCCTCGACCACCGGATTGGAGAGGAGGTCGTGACAGATCTCGTGGAGTTGCTTCTCGTCAGCTCCATCGACCTCGATCTCGATCGACTTGCCAATGCGGACGGAGCGGACTCCCTTGAGGCCCAGGTGCTCCATGGCGCGGCCTGCGGCCACTCCGGCCGGGTCAAGGATGGCGGGTTTCGGCATGACGGTAACGACGGCTTTCATAAAGGGTGGAAAATCGGGCTTAAGAGGCTAAGGGACAAGATGAAAAATATGAATTATGAGGGATGGGGGATGAATCAGGCCAAAAATGCTGAGTTTATTTGAACCCAGATTTTGCGATGGGGTGGGTTTCACAGGTTGGAACGCTCTACCTGATCGGTGATTCCTTCCGATGTTAAAACCGTTAAACCCAGATTTTGCGATAGCGCTGGTTTTAAAGAGTAGGGAGCATCACCAATATGGTGAACCCGCAATACGAGATCGAGTACAGCGACGAGAAGGTGACGGCATGGGGAGGGATGAGGCTGATGAAGGAGGTTTTGGAGAG